>DATJFV010000037.1:0-71591 GCA_035495435.1 Pseudolysinimonas sp.
ACATCGCCAAGCTGCCCGGAATGCAGGGGCTCACGATCGTCGAGAACGCTCTCGAGGGGTTCGGGATCCCCGCCGAGGGTCCGGGTCGCGAGGAGTCGCGCCGCGCGGCTGTGGCCGCCTAGTTCCTGCGTCGCCGCAGCACGCGTTTCATGCGCTCGACCTGACGGTCGGTGAATTCGTTCGACAGCTGCAGCGTCTCGGCGGCCAGGTCGCCGCCGGCAGAGATCGCCCGGATCGTGCGCATCGCCCGCTCCTCCTGGGTTTCCGCGGGGCGCTTCTCGCCCGGATGCCGCGTGTCGTCCGCGGGCGGCGTCTCGTCCGTCACGCTCTCAGTCTTCCGCGAGCGGCAGACGGATACGGAACTCAGCACCCGAACCCACCGCCGAGTGAGCGCTGATGCGGCCGCCCATCCGCTCCACCAGCCGTGCGGCGATCGAGAGCCCGAGGCCCGTGCCGACCGGGCGGGCTCCCCGGTAGCGCTCGTGCAGCAGCCCGCGTTCGAAGGCCCGCGCGGCGTCGTCCGGGGTGAGGCCGGGGCCACCGTCGGCAACCGCGAGAGCGGCGTCGCCCGCCGAGGCACCCACCGCCACCCGGATCTCGGAACCGCGGGGACTCACCCGCAGCGCGTTCTCCAGCAGACCGTCGACCACCTGTCGCACGCGCGCCGCATCCGCTCGAACCCGGACCGGATGCTGCGGCAGCTCGGGCGTGAGCCGCACCCCTCCCGCGTCGGCGGTCGCCGCCCACACCGCGAGCGCCGAGCTCACCACGTCGCGCAGATCGACGGTCGTGATGTCGAGGGGGAAGTCGTCGGCCTCCAGACGCGCCAGTGCGAGCAGGTCGCTGGTGAACGCGGTGAGCCGATCCGATTCGGACACCAGCGTGCGGCCGACATCCGCCGTCTCCGCCGGCGCGACCACGCCGTCGGCGAGCGCCTCGGCGTATCCGCGGATCGCGGTGAGCGGCGTGCGCAACTCGTGCGAGATCGAGAGCAGGAACTCGCGCTGCCGGCCCTCCGACCGGGCGAGCGCGGCATCCAGGGCGATCAGGGCGGCCTCGACGTCGGCCACCTCGGCGAGGTCGCTGCGGGCGACCGGAACGTCGCGCTCGCCGGCGGCGAGTCGGCGCGCGGCCGTCGCCAACCGGGTGAGTGGACGGGCGAGCAGTCGGGAGAGGAGCACCGCGGCGACCACCGCGACGAGCAGCCCGATGCCGAGCGCGAGCAGCAGCCGGGGCCACACCGCCGAGCCGATGCCGAGCACCCGGTCGGCCGGCTGGGCGAGGACGACCCCGCCGGCGTCGGTGGCCCGCGCCTCGAGCAGATAGGTCTGCCCGCCCGACCGCACCGTGGTCGATGCGTCGCGGCCGGCGGCCACCGCGACGAGCACGCGCTTCGGCACGATGCCGGCGGCGGATCCGGCGACCTCACCCGCCGGCCCGATCTGTGCAACGAGCAGCTGACCGTCGGTGAGGCCGGAGAGGCCCTCGATGATCGCCGTGCGGGTCGCCCGGGGCGCACTCGCCAGCCGCTCGGCCTGCACCGCGAGCTGGTCGCGTGTCGCGGCCGTGTCGGCCGATCGCACCAACTGCAGGGCTGCGAGCGCCGTCACCACGACGGCGACGAGGGCGACGCTGAGCGTCGCGAGCAGCACCCGGCGGCGCAGGCTCATCGGGCCGGCTCCATGCCGTAGCCGACCCCGCGGACGGTGCGGATCGGGTCGGGCGCCCCCAGCTTCGCGCGCAGCTGTGCGATGTGCACATCCACGGTGCGGGTCTGGCCGTAGTGGGCGGCGCCCCACACGGCGGAGAGCAGCTGCTCGCGCGTGAACACCTGATCCGGGTGCGACATCAGGTGCGCGAGCAGATCGAACTCGGTGGTGGTCAGCCCCACCTCGGCGCCGTCGACCCGGGCGCGCCGCTGCGCGGGATCGAGTTCGATGCGACCGTGAGCGAGTGCGGCGCGTCCGGTCGGCAGGGTGCTGCGGCGGACCAGGCCGCGCACCCGGGCAACGAGCTCCCGCGGGGAGAACGGCTTGGTGAGGTAGTCGTCGGCGCCGAGCTCCAGGCCGAGCACCCGGTCGAGCTCGGAGTCGTGCGCCGTGACGAACACGATCGGCACCCAGTTCTGCTCGGCCCGCAGCCGCCGCACGACCTCGGTGCCGTCGAGACCGGGAAGACCGATGTCGACGACGGCGGCGACGGGCGCGAGCCGGCGGATGTCCGCCAGGCCCGCGACTCCGTCGCCACTCACGTGGACCCCGAAGCCGGCCTGGGTCAGGTAGAGACGCTGCAGGTCGCTGATCGAGCGCTCGTCCTCGACGATCACCACCAGTCCGCGATCGGCCTCCATGGAGTCATTCAAGCCCACCGCAGCCGCCGTCACGGTGCGTCGTCGGTGCGTGCCGCGTCGTCCCCGGCACCGGCGTCGCCGTCCGCCGCGTCGAGCGCGTCCCCGGCGGCGTCGAGATCGGCGAGCACGTCACCGAGGTCGACGGGGTCCGTCGCCGCGGGGGTGGAGGCGCTCGTCGCGGGGGCGGCGCCCGTCCCGGCGTCGATGCGCCCGCATCCGGTCAGCGCACTCGTCGCGACCAGCGCGGCGAGCGCCACCACCGCGACCCGCCTCATCGCAGCGTCTCCGCCAGGTCGCGGCCCGCCGATGCGGCGTCGCGGGCCGAGCGGATGGCGTCGTGCAGGCGGGTGCGGATGTCGCGCATCACGTCGTGGTCCGCGTTCCAGTCGGCGGGCGTCACGGCGAGGGATGCTGCGGCCAGCCCGTCGGCACCCGAGGTGGCGTCGGCGATGTCGGCCGCCATGGCATCCAGCAAGCGCTGCTGCTCGTCAGTGGGGGAATCGCCGATCTTCGCCACCAGGGCGTCGTAGGCCTTCTGCAGTCGCGGCAGCGCGGTACCGGTGAGCCGGTCGGCACCGGCGGCGTAGAGCGCCTGCGGCAACGCGACCGCGTAGACCCGATAGTCGGTGAAGATCTGGTGGTAGTGGGTCAGCGCGTCGACGCGGGTGGTGTCGGCGGCGATCTGGCTCGCCAGGGTGTGCATCGCGTCGAGGTCGGCCTGCAGGGTCGCGGTGATGGTGGTGCGGTCGGCCTCGGTGAGCGACTCGTTGCGCTCGACCCGCGTGAGAGCGGTCGTCAGGGCGTCGATGCGTTTGCCGGTCGCCTCGGCGCCGGCCTTCTGGATGGCGGTCAGAGTGACCGGCTCGCCGTCGATCGTGCTGGCCGAGACGGTCAGGGCGGATGCCGGGAGAGCGGTGGCGGCGACGAGCGCCGCGCTGGTGAGTGTGGTCGCGATGATCGCGCGGAATGAGTTCTTCATGCCCGACACGATGACGCACGCGGGTTCGGCTCGCGTGAACCCCGTGTTCGGGGAATGTAAGGGCTACCGCCCGGTCACTCCTCGGTGCGGTCGGCCTCGACCGTGGTCTCGCGGTCGCTGATGCCCTGGCCGGTGAGACTGTTCTCCACGTCCTCCGACATGCCGGAGTCGACCGAGTCCCACGTCTGCGCCGAGCCGCCCGACTGGCTGCCGCTCGCGTTGTGGCCCGGGTCGTCGCGGTGTTCGCTCTTGTCCTCGCTCATGGGTCCATCCTGCCCCGTACCATGCTGAATGTGAGCCGGATCTTCGATATGGCCTTCGCATCCGTGTACCCGCTGTACGTCGCCAAGGTCGAGCGAAAGGGGCGCACCCGCGCCGAACTCGACCAGACGATCGCCTGGCTGACCGGCTTCGGCGAGAAGGATCTGGCGCAGGAGATCGCCTCGGGGGCAAGCATGCGCGAATTCTTCGATCACGCGCACCTCAACCCGAACGCCTCGCTGATCACCGGGATGATCTGCGGCGTCCGGGTGGAAGCGATCGAGGATCCGCTGATGCAGAAGATCCGCTACCTCGACAAAGTCGTCGACGAACTGGCGAAGGGCAAGGCGTTGGAGAAGATCCTGAGGGCCTGACGACGACTACGCCAGATAGACCTTGCGCAGCGTCTCGTGCACGATCCACGTGGTGCGCATTCCGGCGACAAGGCGCACCACCACACCGGGACGCAACTCGATCGGCGCGGGCGGGGCGGCATCCGGAACGCTGTCGAAACGCAGCGTCGCGCGACCCGACAGCACGACGAAGACCTCGTCGGCCTCGGTGTCGGTGGCGGTGCCGGGCGTCATCTCCCAGATGCCGACCTCGAGGTCGCCGAGCGTGCCGAGGGGGCGCAGGGCGGTCTCGGGGGCGCCGGCGATGACCTGTGCGGGGTCGTAGGGCTCGCGTTCCAGCGGCAGCGCTGCGGCGTCGACCGCGGCGCCGGGGGCGAGGCGGATGTCATCGGACGCGGTCATGAATCGAACCCCAGTCCCAGAGCATCCAGCGTCGTGAGCAGCAGATTGCGGCGACCCTCGCGGTGATCGGCACGATCCAGTGACCAGCGGGTGAGGTTGATGCCGACTGCGGCCGCCGGCTCGGGCGGGAACGGCAGGGGGCGCTCGCGCACCATCCGCAGTTCGGTGCGCTCGGTGCTCTCCCCCGCCAGGAGGTCGAGCATCACGTCGGCGGCGAAGCGGGTTGCCGCCACCCCGAGCCCGGTGAACCCGGCAGCGTAGGCGACCTGGCCGCCGCGGGCGGTGCCGTAGAACGCGCAGAACCTCGTGCAGGTGTCGATCGCGCCCGCCCAGCGGTGACTGAAGCGCAACCCCTCGAGCTGCGGGAACGTGGTGAAGAAGTGGCTCGCCAGACGCTGGTGACTCGCGGGGCGGTTCTCGTACCGCTCGCGCACCCGGCCGCCGTAGTGGTACACCGCGTCGTACCCGCCGAACAGGATGCGGTTGTCGGCGGTCAGCCGGTAGTAGTGGAACTGGTTCGCCAGATCGGCCAGGCCCTGCCGGTTGCTCCAGCCGATCGATGCCAGCTGCGCGGGGCTGAGCGGCTCGGTCATGAGCACGTAGTCGTACACCGGCACGGTCATCAGCCGGTTGCGCTTCAACAGCGACGGGAACACGTTCGTCGCCAACGCCACCTGTCGCGCGTGCACCTGGCCCGCCGCCGTCTGCACCGTGGTGCCCGCCACCGCCCGCACCGGCGAGTCCTCGAAGATCTCGACGCCCCGGTCACGCGCCAGCCGAGCCAGCTCGTTCGCCAGCTTCGCCGGATGCACCAGCGCCGTCGTGCGCCGGTCCCAGCGCCCCGCCAGATACGTCGGCGAGTCGAGCTCGCGACGCACCGCCTCGCCGTCGAGGAACACGCTGTCGGGCGTCGACTCGCCCTCCAGCCACTCGAGCTGATGCGGCTCGATCGCGACGCTCAGGGTGCCGGTGCGTTCGAAGTCGCTGTCGCGCACGGTGGCCTCGATCTCGTCGAGGTTCTGCATGCCCAACCGGTCGAGCTGCTCGAGCTCCTCCGGCCAGCGTCGCCGGCCGTTCTCCTCGCCGTGGGTGAGGCTGGCCTCGACGAAACCGCCGTTGCGACCCGATGCCGCCCACCCGACCGAGCGGGCCTCGACCACGACGACCCGGGCATCCGGATCGCGCTCCTTCGCCCGCAGCGCCGTCCACAGCCCGGTGTACCCGCCGCCGACGACCGCCAGGTCTGCCTCGACCGTGCCGCGCAGCTTCGGGAACCGCTCGCCGGGCGCATCCTCGGTCCAGAAGACCGCGTCGCGCGTGTCGCGCAACGATTCGGCGATGACGGATGGCGCGGGAACGTGCCGCTCGAACGCGGTGGGTCGCATGGCTCGGACTCTACCGAGTGCGTGTCAGCGCCCGCGACAGACCCGGCCACCAGAACGCGTCGCCCAGCAGGAACACGATCGCGGGCACCAGCACCGTGCGCACCAGCAACGTGTCGAGCAGCACCCCGATGCAGACGATCACGCCGATCTGGGCCAGAGCGACCACCGGCAGCACCCCGAGCACCACGAACACCGCCGCGAGCAGGATGCCGGCGCTGGTGATCACCGCACCGGTCGTGCCCACCGCGGTGATCATCGCCTGCTTCGTCGAGACACCGCTGAGGCGCTCTTCTCGGGCACGCGTCACCAGGAAGATGTTGTAGTCCACGCCCAGCGCCACGAGGAACAGGAACCCGTAGAGCACCACGCTGGTATCGAACGCGGCGAACCCCAGGATGTTCTGGAAGATCCAGGTCGAGGCGCCGATGCTCGCGAAGAACGTCGCCAGCACCGTCGCGATCAGCACCACCGGGGCGACCAGCGAGCGCAGCAGCAGGGCCAGGATTCCGAAGACGACGGCGATGATCAGCGGCAGGATGAGGCGCTGATCCCGCAGTGACGCGTCGCGCACGTCGAGGGCGGTGGCGTCGGCGCCGCCCACCAGGGTGTCGGCGAGGTCACCGCCGCGGTCGGAGAACTCCGTGCGCAGCGACTCGATCGTGGCGAACGCCTCGTCGCTCTGGGGCGCCGCGTCGAGCGTCACCGTCAACTGGGTGCGGCCGTCCCACGACGCGCCGGGGCGCACCGAGGCGACACCGTCGGTGCCCTCGATCAGGCTGGCCGCGTCGTCGGCGACCGCGTCGGGCGCGAGCACCACGGCGGGCGAGGTGAGTCCGGCCGGATAGGAGCGCTCGAGCACATCCTGCGCCTGCGCCGACTCGGGGTTGCCGACGAACTGGTCCACCTGCGGCAGGCCGACCTTGAAGCCGAGGCCGCCGAGCGCGAGCACCGCGAGAACGACGACCGACCCGGCCATCACCGCGATCGGGCGACGCGAGGCCGCGGTGCCGATGCGGCTCCAGATGCCGTGCGGGGCCGCGTTGTCACCGGTGGCATCGGCCGCGACGCGCGGCACGAACGGCCAGAACAGGCCGCGACCGCAGACCACGAGCGCGGCGGGGAGCACGAGCAGACCGAAGGCCAGCGCGATGAGGATGCCCAGCGCGCACGCGAAGCCGAGGGCACGGGTGCTGTCGAGCGACCCGAGAAGCAGGAGCAGCAGCGAGAGGATCACCGTGCTGCCACTGGCCAGGATCGCGGCACCGGCGCCGCGGACCGCGGTGCGCATCGCGGTGAAGCGGTTGCTCTCGCGCAGCAGCTCTTCGCGGTACCGGGCGACGAGCAGCAGGGCGTAGTTCGTGCCGGCGCCGAAGACGAGCACCGATTGGATGCCCGAGATCGAGGGGTCGATCGTGAACCCGATCGCGTCGCCGGCCGCCGTCACCACGAAGCGGGCGAGGCCGTCGGCGATGCCCACCGTCAGCAGCGGCACGATCCAGAGCACCGGGCTGCGGTAGGTGACGATGAGCAGCACGCCGACGACGATGACGGTGATGAGCAGCAGCCGGAAGTCGGCTCCGGCGAACGCGTTGGCGGTGTCGGCCTGGAACCCGACGGGACCGGTCAGCAGGGCGCGCATGCCGTCGGGCAGGCCGTCGCCGGCGATCGTGCGCAGCTGATCAGCGGTGCCGGCGAGGTCGTCCTCGACGTCGGCCTGGTTGAGCGGAACGGTGACGATCACCGCGGTGCCGTCATCCGACGGGATCGGTGCCACCGCCTGCGGGGCGGTGGATTCCTCGGCGAGACGGCCCGCAGCATCCGCCGCCGCCGCCAGCTCGCTGTCGCTGAGCTTCGCGCCGTCTTCGCGGTCGAACACGAACAGCGCCGCGGTCGCGTCGGCGTCGGGCCCCTCGGCGAGCAGCGCGCTCACCCGCGCCGACTGCACGTCGTCGGGAAGCCCCGCCTGCGGGTAGCTGTCGCTTGCCGGGCCGGAGAGGAGACCGAAAGCCGCTCCGGAGATGAGGATGGCCACCCCGAGGGTGATCCACGAGGACAGTCGGCTGGACACGAGGGCCTGAAGAACTCTGCGCACGATTTAGTACTGTAACTAAAATTGTTTGCGATGCACAATGGAGACGTGGATATGCCCGCTTCGCCGCCGCGCTACGCCGACCAGCTGCGCGCGATCTCGGCACTCGATGAGCGTTTTCGCGCCCTGCTGGCCCGGTCGCTCGACCTCAACTTCAGCGCCCTGGAGGCCATGGAGCATCTCATGCGCGAGGGTCCGCTCACCCCGTCAGAGTTGGCGGAGCGTCTCGGGCTCACCCCCGGCGCCATCACCGGCGTCATCAAACGCCTCGAGAGCACCGGCCACGCCCACCGCGAAGCCTCCGACGGAGACGGACGCAGTGTACGGATCGCGCCCGAGCCCGCCTCCATTCGCACCGCCACCGAGCGCCTCATGCCGCTGATCATCGACATGAGCAGTCGCACCTCCCGCTACGAGGCGCACGAGATGGAGGTCATCCACCGCTTCCTCGACGACGTGACCGCGGCGTATCAGGCCGGCATCGACGGGATGGCGAAGCGCGCCTGAGCCGATCACCTCAGCCCAGCTGACTGAACGCCTCCGCCTTCGCGGTGGGCCCGGTCACCAGAATGATGTCGTCCGGGCTGAGCACCGTGTCGGCGGTCGTGTAGGCCCACGGCTGGTCGGGCCGGTGCACGGCGGTGATGGTCACGCCGTGCTTGGTCCTGATGCCGAGCTCGCCGAGGGGCTTACCCGTGAACCGTTCGGCGGGACGCGTCTTCACCAGCGCGAAATCGTCGCCGATCTGCAGGTAGTCCTGCATGGACCCGCGCACGAGGTGGGCGACCCGCTTGCCCATGTCCTTCTCGGGGTAGACCACGTGCGGCACGCCGAGCTGCTCGAGGATGAGGCCGTGCGCGTCACTGACCGCCTTCGCCCACAGCTGCTGCACGCCGAGCCTCATCAGCAGGGACGTGGTGAGGATGCTGGACTGGATATCCGACCCGATCGCGACGACGACACGGTCGAACTCGGGCACCGAGAGCTGCCGCAGCGCGTCCTCGCTGGTGGAGTCGGCCATCACCACGTGGGTCAGCTGGCCGTTGAGGGCCTGGACGATCTGCTCGCTGCTGTCGACCCCGAGCACCTCGGTCCCGCTGTCCATGAGTTCCAGCGCGAGGGCGCGCCCGAACCGTCCGAGCCCGATGACCGCGACCGAGTCTGCAGCCCCCATTCGAGCGCTCTTGCTAGCCAATGATCGGCCTCTCTTTCGGCAGTTGGTACAGAACGCTACGCTCCCGCAGCGCCAGGGCGGTGGCGAAGGTGATCGGGCCGAGCCGCCCGACGAACATCAGCAGAACCAGCACCAGCTGCGCGGGGATCGGCAGCGCGGCGGTGATCCCGGTCGAGAGCCCGACCGTCGAGAACGCGGAGATCGTCTCGAACAGCACCCGGTCGAGGTCGAATCCGGAGATCAGCATGATCGAGATGGTGCCCACGATGATCACGCCCACCGCCACCAGGACCACGGCGATCGCCTGACGATGCACCGCGCGCGACAGGCGCTTGCCGGTGACGTTGACCACGCCATCCCCCCGCACCTCGGCGAGCAGGATGAACAGCAGCACCCCGAAGGTGGTGACCTTGATGCCGCCCGCCGTTCCTGCCGGGCCTCCCCCGATGAACATCAGCACGTCCATGCCCAGCAGCGTCGCCCCGTTCAATGACCCGATGTCGACGCTGTTGAAGCCCGAGGTGCGCGTCTGCACCGACTGGAAGAACCCCGCGAGGACGCGTGCTCCGGGATCGAGCGCACCGAGGGTGGCGGGGTTGTTCCACTCGATGGCGGTGATGTAGACCGTGCCGGCGACCAGCAGGATCGCCGTGAACGCGAGCACCAGGCGGGTATTCATGTTCCACAGCCGGGGACGACGGCCATGCTTCAACAACTGCAGCAGCACCGGGAATCCGAGGCCGCCGAGGATCACCGAGACGCAGATGACCAGCGACACGACGGGGTCGGAGGCGAACCCGACGATGCTGTCGCTGAACAACGAGAAGCCGGCGTTGTTGAACGAGGACACCCCGTGGAACACGCCGAGCCAGATCGCCTCGAGCGGCGAGAAGCCGTACGCCGTGGCGAACCGCACCGCCAGGATCGCCGCCACCGCCACCTCGATGATCACCGAGATACGCACGACACTGATCACCAGAGAGCGGATGTCGTCCAGGCCCAGGCTGTGCGCTTCGGCGGCCGTGGTGAGCCGGGCACGGAAGGACAGGCGACGCACCACGATCAGGCCCACGAACGAGGCGAAGGTCATGACCCCCAGCCCGCCGACCTGGATCAACGCGAGAATCACGGCTTGGCCGAAACCGCTCCAGTACGTCGGGGTGTCGACGATGATGTGGCCCGTCACGAACAAGGCGGAGGCCGAGGTGAACAGCGCCTCCATGAACGTCGCGCCGCCGGGACCGGCCTTCGCGATCGGCAGGCTGAGCAGTCCCGTGCCCAAGAGCACGACCGCGGCGAAGCCGCCGAAGATGATCTGCGCGGGGTGGAGGCGGGGGCCCCGACGGGGACGACGCGCTGCCCCGATCTCTCGGGCATTCATCGCACCTAACGTAGTCGCTCCCGATCACGACCCTCGCGGCGTTACCCCCGTCGGTGCAGGCCGTGCCGACGCCGAAGCCGGCCGCTCAGAACGAGCCCGCCGCCCAGAGTCACCAGCAACGCGGCGAGCGCCGCCGTGAACAGGTTCATGCTCGAGTCGCCACCGGTCGCCGCGAGCTGGGCGGCACCGCCGCCACCCCCTGCGGCTGGAGTCGGCGGCCCGGCCGGCGCCGCAGCTGTGGCGATCGTCGTCGTGTAACTGCGGTACCCCGCCACGAACGGGGCGGCACCCGACTCCGCAAAGCAGTTGAGGTAGAGCGAGACCACGTCGCCGACCGTCAGGCCGTACGAGGCCGGGGTGCCCAGACCCGAACCGGTGCCGGACGGCACCGGAAGGCCGGAGACGACATCGAGTTGCACGTCGCTGGGGTCGTACAGGGTGACCGAGGCGGAGGTGAAGGTCGAGGTCGCCGCAGCCGTGCCGCAATCGAAGGTCGGGGCGAACGCGACATCGAGCGGCTGGCTCGAGGCGCCGCCGATCGTCGCCCCCAGGTCGGGGTAGAGCGCGTCCTCGAACGTGGCACCGAGTGAAGTCGCTCCCTGCAGACAGTCGAGCGTGACCGCCAGCCCCAGGCCCGGTGCCGCCCCGGTGAAGTACGGCCCGAGCCCGGCGAACGCGCCGGAGCCGTCGAGGGTGACCGGCACCACCGACGGCCCGGTGCCGATGTCCCAGCGCAGCTGCGCCGAGTCGCTCCCGATGGGGCACTCACCCGAGAAGGTCAGCCCGCCGAGGTCCTCGGCGGCCGGGTTGCCGGATGCGATGGTCAGTTGAGGAGGGTCGCTGAACGCCAGCGCGGGAGCGGCGACCGACACCGTGGCGACCACGATCGCCAGCCCGGCGACGGAGGCTGCGGCACGCCCTGCCCGGGCAGAACGGACACGGGCTGGCACTCGACGCATGACTCCTCCTTCGAACGGCGCGGTGCCGCACGTCGGAGCCTAGAAAGGCGGCCACCCGCGTCGGTATGGCGGGTGCGTCGTATTCACTCGAACTGCTCCCAGTCGGGGCACCCGTTGGTTTCGAACGTCACGGCCTCGGGAATATCGGTGAGGAACACGTACGACCCCTGATCGTGGAACGTGACACCGCCGTCGGCATCGAGGATCGCCCAGGTGCAGCCCTCCGGCTGGTCCGCCGGCTCACCCTGCAGCTGGAACCCGCCGAGCGGAATCTCGTCGCCGATCACATAGGTGCCGGTGCCGGAGACGACGACGCCGGTGCCCCCGGTGGTCCCACTCCCGTCCGAGCCACCCGAGTCACCCGAATCGCTGCCCCCCGACCCGCTGCTCGCAGCTCCCGGGGCGCACCCGGCGAGGCTCGCAGCGAGCAGGGCGACGCATGCGGAGCGCAGCACGCGGTGACGAACGAGTGAGGATGACATGGGGCTCCTTCGGTCAGGGATTCTCCGCACGTTAGCCGCGACCGCGTCGGCGCCCCATGGCGGTTCCGGCTTATTCGACAGCCGCGGAACCCCGTCCGCCGTGGGATCGTGCCACGGGTCGCTAGCCTGACGACATGAGCCGCGCGCTTCGCGCCGACGGGGTCCTCCGCGCCCTGATGAGCGGCGACCCGGAACGCCTTCGGGCAGACACCGGCGCCGGCGCGTTCGGGCGCGGCCTGGCGTCTCTGCAGGGCATCTGGCTCGGCGATGAGCAGGCGACCCTCGACGCCGCCGAAGCTCTCGCCACGGCGCACGACCCGACCGCGCTCACCCTCGCCCGCGCGGTCGCCGGGCTCGCGATCGCCCAGTTCCCGAGTGCGATCGCCGATCCGCGGCTGGCCGATCCGCGCACCGGGGGCGACGTGCTGGTGGCGGCCCGCGACGATCCGCAGCCGGTCGACCAGGAATTCGCCCCCGTCCTCGGCATCCTGGTCGTCGAGGCCGCCTTGGCCTGTGCGCGGATCGACCTCGCGAGCGCTCTGCTTGCCGACCTCGACCCACCCGACACGATCTTCGGCTGTCGGGATCACCCCTTCGTCACCTTCTCGCGCATCGTGCGGGCCCGGGTCTTGACGTTCGCGGGCGAGATCGCTGCTGCCGGTGAGGTGGTGGATGCGGCCGTGGCGGATGCCGGGACGCCTCTGGAGTTGGTGCTCGCCCGTGCGGTGGCGGCCCTGGTGCGCGGCAACGCCGATGACCGACGCGAGACGCGCGCGATCGTCGAGCTGGTCGAGGATCACGGGGTGGCTCCCGTCGACATGGTGACCCGTGGCTGCTTCGTCCTCGCCGCCTACGGCGCCGTCGCGCTCGGCGATCTGCCGCGCGCCGTGCGCCTGCTGCTCAGCGCCGGCGGCGGGCCCGAACTGGACGGACTGCGGGTCATCGACCGCGCCCTGGGCCTGGAACTGCTGGTCGCGGCGGCTGCGGACGCCGGGGATGCCGATGCGGCGGCGGCCTGGCTCAGCCGGGCACTGCCTCTGGAGGAGCACCCGATCGCCATATCGACGGTCGCGCGCATGCGGGCACGGGTCGCCCTGCTCGGCGAGAACGCGGAGACGGCCATCGGGTTCGCGGAGGCTGCTCGCCGGCGAGCGGAGCAGGACGGGCGTGCGATCGAGTCGGCGGAGGCTGACATCATCCTCGCCCGGGCGCGGATCATGGCCACCGGAGGCGGATCGGCGGCACGAGATCTCGCGGACGGGGCCGTGCTGGCCCGGGCGAGCGGCCACAAGGCATACCTGCGCTCCGCCGCCAAGGAGCTGCGCACGGTCGGGCGCCGACTGCCCCCCGATCCGGCCCGCGGATGGCAGGGCCTGTCGGCACGGGAGCGCGAGGTCGCGGTGCTGCTGGCCGAGGGGCTGACGAACGTGGAGATCGCGAAGGCGCTCTTCCTGTCGAGTCACACCGTGCGCATGCACACGTCACGCATCCTGCACGCGTTCGGCGTGCCGACACGCGCCGGCGTCGCGATCGCGCTGGCCTCGCCCGATCCCCCCGGCGCCACTCCGCTGACGGCGCGTCAGAACGAGATCGTGGCGCTGGTCGTGGGAGGCGCGGGCAACCGCGAGATCGCCGACTCGCTCGGAATCAGCGTGAGCACCGTCGAGAAGCACGTCGCCGAGATCATGCGCCGGTGGGGCGTGCGGTCGCGGGCCGGTATCGTGCGCGTCGCGGGCGTCGGCGAGCGCGACGCGGGGTGACACGCCCGCCGCGCACGATGCGGCGCCCCGACAGGGCGAGAATTGCACCATGCCCGCCGCAGCATCCGCCACCCGCTACGACGAGCTCGTGCGTGCGGTCGCCGCGGGTGAGCTGAGCGCCGATGACGCCGCCGAGCGCCTCATCGGCGAACTGAACGACGACGAACTGCTGCGCCTGCTCGACGGCGACTCGCCGCGGCGCCGGCTGCTGCTCATCCCGTTCCTGCTCGGCCGCCGGCCGTTCGTGGCGGGTGCGGTGCCTCGCCTGGGCATCCCCGGCATCCGGTTCAGCGACGGCGCACGCGGCGTGGTGATCGGGCGCTCCACCGCCTTCCCGGTGTCGATGGCGCGGGCCGCCACCTGGGATCCGGACCTCGAGCAGCGCGTCGGCCACGCCATCGGGCTGGAGACCCGTGCCCGCGACGCCAACTACTCGGCCTCGGTGTGCGTGAACCTGCTGCACCATCCGGCCTGGGGTCGCGCCCAGGAATGCTACGGCGAGGACTCGGTGCTCACCGGGCGGATGGGCGCCGCGATGACCCGCGGCCTGCGCGCCAACGTGATGGCGTGCGTCAAACATTTCGCGCTGAACTCGATGGAGAACCGGCGGTTCGAGGTCGACGTGCTCGTCGACGACCACGCACTGCACGAGGTGTATCTGCCGCACTTCAAAGCGACGGTGGATGCCGGGGTCGACTCGGTGATGAGCGCCTACAACCGGGTGCGCGGTCGCTACATGGACCTCAACCACGAGCTGCTCACCGAGGTGCTGCGCGACGAGTGGGGGTTCGCCGGGTTCGTGACCAGCGACTGGGTCTTCGGCACCCACGACGGTGTGGCCAGCCTCGAGGCGGGCATGGATGTGGAGATGCCGCTGCGGCTGCTGCGTGCCCGTCAGCTGCCGTGGGCGGTGCGCACCGGCGACCTGCCGCGCGACACGATCCTGCGGTCGGCGCGGCGCATCCTGCGCAGCACCGTCGCGCACGCCGCGATCCGCGACCCGCACACCCCCGACGCCACCGACGTCGCGTCCCCCGCGCATCGCGCACTCGCCCGCGAGGTCGCCGCCGAGTCGGTCGTGCTGCTGAAGAACGAGCCCGTGCGGGGTGCCCCCCTGCTGCCGCTCGACCCCGGCATCCGCCGCGTCGCGGTCGTCGGCCGGCTCGCCCACAGCGACAACCTCGGCGACCACGGCTCGTCGCGGGTGCGGCCGCCGTCGACGAGCTCACCGCTCGACGGACTGCGCGAGGCGCTGCCCCAGGCAGAGATCATCACTCCTCGCGGCAGGAGCGCCCGCGCAGCCGCCACGGCGGCCGAGGGGGCGGATGCCGCGGTCGTCGTCGTCGGGCTCGACGAGCATGACGAGGGCGAGTCGGTGATCACCGAAGACATCGAGGTCGCGGTGCTCGGGCGCATCTTCCGCTCCGGGCCGCTGCGCGCGCCGCTCGTCGCGTTCGCGCGGTTCGCGTCGCGCTTCGTGCGGGGCGGCGACCGCCGCACGCTCGAGCTGCGCCGCGGCGACATCGAGCTGATCCGCGCCGTGACGGCCGCCAACCCGCGCACCGTGGTGGTGCTGGTGGGTGGCAGCGCGATCCTGACGGAGCCGTGGGACGCCGACGTGCCGGCGCTGCTCATGGCCTGGTACGGCGGAATGGAGGGCGGCCGGGCCCTCGCCGACGTGCTGACCGGCGCCGCCGACCCGGGTGGCCGGCTGCCGTTCGTCATCCCGACCACCGCCGACCATCTGCCGCGTTTCGACCACACCGCGACGACCGTCGTCTACGACGACCGATGGGGTCAGCGGGGTCTCGACGCCGACGGCAACGTGGCGGCGTACCCGTTCGGCCACGGCCTCAACTACACCGTGTTCGAGCACCGGCTGGTGCAGCACCGCGTCGGCGACATCGACGGAACCGCCTCCGTGCAGGTCACCAACACCGGCGACCGCGCCGGCTCGACGGTGGTGCAGGTCTACGCCGCCGACGCCGCGGGCGCACGGCCGGTCGCGCGGCTGCTCGGCTTCCGGAAGGTGCGGCTGGAGCCGGGTGCGGATGCGGTGGTCACCGTCGACCTCGACCTCACGCCACTGCGGCAGCGCGACCCCGGCACCCGGGAATGGTCGGAGCGGCCCGGGGAGTGGGTGCTGGTGGCGACGCAGCGTCACCCGGACGACTGGTCCGGGGCCGTGCCGCTGCGTCAGGCCGGCGAGGCGTCGAGCCCGACGGCCTGAGCCTTCGACAGGGGGTGCACCTCGACGCGCAGCGCCTCATCGCCGGGCAGCACACTGCGCAGCAGCCGCCGCCCCTCCCAGCGGAACGGCACGAGCGACTCCTCCGGGCGCAGTTCGAGCGCGGTGGGGCCGCTACCGAAACGGCGGTGCAGATCGACCACCTCCGAGACTCGCAGCACCGCCACCGTGCTGCCGGTCGCATCGACCAGGTGCGCCAGCGAGGTCGGGCCGGTGAGGTCGCTGGCGATGAGGCGCCGCTCGCTCGCTCCGAGGATGGAGCGCTGCGCGGCACGGGTGACGACCAGCGGACGCGGCGCGCCGTCCAGCAGACCGGTGATGACATCCTGAGCCGCCTGCGGCCGGCCCAGCCGCGCCGCCGCCGCCTGCATGCGCTGCAGCCGGCCCGGTTCGCGCAGGATCTCGTCGATCTTCCAGCCGATCGTCGTGGGGGTGTTGCAGCGCACCGCGGCGCCCTGCTCCATCAGGTAGTCGCCGTTGCGCTCCTCCTGCCCGGGGATCGGGTTGACCAGCACCATGGGCAGCCCCGCGGCCATGCACTCGGACGCGGATAGCCCGCCCGGTTTGCCGATGAACAGATCGGCGTCGCGCAGCAGCTGGCGCATCTCGGAGGTGTAGCCGAGCACCCGGTAGCGGTCGCCGGCGGGTGCGACCAGCTGCTCGATGCGTTGGCGCAGCTCGTCGTTGCGCCCGCACACCACGGTGGCGGTGAAGTCCGAGCGCATGTGCATGGTCTGCCGCACCACCGCCGTCGCGTAGTCGCCACCCGAGGCACCCGCCGAGATGAGCAGCTGCGCCGGGCGGTTCGGGTCGCGGTGCGGCGGGGCGTCGGCCGCGGTGATGATCGGGATGCCGGTGGCGGCGACGCGGTCGGCCGGCAGCCCCAGCGCGGTCAACTGCACCCGCCCCTCCTCGCGGGCGACGAAGAAGGCGTGGAACGCGCTCGTCAGCCACAGTCCCTGGAAGTCGTAGTCGGTGGTGACGACGGCGGTCTTGGCGTCGATCACGCCCCGCAGCACCAGGCTGGCCACCAGTTGCGCCGGCAGGAAGTGGGTGCAGACGATCACCGTCGGCCGGAACTTCTTGATGGCGCTCACCGTCGGGAGCGAGTTCGCCGCCGTCCACGGGTCGAGCAGCCCCCGGCTGCGGAACGGCCGGTCACTGACGTCGTAGCCCCACTCCACCAGCCACGGCACGCCCTCGACGAGTACGAAATAGCCCTTGCCGAGCAGGTCGCGGTAGAGCCCCGTGCTGACCTCGAGCACGTCGAGCACACCGACCTCGGCCACGTCGGACCGGGTCGCGCAGGCCTTCTCGAGGGCTGCGGCGGCGCTGTTGTGGCCGGCGCCCACGCCCGCGGAGAGGATGAGGACACGCTCTCCGGCGGCGGGGTGCATGGGGCTACGGTATCGGGGCGGTGGGTGCGGCGAACACCCACCCGCGGTATGCGACGAAACGCACCGCCGACCCGAGCGCGAGCCCCACGACGTTGGCCGAGACGTTGTCGGCGAGCGGGCTGGTCAGGTGCAGCACGTAGTGCGAAACCCCGAGGCACGCCAGGGTCACCACGGACCCCGCGAGACTCACCACCCCGAACTCGACCGCTTCGCGCAGGATGTCGTCGCGGCGATGCTCGCGGAACGCCCAGTACCGGTTGCCGAGCCAGTTGACCGCGATCGCGACCACGGTCGAACTGGCCTTGGCCACCACCGCGGCACCCCGCAGGTGACCGGCGGTGCCGGCCGCCAGCAGCGCGTTGAACACCGCGACATCCACGACGAACCCGACGCCACCCACCGCGCCGAACCGGGCCGCCTGGCCGGCAAGCGCGCGCGCTCCCGCCATGCCGATCACGGGGCGCCCCGCTCGAGGCGGTAGACGGTGGTGCGGTGCACGTGCCGTTCGGTGATGACACCGAACCCGAGTCGCTCGAGGTGCAGCAGGTCGGTCGACGCACTGCCGTCGCCTTCGACCGCGACCACGGTGCGGTGCTCGGCCAGGTGCCGGTCGGCCTGGTCGAGGGGTGCCACCTGGTCCCACAGGGCCGCGCGCTGCGCGTACGGGGCGAGCAGGGCGATGTCGTCCAGGCCGGCGAACCGGGCCGGATACAGGTCGAGCGCGAGCCGGGGACGGCGGCTGGGTTTGACGGTCTGATCGAACACCACGGCGTCGCCCGGCTGTGCGATCGCCTCGACCGCCGCGGCGGTCTGCCGCAGATCCGCTCCGCCGTCCTTCGCGAACGGACCGCGTTGCGTGAGGAACACCGGCAGCGCCAGCGCGAGAGCGAGGGCGACGACGAGGGCGGGGGTCAGGATGCCGCCCCGCCTCCCGCGGGCCAGGTCACCCAGCCGCTCGGCACCGATCGCCATCGCCAGAGCCACCGCCGGCAGCGACAGCCCGGTGTACCGGAAGTTGTACATCGGCGTGACCCACGCGTTGCCCATCAGCAGCACCGCGGTGGGAAGCACCACCCACGTCAGCACCGCCGCCAGCGCCGCAGGCTGCCCCTCCGCGAGGCTCGCACGCCGGCGCAGCGTGAGCACGACCCCCGCGAGGATCAGCGTCCAGGCCAGAACCGCCACCGGCACACTGTGGAACCACTGCCGCACCACGACGGCCTCGACGCCGGCGTAATCCCGTCGCCCGAGGAACGCGATCTGGTGTTCCTGCGCGATGCCGGCCACCACGATGGGGAGAGCCAGCACGAGCGCGACGGCGACCGCGCGCGCCCAGGTGCGCAGCATCCGGTCGCCGCGGGCAGCGAGCAGCGCCACCGCCACCAGATGCACGGGGATCAGCAACCCGACGTAGAGGAACAGGTAGATGCCGAACGCGAGGCCCGCGGCGTAGAGCGCCCACCAGCGCCGGCGCCTCTCACCGCGGCGTACCAGCGCGACCAGCAGCACGGTGAGCCAGACGGCGGCCGCCATCGAGAACGCGTACGAACGCGCCTCGATGGCGACGCGGGTGACCTCGGGCAGCGCCAGCATGAGCAAGCCCGCGAGGATGCCGACCCGTCGGTTCAGCAGCATGCCGCCGAGGACCACGACCCCGGCGACGGCCGCACCCGCCGCGAGGGCGCTGGGCAGCCGGACGGCGAACTCGGAGGTGCCGGCGATGCGGATCCAGACGTGCAGGAAGAGGTAGTACACGCCGTGCACCGCGTCGACCTGGCCGAGCTCCTGCCAGAGCGACCAGAGCGGGCGCCGCGCGGACAGCACGCTCGCCGCCTCATCGCCCCAGAACGAGGGGGTGCCGGCGCCGATCAGCGTCACCGCTGCCGCGAGCACACCGATCGCGGGCGCGGTTCCCCGGCGCAGTATCGCCGCGCGGCCGGACTCCCGGCGCGGCGCGACGGCGACTGCCTGGGACATCGCGGCCTCGCTCTCGACCGATCGGGACGAGCAATCATGGGCGCGGGCGACTATGGGAGGGCCGTGAGGTCCATCGGTCGCAGATGTGAAGAGTCACATCCGCCGGGTCGCGCGTCAGCGCTCGAGCACGACCGCCAGGCCCTGGCCGACGCCGATGCAGATCGCGACGACCGCCACGCCGGAACCTCGCCGCGCCAGTTCGTGCGCGGCGCGTGCGACGATGCGCCCGCCCGACGCACCGAGCGGATGACCGATCGCCAGCGCCCCGCCGTGCACATTCACGCGTTCGGGGTCGAGGTCGGGCCACCCCGCGATGCAGGCGAGGCTCTGCGAGGCGAACGCCTCGTTCAGCTCGACCAGGTCGACATCGGCCCACGAGCGGCCCGCCTGCGCGAGAGCCCGGTTCGCCGCCTCGATGGGCGCGATCGGGAACAGCTCCGGGGTGACACCGTTCAGCGCACGGCCGGTGATCCGGGCCAGGGGTTCGGTGTCGAGGGCCCCCTCCGCCCCGATCAGCACCGCCGACGCGCCGTCGTTGATCGACGAGGAGTTGCCGGGTGTCACCGTGCCCTCGCCGCCGGGCGCGAACAGCGCGGGAAGCGCCGCCAGCGCCTCGGGCGAGGTCTGGTCGCGGATGCCCTCGTCGCGGGCGAGTTCGTGTCCCTCGACCTGGACGATCTCGCCGTCGAACACGCCGTCGGCCCACGCCGCGGCCGCGCGCTGATGCGACCGGACGGCGTAGCGGTCCTGGTCCTCGCGGGAGATGCCCCACTCGCGGGCGACCAGTTCGGCCGCTTCGCCGTTCGAGATCGTCCAATGCGTCGGCAGCGCGGGATTCGTCATCCGCCACCCGATCGCGGTGTTCCACATGGTCGGGTTGCCGGTGGCGGGCCAGGGACGCGCCGCCTTCTCGACCACGTAGGGTGCTCGGCTCATCGACTCCACGCCGCCGGCGAGCACCAGGTCGGTGTCACCGGACTCGATCATGCGGGACGCCTGCACCACCGCCTCGAGCGACGAGGCGCACAACCGGTTGACCGTCACACCGGTGACCGTGGGCGGGAACCCGGCCAGCAGCGCGCCGAAGCGGGCGACGTTGCGGTTGTCCTCACCCGACTGGTTCGCGTCACCGAAGATCACATCGCCGATCCGTGCCGGGTCGAGCCCCGTCCGAGCCACCGCCGCACGCATGACGACCGCGGCCAGGTCATCGGGGCGCACCCCGGAGAGGGCACCCGCGGCCCGGCCGAAGGGGGTGCGCACGGCGTCGTAGATGTGGGCGGCGGGCACGGCTACTCCTTCTGGGTCGCGTCGGCCAGGTCGAGCCCGGTCAGTGCGCGCAGTTCGTCGACGGTGGTGTCGCCGAACACCTCGCGCACCGCGAAGCCCTCGCCGGTCACCTCGAAGATCGCGTGGTCGGTGTACACCCGGGACACGCAGCCGACACCGGTGAGCGGATAGCTGCAGGCAGCCACCAGCTTCGACGCGCCCTCGCGGGTGAGCAGGTCGGTCATCACGTAGACCCGACGGGCGCCGATCGCCAGGTCCATCGCGCCCCCGACCGCGGGAATCGCCCCCTCGCCGCCGGTGGACCAGTTCGCCAGGTCACCGTTCTCGGCGACCTGGAACGCACCCAGCACACACACGTCGAGGTGGCCCCCGCGCATCATGCCGAACGAGTCGGCGTGGTGGAAGAACGATGCCCCCGCGACGGCGGTCACCGCCTGCTTGCCCGCGTTCACCAGGTCGGGATCGACCCGGCCCGGCTCCGGTGCCGGGCCCATGCCCAGCATGCCGTTCTCGGTGTGGAGGATGATCTCGGCCCCCGCCGCCAGGTAGTCGGCGACCAGGGTGGGTGCCCCGATGCCCAGGTTCACCACCGACCCCTCGGGGATGTCGGCCGCGATGCGCGCGGCGAGCTCGGTCCTGCTGAGACGGGTGGTCATGACAGCGGCCGGCCTTCCAGATCGACGCCGCCGACGAAGACGCCGTCGCGCAGCCAGGGCCGCTCGCCCACCGCCACGACCCGGTCGACGAAGATGCCCGGCGTGACCACGGTCTCGGGGTCGAGCTCACCGAGTTCGACCAGCTCGTCGACCTGCGCCACCGTGGTGCTCGCCGCCGTCGCCATGATGGGGCCGAAGTTGCGCGCCGTGCCGCGGTAGACCAGGTTGCCCCAGCGGTCGGCGCGGCGAGCGCTGATCAGAGCCACGTCGGCGAAGATCGGGTACTCCAGCGCGTACCGGCGGCCGTCGATCTCGCGGATCTCCTTGCCCTCGGCCAGCAGTGTGCCGACCCCGGTGGGGGTGTAGAAGGCTCCGATGCCCGCACCTGCGGCGCGGATCCGCTCGGCCAGGTTGCCCTGCGGAACCAGCTCGAGCTCGATCCGCCCCTCGCGGAAGAACCGGTCGAAGACCCACGAGTCGCTCTGCCGCGGGAACGAGCAGATGATCTTGCGCACCCGGCCGCGGTCGATGAGCGCCGCGAGCCCCACGTCGCCGTTGCCGGCGTTGTTGCTGACGATCACCAGGTCGGAGGCGCCCTGCTCGATGAGAGCGTCGATCAGCTCGACCGGCTGACCGGCGCGACCGAAACCGCCGATCATCACGGTGGCGCCGTCGGCGATGCCGGCCACCGCATCCGTCACCGACGCGACCCGCTTGTCGATCATGCCGGCACCGGGAAGAGCGGCGGGGCGGTGGGCCCCCAGGTGTCGGACAACGTGTAGCCCTCGGGGAACGGGTCGGTCGGGTCGATGCCCAGCTGGGCGATGTCGGTGATCCAGGCCTGCCCGGCGATGCTCGGCACCACGGCCGGAACCCCGCCCACCTCGGTCGTCGACACGATGGTGCCGGTGTACTGCGAGCCCAGCACCGACTCGTGCACGAGCGGCTCGCCCACCGCGATCTCGCCGCGGGCGTGCAGCACCGCGAGCCGCGCCGAGGTGCCCGTTCCGCACGCCGACCGGTCGAGCCGGCCGGGTCGCACCACGACCGCGTTGCGGGCGTGCAGCCCGCCGTCGCGTCGGGTGAGGGGGCCCATGATCTCGGTCTGCGTGATCCCGGCGTACTCGGGGTGCACCGGGTGCACCGCGGGCAACTGCTCGACCGCTGCGGCCTTGATGATCTCGCCCACCCGCGACAGCTCGCCCGCCTCGTCGGCGGTCATCGCGAAGCCCAGTTCGACCGAATCGGCCAGGACGTAGGCCATCCCGCCCCAGGCCACGTCGACCCGCAGCGTGCCGAATCCCGGCACCTCGAGCGGCGCGTCGAGGCGGTAGACGAAGGCCGGCTGGTTGACCAGCTCGACGCTCACCACCTTGCCGTCGCGGCAGTGGCAGGTCAGGCGGATGAGCCCGGCCGGCGATTCGAGCACGAGCTCGGTCACCGGCTCGACCATCTCGACCATGCCGGTCTCGAGCAGCACCGTCGCGACGCTGATCGTGTTGCTGCCCGACATCACCGCGTACTCGGTCGACTCGAGGATCACATAGCCGAACTGCGCCTCTGGATGGTTCGAGGGCAGGATGACGTCGGCGGCGTGAAGCACCCCACCGACCGGCTCGAAGAGCAGGCGACGACGGTAGTGGTCGGCGTGATCGCGGAACCAGTCGCGCTTGTCGAGCATCGTGTTCCCCGGCACATCGGTGATGCCGCCGGTGACCACGCGCGCGTACTCGCCGCCCGAATGCGTGCCGACCGCGGTCAGCATCCGGCTCCAGCGCATCAGGGCCTCGCGTGCTTGCGGCGGTATGCAGCCCAGGTGGTCGCCCAGGTGTCGGGGTCGTTCAGCCCCGAGCCGTCGATCTGCGCCACCGCCTGATTGTGCGGTGCGGTGCGCACGATCTCGGGATCGGTGCGGCCCTCCTCCAGGATGTGGGCGACGACGTCGATCCACTCGTCGATGTCCTCTTTGGACCACATCTCGCCGGCTTCCGGCGTGAACGGCTCGGGCACGATCCACGGCTCGTGCGAGGTCCACCAGGCGTCGATGCCGAAGTCGGGCAGCCGGTTCTCCACATCGAGAGTCGACAGGCCGGTGTCGGCGGACCATTCGCCGAGCGAATACCGGGTCATCTCCAGCCGCGGCATCGCCTTGCCGGGGAACGAGATTGTCACGCCGGGGATGTCGAGCAGCCGCTTCTCCATGTAGTTGTTGGCCAGCACCGAGATGTCGGCCGCTTCGCGCAGGCCGTCGGTTCCCATCGCGCGGGTCCACGAGTACGCCTTGACCAGCTGCTGCACGTTGCCGAAGAACTCGCGCACCCGCCCCACGCTCTGCGCGGGCTCGATCAGCTCGTAGCCGTCGCCGTTCTTCACGATGCGCGGGCCCGGCAGGAACGGGGCCAGCTCCTCTGAGCAGCCGTAGGCGCCGACCGACGGCCCGTTGCCGCCCTTGGGCGCCCCGAAGGTCTTGTGCAGCATGAACATGCAGGCGTCGAACCCGAGCTCGCGGGCGCGCAGCCGGGTCATCACCCCGTTGAAGTTCGCGTGGTCGTAGAACGCGAGCGCCCCGACCTCGTGCACCGCGTCGATGAACTCCTTGATGTGCGGGTTGTAGATGCCCATGTCGTCGGGGTTGTTCAGCATCAGCGCGGCGGTCTGCGGGCCGATCACCGCCTTCAGCGCCTCGACCGAGGGGTAGCCGTCCTCTTCGAGCGGCAGCGTGATCACCTCGAACCCGGCGGCGTGGGCAGAGGCCGGATTGCACGGGTGCGCCTGCGCGGTCGTCACCACCTGCGTGCGCTGAGCCAGTTCGCCGCGCGACGCGTGGTAGGCGCGCGTGATGACGGCGTGGAGGTAGGCGGCATCGGCGCCGCCGCCCGGCTGGAAGCTGAACGCCGCCATCCCGGAGAGGTTCTTCAGCTCGTCCTCGAGGTCGTGCACGATGCCGAGCAGGCCCGGGAACGTCGACGCATCCTGCCGGGGGTGCACCCCGGCGACCTCGGGCCGGGCGACGATCTGCTCGTTGAGCGTCGGGTTGTGCTTCATGGTGCAGGTGCCGAACAGGCTGACCCCCATCATCCCGAGGGTCTGCTGGGCGAGGTGGCTGTAGTGGCGGCGCACCTCGTATTCGGCCAGCTCCGGCAGGTCGGCGTCGGCCGCGCGGCGCACGCCATCCGGCAGGTCGGCCGCGGGGGCCCAGGATGCCGGGGGCACGACGCCGCGGCGACCGGCGGCTCCCAGCTCGTAGACGACGCCTTCGTCCCAGGAGGCGGAGTGGTAGCGGCGGATGGTCATGCCAGCACCTCCTTCAGCGCGGCGGTGAGTTCTCGGATGTCGTCCTCGGTGACCCCCTCGGTCACGCAGTAGAGGGCGCAGCCGTCCAGGCCGTCGTGGGTGCCCGAGAGGTCGTGCCCGCCGAGGATGCCGCGCTCGAGCAGCCCGGCGTTGATCTCGGCCACGCTCTTGCCGGTGGCGCTGAAGTCGACGATGAACTCCTTGAAGATGCCGTCGGCGTAGCGCACGCTGACGCCGGGCAGTTCGGCGATCAGCCGGGCCGACTGCCGGGCGTTGGCGACCACCGTCTCGGCCAGTTCGCGCATGCCGGCGGGGCCGAGGAGAGCCAGGAACACGGCGTTGCGCACCGTCCAGAGGTAGACCGAGTTGCCGGTCCAGTCGTTGCCGAGTTCGCGCGAGCCGTACGAGCTCTGCTCGAACAGGGTGAGGCCGAAGGCGTGCTGCCCCTCGACCCGGGTCGGCGCGATGCTGACCTGCAGGGTGGGGAACTGCCGCGCGTAGCGCTCCTCGTCGCGCGAGGCGATGAACCCGCCGACGCCCCCGCCGGCGTACAGCGGGATGCCCATGGGCTGCAGCGACCCGACGAGGATGTCGGCACCCGAGGATGCGGGCGAGGCGAGCGCGCCGAGCGAGATCGGGTCGACACCGACGATGACCTCGGCACCGTGCTGGTGCGCGGCCGCGATCAGGTCGGCCATCGCGGTCTCGATGACACCCCACGAGTTCGGGGTCTCGAGGTAGACGGCCGCGACCTGGTCGTCGAGCACCTCGGCGAGCGCGGCGGGCAGGATCGTGCCGGTCGCGGCATCCACCGCCACCTCGCGCACGGTGAGCGCCCCGGTGAGCTCGCGGTAGCCGCAGTAGGTGTCGATCACGAGGCGGCGTTCACGGTCGAGGTTCGACGGCACGACGACCACCGAGCGCCCGGTGAGACGTGCCGCCATGCGCAGCGCGTGTCCGGCGGCGCAGCCCCAGCTGTAGACCGGCAGGCCGACGAAGTCGAGGTCGAGCAGGGCGCCCAGCTGCGAGGCCCATTCGAACCAGATCTGGTTGCGCCCGTGGTCCGAGCTGGGGGTGCCCCAGACCGAGAGCGACAGCTCGGGGCGGCTGGCGATCTCGTCGCACAGCGCCGGGATCCCGTGCTTCCAGTACCCGCCGCCGAGGAACGACAGGTGGGTGTCGGTGGAGATGCCGCCGCGGAGGCGCCCCTCCAGCATCCGGCGCAGCTGCTGCTCCGAGCGGATCCCGGGCCGCTGCTCGATCAGCGCATCGGAGCGGTGGTCCGCGGGGATCTGCGCGAACAGCGGCTCGGCGTCGGCGACGCCGACGGCGTCGAGCAACGCCTGCTTGCTGTCGGGGGCCGAGTTGGCCATGTACGGATGCGCTGTCGGATGCGCTGCCGGGTGCGCGCTCATGCCGCCCTCACCTTCATCACGGTGCTGTGCCGGGCGCCGATGCGCACCCGGCGGTATCCGAGCAGCGAGACCGGCTGCTCGGCGTCGACGAACAGTTCGGCCGGGAACAGGCCCGCGACCTTCTCGTTCGTCGCGACGATGTCGACGCGCTCGGCGCCGAGAGAATCGATGACGCGGGGGCTCAGTTGCTGGTTGCCCCGGCCGAGCAGGAACCCCTGGCCGCCGACCACCCCGAGCACGAGCCGGGCGGTGCTCGAGCGGGCGACCTCGGCGAGGCGCTGCTCGGTCACGTCGAGTTCGATGTCGCCCGACGGGTGCCGCACGTCGACACCGCGCAGGGTGGGCACGAAGCCCAGTTCTTCGGCGACGGCGCCGGCGGTCGCTCCGGGCCCCACGATCCAGGTGGCGCCGGGCGACGCGGCCACGAGTTCACGGGCGATCGCGCGCGCCTCGGCCGCCGACGATCCCGCGCGGGTGATCCGCTTGGCGCCCTGCAGCACTTCGGCCGAACGCAGCGCCCGCAGCATCCCGACGACGCCGGTGCGGTCATCCGGTCCGACGTCGAGCACCTCGGCGGGCTCGGCACGGGCGCGCCCGGCGGCCGCGTCGGCCAGCAGCCGCCCGGCGCTCTCGGGCGAGCGGGCGAACACCTCGGAGTGCATCTTCACGCCCGACGGCACACCGATCACCGGCAGCGCTGTTCCGACCGCCTCGGCGATGTCGGTGGCGGTGCCGTCGCCGCCGGCGAAGACCAGCACGTCGACCCCGGCGGCGGCGAGGGCGCGCGCCGCGGCGATGGTGTCGAGACGGGTGCTGCGGGTCGGCTCCGGCAGGTCGATCGAACGCGCGCGGATGCCGGCCTCGCCGAGCGCAGACGCGCCCAGCATCCCGGGTGCGGACACGATGTCGGCGTCGATCCCGGCATCCCGGAATCGCTCCATCGCACGCACCAGCCGGCGCGCCGCGTGCCCCGCCGTCACCGCCTCGGCGAACCGCTCATCCGGCAGCCCGTCGGTGCCGTGCATGGCGAGCGCCCCGCCGAACCCCGCGACAGGATTCAGCAGCACGCCGATGCGGTACACCGCGGCTACGCCTTCGCCTGCTGGGCCACCGCGACGTCGACGGCGGCACGCACTCCCGCGACCATGCGCGCGAGTTCGTCCTCGGTGGTCACGAACGGCGGCGAGAACGACACGGTGTCGGCGGCGGGCAGCGCGCGCGTGATCACGCCCTGCTCGAGAGCGGCGCGTGTGACGGCGGTGGCGAAGGCCCCCTGCGTGGCGAATCCGCGCAGCGGTTCGCGCGATTCGACGAACTCGACGGCGGCCATGAGGCCCATGCCACGCACTTCGGCGACGTTCGGGTGGTCGTCGAAGCTCTCGTGCAGCAGGCGGTGCAGCAGTTCACCCTTCGACGCCACCTGCGCGATCAGACCGTCGCGTTCGATGATGTCGAGGTTCGCCATGGCCGCGGCGGCCGCGAGCGGGTGCGCGGAGTAGGTGTACCCGTGCCCGAAGCTGCCGTACTTCGCCGAGCCGTCGAGCAGTACCGACCACACCTTCTCGCTGACCAGCACGGCGGAGAGCGGGATGTAGGCGCTGGTGATGCCCTTCGCGACGGTCATCAGGTCGGGCTTCATGCCCATCGCGTCGCTGCCGAAGGGCACGCCGAGGCGCCCGAAGCCGTTGACGACCTCGTCGGCGATGAGCAGCACGTCGTAGCGGTCGAGCACCTGCTGCACCTGCGGGAAGTAGGTCTCGGGGGGCACGATGACGCCGCCGGCCGCCATGACGGGCTCGGCGATCATCGCGGCGACCGTCTCGGGGCCCTCGTTGATGATGAGGCGCTCGATTTCGGTGACGAGCGATGCGACGAACTGCTCGTCGGTCTGGCCGGGCTCGCGCTCCCACAGCCGGTGCGGGGGGCGGACGTGGCGGATCATCGGCAGCGGAAGGTCGAAGCCGTCGTGCAGGTTCTTCAGCCCGGTGAGGCCGCCCGACATCACGGTGACGCCGTGGTAGCCGCGGCGGCGCGAGATGATCTTCTTCTTCTGCGGGCGCCCGAGGACGTTGTTGTAGTACCAGACGAGCTTGGCCTGGGTGTCGTTGGCGTCGGAGCCGGAGTTGCCGTAGAAGACCTTGCTCATCGGCACCGGCGCCATGCCGATCAGCCGCTCGGAAAGGCGGGCCGGCAGATCGGTGCCCATCGAGGAGAACGCGTGGAAGTAGGGCAGCGTGAGGGCCTGCGCGCGCAGCGCCTCGGCCATGTCGGGGTGCGAGTACCCGACGTTCACGCACCACAGCCCGGCCATCGCGTCGAGGTAGTCGCGCCCGGTGCTGTCGGTGACCGTCGCGCCCTGACCTTTCACGATGGTCATGGGCGGGCCGCTCTTGTCGTGAGCGGCCAAGTTGGTCATGGGATGGAAGAGGAACTTCCGGTCCGTCTCCTGGATCTGCATGGGGTGTCGATTCTCCGAATTGTTCGCCTGACGCACTAGTGGTCGCAAATCGCACAATACCTCCTATGCTGGGTTCATGGCCACCATCCCTCGCGAACGCCTCGACACCACTTTGCTGCGCACTCAGCTCTACTTCGGCGGGCAGTGGCGCGACGGGTCGACGGGCGAGACCAAACCGGTCACCGATCCGGCCACCGGAGAGGTGATCGTCGAGGTCGCGGTCGCCACCGCCGCCGACGTCGAAGCGGCGGTCGAGGCCGCGCATGAGGCGTTCCGCAGCTGGTCCAAGGTGCCCGCGCCGCAGCGGGCCAAGGTGCTGCGCCGGTGGTACGACCTGGTGGTCGAGCGGGCCGACGAGCTCGCCGAGATCCTCACCGCCGAGCAGGGCAAGCCGCTCGCCGAGGCCAAGGGCGAGGTGCTCTACGGTGCCGGTTTCATCGAGTGGTTCGCCGAGGAGTCGAAGCGCCTCTACGGCGAGACCATTCCGACCAACAATCCGAACCGGCGGATGTCGACCATCCGCAGCGCCGTTGGCGTCACCGCCGCGATCACCCCGTGGAACTTCCCGGCGGCCATGATCCTGCGGAAGGCCTCGCCCGCCCTCGCAGCGGGCTGCTCGATGGTCATCAAGCCCGCGAGCGAGACGCCGCTGTCGGCGTTCGCCCTGGTCGCTCTCGCCGAGGAGGCGGGCATCCCGCCCGGCGTGCTGAGCGTGGTGAACGGCTCCGGGTCGATGATCGGCGGCGTCCTGACCAGCCACCCGCTGGTGCGCACCATCAGCTTCACCGGGTCGACCGAGGTCGGGCGCACGCTGATGGCCCAGTCCGCGGGCACGATCAAGCGCCTCGCTCTCGAGCTCGGGGGCAACGCCCCGCTGATCGTGTTCGACGACGCCGACATCGACACCGCCGTGAAGGGCACGATCGATTCGAAGTTCCGCAACGCCGGGCAGACCTGCGTGTGCGCGAACCGGATCTACGTGCAGGAGGGCATCCACGACCGGTTCGTCGAGGCGCTCGCGCGCGCGGTCGCCGACCTGAAGGTGGGCGACGGGCGCGACCCGTCGACCCAGCAGGGGCCGCTGATCACCCAGGCCGCGGTCGACAAGGTGGTGTCGCACATCGACGACGCCGTCGCCAAGGGCGGCACCGTCGTCACCGGTGGCGGCATCAGCGACCTCGGCGGCACCTTCTTCTCCCCGACGCTGGTCACCGGTGCCACCCCCGACATGCTGGTCGCGCGGGAGGAGACCTTCGGCCCCCTCGCCCCGGTGTTCAAGTTCTCGACCGAGGACGAGGCTGTCGCGATGGCCAACGACACCGAGTTCGGTCTCGCCGGGTACTTCTTCAGCCGCGACATCGGCCGCATCACCCGCGTCGCCGAGGCGCTCGAGGTCGGCGTGGTGGGTGTGAACACCGGGCTCATCTCCTACGAGGGCGCCCCGTTCGGCGGGGTGAAGCAGTCGGGCATCGGCCGCGAGGGCTCGCTGCACGGCATCGAGGAGTACATCGACCTGAAGTACATCTGCATCGAAGGCATTCTGTGACGCCGTGCGGATCGCGAACGGACGTGCGTTGATATCGTTGCTCGACCTCAGGACGAGCTGACAAGGGGCGGCGGATGTCGGATGCGGAGAACCCGCGCAAGTCGGGTGAGTTCATCCAGTCTCTGGACCGGGGACTGGCGGTCATCCGTGCGTTCTCGAACGAGCAGGACATGCTCTCGCTGGCCGACGTGGCCAAGATCACCAACCTCAGCCGCGCATCGGTGCGGCGGGCGCTGCTGACCCTCGAGGTGCTCGGGTACGTCGGCAGCCGACGCAACCGGTTCTACCTGCGGCCCCGCGTGCTCGACCTCGGCTACGCGTTCCTGTCCTCCTCCTCGAACATCGACGTGACCCAGGATCAGCTGCGCCGGCTCTCCGCCCGCATCGGCGAGTCGGTGTCGGCGTGCGAGTACGACGACGGCGATGTGGTCTACGTGGCCCGTGCCGCCGCCGACACGATCATGCCGATCCGCCTCGGCATCGGACGCCGACTGCCGGCGTTCTGCACCTCCACCGGCCGCGTGCTGATCTCGGAGTTCTCGGCCGACAAGCTCGACGAGTTCTTCGAGAAGTACCCGCGCGAGAAGCTGTCGCCCGCGACGATCACCGACGAGGCCGAACTGCGCGACCGCATCGCCCAGGTGCGCGAGCAGGGCTGGTCGCTGAACAACCAGGAGGTCGACCTCGGCGCCCGCTCCGTGGCGGCACCGGTCATCGGGGCGGACGGCCACTACGTGAGCGCCGTCAACGTCTCCGTCTCCACCTCCCGCGTTTCCGCCGAGCAGCTGATCGAGGAATACCTGCCGCAACTGCTCGACGCCACCGCCAAGATCAGCGCAGACCTGTCGCTGATGAACCGACGCAAGACATACGAATGAATCCCACACCCCACCTCTTCCAGCCCATCACCGTCAACGGCCTCACCTTCCCCCACCGGCTCTGGGTCGCCCCCATGTGCATGTACTCCTCGGTGGACGGCATGCCCAACGACTGGCATCTCGTGCACCTCGGCGGCTTCGCGATCGGCCGTGCCGGCCTGATCATGACCGAGGCCACCTCCGTGTCGCCCGAGGGCCGGATCACGCCGGATGACGCCGGCATCTGGAAGGACGAGCACACCGAAGGCTGGCGCCGGGTGGTCGACTTCGCCCACCGGATGGACAGCTACATCGGCATTCAGCTGGCGCACGCCGGCCGCAAAGCCTCGACCTTCCCGCCCACCCGCGGGCGGGGTTCCGTGCCCGAGCAGGAGTCCGGATGGCGCACCGTGGGCCCCTCGGACGTCGCGTACGGCGAGTTCACGGTGCCCGCCGCGCTCGACCATGACGGCATCCGGAAGGTCATCGACGACTTCGTCGCCGCCGCGAAACGCGCCCTCGCCGCCGGGTTCGACGTGATCGAGGTGCACGCCGCGCACGGCTACCTGCTCGGCCAGTTCCTCTCGCCCACCTCGAACCGGCGCACCGACGAGTACGGCGGCGACGTGCACGGCCGGGCACGGCTCACCCGTGAGGTGGTCGCCGCGGTCCGCGCCGTGATTCCGCCGAAGATGCCTCTGGTACTGCGGGTCTCGGCCACGGAGTGGGTGCCCGACGGCGTCACGGTCGACGACACCATCGCGGCCCTGCACGACATCGAGGGCGCCGACCTGATCAGCGTGTCCTCCGGCGGCAACGACCCGCGCCAGCAGATCCCGTCGTTCCCCGGCTACCAGCAGCCGTTGTCGCGCGAGATCCGGCAGGCGGTGTCGGTGCCCGTCGGCGTCGCCGGACTCATCACCACACCCGAGCAGGCCGAGTCGGCGATCGCCGCCGGCGACACCGACGTGGTGTACGTCGCCCGCCAGTTCCTGCGCGATCCGATGCTGGCGCTGCACGCGTCGGCAGAACTCGGCGGAGAGCTGGAGTGGCCGTGGCAGTACGACCGCGCGAAGTTCCGCGGCGGGTTGTCCTGAGCGACCGGATCGGCTGACCGGGGGGTCAGTCGGCCGAGGCCGCGCCGGTCTGGCGCTCGACCGTCATGCCCTCGCGCACCCAGGTGACGCAGGTGCGGGTGTTCGGCACCCCGTCGACGATCATCACGCAGTCGAAGCAGACGCCCATGCCGCAGAAGTAGCCGCGCGGATCATGCTGCTCGGTCTGCCGCAGTTCGAGCCCGCGGTCGGCCATGACGGCCGCGGCGACGGTCTCGCCCTCGAACGCCTCCGCCGGGCTGCCGTCGATCACGATGCGTACGGCGCCGCCGCGCTCGAGCCCGTGACCGGGCACCCGCCCGGTGCTCATGCGGGAACCCCGTCCGGGGTGAGCAGTCCCTCCTCGATGAGGACGGCGCGCAGGATCGCCAGCTTCTCGGGATCGGTGACCGGAAGGCGCGGATGGCGCACGTGCCCGGCCGGCTGCCCCAGCATCCGCATCAGCTCTTTCAGCTGCGCCTGGTACGAGCCGTAGATGCCCGCCCAGCCGCCCGGCAGCCACAGCTTCGGGAAGAGACGGTCGGCCTTCACCGCGTACTCCTCGAGGGCGGCGAAGTCGCCGGCCCAGTAGTCCTCCCAGAACTGAGAATCGGGACGGCCGTTGAGCGACCCACCGCCGACGAAGCCGTCACCACCCTCGGTCTTCAGCACCTCGACGCCGCGCACCGACATGTACGGCCCGAACACGCGCACCCGGTCGCGCACCCGGCGCGAGGTCTCGAAGAACTGGTCGGCGTTCGGGGTGCTGTCCTTGATCGCCACGACCGAGTCGATGTCGGCGAGCCGATCGGCCAGGTCGCTGTCGATGTCGACGCCCGTGCCGTGCGGCCAGTTGTAGACCACCAGGGGCGCCCGCACCAGGTCGCTGATCTCCTCGTACCAGGTGATCACCTCATCCGGGAACAGCTTGATGTACGGCGGCGGCGAGGCGAGCACGCCGTCGGCGCCCGCACCCAGCGCGTGGGAAGCCAGGTCGCGCACGTTCTCGGCACGGTTCGAGGTGCAGCCGATCAGCACCCGCATCCGGCCCGCCGCCGCGGCGACCGCGGTCTCGGCGACCGCCTTGCGCTCCTCGACGCTCTGCGAGAACCATTCGCCGCAGGTTCCGTTGACCACCACCCCGTGCATGCCGCGATCGGCATACTGCTCGATCAACGCGTGCAGGGTCGCGGTGTCGAGCTCGCCGGTCTCGGTGAACGGGGTGACCACGGCCGGGAAGTACCCGGCCCAGTCGACGTCGTCGCGGTTCATGCGGATTTCTTCTTTCTGGGTGCAGCGGATGAGGTGGTGGCTCGATCGAGGGCGAACCGCTCCGGGAACGGCGAGGTGCCGCCCTCGATGATCTGGCCGGCGAGCTGCCGGGCGAAGATGGGTGAGAAGGTGAACCCGGTCGTCGAGACGCAGGCGAAATAGCCGGGGACGCGCGTCGACTCGCCGACGATCGGCGAGAGGTCGTCGGTGAAGGCGATCACCCCCGACCAGGTGCGCACGACGCGGACCGACTCCAGCGCCGGCACCACATCGAGCGCGACGCGCAGGTTGCCCGCGGCGCTCGTCCACGTCGTCGGGTAGCGCCGCGGATAGCCGGTCGCCGCCGTGGGCCAGCCGCCGCCGATGATGAAACCGCCGTGGCTGGTCTGCTTCAGGGTGAGCCGGCGGCCGATGTGCTGCACCATCGAGGGCAGCAGCGGCGGGCGCGACTCGGTGACGTTGACGTGCAGCCCCTCGCGGCGGATCGGGAAGCGCAGCCCCACCATGCCGGCCAGCTCGCCCGCCCAGCCGCCCGTGCAGTTGACCACGCGACGGGCGCGGATGGTGCCGCTGCTGGTGCGCACCGTGAAGCGGTGACCGGCGGCGCGCTCATCGACGTCGATGCCGAACACCTCGGTGTGCGTGCGGATACGCGCCCCGTGCTCGGCGGCGCGGCGGGCGTAGAGGATCGCGGTGACCAGCGGGTTCGCGTGGCCCTCGAGGTCGCAGTAGGTCGCGCCGAGCACCCGCTCCGAGAAGTAGGGTGCCCGCTCGCGCAGCGCATCCCCGGTGAACACCTCGGTGTGGATGCCGGCCAGCTCCTCCAGCTCGTGCTTCTCATGCAGGATGGCGAGCTGCTCCGGGGTCTCGGCGACCATCCACCCGCCCGTCTGGTGCAGCCCGAGGTCGCCGTCGAGTTCGGCGTCGAGCTGCTTCCACAGGTCGTAGGCCTCCACGCTCGAGCGGGCCTCCTGCAGCAACCGGTCGCGGTCGGCGTCGGTGCCCGCCCCGGAGAGCTGATGGATGGCGAGCTGGAAGTGGAAGCTGCCCGCGTTGGTGCCCGAGGCCTCGCGGTTCAGCTCGCCGCGTTCGAGGAGTTCGACATCGACCCCCTCCTTGGCCAGGTAGTAGGCGACGGCCGCACCGGCGATCCCGCCGCCGATCACCAGCACATCGCACTCGCGGACCTCCGACGACGCGGGCCGGTCGATGTCGACGGGGACCCGGTCGGTGCGCGGCGGCTCGACGGGCGTGGTCTCCTTGGCCGAGAAGAGTCCGGGGTCGACCACGCTCTGGTCGGCGATCGCGCCGATCGGGGTCGGCCGCACCGGCATCCGCGGGGTCGCCGGTGCGACGTCGCCGATGGCGACGCCCCGCTCGGCGGCGATCATCGAGGCGATGTGCCTGCCGCACATCCGCCCCTGGCACGGGCCCATGCCCGCGCGGGTGAGCGCCTTGACCGCGCTGACCTCGGGCGCGGTGCCGACGGCATCCTGCACGGCGGCCGCCGCAACACCCTCGCACCGGCACACGGTGGTCTCGGGCGTGGCCAGACCGAAGACGCCGGATCCGACCCGATACATTCCGGTGGTCGCCCGGCTGAGCGCTCGGCGGCGATCGATGCGGCCCTGCAGCCGGTTGGAGAGGCGGGTGATGTCGGCGTCGGTGACGACACCGGCATCGAGAGCGGCGGCGAGCGCGGCGAGGCGCCCCTCGTCCGCCGCCACGGCGGAGCCTTCCACGCCGGTTCCGTCGCCGGCCGCGTAGATGCCGGTGACCGAGGTGCGGCACCACGGGTCGCGACGCACGACAGCGCCGCCCAGGTCTTCGTCATCATCGAACGAGCACCCGACCAGGCGCAGCAGCTCGGCCGACGGCGAGAAGCCGTAGCCGATGCAGAGCACGTCGGCCTCGATGGTCTGCTCGGTACCGGGGACGACCTTCCAGTCGGCGTCGACGCGCGCGTGAACCACACGCTCGACGCGACCGTCGCCCTCGGCGCGCACCACCATCCGCCGGTATTTCAGCGGGATGCGGCGACGGATGAGCTCGGTCTGATAGCGGGCCGCGTCGAGCAGCAGGCCCACGTTGCCGGGAGCGGCCGCGGCGATTCTCGCCAGGACAGCTGGGCGGGGCGCAGAGCCCGCTTCGAGCGCGGCGACGATGTTGGCGCCGTACCCCGCGAGCTGCGCGGGGAAGGCGAGTGCCACGGGCCCGGAACCCGCGAAGACGATGCGCTGGCCGGGAATGAACGACTGCGTCTTGGCCAGCGTCTGCAGCCCGCCCGCCGTGATCACGCCGGGCAGCGTCCATCCGGGAAACACCACCGGGCGGTCATGTGCGCCGGCGGCCACGATCACGCGCCGGGCACGGAGCTGCTGCACCGCGCCGCCCTCCGGCTGCACCACGACGGTCCAGCCGTCGTCCCCGGCGGGCTCGAGGTCGAGCACGCTGGTGCGCAGCATCACCGCCGCCGGGCTCGCATCGACCTCGTCGATCAGAGCCCGGCCGGCGGCGTACTGCGCGCCCATCGCCCGGGGGTCGGTGACCTGCATGCCGGGACCCGGCTGCTTGTACACCTGCCCCCCGAGCGTCGGGCGTTCGTCGATGAGCACGGTATTCAGCCCCGATGCGGATGCCGTGGCGGCTGCTGCCATACCAGCCGGTCCGCCTCCGACGATCAGGACGTCGTACACGTGCTCATCGACCTGGCCCACTCAGCAGGCCGGGAACTCGGGCGCGGTGGGCGCCATCCACTTGGTGTACAGGTCAGCCAGAGTGCCGTCCTCCTGCGACTTGCACAGGAAGCCATCGAGGATGTCGATCAGCTTCTGGTTGTCCTTCTGCACGCCCCACGAGCCGTAGTACAGGCTCAGCGGCTCGGCCAGGTCGGCCGCCACCAGTGCGTCGCCGTTGGCCTTGTTGAAGTCGGCCATCAGGTAGTCCTCGACGATGACCGCGTCGGCGCGGCCGCTGGCCACCTCGAGCAGTGCGGCGTTCTGGTCGGGGAAGCTGCTGATCGTCGCGTTGGGGAAGGTGTCCTTGCCCAGCTGCTCCGACGTCGAACCCTGCAGCGCGGTGATGACCACGCCCTTCTGGTTGTAGTCGTCGATGGTCGATCCGAGGTTGCCCGAGGCCGGGGTTCCGAGGATCGTGGCGTAGGGCACGTAGCCGCGGCTGAAGGAGATGACCTTCTTGCGCTCGTCGGTGGCGCCGAGGCCCACCGAGACCATGTCGAACTGACCGGCCTGCAGGCCCGGGATCAGGCCGTTGAAGTCGAGGTTCTCGATCTGGAGCTTCACGCCCATCTCGTCGGCCAGCGCGTTGAGCAGGTCGACGTCGTAGCCGGCGGGGTCGCCGTTGTCGTCGAGGAACATCTCGGGCTTGTACTGCAGGTTCATGCCGACCACGAGCGTACCCGGGGTCATCAGACCCTGGTCTGCTGCGGCGGGCTCATCGGTGGCGTCGCCGCCGCTGCCGCCGGCACAGGCGGTCAGCACCAGCGCTGACGCCGCGGCGATCGCGACCAGAGACGCGCGCAGCGTCTTCTTGCTGAATCGTGATGTCACGTTGCTACTCCTTTTCAATGTGGGTGATGCGGGTGGTGCTCGGGTAGGGGTATTGCAGGGGTGCTCCTATGGGAGTCACTTCGTGGTGCGCAGGGAGGACGTCGAGAGACTGCCCGCCTTGGTGCGCTCGATGATCGTGGCGACCTGGCGGTTCTGCCGTGAGCGCAGCGCACGCCCGAGGGCTCCCAGCGGGGGCCGGACGTAGGCGCCCTCGATGAGGCGGAACACCAGGTCGATGGCGAATGCGGCGAGCACGTAGATGATCGCGGCGGCCGTGTAGAGGACGAACGGCTGGAAGGTCGTCGCCACCAGGTTCTGGGTGACGCGGACCACCTCGAGCAGCCCGATCACGGTGAAGGTGGAGGTGTCCTTCACCATGCCGATGAACATGCTGCCGATGTTGGGAAGCGCGATCTTGACCGCCTGCGGCAGCGTCACCGAGAAGAAGATCTGCCGCGACCGCATCCCGAGCGCCCATCCGGCCTCGGTGTGGCCGTGGGGGATGGCTTCGAGCGCCGAGCGGAAGATCTCGGCGAAGAACGCGCTGTAGAGCAGAGACAGCGCGATCACGCCGGCCTGGAAGACGGTGAAGCGCACGCCGAGCAGCAGCGCGACGCCGAAGTACACCCAGATGACGCTCACCAGCGCAGGTACGCCGCGGAAGATGTTGATGTACGCGGTGGCGATCCAGCGCACGACCCGCGGACCGGACCGCAGCACCGCCAGCAGCAACCCGAAGGCCACCGAGATGACCAGCGCGACGATCGCCACCGAGAACGCGGTGAGCAGTCCGCCGAGCAGCGCCTCCCGGTTGTCCCAGATGAGGCTCCAGTCGTAGTCCCAGATCGACATCACATCACCGCCTTCAGGAACTCGCGTGCCCGTTCGCTCGTACAGTTCTCATAGAAGCCACGCGGCCCCGACTCGACGATCCGGCCGTCCTCCATGAAGACGTTCAGGTCGCCGATCTCTTTCGCGAAACCGAGCTCGTGCGTGACGACCACCATCGTCATTCCCATCTCGGCCACCTCGCGCATGGTCTTCAGCACTTCGCCGACCAGCTCCGGGTCGAGGGCGGAGGTCGGTTCGTCGAACAGCAGCACCTCGGGGTCGAGGGCCAGCGCGCGGGCGATCGCCACGCGCTGCTGCTGCCCGCCCGACAGCTCGGCCGGATAGTGGTCGGCCCGATCGATCAGGCCCACCCGGCGCAGCGCGACCGCCGCGATCTCCCGGGAGACCTGCTTGCTGCGGCCGTAGACCTTGCGCAGCGGAAGCGCGACGTTGTCGAGCGCGCACAGGTGGGGGAACAGGTTGAACTGCTGGAACACCATGCCGACCTTGCGGCGCAGGGCCAGCCGACCGCCGCGCGTGACGGACTCACCGGGGAGGCCGGGGCCGTATTCGACGCCGTCGACCATGAGCGAACCCGAGTCGGGGTCGGAGAGCAGGTTGATGCTGCGCAGCACAGTCGACTTGCCCGACCCCGAGGGGCCGAAGATGACGACGTGCTCGCCGCGCTGGATCTCCAGATCGACGTCGAAGAGCACCTGCTTGGTGCCGAACGACTTGTTGATGCCGCGCAGCTGGATCTTGGGGCTGGTCACGCTGCTGTCCTCACGCTCGCACCTCGGTCACACTGACGAAGAGGTCATCGGGGTCGCGGAAGTAGGCGTAGCGCCAGGTGCGCCCGCCCTCCATCCGGATCTCGGCGGGCTCGCCCGCCAGAGGCACGTCGATCGAGGCGAGGTACTCGATCGCGAGGTCGAGGTTGCGCGCGCCGATCGAGAACTCGAAGGTGCCGAGGTGACCCCACTCGCCGCGCATGTCGGGCCCGGCGGGAGTCTGCTCGACCGGCTCGAGAGCGGCGCCGTGCGGGCTCATCAGCAGCATCATGCGCTGGCTGGGAGGCTGGCGTCCGACCTTCTCGAACCAGGGGTTCATCGGCTCGTTGATGCCGGCCATGTCGAAGAGCTTGCTGGTGAAACCGAGCCGCGTGTAGAACGCCTCGGTGCGCTCGGCATCCGTGATGCCGAAGGCGACGTGGTTGACGCCCTGGGGCCCGGCCGGGTGCGGCCAGCCCTCCTCGAGCGAACGCCACTCGATGAACTCGATCTTCGCGCCATCCGGATCTTCGACGTAGGACAACCCGCAGTGGGTGCCGTAGGGCTCGAGGACCTGGTCGTTGGGCTCCATGAGCACGGTGTGGCCGCGCTCGACGAGACCCTGATGGAAGTCCTCGTACTCCTTGACGTGGATGCAGACCTCGCAGATGCCGGGCTCGCCGTAGGCGAATCCGTCGGGGACCGGCGGCTGCGGCCGGCTGGTCAGCTGCACCAGCTTGATGCCGGCCCGCCCGAGGACGGTCGGGTTGGCGCTGCGCAGGTACACCACGCGCGCCTCGGTCGTGGCGTGACCGCTGACCACGTCGAGGCCGCCGAGGGCGCCGGTGTGGTCGAGCACGACATCCGTGAATCCGAGGCCGGCGTAGAAGGCTACCGATGCGTCCATGTCGGAGACACCCACGCCGATGTGGTCCACCCCCAGGAGCGTGCCGTAAGAGGCGTCAGACCCGTTCATCGTGCGTCTCCTCTCTGGCCGCTCGCCGGCCGGTGCTGAGCACCATCGTCATCGATGTCCGCGTTGGAAGCGATCGTATGCAATACGAACACTTGACCACAATACGCACAATAACGTTCGTATTGCGATACTCCGTTCGCATACCGTACAGTTTTGACGTTCGCGCGAGGAAGTGAGGGGCTGTGACTGCTGTGCATTCATCCATGCTCCATTCCCGCCGTTTCCTCGTCACCGGCGGCGCGCGCGGGATCGGTGCGGCCGTCGTCGCCACCCTGGCCGCGCATGGCGCCGATGGCGCGGTCATCGACCTCGCCACCCCGGCCGACGGTGCGGCACCCTGGCCGGTCGTGGCTGCCGACGTCACCGATGAGACGGCGATGCAGGATGCCGTGGCCGGGCTCGTCGCCGACGGCGGCCCCTTCGACGGACTGGTCGCCGCCGCGGGCATCGTGCCGGCTTGGCACTCCCCCGCCGACGTCGACCTCGCGGTGTTCGATCGCACCATGGCGGTGAATGTGCGCGGCTTCGTGGTCGCCCTGAAGTGCCTCGCCGCCGACATGCCGGCCGGATCGACCGTGGTCGCCATCGGGTCGCTCAACTCGTGGCGCGGCGATCCCCATCTGCTGACCTACGCCGCCAGCAAGCACGCCGTGCTCGGTGTGGTGCGCTCGGCCGCGCTCGCTCTCGGCCGCCGCGGCATCCGGGTCAATGCGGTCGCCCCCGGCCCCATCGCCACCGACGCCCTGCTCGAGCGGATCGACGCGCGCGCCGCCGCCACCGGCGCGGGCCGTGCCGAAGCACTGCACGCCTCGGCCGAGCTGACCGCCCTGGGTCGCCTGGCGACCGAGCAGGATGTGGCGGATGCCGTGCTATTCCTGTCAGCGAGCGGGTCGTCGTCGATCACCGGCCAGCTCATCCCGGTCGATAGCGGATTGCTGTGAGGGCACCACGACGATGAACCAACTCTCCCACCGGACCGCGCTCATCACCGGAGTCTCTGGCGCGATCGGCTCGCAGCTGGCGCAGACCTTCGGCCGCTACGGGGCGCGGGTCATCGGCACCTACCGCGAGCATGCCGACGCCGCCGAGCAGGCCGTCGCGAGCATCCCGGCGGAGCGCCGCACGCTCGTCAGCGCGCACCTGGACGATGCGGCATCCGCCCGCGACCTGTGGAGCCGCGCCGCCGTCGACGACCTCGACACCCTGGTGGTCAACGCCGCGGCGATGGCGCCCACGCCGCTGTCCGGCGACGACGAGGAGTGGGACCACGGCTGGGAGCGGTCGCTGCAGGTCAACGTGATCGGCGCCGCGACCCTGATGCGCGAGGCTGCCGCGGCGTTCGCATCGCGGGGCTTCGGGTCGATCATCACCATCTCGAGCTGGGCGGGTCAGCAGGGTTCGCGCCTGCCCGACCTGGGGGCGTATGCGGCGTCGAAGGCGGCGCTGCGCAACTTCGGGCAGAGCCTCGCCCGCGCCTACGCCCGGCAGGGGGTGCGGGTGTACTGCATCGCCCCCGGCGTGGTGGACGCCGGGATGGGCACCGCCGGGCAGACCGCCGAGCAGGTCCAGGCCGTCGCCGAGGGTCTGGTGATGGGTCGCCTGGTGCAGGTGCAGGAGGTCGCCGAACTGGCCGCCTTCCTCGCAACCGATCTCGCGCCGAGTCTCAGCGGGTCAACGCTCGATCTGAACGGGGTCTCGTATGTCCGCTGATACCTCTGCCGCAGCCATCGACACCGTCGCCGTGATCGGTGCCGGCAGCATCGGCATCGCCTGGACGATCGTGCACGCCTGCGCGGGGCTGCGGGTGCGGCTCTACGAACGTGACCCGCAACTGCGCGACGCGGCGCTGGCCGAGGTCGCCCTGAAGCTCGACGATCTGACGGACGTCGGCCTCGTGGCCGAGACCAGCGCCGCTGTGCTGGAACGCATCACCGTGTGGGACTCGGTCGCCGACGCTCTCGTCGGTGCCGGCTACGTGCAGGAGTGCGTCGTCGAAGATCTGGACGTGAAGCGCGCGATGTTCGCCGAACTCGACCGGCTCGCCGACCCCTCGGTGGTGCTGGCCAGTTCGACGTCGACGATCATGGCGTCGCGGTTCGCCGAGGACCTGCCGGGGCGCGAGCGCTGCCTCGTGGTGCATCCGGGCAACCCGCCCTACATCCTGCGGGTGGCAGAGATCGTGCCCGCCGCGTTCACGGCACCGTGGGCGATCGAGCTCACCCGCAACCTGCTCACCCGCGTCGCGATCGCCCCGGTGCTGCTCGACCGCGAGATCGAGGGCTTCGTCTTCAACCGCCTGCAGGGGGCGCTGCTGCGCGAGGCGTACTGCCTCGTGCGCGACGGCATCATCTCGGCCGCCGACATCGACACCCTCGTGCGTGATGGCCTCGGCCGCCGCTGGTCGGTGATCGGACCGTTCACCACCAGCGAGCTCAACACCCGCGGGGGCCTGCGCCGGCACGGCCAGGTGATCGGCCCGGTCTACGCCCGGCTCGGTATGGAGCGCGCGAACGAGAATCCGTGGACCACCGAGACCATCGAGACGGTGGCCAACGAGATCGAGCAGCAGCTGCCGCATCCGACCTGGGAAGAGAACGTGCGCGAACGCGACCGGGCGATGATCCGGCTGTCGGCCCTGCTCAAACTGCTCGACAACCCGCTGGCGCGGCGCGCGTCGACACCGACGCCGTAAGACTCAGGCGCCCGCGGGCAGCAGTTCGGCCAGCAGACGCTCGACCCGACCGCGGATGTCGTCGCGGATCGCCCGCACCTCGTCCAGCGGCTTGCCTTTCGGGTCGGTCAGCTCCCAGTCCTCGTAGCGCTTGCCGGGGAAGATCGGGCAGACGTCGCCGCAGCCCATGGTGATGACGACGTCGGAGTCGCGCACCTGCTCCGTGGTCATCAGCTGCGGCACCGCCTCGGAGATGTCGATGCCCTCCTCGGCCATCGCCTGGATGGCGACCGGGTTGATCTGGTCGCCGGGCTCCGATCCGCCGGAGCGCACCTCGACGGCGCCGCCGGAGAGGGCACGCGCATACCCGGCGGCCATCTGCGAGCGGCCGGCGTTGTGGATGCACACGAAGAGGACGACGGGCTTGTCGGTCATGCGGATTCCGTTCTGATGGTGGTGCGGGGAAAGAGGATGCCGGCGAGACCGAGACCGATCGCACCGCCGACGAGTTGTGCCGCGATGAACGGCGGCGCCGAGGCCGGGGCGATGCCGGCGAAGCTGTCGGAGACGATCCGGCCGACCGTGACGGCGGGGTTGGCGAACGCGGTCGAGCTGGTGAACCAGTACGCCGCCCCGATATATGCGCCGACGGCCGCGCCGATGACGCCCGCCCCGCGACCCGCTCGGGTGAGGCCGAGGATCACCAGCACGAGCCCGGCGGTGGCGACGACCTCGCCGGTCAGGGTGCCCCATCCCGCTCGCTCAGTGCCCGAGAGGCCCGGCGCGATGTCGAACATCGCGTTGGCCAGCAGTGCCCCGCCGACGGCACCGGCGACCTGAACCACGATGTAGAGCGCTGCCTCGGGGGTGCGCAGACCGTCACGGGTCACGAACGCGACCGCCGACACGACCGGGTTGAAATGAGCTCCGGATACCGGGGCGAGCAGCGCGATCAGAACCGCCAGCCCCAGCGCGGTCGCCAGGCTGTTCTCGAGCAGCTGCAGCCCTGTGTCGTCGGGCGAGAGCCGGGAGGCCATCGCGCCCGAGCCGACGACGATGGCGACCAGCGCTCCGGTGCCGACGAACTCGGCGACCAGTCGGCGCGCACGCGCCGGGCGGGGTGGGATGGCTGTGGTCATGTCGCGGCCCATCTTGACCGACTCGATTCCCTCAGTCAAGATTGAGTCAATGAACAGGGAGCTAACGATCGACGAGCGCGCGGCCCGGCATGCCGCCCTGGCCGACCCCGCGCGCCTGGCCATGGTCGATCTGCTGACGCTCGGCGACTGGTCGCCGAGCGAGCTGCAGCAGCGGCTGGGGATGCCCTCCAACCTGCTCGCTCACCACCTCGGGGTGCTCGAGAAGGCCGGCCTGGTGACCCGCGGCCGGTCGGAGGCGGACCGCCGCCGCACCTACGTGCGTCTCGCGACCGATGCCACCGCCGAGCTGGGCATCGGGCCCACGATCACCGCGACGCGCGTGGTGTTCGTCTGCACGGCGAACTCGGCGCGATCGCAGCTCGCCGCCGCGCTCTGGACGCGCGCCAGCAACGTTCCCGCAGCATCCGGGGGCACGCACCCCGCCGCTCGCGTCGACCCCGCGGCGTCCGACACGGCCCGCGACCACGGACTCGACCTGAGCGACCGCCGGCCGCAGCTGCTCGATGACATCCGCCAGCCGCGGGACTACCTCATCACGGTCTGCGACAACGCCCACGAAGAACTCGGCGCGCTGGATGCGCTGCACTGGTCCGTGCCCGACCCGGTGCGAGCGGGCGGCCGCGCCGCATTCGAGGCGGCGTTCCGCGACCTGTCGCGCCGCGTCGACGAGCTCGCGCCGCGGGTCGCCGCCGCCTAGCGTCCGACCTCGCGGCTGCGCCATTCGACGAGCACCGTGTCGCGCCACCGGCCCCTCTGCGGCCCGTAGGTCATGAGGGCGATCGCCTCGCGTCGGCCGACAGCACGGAACCCGTGCTTCTCATGCAGCGCGATGCTCGCCACATTCTCGGGGAAGATGCTCGACTGCACCGTCCAGTACCCCGCCGCCTCGGCCGCGTCGAGGAACGCGGCCAGCAGCCGGCCGCCCACACCCCGGCCCTGAGCCGCCTCGGCCACATAGACGGAGTGCTCGATCACGCCCCGGTAGACCGGGCGACTCGACACCGGTGACGCCGCCGCCCAGCCGATGACCTGGTCTTCGTCCGCAGCGACCAGCCGGGGCTCGCGCACTTTGCCGGAGTCGAACGACTGCCACGTGGGCGGTTCCGGCTCGAACGTGGCATCACCGGTGGCGATGCCCTCGCGGTAGATCCGCTCGACCTGCGGCCAGTCCCCCGGCCGCATCGCGCGGATCGTTACCGGCAGCATCCGGATGACAGCTGCTCGGGGCCGGCCGAGGTCGAGCACACCCCGGTGGCGGGCAGGGTCAGCTGCACGCTGGTCGCGGCGGCCATGTCGCCCGCAAGCCAGGCGGTGATCGAGCGCACCTGCTCGTACCCGGTGGCGAGCAGGAAGGTGGGCGCGCGCCCGTAGCTCTTCATGCCGGCCAGGAAGAAGCCGTTCTCGGGGTGCCGCAACTCGGCGAAGCCGTGCGGCTCGACGGTTCCGCAGGAGTGCACGTTGGGGTCGATCAGCGGGGCGAGGCGCGCGGGAGCCTCGACGATGTCGTCGAGTTCGAGTCGCACCTCGCGCAGCATGGCGAGGTTGGGGCGGAACCCGGTGGCGTTGACGATCAGGTCGGTGTCGTGCTCGACCAGGTCACCCGAGCGGGCGCCGGTCACGCGGACCGCGTCGCCCCGGCGGGCGAGGCGCACGATCTCGAACCGGTCGAGCACCTCGATGGCCCCGGATGCGATGGCCGCGTCGACACGGGCGCCGAGCGACGCGCGCGCCTGCAGTTCGTCGTCGGCCGACGTGGTGACGCGGGCGGCGGACGCGTTGCGGATCAGCCAGGTGATGCGCGTACCCGGTTCGGCTTCGGCGAGCGCGACGAGGTTGAGCAGGGTGTTGGCCGCCGAGTGGCCGGCGCCGACGACGGTGGTGTGGCGCCCGGCGAACCGGATGCGGTCGCGGCCGAGCACATCGGGCAGGGCGTGGCTGACCAGGTCGGCGACCTCGGCGAGGCCCAGAGGCTCGAGCCCGGAGGAGGCGAGGCTGTTGGGTGTGCCGTAGGTACCGGAGGCGTCGATCACCGCCCGCGCGGTGAGCTCGGTGACGTCGCCGTGATCGGTGAGGCGCAGCAGGAACGGCGTGGTCGAACGGTTCGCGGTGCGGGTGCGGTCCATGCCATCGCGTGCCACCGCCGTCACCTCGACTCCGGTGCGGATGCGCGACGCGATCGCGTCGAGGGCGGCGAGCGGGGCCAGGTACTGCTCGACCAGCTCGGCGGCCGTGGGGATGGCGTCGGGGTCGGGGTGCACCCAGCCGGTCGCCTCGAGCAGCCGCCGTGAGGCCGGGTCGACCAGGTGCTGCCACGGCGAGAAGAGCCGGATGTGACCCCACTGCCGCATGCTGTGCGCGATCGTGTCGCCGGCTTCGTACAGGACGAAGTCGATGCCGCGTTCCACCAGGTTCGCGGCGGCGGCGAGGCCGACCGGCCCGGCGCCGATGATCGCCACGGGCAGGGAGGTGAGGCGCGAGTCGCGCACCGGCGGGCGGGTCAGGTCGATCAAGGTCATGCGGCCCAGTGTCGCCCATTCATCGACAAACGTCAATATAGACATTCATCGATGGATGGTGAGACCATGGAGCATGCCCGTCGTCGACCTCCTTCCCCTCACCGATGTGTCGGCCACCGCGTGCTGCAGCCCGCTGACGAAAGAGACGATCACCGCATCCGACGCCGAGGCGGTCGCCCGCACCTTCAAGGCGCTCGGCGACCCGACCCGGGTGCGCATCCTGTCGATGGTCGCGTCGCACGCCGACCAGGAGGCCTGCGTCTGCGACCTGCAAGAGCCGCTCGGCCTCTCCCAGCCGACGGTGTCGCACCACCTGAAGATCCTCACCGACGCCGGATTCCTCACCCGATCGAAGCGCGGCACGTGGGCGTACTACGCGCTCGTGCCGGGGGCGCTCGACGGGGTCGCGGGAGTTCTCGCGGGGGTGTGAGGGCCGCGAGCGGCGCACCACGTCACAGCACGAACCCGGCTTTCAGCTTCCGGCGGGCCCGCCAGAGGAAGGTGCTCGCGGTCGCATGGGTCACACCCATCTCCTCGGCGATCGCACCGATTGACGCGGTCCGCTCCCAGATCAGGAGGGCCTGGCGCTCGCGTTCGCTGAAGGTGCGCCGCGGCGGTCGCCGGGCCGGCATCCGGTCCTGCTCCCACCCCTCGTCCCGCTCCTCGGTCTCGGCGAGGCCGACGAGCTGCGCCTCATCGCAGGATCCGAAGACGACGACATCCGCACCCCACGCGACCCGCTGAGACTCGGGTCGGGCGAGGACGAGCACCACGCGGCTGCCGAGCGACTTCGCGATCGCGACGCGGGCGTGCGTGGACTCGCGGTCGGGCGCCTCTTCGAGGACGGTGATGGAGGTGGGGAACGCCGCATCGACGACGAGTTCGGGCAGCGTGGCCGCTGCGGCCGCGATGGCGAAGGTGTCGCGCCGCGCCAGAACGTCGGCGAGGGCGCGTGCCCGGTCGCCCGCGACGCCGATCGAGGTCATGACCATGGTCGTGATGCACCGCGGGCCCGGCACATGGCCGGGCCCGCAGTGGTCGGGGCTACTTGCCCCAGACCTTCTTGTAGACGTCCCGGTAGCCGCTGGCCGGGTCGAACAGATCACCGCTGGGCACGTTGTCCTTGGTGACCAGGCCCGGTGCCGCGACGAAGCCCGACGCGTCCTGGCCGGCGAGCGCACGGTTGATCTCGTCGACCAGCTGCCAGCCCTGCAGCAGCAGCGGCTCGGCGACCGTGGCGGCCTGGTAGTCGACGTTGCGGATGCGCTGGAACTCGGCCGAGTCACCGTCACCGGCAGCCACCGACTTCGGCGGGCCCGCCGGGTCCTTGCCGGCGTCACGCAGAGCCTGCTGGGCACCACCGAAGTAGTTGCCGTTGATGGCGAGCAGGTAGGTCAGCTTGTCGCCGTTGGCCTGCAGCAGGGTCGAGATCAGCGAAGGCATGCGCTGGTCGGCCTCCGCGATCGGCGAGTCCTCGTACGACAGCACGGTGCAGGTCGAGCATGCGGTGATGTAGGCCTTCATCGCGTCGGCCTTCAGCACGGCGATGTCGTACTGGCTGTCGGTGAAGATCACCGCGCCGGCCTTGCCGTCGGAGTCGGCGACCGCGTAGGCGGCGGCGAGCTGCGAGACGACCAGCGGGTCGGTGGTGACGTTGGTGAACAGTCCCGAGCCGGGGCCGGCGCTCGCGGTCGCGTGCCATCCGACGACCGGGATGCCGAGGTCGGTGGCCTGCGAGATGGCCGCCGCCTGCTCGGTGGCGTCGAAGCCGCCGACGATGATCGCGGCCGGCTTGGATGCGATGGCCTGGTTCATGGCGTCGGTGCGTCCCTGCGCGGTGGCCTTGCCGTCGTAGACGTCGACGGTCCAGCCGATGACGGCCGCGGCCTCCTCGACACCTTGCGCGACGGCGTTGATGCCGCCGTTGGTGAGGTCACTTCCGACGTAGGCGATCTTGGCGCCCGGCTGCTGAGCCGTCGGGCCCTCCGACGGCGGGGTGAAGCCCTCCGTCGCGTTCAGGCTGCCGGCGACCAGGTCCTTGGAGAACTGGACGATGTCGCCGTCGGGGATGATCGACGCGAACCGGTCGTCCGTCGCCGGCGCCTGGGTCTCGCCACCGCCGACACTGCCGCTGGCACAGCCGGACAGAACGATGACGAGTGCTGTGGGAATGGCGACGAGAGCTGCGAGTGCAGAACGCCGCCGGGGAATGGTGGTCATTTCGCTTCCTTCTTGTGGGGAGCCTCGGCAGCAACCGTGCCGCCTTCGGCTTCAGGGGTTGAGGGTTCTTGCGTGGTAGTCGGTGGGGCGATGGTCGGTGCGTCCGCGCGGGACACCCGTCGCCGGGTCGCGAGCGATGCGATGGTGATCGCCGCGACGAGGGTGAGCCCGTTGAACAGGGGCTCGAGGAAGAAGTTGCCGGGCAGCAGCTGCTGCAGGCCCGAGATGCCGATGGTCGCGATGGTCACGCCGAGGATCGTGCCGAGGGCGTTCACCCGTCCGGGCCGGATGGTCGTCGAGCCGAGGAACGCGGCGGCGAGTGCCGGCAGCAGGTACTCGGGGCCGATGTTCGCCTGGGCGACACCCGCCTGACGCGAGGCGAGCAGGATGCCGGCGACCGCGGTGAGCACGCCCGAGGTGGCCATCGCGCCCACGACGTAGCGCCGGCGCGGGATGCCGCTCAGCTCGGCGGCGGCCGGGTTGGCGCCGACGGCGTAGAGGTACCGGCCGACCGGCAGGAACTCCAGGACGACCCAGATGATGATGCCGATGGCGAGCGCGATGATGAACGGGCCGGGGATGGGCCCGAGCGACCAGCGGGAGAGCTCGTCGAACGCCGACGCCCGGTTGCCCTGCGGGTCGGTGACCTGCCGGCCCCCGGTGTACCAGTAGGTGATCGCGAAGATCACCTGCGCGGTGGCGAGGGTGGCGATGAAGGCGTCGACCTGGGCGAGCTCGACCAGCAGCGCGTTGAGCAGGCCGATCACGCCGCCGCCGACCAGGCAGAGCAGGATCACCAGCCGGTAGTCGAGCCCCTGCACCTGCCACGACAACGCCATGACCTGCCAGAGCCCGACGCCGTACCCGATCGAGAGGTCGATCTTGCCCGCGATCATCGGGATGGTGACCGCGAGGGCCAGGATCAGCAGCACCGACTTGCCCGACGCCAGCAGCTGGAAGTTCAGCAACGAGGCGAAGGTGTCGGGGCGCAGCGCCGCGAAGATGACGAACAGGGCGACGGTCAGGATCACCATGCCGTAGTTCGAGGTCAGCTTCGCGTACCAGGAGGCGCCCTTGCCCGGTTCGAGCGCGGTGGACTTCAGCGAGGTGTTCATCGTCATGAGCTGCGGGTCTCCTGTGCTGCGGTGGTGATGGGGTCGACATCGTCGAGTTCGGATGCCGCGCTGACGAGGTTGGCGATGGTCAGGTCGTCGCCGGTCAGCTCGGCGATCACGTGGCCGCGGCCGATCACGATCGCCCGGTGGGCGATCTTGGCGACCTCCTCCATGTCGGTCGAGACGACGACGGCGCAGGTGCCGGTACGGACGGCATCGCGCAGGAGTCCGTAGATCTCGGCCTTCGCCCCGACATCGACGCCCATCGTCGGTTCTTCGAGCACGACGACCGAGCGTTCGATGCCGAACCAGCGGGCGAGGATGACTTTCTGCTGGTTGCCGCCCGAGAAGGTGTCGAGGGCGATCTCGGGGTCGCTGGGTCTCACGTCGAACTTGCGCAGCAATTCGATCGCCTGCGCCCGCTCCGAGCGCGACGTGCGGAACTGCCAGCCGCGGCGGCCCCAGACCCGAGGGTTGAGGAAGAGGTTCTCGCGCGCCGAGAGTCCGGCTCCGACCGCCTCCGCCTCGCGGTTGGATGTCGCGAAGCCGACACCGGCTCGCACCGCGTCGTAGGGCGACCGCGGGGCGTGGTCGACCCCGTCGATCGACATCCGGCCACCGGTCACGCGGGTCGCCCCGGCGATGGCACGCCCGAGGGGCTCCTGCCCGGCGCCGCGCAGACCGCACAGCGCCAGCACCTCACCTTGGCGAACGTCGAGCGAGATGGGTCCCGCGCCGTCCACCTGGACCTCATCGAGGCGAAGGCGGATGCTGTCGGCCGGCGGGTCGAAGGCGGTGCTCTTGGTCTCGCGGCCCACGATCAGTTCGACGAGCTCGCTCGGCGGCAGGTCGGTCAGCGGCCGATCGGCGACGACCCGGCCGTTGCGCATGACGACCGCGCGCGACGAGATCTGGTAGATCTCGTCGAGACGGTGCGAGACGTAGATCATGCCGACGCCCCGGTCGCGCAGCTGCCGCAGCACCACGAACAGCCGCTCGACGTCCTGGGCGGGAAGCGAGGCGGTGGGCTCGTCGAGCACCAACAGCTTCGGGTCGCTGACCAGTCCGCGGGCGATCGCGAGCAGGCTGCGCTCGGTGCGGGGTAGGTCGAAGATGCGGGCATCCGGGTCGATGCCGCCCCCGATGGTGTCGAGCACGCGCTCGGCCTGCTCGCGCACGCCCTTCTGGCTGATGAACCCGAAGCGACGCGGGTAGCCGAGGTACTGGGCGATGTTCTCGGCCACCGTCATCCACTCGACGAGGCCGAGGTTCTGGTGGACGAACGAGATGCGCTTCCGGGTACCGGCGGAGTCCAGATCGGCGCCGGCCAGCAGCATCCGCCCCTTGTCGGGCCGGTACACGCCGGCGAGCATCTTGATGACCGTCGACTTGCCGGCGCCGTTCTCGCCGAGCAGCGAGACGATCTCGCCCGTGCCGACATCGAAACTGACATCGGCCGCGGCGTGCGTGGCGAAGAAGGACTTGTCGAGTCCTTGAACGGAGAGCAGGGGAAGGTCGGCGTCCACGGTCACACCCTCGCGAACGGTGAGAGCTGAGCGGCCGCGAGCCGCAGGTCGCTGATGAGCTGCCCGCGCAGTTCCGGTGTCGCACGCTGCGAGAGCAGCGTGGTGCTCACCGCGGTCGGCTGGTCATCGGTGGCGAGGGCGACCCCGAAGCAGGTGACGCCGATGGTGTTCTCCTCTTCATCAACCGCGAAGCCGCGTTCGCGGATCGCGTGCAGATCACGGCGGAGGTCGTCGATCGTGCGGTGCGATCGCCGCGTCGGGCGCGGCATCGGCCCCAGCCCCGACAGGCGCTGCTCGAGTTCGTCGTCGGGCAGCGAGGCGAGCATCGCCTTGCCGAGCGAGGTCACGACGGCGGGAAGGCGGCGCCCGATGTCGCTCGCGAGCCGCACCTGCTGCTGACCGTCGTGCCGGGCGAGGTAGAGCACGTCGACGCCGTCGAGCACCGCCAGGAGGACGGTCTCGCCGCGGAGAACCGGCATCGCCGCTACCACACGGCGGAACTCCGCGACGAGATCTGTGGACGAGAGGACCGACTGGCCGATCTCGATGGCCTTGTATCCGACCACCCAGCCGCCGTGGGTGCGGCGCACCATGCCGGCGGCTTCGAGGGTGACGAGCAGGTTGCAGACCGACGACTTCGCCAGGTGGGTGGCGGAGGCGACCTCGGTGATCGTGGCCGGCCCCCGACGGGCGGCGAGCGTCTCGAGCACCTGCACGGCGCGGAACGCCGCCGGGGCGGGAGTGTCGGAAGCCAGGGCGCCTGCCGTGAGCGTCATGAGTGCGCCCCCACCGGTCGCGCCGCCGCGGTGGTGAGCGTGTCGATCGCGTAGATGCTGGTGGTCGCGGCGATGAAGAGGGTGCGGCCGTCGGCGCCGCCGAAGCAGAGGTTGCCGACCGTCTCGGGCACCGGAATGCGAGCGATCAGCGCGCCCGACGGCGCGAACACCTGCACCGAGTCGCCGCTGGAGGACCAAACGCGACCCTCGGCGTCGACGCGGAACCCGTCGGCCACGCCCGGCTCGACGACGGCGAACACCCGGCGGTTCGTGCAGTGCCCGTCGGCACTGACGTCGTAGGCGACGATGTGGTGGTTGCCGGTGCCGTCGGTGCGCAGCGCGCGTGAGGTGTCGGAGACGTAGAGCACCGACTCGTCGGGCGAGAAGGCGAGGCCGTTCGGCTCCTCGATGTCGGTGACGACGGGCCGGATGTCACCGGTGCGCTCGTCGAATCGGAAGACGTGGTGCGCGCCGTATTCGCGCTCCCCCGGGTGCCCCTCGTGCGGCTGGATGATGCCGTACGGCGGGTCGGTGAACCAGATCGCACCGTCGGAGGCGACGACGACGTCGTTGGGCGAGTTGAGCCGGTGGCCCTGCCAGGCGTCGACGAGCGTGTGGACGGTGCCGTCGGCGGTCTCGCGTTCGATCGCGCGGCGTCCGTGCGAGCACTGGATGACGTCGCCGTTCAGGTCGAGGGTGCGGCCGTTGGTGAACTCCACGTCGGTGCGGTGAACGCGCAGTTCGCCGTCGGCGGGGTCGACCTCGAGGATGCGGTTGCCGGGGATGTCGCTCCAGCGCAGGACGCCCGCTGCGGGGATCCAGCACGGCCCCTCGGACCAGGTGGCGCCGGTGGTGACGCGGGTGACGGAGGCGCCGGCAGGAACGAGTCCTGCCGCTGCCGCGACGTCAGCGCCGATGCCGATCATGACAACCTCCGTGGTTCAGCACAGTAAACCAAGTTCAACGTGTCGAACGCAATGCGATCGTTCGAAACCTCGAACCCGGTTCAAAGTCTGCCGCGCCGGCTCAGAACGCGAGCAGCACCTTCGCCGACCGCTGCGAATCGCGGGCCGTCTCGAAGGCGTCGAGCATGTCGGCGACCGGGTAGGTGTGGCTGATCACCGCCGAGACATCGAGCGACCCGTCCGCGAGGGCGGCGATCACCTCGTCGATCTCGTCGTTGAAGCGGAAGGATCCGGCGAGCTCCAGCTCACGGGTGATCGCGAGCGAGATCAGCGCCGGCTGCTCACCGGAGGGAAGCAGCCCGACCATCACGACGCGGCCACCGCGGGTTGCGGCGCGCACCGCCGACGCCAGCCCGCGCGGACTCCCCGACACCTCGAACACCACATCCGCATCCGCCGTCGCGATGCCCTCGGCATCCGAAGCGAGGATCGTCTCGGTCGCGCCGAGTTCGCGCGCACGGGCCAGCGGCGCATCGTGCATGTCGACCGCGACGATCTGGGCCGCACCGTGGTGCGCGAGGACGGCGATGACGAGCAGGCCGATCGGCCCGCAGCCGACCACGAGTGCGCGCTTGCCGCGGATCTCGCCGCCGCGGCCGACCGCGTGCCAGGCCACGCTCGCCGGCTCGATCAGGGCGGCGCGCTCGAGCGGGAGGTCCGCCGGAAGCTGCCGCAGCATCCGGGTCGGCAGCGCGACGCGTCGCGCGAAAGCGCCCTCGGTGTGCGGGAAGCGCGCCGCGCTGCCGAGGTAGGTGCCGCCCGGCGACAGGTTGGGCCGGTCGGCGGGGAAGCGGGAGCCGTCGCCCGGGCCGGGCGTGGCGGGGTGCACCGCGACGGGGGTACCCACCGCGGGCCCGGAGCCGTCGGCGGCGGCCACCGCCACGACGCCCACCACCTCGTGACCGAGCACCATGGGTGCCTTGAGGATCGACTCACCCGCGGCGCCGTGCTGCCAGTAGTGCAGGTCGGAGCCGCAGATGCCACCGAAGGCGATCGCGACGACCGCCTCGTCGGGCGCCGCCGCGGGCTCGGGCAGGGTGTCGAGACGAAGGTCGTCCGTGCCGTGGACGACGACGGCGAGGTTGTCGGTCATGATCGCTCCTCGGCGACGGGGTTCGAGAGGGTGCCGATGCCCGGGAAGTCGAGCTCGATGAGATCTCCCGGTTCGACCGGCACGAAGGTCGCGGGCGCGCCGGTCATGATGACGTCGCCGGCATCGAGCTCGAGCCACGAGGTCGCGTAGGCGATGCTCTCGGCCACCGTCGACTGCAGGCGCGCCGTGTTGGAAGCGGCCCGCAGCTCGCCGTTCACCCGCACGAGCATGTCGATCGCCTCGGGGTCGGCGACCTCGGTCTCGATCCAGGGGCCGAGCGGCGTGTAACCGCGCCCCGCCTTCGGCTCGAAGTTGCGCTCGTCGATCGGCACCCGGTCCATGCTGGTCACGTCGTTGGCGATCGTGTACCCGAGCACCACGTCGAAGGCGTCCTCGATGCTCACCCGCCAGGCGGGCCGGCCGATCACGACGGCGAGTTCGCCTTCGATGTTGACCTGCCCCAGGTCGCGTCGCGCGGCGATCGGCACCCCCGGTCCGATGACCGTCCGGGTCGATTTCAGCCAGGCCTGAATCGGCAGCACGTGCTCGCGCAGCGCCTTGTTGTGCGCGATGCCCACCACGACCCGCGGCTCGACCGGGGCGAGCAGCGTCGCGTCGAGTGCGACGACCTCACCGGTCTCGACCGGGTCGGGCGCGAGCAGGTCGTCGACGATGTGCCAGCCGTCTGCCGCCTGGACGGCGGGCCGGGGACCGTTCGGGGTGTCGACGCGCGCGAGCCTCATCGGCGCGGCCCGTGCTCAGACAACGGCGGTCATCCCGCCGTCGACGAAGATGACCTGCCCGTTGACGAAGTCGGATGCCGGCGAGGCCAGGAAGAGCAGCGTGCCGACCAGCTCGCGCGTCTCGCCCCAGCGCCCGGCGGGCGTGCGCTTGGCCACCCATGCCGAGAACTCCGGATCATCGACCAGCGCCTGGGTGAGTTCGGTCGCGAAGTAGCCGGGCGCGAGCGCGTTCACCTGGATGCCGCTGCCGGCCAGGTCGGCGCACATGCCGCGGGTGAGCATCGCGATGCCGCCCTTGGTGGCCGCGTAGGGGGTGATGCCGGGGCGGCCGAGACGGCTCTGCACCGAGCCGATGTTGATGATCTTGCCCGACCCGCGCGCCACCATGCCGCGGGCGACCGCCTGCCCGACCAGGAACGCACTGGTCAGGTTGGTGGCGACCAGTTCGTTCCAGTCGGCGACGGTGAAGTCGAGGAAGGGCGCTCGCCGCTGCATGCCGGCGTTGTTGACCAGGATGCCGAGGGGCGCCTCGTCCTCGATCGCCGCGATCCCCGCGACCACCGCATCCGGGTCGGTCACGTCGAACGAGGCTCCGAGCGTCGTGGCGCCGGTCTGTTCCAGCTCGGCGCGGACCCGGTCGATCGCCGACTGGTCGCGCCCGTGGATGACGACGCGGGCGCCGGCCTGGGCGAGACCCTCGGCGAGGGCGCGGCCGATGCCGCGCGTGGATCCGGTGACGAGGGCGGTGGTGCCGGCGACGTCGAAGAGGTCGAGCATGGCGCCCACCGTAACACTGTGTTGAACGCAGTTCAACGAGTTGTACTGTTGTCCGTCCCGATCAGCAGAGGGTTCGACAACTGCGCGACGACCGCGGCGAGTTCGACGAGGATCGCGTCGCGATGAGCCGCAGAGGGCTCGACCAGCGAGACGCCCAGCGCCAGAGCCGACTCGCCGCTCGCACGCGGCGGGATCACGCGTGCCAGCCCGACCACACCGGGGTGCACCTCGCCCTCATCGAGCGCGTAGCCGCGCTCGCGCACCAGGTCGAGCTTGCGCTGCAAGGCCGGCAGATCGGCGGTGCTGCGCTCGGTGCGCTTCGGGAACGCCGCCGGCGAGGCGAACCGGGCAGCCACCTCCTCCGGCGGGAGGAGGCTCAGCAGCGCATTGCCGACAGCCGTCGGGGCCGCCGGGAAGCGATCGCCGATGCTCGCCGTCAGGCGAAGCGGCGCCCGCCCCTCGTGACGGGCGAGGTACAGCACCTCGGTGCCGTCGAGCACCGCGATCTGCATCAGCTCATGGCTGAGGAGCGGGGATTCGGCCGCCAGCCGATAGAACTCGCGCACCTGGTCGAACGAGGCGATGTAGGCGCCCCCGAGCTCGACGGTGCGACGACCCAGCACGAATCCGCCGTCCCGCCGCTGGATCAGGCCGTTCTCTTCGAGCACCACGCAGAGGTTCGACGTGGACGACTTCGCCGCGCCGATCGCGCGCGCGATCTCGCTGAGTGCCATCGGGTGGCCGTGCGCGTCGGCGAGCAGACCGAGGATGCGGATCGACCGGGTGACCGCGGGCGCGGGATCGCGTTCCGATGCGGCGTCGCTCACGGCACTCCTTGGCTCAGTAGAACTCCACAGTATCCACCACGTTGACCATCGGCTCACCATTGAGGAACCGGGTCGCGTTGTCCGCGAACAACTCGGCGATGCGACGCTCTTCCGCATCGTTGAGCGCCGCGGTGTGCGGGCTGATCAGCACGTTGGGCAGGTCCCAGAGCGGGCTGGCGGGGTCGAGCGGCTCGTCGGCGACGACATCGAGCGCGGCGAATCCGACCCGGCCCGAACGCAGCGCCTCGATCAGCACCGGCTCGTCGATGACCGTCCCGCGACCGACGTTGACGATCGTCGCACCGGGCTTGAGCGCCGCGAAGAAGTCGGCGCCGAGCAGACCGGTGGTGCCCGCCGTTCCCGGCAGGGTGGTGACCACCGCATCCGACACGGCAGCGGCATCCGCGATGCCCGCAGCATCGACCACCCGATCGACGCCGGGGACGGCGCTCGCCGACCGGCTCGAGCCGATCACGGTCGCGCCGAGCGCCGACAGCTTGCGGGCGACTTCGCGCCCGATGCCCCCGAGGCCGAGTACCAGTACGGTCTGCTCCTCCAGCTGGGCCATCGTCCACCGGCCGGACCATTCGTGCGCACGCTGCTGCGCGATGAGGCGGGGCAGCGTCTTCGCACCGGCGAGCAGGCCGAACAGCGCGAACTCGGCCAGCGGCCCGCCGTGCACCCCGGCGGAGGTGGTGAACGCCACGCGCTGCAGCTCGTCCTGCGTCAGTTCCGCGGCCGCGACCTGCCCGCCCCCGCCGGCGGCCATGATCTGCACCCAGCGCAGTGCGGGGTTGGCCCGGATGGTGCGGGTGAGCGCCGCCGGATCGACATCCGGGATGCCGTAGAGCACCTCGGCCGAATCGATCAGCGCCTCGAAGCGCGCCTGCTGCTCGGGGGTGCGGCGGAACGCGGGGTCGCCGGCGAAATCGGCGGCGTGCCGCATCGGAGGAAGAAGGGACTGGTCCCGGATGAGGTCGATTCTCGGCTCGCGCTCCTCGATCATGCGGCAGAGTGCTTCCGGGAGCGGCGTTGCGACGACCGCGCGGAGCCGTGAAGAGGATGCGGCCACCAGGAACCCTTTCAATGAGAGGCCGGGCGCTCATGCAGCACGATCGACCGATCGACATTATTCACCCTAATGAACGCAGTTCGCTATGGTGGACGCCATGACGAGCCTGCCGGGTGTGGTCGGAGTGATCGGACTGGGCGTCATGGGGCGCCCGATGACCGCCAATCTGCTGCGCGGGGCAACCGGCGCGACGCAGGTGCGGGTGCACCACCGGACGCCGGACCGGGTGCAGGATCTGGTCGACGCGGGCGCCGTCTTCAGCACCACACCGCGCGAACTGGCCGCAGGCGCAGACGTCGTGCTGCTCATGCTGCCCGATCTGCCGCAGGTCGACGAGGTGCTGGCCGGCCCCGACGGCATCCTGGCCGGGGTGACCGAGCCGCTCGTCCTGGTGATCGGCTCGACCTCCTCCGCCGGCGACATCCGCACGCTCGCCCAGCGCCTGACCGATCAGACCGCGGGTCTGGTGTCGGTGATCGACGCTCCGGTGAGCGGCGGCGAAGACGGCGCCATCGCGGGCACGCTCGCGATCATGGTCGGTGGTGAGCCGGATGCCGTGGTCACCGCATTGCCGGTGCTCTCGACCATGGGCACACCCGTGCACCTCGGGCCCCTCGGCGCGGGGGAGATCGCGAAGTACTGCAACCAGTTGATCGTCGCCTCGACCATCATGGCGATCGGCGAAGCCGCCGTGCTGGCCGAGCGCAGCGGCCTCGACCTCCAGGCGATGTTCGACCTGCTGCGGGGTGGCTACGCCGGCAGCCGCGTGCTCGAGACACGCGCACAACGCGTCATCGACGAGGACTACAGCCCCTCGGGGGTGGCGAAGTACATGGTCAAGGACCTGTCGTTCGCCATGGACGAGGCCCGCGCGAACGGGACCGCCTCGTCGCTGACCGACGCGCTGTCGGCGCTGTTCGAGGACCTGGTCGCGCGCGGGTTCGGCGACGACGACATCGCGGTCACGCGGCGGTACGTCGAATCCCGCAGCGAAAGCGCCGCGCCGCACTGATCCGAGCGCCGAGGGGTGAGCCGGTCGGAACAAATACGATTGGCTCAGGTCCGAGGAGGTTCAGCGTGGTCACGATGAGCGACGTCGCGCGCGTCGCGAACGTGTCGCAGAGCACCGTGTCGCACGTCATCAACGGCACCCGGCGGGTCAACCCCGAGACCGAGCAGGCGGTGCGTGCGGCGATCGAGTCCACGGGCTACGCCGGCGATGACATCGCCCGCTCGCTGCGCACCGGCACCACGGAGACGATCGGCCTGGCGATGTCGGCCATCTCCAACCCGTACTTCGGCGACGTCGTCCATGCCATGGAACGCGGCGCGACCGACAAGGGGTACAGCCTCGTGCTGACCGACACCCACGACGATCCGGAGCAGGAGCTGCGCGCCGTGCGCGAACTGGTCTCCCATCGGGTGGATGCGGTGGTGCTGGCCCCATCGGCACAGCCGGAACGCGCCTTCGCCCTGCTGGCCGCGCGCGACATCCCGGTCGTCGTCGTCGACCGGGTGCCGCACGAGACGCGCCCCCGGACGGACGCGATCGGCGTGAGCAACGTCGAGCCGGTGGCCGCACTGGTCGACCACCTCGCCGGTCACGGTCACCGGCGGATCGGCCTCGTCGCCCCCCGGCAGGGCATCATCACCACCGAGGAGCGGGTCGAGGGATACCGGCTCGGAATGGAACGCAACGGCCTGGTCGCGGACCCGTCGCTGATCGTCCACGGCGGGTCGGTCGACGAAGACGACACCGCCCGCGGAATCGGCGCGCTGCTCGACTCCGCCGATCCCCCGACCGCCCTGGTGCTCGGCAACAACGTGATCACCATCGCCGCGATCGCCGCACTGCGGGATCGCGGACTGACGCCCCCGGTGGGGATCGCCACCGCGTCGTTCGACGACTTCCCCTGGGCCGACTACTTCCACCCCCGTCTGACGGCGATGTCGCAGCCGGTCGACGAGCTCGGTTCACGGGCGATCCGGATGCTGCTGGATCGCATCGCCCAACCCGACCTGCCCGCGCGGCACATCCGTCTGGAACCGACACTCCGCATCCGCGAGTCGTGCGGGTGCGCCTGAGTCCGGTCAGGCAGCCTCCGCGAGGCGCCCGCCTGCCAGCCTCGGAGTGACCCCCCAGGAGACCGTCCACCACTCACCGGGTTCCAGCCACCGCAGCCCGTCACCGGAGTTGAACGCGTCGACGGCCGCCGTCTGCGGCTCGATGGCGACAGCGCGGATCGGGTGGCCGGTGTGGTCGACGAACGCGTTCGTGGTCAGCAGCACCTGGTAGCCGAAATCGGGCGCGGCCCAGACCTCGACCGCGCGGCCATCCGGTGCGACGAGCGACGTGACGCTGCGCTCCCCGGCCGCCGCCAGCCCGGTGAAGCAGTGGTCGAGGTCCAGGTCTCCGACCCGGATCCCGGCACGAAGATCGAACCCGCCCGAGACCGCCTCGCGTCCCACGGGAAGACGCCGCTCATCGTCGCGGTAGATGTGGGTCGCCGGGCTGATGAGCACCAGGTCGTCGGTGGGCACGTCGCCGATCTGGAAGTAGGGATGCGCCCCGAGGGCGACCGGGGCGGCGGCGTCGCTGTGATTGCGAACCGCATGGGTGACGGTCAGGCCGGATTCGTCGATGGCGTAGCGGGCGGTGGTCTCCAGCACAAAGGGGTACCCGTTGGCGGTGAACACCCCCGCGCCGAGGGTCACCGATGAATCGTCCCGATCCAGCACGTCGTACCGGGTGTAGCGCAGCAGGCCGTGCAGCGCAGTGCGCTTGTCCACCTCGGAGATGTCGAGCTGATGGCTGACACCGTTCGCCGTCCAGGTACCGTCGGCGACCCGGTTGGGCCACGGCACCATGACGATCCCCGACCCCATCGACGGCGCCGCGTCCTCGGGATACCGCGGCACGATGTCGACACCATCCACCGAGAACGCGCGCAGCGCGGCCGCCACCTCGGCGACGGTCACCTCGAGCTGCTGAGCGCCCGCCTCGCCACGAATCCGGATGCCCTCGCCGCTGGCTCTCATGTCATGTCCTTTCAGGTGGGGCGACCGCGGAGTCGCGCCGGATCAGGGTCGGTGCCAGGCGCACCGTGCGGGCCGGCTGCTCCGGGTCCTCCATGCGCTCGAACAGCATGGCCACGGCGCGCTCCCCCAGCTCGTCGACGGGCTGGCGGATCGCGGTGAGCCGAGGGTGGAAGAGGTCGGCCCAGGGAAAGTCGTCGAACGATGCGATGCTCAGGTCGCCGGGGATCTTCACGCCCCGTTCGCTGAGCCGGCGAACGGCCTCGATGGTCGCCTGGTTGTTTCCCATGACGATCGCGGTGGGCGGATCGGGGAGGGCGAGCAGGGTGTCGACCGCGTCGCCCGGACTCGACTCGCCCGGGCCGATGTAGCGTTCGTCGAGCTCGAGGCCTCGGCGCAGCAGGCCCTCACGGAATCCGGCGACGCGCTCGATCGTGGTCTGCAGGCCCGGTCGCCCCGGCACCATGCCGATCCGGGTGTGGCCGAGCGCTGCGAGGTGCTCGACCAGTTCGGCGGTCGGCCCGGTGTTCTCCACCCCCACCGCGTCGAAGCTCCAGGTGCCGATGTCGGGTGAGACCCGGTCGATCAGCACGGTCGGGATGCGGCGCCGCGCGATCCGGCTGAGCGATTCGTGCGGGTCGGATGACGGCGCGATGAGCACGCCGTCGGGCCGGTGCGCCAGCAGGTGGGTCACCGCCCGGAGCTCGTATTCGGCGTCGTCGTGGGTGTCGGCGAGGAGGAGGGAGTGGCCGTTGGCCGTCACCCGCTTCTCGATGGCGTGGACCACGTCGCCGAAGTAGGGGTTCGAGATCGCCGAGATCGCCAGGCCGATGGTCTTCGTCTTGCCCGTGCGCAGCGATCGGGCGACGCGGTCGTTGACGTAGCCGACCTTCTCGATCGCGGCCACGACGGCGCGCTCGGTCTCGGGGTCGATGCGGCGGGTCTGGTTGACGACGTGCGACACCGTCGTCGCCGAGACGCCGGCGACCTTGGCGACGTCCGACATCGTCGCCATCGACCGGGCGTCCGCCACGTCACGCCTCGACGGCGACGATGAGGTCTGCCGACTGACGGGTCGCCTCGATCTGCTCGGCGTTGTGCTGATCCGTCCCCGACGCCCACGCCTGGGCGTCCGGCTCGGACTTGCCGAAGGCGACATGCCGCGCGACGAGCTGACGTATCCGGATGTCGTGCGGGGTATCGAGGAACCACACCTCGTCGAGGTCCTCGCGTGCCGCCCGCAGGTCGGGATGGTCGGCCAGCAGGTAGTTGCCTTCGGTGAGCACCAGCGGCACGGCGCGCGGCACCGCGATGGATGACGCGATCGGCTCCTCGAGGCCGCGCCGGTACGAGGGCGCGTAGACCACGTCCTCGTCGTGGGACCGCAGGCGGTGGATCAGCGACCGGTAGGAGCCGAGGTCGAAGGTGTCGATGGCGCCCCGGCGGGCCAGCTTGGGGGTGCCGTCGAGTACGGAGGTGGCCAGGTGGAACCCGTCGAACGGGACGACGACCGCCGTGCCGGCACCCAGCAGTGCGGCGAGCTGCTCGGCGAGTGTCGACTTGCCCGCCCCCGGCGCACCGCAGATGCCGATCATCAGGCGCGACGTCGACGTGTCGAGTCGCTGCCGCAGCCGGTCGGCGAGCTCTGCCGGGGTGGCGACGATCCGCCGCGGCTCTCTAGTGTGAGGCCTTGGGCCCACAGTATCTCCTGGAGGGTTCGTTGGTTGATGCCGCAGGGGCGGAGGCAGTTGCCATGCCCCGCCCCTGCGGTTTCGCTGCAAGCGGTCGGTTTAGAACGCGAAGTCGTCCGCGTTCTCGGGCGTTGCCACCACCGACGGGCCGAGGATCACCACGCCGTTGTCGCCCACCGTGTAGCTGCCCAGCTCGCCGGCGTCGAAGGTGTCGCCGGGGGTGCCGTCGGTCTCGCACGAAGCGAGCGCCTTGGCCGCATACATCGTCAGGTAGCCCAGGTCGGTGACGTTCCACCAGATGTCCTGGACGTCGCCGCCCTTGATGTAGTCGCGGATCAGCGAGACCGGCGCGAGACCGGTGAGCTTGACCCGTCCGAGGTCGCCCGACTCATCGAGCGCCGTCGCCGCGGCCGGCAGCGAGATGCCGGCCGGCACGATGATGCCCTTCAGGTTCGGGTACTTCGCGACGAGCTCCTTGGCACGGTTGGCGCTGACATCCGCCTTCTCCTCGCCGTAGGCGACGTCGACCAGGTTCAGCTTGGCGAACGCCGGGTCGCTGGCCAGCCGCTTCTTCATGTCGTCGATCCAGGCGTTCTGGTTCACGGCGGTCTGCGTCGACGACAGGATCGCGAAGTCACCCTCGCCGCCGAGCATCTCGCTCATGCTGTCGAGCATCGCCGTGCCGAGCTCTGCCGTGTCGGCCTGGTTGATGAACAGCGACCGTGCGTCGGGGGCGACGTCGGAGTCGTACGCGAGCACCTTGATGCCGGCCTCGCGGGCCTTCTGCAGCTCGGCCTTGGCGCCGTCGAGGTCGCTGCCCGAGATGGCGATGACATCGACCTTCTGCGAGATGAGCTGCTGCACGAACGGGATCTGTGCCGCGCCGGTCGCCTCGCTCGGGGAGGTGTAGACGACCTTGTCGCCGTCACCGATCTCGTCGGCCGCCTTCTGCACGCCGTCGCGGTGGGTCGTCATGTAGGGGTCGTCGCCGAGCTTCGGGATCAGGCCGACGGTGATCGGGCCGTCGATGCAGCCGTTCTCGTCCGCGGCAGAGTTGCCGCCGCCTCCGCCGGCCGCGCAGCCGGCAAGGCTCAGCATGCCGATCACGGCGACACCGGCCAGTACTCGGAATTGAGTACTACGCATTGTGTATCTCCTTTGATTGCGTTGGTTGGTTGTGGGGTGTTGCGGTCTTCCCTCCGGAAGGAAGCGTGAGGGCGCGCGCTCGGCGTGCGGCGCGCGCGGTCGAGAGGCGGATGCCGAGGTTGGCCAGCAGCAGGGAGACGATGAGGATCGCGCCGACCACCGCCGCCTGCCCGTAGGCGCCGAGGTTCTGCAGCTGCAGCATGCTGCGCACCGCGATGACGACGATCAGCGCCCAGATGACGCCGCTGATCTTGCCTTTGCCGCCGAGGAAGCTGACGCCGCCGAGGAACACCACGGTGATCGCGTCGAGCTCGAACCCGAGCGCGCTGTCGGGGGATGCCGAGGAGGTGATTCCGATCTGGATCACCCCGGCGAGCGCGGCGACCGCACCCGACACGACGAACAGCTGGAACACGATGCGCCGCGTCGCGACACCGGCGTACCGCGCGGCATCCGGATTGCCACCGATCGCGTACACCCGGCGCCCGAAGGCGGTGCGGTGCAGCACGATCGCGGCGATCGGCGCCAGCACGAGGAACGGCACGATCGTCAACGGGATGTAGGTGTCGCCGAGCGAGCCGTAGGCGAACCCGATGAGCTCGTCGGGCAGCGGGCTGATCGGGGTGCCGCCGACGAGGACGTAGCAGAGCCCGCGGAACAGCGCGAGCGATCCGAGCGTGACGACGAGCGACGGCAGCCGCAGCACGGCGACCAGGAACCCGTTCAGCGTGCCGCAGAGGGCGCCGGTGATGATGGCGGTCGCGAGCGCCACCAGGTGCGGTCCCCCCGCCTGCACGACGAGGCCGTAGGTGATGCCGGCGAGACCGGCGACGCTGGCGACCGATATGTCGATCTCGCGCGCGATGATCAGGAACACCAGCGGCAGCACGAACAGCGCTTTCGCCGCCATCCGCGAGATGGACGACTCGATGTTGTAGCCGTCGGCGAAGCCGAGCGTGGTGATGCTGGCGACGACGATCAGGACGACGGCGAACGCGCCGAGCAACCACTCCCAGGAGGTCGCTCGGGACCGGGCGAATGCGAGCACGCGGGTCATCGGGTCACCTCTCGGCGCTTGGCGCGGGTCGTGAGATAGACGTCGACCGAGACGGCCACGATGATCGCGGCGCCGTACACGGCCTGCAGGTATTGATCGGGAACGCCGGCGATGGTCAGCACTTTGCGGATCGCGAGCAGCCCGAGGGTGCCAAACGCCACCCCGACGACCGTGCCCGAGCCTCCGCGGAGGGCGACACCGCCGACGACGACCGCGGCGATGACGGAGGTCTCGAGGCCGACGGCCACCTGCCCGTCGACATAGGGGTAGTACGACGCCCACAGGGCTCCGGTCGCACCGGCGAGCAGCCCCGACACGGCGAACGCCCCGAGAACGCGCCGCTGCACGGGGATGCCGATGAGGTCGGCGCCCTCGGGGTTGGACCCGGAGTAGTAGGTCTCGCGGCCGCGCTGGGTGAGGAAGAGGACGAGCCCGACCACCACCGCGACCCCGACGGCCACGAGAACGACGGGCGAGATGCCGAGGATCTCGTTCTTGGTCCAGGCCAGCCACGCGTCGGAGACGTCTTCGGGCTTGACCCGGTCGCCGCTGGAGACGATGCTCAACGCCCCGCGGTAGAGCGCCAGCGTTCCGAGCGTCACGACGATGGAGGGCACCCGGCCGTAGGCGACCACCGCGCCGTTGAGCAGACCGCACACCAGCCCCGTGATCAGGGCGACCCCGATTCCCGCGACGACGGGGGCGTCGGGCAGCGCGCGCATCGTCGAGGCGGCGAAGTACGCCGACAGCCCGAGCGTCGACGCGACCGAGAGGTCGATGTTGCGGGTCAGGATCACCAGCATCTGCCCGATGCCGACCAGACCGAGCAGCGCCGAGTAGTCGGCCAGATCTTTCAGGTTGCCGAGCGAATAGAAGTTGGTGTTGATCAGGCTGAGCGGAACGATGATCAGCGCCAGTGCGATCAGCAGACCCGTCTCGCGGCGTCGCAGCACGCGGCGCAGAGCGTCGATGGCCGTGCGGCGCGGCGCGGGTGGCGGCGCCGTCGAGCTCGACCGCTCGGGTTGCGCGTCGTCGGCGGCGGGCTTCTGGGCGTCGTCCCCGAGGGCGCGGGTGGCCGCCAGCCCGACGTTGAACTGGGTGATCTCGTCGCCGGCGAGTTCGGCCGCCACGACCCCCTGGCTCATCACGTAGACGCGATCGCAGGCGCCGAGCAGTTCGGGCATGTCGGACGAGATCATCAGGATCGCGATGCCCTGTGCCGCGAGCTCACCGATGATGCGGTGCACCTCGGCTTTGGCCTGGATGTCGATGCCCTGGGTCGGCTCATCGAGGATCAGCACCCGCGGGTTGGTGGCGAGCCACTTGGCCAGCACCACCTTCTGCTGGTTGCCGCCCGAGAGGGTGCGGATCGGCTGCAGGTAGTCGTGGAACTTCAGGCGCATGCGCTCGAGCGGCCCGGCGACCAGGGCGATCTCGGCCTTCCGGCGGATGATCCCCCAGCGCGTCGTCTTCTCGATCGTGGGCAGCGAGGCATTGTCGAGGATCGAGAAGTCTTCGACCACGCTCTGGCCGCGCCGGTCTTCGGAGACGTACGCGATGCCCAGTTCGATCGCGCGGGCCGGGCTCTTCACCGTGACCTCGGATCCGTCGAGCAGGATCGCGCCGCTGTCGGGGCGTTCGACACCGAAGAGTGCGCGCGCGACCTCGGTGCGGCCGCTGCCGACCAGCCCCGCCATCCCGACCACCTCGCCGGCACGCACGGTGAGGGTGATGTCAGAGAACTTGCCGCGCGCGGTCAGTCCCCGGGTTTCGATGACGACGTCGCCGTGGGTGGCCGGGGCGCGGTCGTAGAGCGAGCCGATGCTGCGGCCGACCATCAGGCGCACCACGTCTTCTTCGCTGACGCTTCGGGTGTCGACGGTATCGACGAGCGCCCCGTCGCGCAGCACGGTGATCCGGTCGGAGACCCGGAAGATCTCTTCGAGCCGGTGGCCGACGAACATCATCGCCACGCCCTGGGTGCGCAGGGTGTCGATCACGCCGAACAGGCGGTCGACTTCGGTCGCGGTGAGCGCCGCGGTGGGCTCGTCGAGGATGAGCACCTTGGCGTCGGCGGCGAGGGCACGGGCGATCTCGACGATCTGCTGCTCTGACACCCGCAGGTCGCCGGCGAGGGTGCGGGCGGAGCGCTGCAGGCCGAGCAGGTCGAGCAGCCGCTGGGCCTCGGCGGCCATGCGGCGGTGGTCGAGCAGTCCGGCGCGGGTGCGCAGCGGCTGCCCGGCGAAGATGTTCTCGGCGGCGCTGATGTCGGCGAAGAGACCCGGATGCTGGTGCACCACCGCGACGCCGCGCTCGTGGGCGGCCATCGGGTTGGCGAACGCGACGGTGTCACCTGCGACGCGGATCTCGCCGGCGTCGGGCGCGTAGAGGCCGGCCAGCATCTTGACGCAGGTGCTCTTGCCGGCGCCGTTCTCGCCGACCAGTGCGAGCACCTCACCGGTGTGCAATTCGAACGAGACATCCGAGACGGCGATGGTGGGGCCGAACACCTTGGACAGGTGCGTCACTTCCACGGCGGGCGCCTGCGCGGTCATCGTGCGGGGGGCCTTCTCGTCCACGTCGACGGTTCCTTTCGGGGGCTTCGCAGCCAGGTGCGTTTTTCCAGTATGTCCTCGCGCATGCGATTGCGCAATCGCATGCGCGTGCGATTGCGCGGCGCAGCCGCTTCGGGCGCACCACCAGTCGAACGCTGCGCGGGGGCGAATGGTACCGAAGTAGTACCATCGGTTCATGGCGACGAACGTGCGGATTCCGGCTGAACTCGACGAGGCCCTCGACCGACTCGCCGCCCGAGAGCACGTCTCGAAGCACGCCCTCCTGCTTCAGGGGGCGCGGCTGGTCGTGGACCGCGCTGCTCGCCGCGACGAGATCGACGCGGGGCTGGACGTCATCTTGCAGCGCGACGCCGAACTGCTGCAGCGCCTCGCCGACGCGTGACGCGGTACCTGTCTCTCGAGGACGCGACGCAGGTCGTGGCCCGGCTCGGCTTCACGATGCGGGATGCGGGGCTGCTTGGGTCAGCACTGGCGCGGCCGGCGACCACGCTCAGCGGCGTGGAGGCCTATGGCACAGTGGCCCGCAAGGCGGCGGCCCTGCTCGAGTCGGTGGTCCGCAATCACGCATTGATCGACGGCAACAAGCGCCTCGGGTGGGTGCTGACGTCGTTGTTCCTCTGGACCAACAACGTCACCATCGAGGTCGATGCGGATGACGCATTCGACCTCGTCGTCGGCGTCTCGGCCGGGAGGTACGACCTCGACCAGGTGGAGGAGCGCATCTCGCGGATGCTGCGGGGCTGAGGGGAAACAGTCAGGCCCGCCCAGCCCACTCGCGGTCGAGAATCGCGTACACCCCGGTGTCGCCCCACTCCCCCTTGAACCACATGTCCTCGACGAAATGCGCCTCCTCGCGCATGCCCAGCCGCCGGCAGAGGGCGACCGATGCGGTGTTGCGCGGGTCCAGCTCGGCACGCACCCGGTGTAGCTTCAGCACCCCGAACGCGTAGTCGAGCATCGCGCTCGCCGTCTCGCGGGCGAAGCCTTGTCCATGAAAGTCCGGATGCAGGGTCCAGCCGATCTCGCCGGCCGCGTCGTCGGCGCTGACGATCGTGAAGTAGATGTGCCCGATCACCCCGAGCCCGTCGGCGTCGATCCCGTACTCGATGTAGTCGCCTTTATCGGCGAGCCGGCCGCCGCCGGTCGACCACTCCTCGACCTTGTCCGCGACCTCCTGCCGGCTACGCGGCTCGAACAGCAGGTAGCGGCAGGTCTCCGGGTCGGACATGTAGGCGTGAAGAGCGTCGACGTCGGCGGCGGTCAGCGGCCGGATCACCGTGCGCGCGGTCCGCAGCGACCCCAGCGTTGCAGGGGTGAAGCGCATGCTCGGACTCTAGGCGAGTGGGGCCGGTTACGTCTCCAGCGTGGAGACCGGCTCCCCCACCTCCACGATGTAGGTCGACAGCATCCGACCGGTCTCCGGTCCGAGGTCGGTGGCGTTGTGCGGCACCCCGGGCGGGATGATGAAGCCGTCTCCCGCATTCAGGATGCGTGTAGCGCGGTCCTTCCGCTCCATCTGCACCTTGCCGGCGACGATGTACCCCACCTCCTCGCCGGGGTGGTGATGCCAGCCCGACGAGACGCCCACGGGGATCTCGGTGAGCACCTGAACGATGTCGCGCCCGGGTATCGTCGACGACTCGTGCTGGATCTCGGTGCGCTTGAGCACCGCGCGCAGGTCATCGCGGTCGGCAGCGCCGGAAGGTCGGTCAGACATGGCTGCTCCTCTCTGGTTCCGGGTCAGCTACGGATGAACTCGAGCAGGTCGGTGTTGAACTGCGCGGCGTGCGTGTCCATGAGGCCGTGCGGAGCGCCGGGGTAGTAGATCTCCTTGGCGTTGGCGATGAGCGCCGCCGACTTGTGGGCGGAGTCCTTCACGGGGACGATCTGGTCGTCCTCGCCGTGCAGCACGAGCGTCGGCACGTCGATGGCCTTCAGGTCGTCGGTGAAGTCGGTCTCCGAGAACGCCTTGATGCTGGCGTAGGCGTTGCGCAGGCCCGACTGCATGCTCCACAGCCAGAACTGCTCGAGGACGCCGGCGGAGACGGTCGAGCCGTCGCGGTTGGCGCCGTAGAACGGCGTGGCCAGGTCCTTGTAGAACTGCGAACGGTCCTTCAGGAGGTTCGCGCGGAGTTCGTCGAACACGGCGATCGGGAGGCCCTCGGGGTTGGTCTCGGACTGCACCATGATGGGCGGCACAGCGGAGACGAGGACGGCTTTGCGAACCTTGCTGGTTCCGTGCCGGCCGATGTAGCGCGCCACCTCTCCGCCGCCGGTGGAGTGGCCGACGAGGGTGACGTCGGTGAGGCCGAGCGTGTCGATGACGGCCGCGAGGTCGTCGGCGTACCCGTCCATGTCGTTGCGGTTCGTCGCCTGGCCGGAGCGCCCGTGACCGCGACGGTCGTGCGCGATGACCCGGTAGCCCTGCTCGGCGAGGAAATGCAGCTGACCGTCCCAGGCATCCGCGCTCAGCGGCCAGCCGTGAGAGAAGGTGACGACGGGGCCGTCTCCCCAGTCTTTGTAGTAGATCGGGGTTCCGTCTTCGGCGGTGATGTAGCTCATGTTCGTGTCCTTTGTTCGATGGGGTTCTGGTGGGCTAGTTCACGGTCGCGATGCAGTCGATCTCCACCGCCCAACCGGGCAGTTGCGCGCCGATGACCGTGCGTGCGGGGAGGTGCGAACCGAACGCCCGCACGTAGGCCGCGTTGAATTCCGGAAGGTCGTTCAGGTCGGCGAGGGCGACGCCGCATCGGACGATGTCGTCGACCGTCGCCCCCGCCGACCGCAGGATCGCGGCGATGTTCTCCATGACCAGTTCGGTCTGCTCACCGACATTGCCGGTGACGAGCTCGCCGTTGCGGGTGGGGATCTGGCCGGAGACGAACAGCAGCGTGCCCTGCGCCGTGACGGCGGGCACGTAGGGCAGGCCGCTGGTGCCGCCGCTTCCCGTGGTCTTCATGGTCTCGGTTCCTCGGCCGCTCAGTTGCCGGTGGTTGCGGCAGCGGCTTCGCGAATCAGTTCGGCGACGCGCGCGGCCTCGGGAATGCCGACCGTGTGCGATCCGCCCTCGAGCTCGACCGTCCGGCGGGAGCCGGCCCGTTCGGCCATGAAGCGGTGCATTGCCGCCGGGATGTTGAGGTCCAGTGCGCCGAAGATGAACCAGCTCGGCACGGTCTTCCACGCCGGCGTGCCGGATGCCTGGCTGAACGCCGATTCGAGGATCGGACGCTGGGTGACCGCCATCACGTTGGCGACCTCGGCGGGCGAGTCGGCGGCGAACTGCGCGTGGTAGCGCGACTGCATGATGTAGAGGTCGTTGTCGCCGTCGGCCTGCGGCACTCGGGTGAGGGTTTCGCCGAGGCTGGAACCGGGGAGTCGGTTCGCGAGGTCTCCGGGGGTCTCTCCCTCCTCCGGGGCGAAGGCGCCCACGAAGACGAGGGCCTTGACGTTGGGGTTGTCGGTACCGCCGTTGCTGATGACGGTGCCGCCGTAGGAGTGGCCGACGAGCACGATGTCGCCGGTGACGTCGGTGAGCGCTGCGCGCAGGTACTCGGAGTCGAAGCTTCCCCCGCGCAACGGGTTGGCGATGGCGATCGCGGGGTAGCCATCCGCCAGCAGTTCGGCGATCACGCCGTTCCAGCTGGACGACTCGGCGAACGCGCCGTGAACGAGGACGATGGTCGGTTTGCCCGTGGCGGGCTGGGTGATGGACATGGTGATCTCCTGAACGGTGGTGACCTCAGGGAGTTGAGGTGATCACCATCGTTTCGAGGTGCCCGCACGCCGTCGCCCACGCCAGCGCCCGTCTTGGGGGTGCGTTGGCGTGGAGACGCACCCCCCTGCCAGCAGGGGGGTTACGCGGGCTCCACCGGAAGCGTCGCCGTGATCGTCGTGCCCTTCGCGGTGGGGCTGGAGAGAGCGAAGACGCCGCCGAGGGCGTCGACGCGGTCGGTCAATCCGAGCAGTCCGGAGCCCTTCGCCGGGTCCGCGTTGCCCACCCCATCGTCGGCGATGGTGACGCGCAGCCCGTCCGGCGTCACCTCGATCGTGATCTCCACCGTCGACGCTTTCGAGTACTTGCTGGAGTTGGTGAGCGCCTCGGACACGACGTAGTAGGCGGCGACTTCGATGCTGTCGGCAAGGCGGGGCAGGTCTGTCATCGTCAGCGTGACCGGAATCGGCGAGCGCCGGGCCAGGGATCGGATGGCGGGGCCCAGACCGCCTTCGGACAGTATCGCCGGGTGGAGCCCGCGGGACAGTTCGCGGAGGTCGTCGAGCGCACCGATCAGCTGGTCTGCAATGTTCGCAGCCTTCTCGCGTTGGCTGCTCTGGCTCTCGGGAAGGGCGCCTTCCAGGTCTCGGAGTTCGACCGAGATGCCCACCAGGCGTTGCTGGATGCCGTCATGCAGGTCTCGCTCGAAACGCCGACGCGTCTCGTCGGCGGTCTGGACGATCCGCGCTCGAGACTCAATGAGGTCGAGCCGCGAGTTCATGTTGCCGATCGAGGTGCCGATCAGCTCTGCGAACTGAGCGAGTCGCTCTTCGGTCTCGGCCGGGAGCGCGGCCTCCCCCATCGTGATCACGATGACGGCTCCCCATACCCGGTTGCCCACGAAGACGGGACTGGCCACGCTTTCGGTGATTCCCAGCTGCCGGGAGAGTTCGGCGAACCGGCCGGTTGCGCCGTCGAATCCGTGCTGTCGTGCGGGGCGCCGCGTGTGCCACACGTAGGCCACCGGATTCTCGCCGCCGAACGGAAGAACCTGCCCCTCGAACTGGTTCAGGTTGGGCTCACCCCAACCGGCCATCACGGTGGCGAACTCGTCGTTCTCGTAGCGGATGATGACCGACCCGCTTGCGTTGGCCCGGTGCAGGAACCCGATCTCGCGCACGATCGTCGGAAGCGTCAGGTCCCACTCTTCGCGCGCGACGACGGTCGCGACGCGCCGGAGGGACTGCTGCACGTCGGCGAGGATCTGCAGTTCGGTGCGCGCCTCCATGTTGGCCAACGCAACCCCGACCAGTTCGGCGAACCGCGCCATCCGATCTTCGGTCTCGGCGGGCAGGGAAGCGTTGACGGATCCCACGACCAGGGCTCCCCAGAGTCGGCCGGAGACACGGATCGGGGCGGCCACCCCGCATCGCATCCCGACGTTGCGTTGAATCGTGCCGATCTGACCTTCGACGGCACCGTAGTCCTCGACCCGTGCCGGCATCCCGGTCGTGCGAACCTGGCCGGTCGCGCTGTTGCCCCGTGTACTGATCCGACTGCCGAGCGCGAAGCCGGTGTCGAGGGAGCCCCACCTGCCCACCGTGGTCGCCATGTCGTCATCGTCGAACCGGAACACCAGGGCCCCCGACACATGGGTGAGCAGGCCGAGCTGCTCGGCGACAGCGCG
>DATJFV010000038.1:0-27474 GCA_035495435.1 Pseudolysinimonas sp.
CGTGGACGGGAGCGGACTGCGGAATCTCCATCGGCTGCCCCATGTCGTAGGCGTCGATGCGGCGTTCAATGAAGCGCGCCGACGCCTCGCCTGCCGGGGTGCCGAGGGCGCGCAGCTTGGCGGCGTGGTCGAGGGACACGAGGGCCTGGTGGGTCGCCTCCAGCGGAACGAGCGTGATCTTCTCGAAGCCCGCCTGGAAGACGACGTCGGCCGCCTCGGGGTCGACCCAGATGTTGAACTCGGCCGACGAGGTGGTGTTCGAGATCTCGTGGCCGCCGCCCATGATGACGAGCTCGGGCACCCGGTCGACGAACCCGGGGTCGAGCTTGACGGCGAGCGCGATGTTGGTGAGCGGCCCGACCGGCACCAGCGTGATCGGGTCGGTGGCGGAACGGTATGTCTCGATGAGGTACTCGACCGCGTGCTTGTCCTGTTTCACCGAGGTCGGCTGCGGGATCGGCAGTTCGAGGCCATGGCTGTCGGCCTCGGAGATGCGGTCTTTGCGCGGGATCGGCAGGTCCTTGCGGACGATGGCCTCCTTGGCGCCCTCGTACACCGGGATCTCGGGGTGACCGATGTAGTCGAGAACGCGGAGGGTGTTGTTCGTGCAGTACTCGACCTCGATGTTGCCGTTCACGGTGGTACAGGCCAGCAAGTCGAGATCCGGATGCAGCGCGGCCAGCATGATGGCGACGGCGTCATCGGTGCCGGTGTCCACGTCGAGGATGAGCTTGCGAGGGGCCATTCGAGGTTCTCCGTCGGTTCGGGGTCGAACTCTTCGCCGAGTTCGTGTGTCCCATGAAACCCTGGATTGGTTACGTAATCAATCCCCCATTGTTACGGGTTGGTTACGTAATCAGGGATGAGTTTGACTCGACCGGCGCGCGCTCATCTGAGCGGCGGTCGGCAGCCGCTGTGGCGCGGGGGCGGATGCCGTGGCTGGGCGCGCAGAGACTCTGCGGACGCGGGCGACGCACCGCGGCATCCGGGCGGCGTTATTCAGGATGAATCGGTCGCGCGGGCCCACGAGCGCACCACAACGGACCGTTCACCTGAGTTGTGCCGGTGCGAGCGGGGTTTCGATACGCGCCTTTGGCGCTACTCAACCGGCGAGGTGGTGGGGTTTCGATACGCGCCTTTGGCGCTACTCAACCGGCGCGGTGCCTTCGGCGCTACTCAACCGGCGCGGTGCGACGACGGAGTTCGACCGGGAGACGGTCCCGGCGGGCGCGGGTGGGGCGGGCGTCACGCGGCATGCGCGTGGGGGCCGGCCGCAGCATCCGGCGCGACACGCCCGCGGCGACCGCCTCGCGGGGCGCCACCGGAACCTGCCACACCGTACTCATGCCGCCGGCGCCAAGAACTCGTCCCACCGCGCCTCAGGCTTCTCGACCCCGCGCACCAGCCAGGCGGTGCCATGCGGAGGGCGCGGCTGCACCCGCAGCGACCAGCCCATCTCGTGCGGGGTGCGGTCGCCCTTCACGTTGTTGCAGCGCAGGCAGCAGGCGACCAGGTTCTCCCACGAGTCCGCACCGCCGCGGGAGCGCGGGATGACGTGGTCGATCGTCGACGCCGAGGCCGAGCAGTAAGCGCAGCGCTGACCGTCGCGGCGCAGCACACCGCGGCGCGACACCGGCACATTGCGGCCCGTCGGGATGCGCACATACCGGCGCAGCAGGATCACCGACGGGCGCTCCCACTCCCCCGCGGCGCTCAACACCGGGTGCTCGGAATCGCTGGCCAGCAACGACGCCTTGCCCTCTAAGACGAGCACCAACGCTCGCTTGAACGACACGACAGCGAGCGGCTCGTAGCCCGCATTGAGTACCAGGGTGCGCATCTCGGCTCCTCTCGAAGGCGCCTGCACGGCTTGCAGGCATTCGAAACCCCGGATCACGCGGAGACGGGAGGAGGACGAAAAAAGGCGCCGTCGAAAAACGACAGCGCCTAGACGATCACGCGCCGTATGCGGAAGACGACACGTGCATCCGTGGTGGGGATGCGGTGTTGCCTGCGCATGCGACCTGCTCCTGACTTCTCGTGTTCCGAGGAGGCCAGGCTAACCCGGATAGGACTTACACGGGTGTAACGGCACGTTAACGGCTTGGGTTTCGATACGCCGCGTTGCGGCTACTCAACCGGCGATGGGTGGGTTTCGATACGCCGCTTCGCGGCTACTCAACCGGCGAGGGGTGGGTTTCGATGCGCCGCTTCGCGGCTACTCAACCGGCGAGGCGTGCGTCAGATGCCGTAGCGGACGAACCAGTGCGACGGGTTGTAGATCGGGCGGATCTCGACCACGGTGCCCGGCTTGGGCGAGTCGATCATCATGTTGCCGCCCAGGTAGATGCCGACGTGACCGCCGCCATCCATGACCACCAGGTCGCCCGGCAGCGCAGCCGACGGCGCGATCACCGCACCGCCACCGGCACCCTGACCCTGACGCGACGACGAGTGCGGCAGCGAGACGCCGAACTGGGCGTACACGTACTGGGTGAAGCCCGAGCAGTCGAAGCCCGACGGGTTCGCGCCGCCGTAACGGTACGGCACACCCTGGTACTTCTTCGCCACCGCGACCACCTGGTTGAGGTCGAAACGCGGATACGGCGGGTTGCGCAGGAAGTCGGCCACCGACGGGCCCGACCACGAGCGGTACGCGACCGCCTGCGCGCGGCGCGCCATCTCGGCCGCCGACGTCACCTTGAAGCTCTGACGCGTCACGGCAGCCGCCACGACATCGTCACCGACCTGGAGGGTCTGCGCGCCGTTCTCCTTCAGCGCCTGCAGGCGCGTACTCGCGGCACCCTGATCTTGCTGCTCCTGGAACGCGTACGCGGGCAGCGCGACCGTGCAGAACAGGCCCGGAACGACGACCGCCATGATGGCGAGGTTCAGGATGGCCGGTTTCTTCTTGCCACGCACCGTCGGCTGGGTAGCAGCCAACTCACGAGCGGCCTGATAGCGCGCGATGCGCTGGCGCTCGGAGTCGGCGGATGCGGCCCGGCGGCCGGAGGGTCGAGGGGTAGTACCAGGAAGCAAGAGAAATCTCCTGCGTCTCGTTCGCCAGGTGCGGTCCCATCACTTCAGTGTCACGTCACGGCTCAGAGGATGGGTGAACGAGACGCCCTGAACCGCGTCCCCCAGCCGGGTCGGGGTGGCCGAAGGACTCTGCGAGTTTACGGGAGCGACTGCTGGAAATCAGCCGGGAAATCTGGGTCCGGGGGGATTCACAGCACCGGCGCCAGGCGGCTACGTCAGGCGGCGACGTACACGTGCTGCGCGACCTCGGCCGGCAGCTCGAGCCCGTCCCCGAACCCCTCCACCTGCACCAGCACGTACGACCCCTCGGCCGACAGCGACGCCACCGCACCGGGCAGTACCCCGGCGGCCTTCAGCTGCTGCAGCAACTCGGGCTCGAACTGCACCGGCTCACCCAGGCGGCGGATGGTGCCGGTCACCGGCCCGCTCTCTGCGGCGGTGCGCTCGACGATGTTGACGACACCCTCGAGGAACCGCCCCGCAGGCGCATCCCCCAACTCGTCGAGGGCGGGGATCGGGTTGCCGTAGGGCGACTCGGTCGGGTGGTCGAGCAGCTCGAGCAGCCGGCGCTCGACCTGCTCGCTCATCACGTGCTCCCACCGGCACGCCTCGTCGTGCACGTAGGCCCAGTCGAGCCCGATCACGTCGGCGAGCAGACGCTCGGCGAGCCGGTGCTTGCGCATCACGTGCATCGCGCGGGTGCGGCCGTCGGTGGTGAGAGCCAGGTGGCGGTCGCCCTCCACCACGACGAGGCCGTCGCGCTCCATGCGGGCGATGGTCTGCGAGACGGTGGGGCCCGAGTGACCGAGGCGCTCGGAGATGCGTGCCCGCAGCGGCACGATGCCTTCTTCTTCGAGGTCGAGGATCGTGCGGAGATACATCTCGGTGGTATCGACCAGGTCCGTCACACAGGGCAGCCTACCTTTCGGCCGACCGTAGGATCGGACCATGCCCACCCCTGTGATCCCTGGTGAACTGCTGCCCGCCGACGGCCGTTTCGGATGCGGTCCGTCCAAGGTGCGGCCCGAACAGGTGGCCCACCTGCGGGCCCACGAGGGGCTGCTCGGCACCTCCCACCGGCAGGCTCCGGTGAAGCAGCTGGTCGGCCGGGTCCGGTCGGGGCTGGCCGACCTGTTCCAGCTGCCCGACGGGTACGAGGTGGTGCTCGGCGACGGCGGGTCCACCGCATTCTGGGATGCCGCGGCGGCGTCGCTCATCGAGAACCGCAGCGAGCACCTCGCCTTCGGTGAGTTCAGCGCCAAATTCGCGGCAGCGGCATCCGCCCCCTGGTTGCAGAAACCGCACGTCGTCGAGGCGCCCGCCGGGTCGCGCAGCGCCGTCGAGGTGCTGGACGGCATCGACGTGTACGCCTGGCCGCACAACGAGACCTCGACGGGTGTGATGGCGCCGATCGAGCGGGTGCACGGCGACGCGGGTGCGCTGACCGTCATCGACGCGACCAGCGCCGCGGGTGGGGCCCTGTTCGACACGGCCGAGACGGATGTGTACTACTTCGCGCCGCAGAAGAACTTCGCCGCCGACGGCGGGATCTGGTTCGCGCTGATGTCGCCCGCCGCGATCGAGCGGGTCGAGAAGATCGCCGCGAGCGGGCGCTTCATCCCCGAGTTCCTGTCGCTGAAGAACGCCGTCGACAACTCGCGCCTCGACCAGACCCTCAACACCCCCGCCATCGCCACGCTGCTGCTCATGGAAGCCCAGATCGACTGGATCAACGGCAACGGCGGCCTCGCGTGGGCCGACGCCCGCACCCGCGAGTCGTCCGGCTTCCTCTATCAGTGGGCCGAAGCCTCCCCCTACGCCACCCCGTTCGTCGCCGACCCCGCGCACCGCTCGCAGGTGGTCGTCACCGTCGACTTCGACGACAGCGTCGACGCCGCCGAGGTCGCGAAAGTGCTGCGCGCCAACGGCATCGTCGACACCGAGCCCTACCGCAAGCTGGGCCGCAACCAGCTGCGCGTCGCGACGTTCACCGCCGTCGACCCGGATGACGTGCGGGCCCTCGCCGGCGCCGTCGACTGGGTCGTGGAGGCGCTGGCCGAATGAGTCGGCTGTCGTGACCCTGGCCGAAGCGCTCGCGCAGGGCGACGGGTCGGCGCGGCTGCAGGCGGCGATGGATGCGGGAACGCGTCCCGACCCGAGCTTCATCCCCGTGCTGATCGCCCGGTGCGAGATCGAACCCGACTTCTCGGTACGCGAGATGCTCACCTGGGCGCTGGTGCGGCATCCGGCCGACCTGACCCTGCCGCCGCTGATCGACGAGCTGGGGTCGGAGGTGTCGCAGGCGCGCAGCCAGGCCCTGCACACCCTGTCGAAGATCGGCGACGAACGCGCCTGGCCGGCGATCGCGCCGGCGCTGCTGTTCGACTCCGACGACACCGTGGCGCGCACCGCCTGGCGGGCGGCGGTGGCGGTGGCTCCCGAGGCGGAACGCGCGGGGCTCGCGGCGACGCTGGCGACGCTGCTCGGGCGCGGCGACCGCGACGTGCGGATGTCGTTGGCGCGGGCGCTGGCGGCGCTCGCCCCCGAATCGGATGCGGTGCTGCGGCAGGTCGCGACGAGTGCGGATGCTGCGGTACGGGTGCACGCGCTCGCAACGCTGCGGATCGTGGCCGACCCGGACGAGGCGTGGGAGACGGCCGAGTTCGAGGCGCGGAAGGCGCTGCCGATCGAGTAGCGACCGAAGGTCGCGTGTCGAGATCCCCACTCTGCCGATCGAGTGGCCGCGCAGCGGCGTGTCGAGATCCCGTGGTTTCGATACGCGACCACCGGTCGCTACTCAACCAACGCGGTTTCGATACGCGGCTTCGCCGCTACTCAACCACCGGTAGCCTTACGGCATGCGGCTCTGGTTGAAGGCGGACGAGCGTCGGCCCGACCCCGAGCCGGTGAAGTCCGACGACCGCACCGCGGTGCTCGTCGGGCTAGTCCTGTGGCTCGTCGCCCTCGGCGGGCTGCTGCTTTTTCTGACGACGATTCTTGCGGGCGGGCACGGCTGGTGGCTCTGGACCGCTCTCTGGGGCCTCGCCCTCGGGCTCGTGCTGCTCGTCTTCGCTCACCGCAAGCAGGTCTGACGACTCGAAGTCGATCCCGTCGTCGGGGTCGTCACCGTGATCGTCATCCAGATCGTGGTCGTCGTCCTCGTCGTCGTCCTCGAGCACCGTCTCATCCGGTTGGCCCGCGGCCGCCTGCGCGGCCCGGTACTCCTCCAGCCGCTCCGACCACGGCACCCAGTCGGGTGCGAGCAGGGCGCCATCGCCCGGCATCAGCTCGGTTTCGAGCACCGTCGGCTGCGCGCCGTCGATCTCGGCCACGCTGACCGTCCAGTGCCAGCCGGGGTAGCCGACCATCGTCGCCTGGAACAGCAGGGTGAAGACCCCGTCGGCTTCGGCCGTCTCGCTCAGCAGGTCGCCGAAGGTACCGGCCGCCGCGATCTCGCCCAGTGCCTCACGTGCTGCCTGCTCGCGCTCGGCGGCGGTCACCGTCACGCGTCCAGGTCGTCCGCGACCTTGCGCAGCACCGCGGCGATCTTCGCCCCGTGGCTGCGGTCGGGGTAGCGCCCGCGACGCAGACCCGCGCCGATGCCGTCGAGCAGCTTCACCAGGTCTTCGACCACGATCGCCATGTCGTCCGCCGAGCGGCGGTTCAGCTTGCTGAGGCTGGGGGCGGGATCGAGCACGCGCACGCTGAGCGCCTGCGCGCCCTTCTTGCCGTCGGCGATGCCGAACTCGAGTCGGCTGCCCGACCGCACGGTGGCACCGGCGGGCAGCGCCGACGCGTGCAGGAACACCTCGGTGCCATCGTCGGAGGCGATGAACCCGAAGCCCTTCTCCTCGTCGTAGAACTTGACCTTGCCGGTGGGCATGTGCCGACCCTTTCGCTCGAGGCACCGGGCTGCGTACGCCGACTACGCTGGGGGCGTGGCCGACAACACCCCGGTGCCCCTCAATCGTACCGAACGCGTCCTCGCGGGAATGATCGCGTCCGTCGGCGGCCTCTCCGTCATCTGCATCGTCGCCGTGATCGTCGCCGGGTTCGCCGCGGCCGACGTCAGCGGCGGCGCCTGGCCGGTCGTGCGGGTGCTGCCGGCCATCGGCCTGCCGATCGCCTTCGTGCTGATCATCGTGTTCGCGATCCTCAGCGTCGTCCGACGCCGGCGGATCGCCGATGGCAGCCGGTAGCGGTTCGGTCCTCGGTCTCGCCGCACGGCTGCGCGGGCTCGATGACGAGGCCCTCGCGCGCCTGATCGCGACGCGCGGGATTCGCGAGCACGGCATCCGCGACTTCTTCGACCTGGCTGAGGCGCTGCTCGACCGTGCCTCGATCCAGACGGCGCTCGAGCGCCTCGACCGCGGCACCCTGGCGCTGCTCGCCTCGGCCGAGAACGCCCCGACCGCCGCCGAGCTGGCGCAGACGCTGGGGGCGGATGCCGCCGAAGTGAGCAGGCGCCTCGCCATCGCGCTCGAGGCGGGCCTCATCGCCGAAGAGTCCGGGCGCTACGCGCCCTGGGACGCCGTCGTGGAGCAGTTGCAGGCCTGGCCGGCGTTCGGCCTGCCCGCCGCCCCCGACCTGGTCTCGGGGTTGCCCCCCGCCGCGCTCGAGGTCGTCTCCGAATCGGACGCCCGCTTCGTCGACCGCGGCGCCGGTGACCGCGCCTTCGCCACCCTGTCGGCCGTGACCGAGCTGCTCTACGCGCTGCGCGCCGAACCCGCCCGCCGGCTCTCCCGCGGAGGGGTCGCCCTTCCCGACGCCCGCCGCCTCGCCGCCGCCGCGGGGATCGAGCCCGAGGCCGTCGAGCTGCTGCTCGACATCGCCGCCCGCGCCGGCCTGGCAGACGCCGGCAGCGAGTGGACCGCGTCCGTCGCGGCGACCGGGTGGCTGGAGTCGAGTCGGCTGGAGCGCTGGAGCGCTCTGGCGCGCGGGTGGCTCGAACGGCTGCCGCACGAGCTGCACGAGCTGCTGCGCCAGCGCGCCCACACCGTCTGGGGTCAGGGCCTCGTCGACTACCTGGACTGGCTGTACCCGGCGGGCGGGGCGTGGATCCGTGAGCGCGCCGCGCAGGCGGCACGCGAGGCCGAGCAGCTGGGCATCACCGGCAGCTCCACCCCGAGCACGCCCGGCACCGCGCTGCTGCTCGCCGGCCCGGAGGCGGCGACCGCCGCGATGGCGCAGCTGCTGCCCGCCGAAGTCGACAAGGTGTACCTGCAACCCGACCTGAGCGTCATCGCGCCCGGTCCGCTCGACGCCCGCATCGACGCGCGGCTGCGGGCGTTCGCCGAAACCGAGACGGCGGGGCTGGCGTCGTCGTACCGGGTGACCGGTTCCAGCGTGACGCGGGCCCTCACCGCGGGTGAGACGGTGCCCGGCATCCGCGAGTTCCTCGCCTCGGTGTCGCTCACCGGCATCCCGCAGCCGCTGGACTACCTGCTGACCGACACGGCCGCCCGTTTCGGCACGCTGCGCGTCGGCGACCGGGATGACGGGGGCGCCTATGTGCGCTCGTCCGACGAGGCGTTGCTGGCGCAGCTGGCCGTCGACCCGAACCTCGCCCCCCTCGCCCTGGAGCGGCTGCAGCCCGGCCGGGTCGAGTCGCGCTTCGACGCGATCACGCTCTACTGGACCCTCGCCGACGCACGCTACCCGGTCGTCGCCGAGGACGCCGCCGGGCAGGTGATCCCACTGCGCCGCGAACGCCGGGCCGGTGCCGCGTCGACGGCTGGGGACGACACCGCCGCGCTGCTCGTGCAGCGGGTACGGGCGGTGTCGACCCCCGAGGAGGACGGGACGGCGTGGCTGGGGCGGCAGCTGGAGCTGGCGATCCGCAACAAACTGACCGTCGTGGTGACCGTGCGGCTGCCCGACGATCGCACCGCCGAGTACGAGCTCGAGCCCGCGGCACTCGCCGGCGGGCGGCTGCGGGCACGCGACCGGCGGGCCGACATCGAGCGCACCCTGCCCCTGTCGTCGATCACCGCGGTGTCGAACCCGCCCACCCCGCCGGTTGAGTAGCGGCGAAGCCGCGTATCGAAACCCGGTGGTTGAGTAGCGGCGAAGCCGCGTATCGAAACCTCCGTCCCCCGGGCGCTGGTTTCGATACGGCGCTTCGCGCCTACTCAACCGGCGGGGTCTCCACACCGACGGTAGGCTGTCCTGTTATGCCAGACGGCCCCCTGATCATCCAGAGCGACCGCACCGTGCTGCTCGAGGTCGCCCACCCGCAGGCCGACGACGCCCGGCACGAACTCGCCATCTTCGCCGAACTCGAGCGCGCCCCCGAGCACGTGCACACCTACCGCATCACCCGGCTGGGGCTGTGGAACGCCCGCGCCGCCGGGCACACCGCCGAGCAGATGATCGACACCCTCGAGCGGTACGCGAAGTTCCCGGTGCCGCAGACGGTGTCCATCGACATCACCGAGACCGTCGGGCGATATGGCCGGCTGCGCATCGAACGCGACGATGCCGGCGAGCTCACCATCGCATCCGCCGACCCTGCGGTGCTGGCCGAGATCACCCGCAGCAGCAAGATCGGGCCGTTTCTCGGCATTCGACGCAGCAGCACCGAGTGGACCCTGCAGCCGTGGGCCCGCGGTCAGGTGAAGCAAGAGCTGCTGAAGCTCGGCTGGCCGGCCGAGGACCACGCCGGCTACACCCCCGGCACCCCGCACGACATCGACCTGGTGCAGGACGACTGGCATCTGCGCGACTACCAGCAGAAGGCGGTCGACAACTTCTTCGAGGGCGGTTCGGGGGTCGTCGTGCTGCCCTGCGGCGCCGGCAAGACCCTCGTCGGTGCGGGGGCGATGGCGAAGGCCGACACCACCACCCTGATCCTGGTCACGAACACCGTCAGTGCACGGCAGTGGCGCTCCGAGCTGCTGAAACGCACCACCCTCACCGAGGACGAGATCGGCGAGTACTCGGGGCAGGTGAAAGAGGTCAAGCCGGTCACCATCGCCACGTACCAGATCCTGACGGCGAAGCGGAAAGGCGAGTTCGCGCACCTCGCGCTGCTCGACGCGCTCGACTGGGGCCTCATCGTCTACGACGAGGTGCACCTGCTGCCGGCGCCGGTGTTCAAGCTGACCGCCGAGCTGCAGGCGAGGCGTCGCCTCGGGTTGACCGCGACGCTGGTGCGCGAAGACGGCCGCGAGTCGGATGTGTTCTCGCTCATCGGGCCCAAGCGGTTCGACGCCCCGTGGAAGGAGATCGAGGCGCAGGGCTTCATCTCCCCCGCCTCCTGCTACGAGGTGCGCATCGACCTGCCCGACGAGGAACGGCTCGAGTACGCGGCATCCGCCGACGACGAGCGCTACCGGCTTGCGGCGACCGCGCCGGCGAAGCTGCAGGTGGTGCGCGACCTGGTCGCCAAGCATGAGGGCGAGCGGATCCTCGTGATCGGTCAGTACCTCGACCAGATCGACGAACTCGCGGAAGCACTCGGGGCCCCGAAACTCACCGGCTCCACCCCGGTCGACGAACGTGAGCGGCTGTACGACGAGTTCCGCGACGGGCGCACCAAAGTGCTCGTGGTCAGCAAGGTCGCCAACTTCTCGGTCGACCTGCCCGAGGCGACCGTCGCCATCCAGGTGTCGGGGTCGTTCGGGTCGCGTCAGGAGGAGGCACAGCGCCTCGGGCGGCTGCTGCGCCCGAAGGAGTCGGGGCTGCCGGCCAACTTCTACACCCTCGTCGCCCGCGACACCGTGGATCAGGACTTCGCGCAGAACCGTCAGCGGTTCCTGGCCGAGCAGGGCTACTCGTACACGATCCTCGACGCCGACACCCTGGCAGCCTGACGCCTGACGCGGGCCCTCGCCGGTTGAGTAGCGCCGAAGGCGCGTATCGAAACCCCGCACCCGCCCGCACCCGCGCATGTCGCCGGCCGGCACCACACTGATCCCATGACCCATGTGCACTCCGACGTCGCCATCTCGCTCGACGGCTTCGTGGCCGGTCCCGATCAGGACCTCGAGTTTCCCCTCGGCCGCATCGGCGGCATCCAAGCACGCGACCTGATCCACGGCTGGGTGTTCTCCGACGACGGCGACAGCGCGGCCGAACTCGACGCGATCGTCGACGCCGGAGCGTTCATCATGGGGCGCAACATGTTCGGCCCCGGCCGCGGCGAATGGGACCTCGACTGGACCGGATGGTGGGGCGAGAACCCGCCGTACCACGGGCCGGTTTTCGTTCTCAGCCACCACCCGCGGCAGTCGGTGACGATGGAGGGCGGCACCACGTTCCACTTCGTCACCGACGGCATCGAGTCGGCGCTGCTCCAGGCGCGCGAGGCCGCGGGCGACCGAGGCATCTCGGTCGCGGGCGGGGCGTCGACGGTGAACCAGTTCCTCGCGGCGGGGCTGCTCGACGAACTGCGGCTGCACGTCGTACCGGTGACGCTGGGGGTCGGCGAGCGGTTGTTCGACGGGGTTCCGCCGCTGCGGTTGGAGCAGGTGTCGGCGCGCCAGGCGAACGGCGTGACGCACCTGGGCTACCGGGTGCTGGGGTTCGTGGGCTGACAGGGCCGGCGATCGCGTGCCGGCGCAGCCGGTGTATCGAGATCCGGTGCACGATTCAGTCACTGCCGGATGCTGCGGCCGGGTTCAGGGGGCGCGCGTGCGCCGGGTGAGCGCGAACGACTGAATCCTGCACGAGGGTTTCGATACGCCGCTTCGCGGCTACTCAACCGGCGATGTAGCGCAGGAGGAGCGTGGCTCCGGAGCGCAGCACCTCGGCGGGGCGCATGCTGCGCGGCGGACTGTCACCCGTGGCGATGCGGCGGGCATCTCCGGCCTCGAGCGTGGGCGACAGGGTGAGGCTCAGTTCGTCGACGGCGTCCGCCGCGATGAAGTCGCCGAAGAGGGTGGGGCCGCCCTCGCACAGGATCCGCCGCAGACCGCGCTCGTGCAGAGCCGCGACCGCCAGCGCCGGGTCGACACGTGACGACCCGGCGACCACCACATCCGCCACCTCGGCGAAGCGCGACCGCCCGGTCGAGCGCTGCGTCGTCAGCAGGATCGGCCGCACCGGCGCCCGCGTGAAGATCGGCGACGCGGGATCGAGGTCGAGCGAGCGCGACACGATCGCGAACACCGGATGCTCGCCGCGCCCGTGCGCCATCCGCCACTCCACCGACGCATCGCCCACACGCAACGCGCCGTACCCCTCGTCGCGCACGGTGCCCGCGCCGACGACCACCACATCCGCCACCCGCCGCAGCAGCTCGAACATGCGCTCGTCGGCCGGAGTCCCGAGCCCGCCCGACAGCCCACCCCGGGTCGCGGCCCCGTCGATGCTGGCGACGAAGTTCAGCCGCACCGTCTCGTGATCGAGGGACGCCACCAGGGCGTCGTCGCTGAGGTGCTCGGCCGGGTCGGGCCAGAGACGATCGATGCGTGCGGTCACACGTTCGATTCCTGCGCGTTGTGCTCGACGCGCACCGGGGGCCGCAGCCCCAGAATCGCCTCGGTCATGCGCGCCGCGGCGACCGACTGCGGGATGTCGTGCATGCGCACCACGCGGGCGCCCTTCATGATGCAGACCACCATCGCCGCGATGGAGCCCTCCAGCCGCTGCCCCTGCGGGGCGTCGATCGACTCGCCGATGAAGTCCTTGTTCGACACCGCGGCCAGAAGCGGCAGGCCGAGCACGCCGAACTCCTCGAATCGCCGGGTCAGCTCCAGCGTGTGCAGGGTGTTCTTGTCGAGGTCGTGGCCGGCGTCGACGATCAGCCGCGCGCGCGGGATGCCCGCCGCCTCGGCCCGCGCCACCCGGTCCTGAAGAAACAGGGTCACCTCGGCGACCACGTCGTCGTAGTGGGCCGGCGGCTTCTCGACGCGGGGCGGCCCGATGCTGTGGGTGATCACCAGGTGGGCATCGGATTCGGCGATGATGCCCCCCATCGCCTCATCTCCCAGCCCGGTGGTGTCGTTGATCACGTGGGCGCCGGCGGCGATGACCGCACGCGCCACCTCGGAGCGGTAAGTGTCGACCGAGATGATCACGTCGGACTGCGCCCGGATCGCCTCGACGACGGGTGCGACCCGGTCGATCTCCTCCTGCACGCTCACCGCGGGGCCGCGGCCGAACGGCACGCCGCCGATGTCGATCCAGTCGGCACCGTCGGCGCGGGCGCGCAGCGCGGCCTGCACGGCCCGGTCGAGGGCGAACGTGGCGCCCTTGTCGTAGAACGAGTCGGGGGTGCGGTTGACGACCGCCATGACGGCGACCCGACCGCCTTCGGGCAGCACGCGGACGGGGTCGGTTGCTCGGGTCATATGGTCATTCTGTCGCGCGAGGGCTACAGCGCGCTGAGGTCGACGGCCGGATCGGTGAGGCGGGCCTCGTCCACCGGCCGTGCCTCGCGGATCAGCCGCTGCACCTGGTCGTTCACGTCCCAGACGTTGACGTTCATCCCGGCCACGACGGCACCGGTCGGGCTCAGCCAGAACGCGACGAACTCGCGCGCGGCACGGTCGCCGCGGTACACGACGCGCGCGTCGCGGGCGAGGGGCGGATAGCCGGAGTACTCCATGCCGAGATCGAACTGGTCGGTGTAGAAGTACGGAATCTCGTCGAGCACCGCGTCGACACCCGCCATCGACGCGGCCGCCACCTTGCCCCCGGCGATCGCGTTCGCCCAGTGCTCGTTGCGCATCCGCTGCCCGATCACCGGGTGCATCGGGTTGGCGACGTCGCCGGCGGCGAAGATGTCGGGAGCGCTCGTGGCGAGATGCGCGTCGGTGAGGATGCCGTTGTCCACGGCCAGACCCGCAGCCTCGGCGAGCGCCGTGTCGGGTGCGGCACCGATTCCCGCAACCATCACATCCGCCGCGATCACGCCGCCGTCGGTGTGCACGCCGTCGGGCCCGAGCGCTGTGATCTGCGCCCCCGACCGGAAGACGACCCCGTGCTGCTCGTGCAGCTCGCGGAACATCGACCCGATCTCGGCCCCCACCGCGCTCGCGAGCGGAACCTCCCCCCGCATGACGACGGTGACGTCGTTGCCGTAGGTGCGGGCCGCGGCCGCGGTCTCGAGGCCGATCCACCCGGCCCCGATCACCACCACGTGTCGCCCGCCGGGTGCGAGGTCGGCCTTCAGCCGCTCGCTGTCATCGAGGGTGCGCAGGTACCGGATGCGGGGGTCGCCCGCCCCGGCGACGTCCAGCGCCCGGGGCTTTGCACCGGTGGCGATCAGCAACCGGTCGAAGGGCATCTCGCGTCCGTCGTCGAGGGTCAGCCGATGGTCGCCGAGGGCCTGCACACGTGTTCCGGTGGTGAGGGCGATGTCGTGCTCGTCGTACCAGGTCGCCGGGTGCACGAACGCGCTGTCGGCACCCTCGGCGCCGAGCAGGTATCCCTTCGACAGCGGGGGGCGCTGGTAGGGCACGTGGGGTTCCGCCGCAAACAGCGCGATCTCTCCCCGTACGCCGCGCTCGCGCAGCTCCTCGGCAGCCGTGGCAGCCGCCAGGCCACCACCGACGATCACGAAACGGTCGGTCATGTCCGCACCTCCGGGTCGTTTCCGACGCTACCCCGGTCCGTGTCGCTGGGCATACAGCAGGCACTCAGCAAACCGTCAGACACTGGTGCCATGAGCGACGGCCCCAAGATCCTGATCGTCGATGACGAGCCCAACATCCGCGACCTCCTCACCACCAGCCTGCGCTTCGCCGGCTTCGCGGTGCGAGCGGTCGGCAACGGCGCCCAGGCCATCTCGGCGGTCCTCGAAGAGGAACCCGACCTCATCATCCTCGACGTCATGCTGCCCGACATGAACGGGTTCGGCGTCACCAAGCGCCTGCGAGCCTCGGGCTACACCGCCCCCATCCTCTTCCTCACCGCGAAGGACGACACCGAGGACAAGATCACCGGCCTCACCGTCGGCGGCGACGACTACGTGACCAAACCCTTCTCGCTGGACGAGATCGTCGCCCGCATCAAGGCGATCCTGCGTCGCACCATGCAAGACGAAGAGGACGCCATCATCCGCGCGGGCGAACTCACGATGGACCAGGACACCCACGAGGTCACCGTCGGCGACGAGCCGGTCGAGCTCTCGCCCACCGAGTTCAAGCTGCTGCGCTACCTGATGCTCAACCCCAACCGGGTGCTGTCGAAGGCGCAGATCCTCGACCACGTCTGGGAGTACGACTTCAACGGCGACGCCGGCATCGTGGAGAGCTACATCAGCTACCTGCGACGTAAACTCGACCAGCACTCGAACGAGCCGATGATCCAGACCAAGCGCGGGTTCGGATACATGCTGAAGGCCTCCAAGGCGTGATCGGTGGTTGAGTAGCGGCGAAGCCGCGTCACGAAACCCCCCACGAAAGGCCCGCGATGTCGATGCATGCCTCGTTCGACCGCTGGTGGAACGGCATCTCGCTGCGTGCCAAGATCACCGGCGTCACGGTGCTGCTGCTCACCTTCGGACTCACCGTCGCGGGCGCCGGCACGATGACGGTGCTGCGCACCTACCTGCTCGAGCAGATCGATCAGCAGATCGCGACGGCGTACGAGAAACTGCCCGACACGATCACCATCGCCACCATCCAGGAGTACGCCGAAGGCTCCCGGCTGAACCCGTTCTTCCTCGCCGCCGTCGACGCCGACGGCGAGATCCTGGTGAGCAACCAGAACAGCGAGCAGGCGGCGCTGCTGCCCGACACATCCGGTCTCACCTACGAGACGGTGGCCGCCATGGACCACCAGCCGACCACCCTGTACAACGAGTCGCGCACCACCCAGTGGCGCATCATCCCGTACCCGGCGAAGGTCGCCGGCAGCAGCGAGCCGGCCACCCTGCTGGTCGGGCTGAACATGAACAATACCAACGGCATCATCGCCCGGTACACGGTGATCTTCCTCGGGTTCGCGGTCGCGGTGGTGGTCTTCGGCGCCGCCACCACCCAACTCATGGTCACCTCGACCTTCGCCCCGCTGCGCGACGTCGAAGCGACCGCGGCCCGGTTCGCCGCCGGTGACTACAGCCAGCGCCTCGGCGGGGCAACCCCCAACACCGAGGTGGGCCGGCTGAACCGCTCGCTCAACACCATGCTGGCCCGCATCGACCGGGCCTTCGCCGACCGGCAGCGCTCGATCGAGCAAATGCGCCGGTTCGTCGGCGACGCCTCGCACGAACTGCGCACGCCCCTGGTGTCGCTGCGCGGCTACGCCGAGCTGTACCGGATGGGGGCGATCCAGAACCCCGAGGATGTCGCGCAGGCGATGGACCGCATCGAACGCGAAGCGATCCGCATGGGCGCCCTCGTCGAAGACCTGCTCGAGCTGGCCCGGCTGGACGAGTCGAAGCCGCTGCAGATGGGCCCCGTCGACCTGCTGCCGATCGCCCAGGACGCGGCACTCGACGCATCCGTGTCGGCGCCGGAGCGGCGGATCACCGTGGTGGTTCCCGAACCGGCCACGGTCTCCGAGGCCGACGGCCCCGCAGAGACCGACTCGGGCGTCGTCGCGGCCGAGACGATGGTGTCGGGTGCCCCGGCATCCACCAGCACCTGGGCATCGACCCTCGCCCTCGCCGGAGCCACCCTGGCCCGGCTGCGCCGCCGGCGTGCGACGCGCGGGCCGGGCCCCGAGGAGCAGGTGCCCGAAGTGGTGCCGCTGCCCGAGGTCGGCCCGATCGTGCTGGCGAACGAGAACAAGATCCGCCAGGTGGTGACCAACCTGATGGGCAACGCGATGCGGTTCACCCCGGACGACAGCCCCATCGAACTCGCCGTCGAGGTGGACCGCGAGGGCGGATACGGGCAGCTGTCGATCGTGGACCACGGCGAGGGGATCCCGCCGCAGCTGCGCGAGAAGATCTTCCAGCGCTTCTGGCGCGCCGACACCTCGCGCACCCGCGACACGGGCGGCTCGGGCTTGGGCCTGGCGATCGTGGCGGGCATCGTGGCGGGCCACCACGGGCACGTCGAGGTGCTGGAGACCCCGGGCGGCGGGGCGACCTTCCGGGTCTCGCTTCCTCTCCTCACCAGTGCACCCGCGGCCGAGGAATCCCCCGTCGCGACGACCGAGCCCGAGGTGAAGCGCCCGCGTCCGTAGCGTCGGCGTATGACCAGATACCAGGTAGACAGTGAGGCGGTCGCCGCGGCGACCGCCAGCATCCGCAGCACCATGGACCGCATCCACGCCGAGGCCGCGTCGCTGCTCGGGCAGCTCGTCGGGCTGCAGGGCTCGTGGACCGGTCAGGCGGCGACAGGGTTCCAGGGCGTCGTCACCGACTGGAAGGCGACCCAGGCGCGCGTCGACGAGAGCCTGGCGGCCATCGGCGCCGCGCTCGCACGCGCCGGGCAGCAGTACGCCGAGGTCGAGCTGGCGAACGCGCAGCTCTTCCGGCGGTAACGCACACAGCGGAACGGGCGGCCCCTCCGAAGAGGGACCGCCCGTTCTCTGGACGCTGGGTCAGAAGTCCATGCCACCCGTGGGGTCGCCGGCCGGGGCCGGGTTCTTCTCGGGCTTGTCGGCGACGACGGCCTCGGTGGTGAGGAACAGACCGGCGATCGACGCGGCGTTCTGCAGCGCCGAGCGGGTCACCTTCACCGGGTCGTTGATGCCGGCGGCCAGCATGTCGACGTACTCACCGGTCGCGGCGTTGAGGCCCTGACCGACGGGGAGGTTGCGCACCTTGTCGACGACCACGCCGGGCTCCATTCCGGAGTTCAGCGCGATCTGCTTCAGCGGGGCGTCGATGGCGACCTTCACGATGTTCGCGCCGGTGGCCTCGTCGCCGACGAGCGAGGTGAGAGCCTTCGACTCGAACGCCGTCTTGCCGGCCTGGATCAGGGCGACGCCACCACCGGCGACGATGCCCTCTTCCCCAGCGGCCTTGGCGTTGCGCACCGCGTCCTCGATGCGGTGCTTGCGCTCCTTCAGCTCGACCTCGGTCGCGGCACCGGCCTTGATGACGGCCACGCCGCCGGCCAGCTTCGCCAGCCGCTCCTGCAGCTTCTCCCGGTCGTAGTCGCTGTCGGTGTTCTCGATCTCGGCACGGATCTGCTTCACGCGACCGGCGATCGCGTCGGCGGCACCGGCACCCTCGACGATCGTGGTCTCGTCCTTGGTGACGATGACCTTGCGCGCCTGGCCGAGCAGGTCGAGGGTGGCGTTCTCGAGCTTGAGACCGACCTCCTCGCTGATGACCTGGCCACCCGTGAGGGTCGCGATGTCCTGCAGCTGCGCCTTGCGGCGGTCACCGAAGCCGGGGGCCTTCACGGCGACCGACTTGAAGATGCCGCGGATCTTGTTCACGACCAGCGTGGCCAGAGCCTCGCCGTCGACGTCCTCGGCGATGATCAGCAGCTGCTTGCCGGCCTGGATCACCTTGTCGACGATCGGCAGCAGATCCTTGATGTTCGAGATCTTGCTGTTGACGATCAGGATGTACGGGTCTTCGAACACCGCCTCCTGACGCTCGGGGTCGGTGACGAAGTACTGCGACAGGTAGCCCTTGTCGAAGCGCATGCCCTCGGTCAGCTCGAGCGTGGTGCCGATGGAGCTGGACTCCTCGACGGTGACCACGCCCTCCTTGCCGACCTTGTCGATCGCGTTGGCGATCAGCTCGCCGATCTCGGTGTCGCCCGCGGAGATGGATGCGGTGGCCGCGATCTCCTCCTTGGTCTCGACCTCCTTGGCGTTCTTCTGCAGCTGCGCCGTGACCTCCTTGACAGCCGCCTCGATGCCGCGCTTCAGCGAGATCGGGTCGGCGCCGGCCGCGACGTTGCGCAGGCCCTCGCGCACGAGCGCCTGGGCGAGCACGACCGAGGTGGTGGTGCCGTCACCGGCCACATCGTCGGTCTTCTTCGCGACCTCCTTGACCAGCTCAGCGCCGATCTTCTCGTACGGGTCGTCGAGCTCGATCTCCTTGGCGATCGAGACGCCGTCGTTGGTGATCGTGGGGGCGCCCCACTTCTTCTCCAGCACGACGTTGCGACCGCGGGGGCCGAGGGTGACCTTGACGGCGTCGGCCAGGATGTTCAGGCCGCGCTCGAGGCCGCGACGGGCCTCCTCGTCGAAAGCAATGATCTTTGCCATAAGTGGATGGCGTCCCTTCCGGACGTTCGGTAACTAGCACTCACGATGGTTGAGTGCCAGCGTTCATTCTGGCACTCGCCTATCGAGAGTGCAAGCCGAACGCGCGGGTGGCGCGGGCGCCCCGGGGTCGGCGCGCCGCATCCGGAAAACGTCAGACGGGACGGACCGATTCGGCCTGCGGCCCCTTGTCGCCGCTGCCGATCTCGAACGTGACCGCCTGGCCGTCCTCGAGCACCTTGTACCCGCTCATCTCGATCGACGAATAGTGGACGAAGACGTCCTGCCCGCCGCCGTCGAGGGTGATGAAGCCGAACCCCTTCTCAGCGTTGAACCACTTGACCGTGCCGTGTGCCATTCCGTGCTCCTTGCCGTGCTTGACGGCAGAGTAGAGCGCGCAGAGAAGCTCAGAACCCCGGATCGAGAGAACTCAACACGATCGAAACACGGGCGTAACACCCGGCGCGATCAGCCCGAGGTGGCGCCGGCCAGGGTCGCGTAGTCGGCCCCCAGCACGATGGTGACCGGGTTGGCGTACTTGTCGGTCAGAGCCACCTTGCCGTCGACACCGAGCAGTTGCAGCAGCCCGCGGGCGATGCCCTCGAAGTCGGCCGACGTGTAGTAGATGGTCGTCGAGGCGATATCGGTGGTCGAGGCGGGGTTGCGCGACGGGTCTGGCCAGCCGGCCTCCTTGATCGCATCACCCGCGACGTTCTGCAGGTTCTCGGTCGCCGTGCCGTTGAGGATCGAGATGGCCAGCTTCAGCGACTTCGGCACGCTCGCCGGGTCGGTGACCGGCGCCGCCGGTGACACGGTCGGGGCCGGCGACGCGGCCGCCTCGGCACCGCCACCGAAGTTCGGCAGCTCGAAACTGATCGACGGGTTCACCCGCGACAGGCCGTAGAGCCCCGCCACCACCAGCAGGCCGGTGGCCAGCGCGGCCCAGGCGAACGCGATCGCACCGCGGCCACGACGGCGCGGAGCCCGGTGAGCGCCGACGCGCTTCAGATCGACGGGGACCTCGTCATACCGGTCCGGCGGGAAGTTGGCCATTGCTCAGCTGGGGTCCTGGTCGTCCATGCGGAAAGTGCGGGCGGCACGCGCCCGGGCACGGGCGTCGCGCAGGCGCTGCAGCCGGCGGACGAGCAGTGGATCGGAACGCAAAGCCACCGGCGAGTCGATGAGCGCGTACAACATCTGATAGTACCGGGCTGCGGGAATGCTGAATTCCGCACGAATTGCGGCGTCCTTCGCCCCCACCCGGGCAGCCCACTGCCGCTCGAAATCGAGCATGCGCAGCGACAGCTCATCGAGCTCAGGAGGCGCATCGCGCGCGGGTTCGGATGCCGGCACGCCGCGATCCTAGGCCGGTGCGACCGCCGAACCCGGTTGCCGCACCGGGGAGATCCACGACAACCGGTCTCCGTGCGCCGAGCTGTAGGCCAGCGGCTGCTCGTCGAGTGCGAGCACGAACCCGGTGGGGTCGGGGGCCGTTGTTCCGGCGAGGCGGTCGCGCACCGTGGGCAGCGCCGCCACCGGTTCGAGCGTGATGATCCGGGCGCCGAGCTCGCGGCAGAGGCCCGGCACGGCGGCGCGAGCGGCGGGGTCGAAGTAGACCAGGGTGCCGAGGGAGGCCACCACCAGAGCGGCTCCGGCCGGGGCCGCAGCGGCGAGCGCGGGCAACTCCTCGAGAGCATCGCCGGCAACGATCATCGGCGGGTCTGCGGCGAGCGTGGCGGATGCCGCCCGCAGCCGGGCGAGCCGGTCCGGCCGGTCGGGGGGCAGCAGGGCCTCGAGCCAGGCCACGTCATCCGGATCGCGCACATCGAGCGGTGCGAGGTCGACCCCCGCACGCCACACGATCTCGGGCAGACGCGCAGGGGCGGCGCCCGACCCGCTCGTGCTGCAGTGCAGCTCGGGTTCCCCCTCCCCCAGCCGCGGCCCGTCGTCGAAGCGGTACGCGTACCGGTCGACCCCGAGGCACAGCCCCGCGGAGGCGCCCAGTTCGATCAGCGCCACCGGCCCGGCGATGCGTTCGAGCGCGGCGAGCAGCGGCGCGCAGCGCCCCGCCTCGTTGGTCTGCGTGCGGCGGGTGCGGGCGACCCCGGCGATGCGCGGCCACGCGGCGACGACCGCGTCGCGCACCTCGCCCCAGGGCGCCGCCGGGACATCCAGCAGATGCATCGCCGAGAAGATCAGCGACGGCTGCCGGTGCTCCCGCGGCAGTTCGTCGATGAGGGCGCACACGTCGGCGTCGGCCGCGATGCCGCGTGCCCAGTCGACCTGCAGCGCCGAGGTCTCGGCCAGCTCGACGGCCGCACGCGCGTACCAGGCAGCCGTATCGCCGGCCGCCGTGCCGCTCACCGCATCCGACCCCACCCCGCCATCCTGCACCCGGTCGCCGCGTCCGGTTGAATAGCAGCATGGGTACCCCCGCGAGCGACGGCCGTGCGTACAAGGTCGAGAAGTCCGAAGCCGAATGGCAGGCCGAGCTGAGCCCCGAGCAGTACCAGGTGCTGCGCGAGGCCGGCACAGAGCGCGCCTGGACGGGCGAGCTGCTCGACGAAGCCCGTGCCGGGCTGTACACCTGCGCGGCGTGCGGCGCCGAACTGTTCAAGAGCGGCACCAAATTCGACTCCGGCTGCGGGTGGCCGAGCTTCTACGACTCGGTGAACCCGGATGCGGTGGAGCTCATCGAGGACCGCTCGCTCGGGGTGGTGCGCACCGAGGTGCGCTGCGCCACCTGCGGGTCGCACCTGGGCCACGTGTTCGACGACGGCTTCGGCACCCCCACCGGGCTGCGCTACTGCATGAACTCCCTGTCGCTCGGGTTCCACGCCGAGAGCTGACGCCCACGCGGCCGCCGCGCCGGAATGACCGCGATCACCACCGCGACCAGCGTCAGCGCCGCCCCGAGCAGACCGACGAACGTCAAGGTGTTGCCCGGCAACGGCAGCACCGCGTCGAACACCACCGCCATCACCAGCTGACCCGACAGCACCGCGAGCCCCAGCACCAGCACCCCCGTGGTGCGCACCAGCACCGCCTGCGCCGCGATGAACACCACACCCACCGTGCCGCCGAGGTAGAGCAACGGGTTCGGCGGCAGCGCCACCGTCCACGGCTCGATCGCCAGATGCACGGCGCAGATCAGCACGAGCAGGGTGGTGCCGACCACGAAGTTCGCGAACGTCGCCGTGTACGCCGAGGAGGCGACCCGGCGCACCTGCCCGTTCAGCGCCGCCTGCATGCCGACCAGCGCCCCGGCGATCACCGGCAGCACCAGCAGCCCGAACGGCACATCGCCGCGCACCTCACCCGACACCGCAACGATCACGCCGACGAGCGCCAGTACGGCGGCGAGCACCCGCGGCAGGCGGAACGGCTGCGGCGCCATCGTCCCGAGTCCGCGGCGGTCGACGATCACCGAACTGCTGAGCTGGCCCGCGACGATGCCGACGGTGAACAAAGCCACACCGATGAGGGCGACGACCAGCGACTGGGTGAGCACGAACACTGCGCCCGCCGTACCGCCCGCGAGATACCACCACGGCATCCGGCCCCCACGCACGGCGCCGACCACCTGCCGGATGCCGGCCCGCCCGGCCCGCGCGAACAGCAGGCCCGCCCCGAGGATCACCAGCCCCGACCCGAACGAGATCACCGAGGTGACGAACGCGTCGCCCGTGTCATGCGCCAACTGCCCGTTGATGCGCGACTGCACGGCGGTCAGCATCCCGGCCACGAAGACACCGGCGACGGCGAGCGCGAAGCGCACGGGATGGTGCTCGGGCTCAGACATCAGGGCAACGCTAGCGCGCCGGTAGACTGACCCCGTTTGCCGCCCGCTTAGCTCAGTTGGTAGAGCACCGCTCTTGTAAAGCGAAGGTCGCGAGTTCGAGTCTCGCAGCGGGCTCCGGAGGCGCCGGGGTTACGGCGCCGGGGTCGTCGAGCCGCTCGGAGTGGGGCTCGGGCTCGGGTTGTCGGCGTACGCATCGCCGGCCGCCTGCACGACCACCTGCGCCAGTTCCGCCGGGTCGAAGTCGGCGGTGGGCACGAACTGCTGGCCGTTGACCAGGATCACCAGCGGCGCGTCGACCTTCGACAGCGACGAATTCGGGATGGGTCCCGCCAGAGCGCGCGCCGTCGCCTCGCGAACCCATGGCTGGTATCGCTCCTCGGTCACGCAGCGGCGGATCTGGCCGAGCGCTGTCACACCCGCCGCCTCGGCCCTGCCGAGGATCTCCTCATCGGTGAGACCGGGCGAGCCCTCCTCGGGCTGATCGGTCAGCAGCGCGTCGTGGAAATCGAAATAGTGGTCGGGTGCCAGGTCGGCGACGCAGGCGGCAGCCGCCGCCGCACGCAACGAGTACTGCGTGCCCGCCGACTTGGTGGTGAGCAGCGCCAGCGGGTGGATCTCGACCGTCGCCGCACCCGACTCGGCCCAGCTGCGCAACTGCGCGCCGTTGGCCTGCTCGAACAGGCCGCAGCTGGCGCAGAGATAGTCGACATAGATGGTGATGTCGACGACCGAGGGCGGGTTCGCCTCCGACGGGACGGGCTGTTGACCCGGCTGCTGACCCGGTGTCTTCACGGCCTTCAGCTCGGCGCCGATCTTGATGCCGTCGCTCAGCATGTTCTGCGGACCGCGCGCCTGGGCCCGCGGCACGATCAGCACCAGCACGACCACGGCGACCAGCACGAGCACTGCAGCCGTGACCGATCCCTGGATGATCATGCGGCGACGGCGATCCTGCTTCTTGTGCAGGTCACGAAGCTCGCGCGCGCGGTCCCGCGCGGCAGCACGAGCGTCCTGCTCGGGCGTGGGGTAAGCGCCGTCGGTCACAGGGCGTCACGTTACCAGCCGACCCCTGAAGTGGTGCCGTGAGAAGGAGAGGGCCATAATGGCCAGACGGCTCGGTGAACCCCCGCCGCGCCACTTCACTACGGATCGTCCGGCACGTACCTGCCGGTGAAGGAGTTAGTACCGCTATGGCATCAGTCACATTCGACAAGGCAACCCGCCTCTACCCGGGTTCCACCCGCCCCGCCGTCGACGGGATCGACCTGGAGGTCGCCGACGGCGAGTTCCTCGTCCTCGTCGGCCCATCGGGCTGCGGAAAGTCCACCACGCTGCGCATGCTCGCCGGCCTCGAAGAGGTCAACTCGGGCCGCATCCTGATCGGCGACCGCGACGTCACCGACGTGCCGCCGAAGGACCGCGACATCGCGATGGTCTTCCAGAACTACGCGCTGTACCCGCACATGACCGTCGCCGAGAACATGGGCTTCGCACTCAAGATCGCCGGCGTCGGCAAGGAGGAGCGTGCTCAGCGCGTGCTCGAGGCCGCCAAGCTGCTCGACCTGGAGCCCTACCTCGGCCGCAAGCCGAAGGCGCTCTCGGGTGGTCAGCGTCAGCGCGTCGCCATGGGCCGTGCGATCGTGCGTCAGCCGCAGGTGTTCCTCATGGACGAGCCGCTGTCGAACCTCGACGCGAAGCTGCGCGTGCAGACCCGCACCCAGATCGCGTCGCTGCAGCGCCGCCTCGGTGTCACCACCGTCTACGTCACCCACGACCAGACCGAGGCCCTGACTATGGGCGACCGGATCGCCGTGCTGAAGGACGGCGTCCTGCAGCAGGTCGGCACCCCGCGCGACCTGTACGAGAAGCCGAACAACGTGTTCGTCGCCGGCTTCATCGGTAGCCCGGCGATGAACCTGTTCCCGGCCGAGATCACCGAGGCGGGCGTGAAGTTCGGTACCGCGGTCGCCAAGGTCGACCGTGCGGTGCTGTCCTCCACGAAGGCCAAGAAGGTCACCATCGGGGTTCGCCCCGAAGACCTGGTCGTCAACACCAAGGGCGAGGGTCTTCCGGTCGATGTCGACGTCGTCGAGGAGCTCGGCGCCGACGGCTACCTGTACGGCCACACCGAGATCGACGGTCAGCGGGTCGACATCGTCGCCCGCGTCGACGGCCGTGCGCACCCGGAGGCGGGCGACAAGATCGTCGTCACCCCGGTGCCGCAGCACGTGCACACCTTCGACACCGAGTCCGGCGAGCGCCTCGGCAGCGCCGCGGTGGCGAGTGCGGCGGCCGCCAAGTAGTTCCGGCCACCAGCTCTGACAGACACGAGGGGCCGCATCCACGGGGTGCGGCCCCTCGTGCTGTGTGCGGCGCGGGTCGCTCGAGCGCCCGGCGCTTGGCGCCCGGCACCGGGCGCGCGGGGGCCCGGTCCACCTGCGCGGATGAGGAACTCCGGCGCGACACGCCGGGGACGGCGCGCGCACGGCGGCGTGTCGCGGCAGAACTCCTCATCCGCGCACGGTGGAGGTCGGCGCGTGGGGCGCGGGGTGCGGATGGGCTGGGGTGCGCGCGCAGCGCCGCTCGGCTCAGAGCAGCGCCGACACCGGGTTCTCGATGCGGCGCACGAACGCCGCCATCCACTCCGCGGCGACCGCCCCGTCGATCACGCGGTGATCAGCCGAGAGGGTGACGCTCATCACCGTGCCGACGGCGAGCTGCCCGTCGTCGACGACCGGCTGCTGCTTGGCCGCCGAGACGGCCAGGATGCCGGACTGCGGCGGGTTGAGGATCGCCGAGAACTCATCCACCCCGTACATGCCGAGGTTCGACACCGAGAAGCTGCCGCCCTCGAGCTCGTCCTGGCGCAGTTTGCCGGCGCGGGCCCGTTCGGCGGCATCGGCCACGGCGGCCGCGACCTCGACCAGCGTCATCCGGTCGACGCCGCGGATCACCGGGGTGAGCAGGCCGCCCTCGATCGCCACGGCGACCGCGATGTCGGCCTGACCGAACGTGAGGATGTGGTCGCCGCCCCAGATCGCGTTCGCGGCGGGCACGTCGAGCAGCGCACCGGCGACCGCCTTCAGCACGAAGTCGTTGACCGAGACCTTGCGCTCGGCCGCCTCGTTGACCTCGCGACGCAGTTCGAGCAGACGATCCACGCGGCAGTGCGCGGTGACGTAGAAGTGCGGCACCGTCGTCTTGCTCTCGGTGAGCCGGCGGGCGATGGCACGGCGCATCGGGGTGAGCTTCACCTCGGCACCGGATGCTGCGGTCGGCACCTCTGCGCGCGTCGCGACCGCCGGGGCGGGGGCTGCGGCCGCCGTCGATCCCGCGGGCACCCCCTCCAGGTCGCGGCGCACGATGCGGCCGCCGGGGCCCGAGCCGGTCACGGCCGACAGGTCGATGCCGCGCTCGCGGGCGATCCGCCGCACGATCGGGCTGGCGAACACCCGTCCGCCGTGGTCACGGGGTTCCTCCGGGGCGGGCGCCACCACAACACCCGCCACCGGAGAAGTCTGTGCGGCCGCACTGGCCGCCGGAGCGGCCGCGGCCTCGGGGGCCGTCTCGGGCTCCGGAGGTGCGGGCGCCGCCGCCACTGCGGGCTCCGGAGCCGTCTCGACCCCGGCTTCGGCGAGTGCGGCATCCACGGCGTCGTCGGTCTCGCCCGCGGCGAGGATCACGGCGATCGGGGCTCCGACGGGCACGTTGTCGCCCGGCTCGACGAGCAGCCGGGCGACGGTTCCTCCGACCTCCGACTCGAATTCGACGACGGCTTTCTCGGTCTCGATCTCGGCCAGCGCCTGACCGGCGGCGACGGTGTCACCCGGCTGCAGCATCCAGCTCTGGATCGCGCCCTCGGTGACCCCGGCGAGTGCCGCGGGCATGCGCACGACGGTGGCCATCAGCGCTGCCCCATCTCGCGACGCACGCGCTCGAGCCCGGCGACGACCTCTTCGGTGCGGGCGATCGCGGCGCGTTCCAGCACCTTCGAGATGGAGGGCGAGGCCTCTCCGCCGGTGACGCGCTGGATCGGCTGGTCGAGCCAGTCGAAGAACCGGCGCTGCAGTTCGTCGGCGAGCCACGCGCCGTAGGAGGTGCCGCGCGCACCCTGCTCGACGATCAGCACGGCGTTGGTCTTCTTGACCGATTCGCCGATCGTGTCCCAGTCGATCGAGGCCCGGTCGAGCCAGCGCAGGTCGATCAGTTCGGCGTCGACGCCGGTCTGCTCGATCGCCTCGAGCGTGTGCGCCACCATCGACAGGTAGGAGATGACGGTGACCTCCGAGCCGACGCGGCGCACCGCGGCACGACCGGGCGGCAGGATGTAGTCGAGGTCGCCCTCGGGCACCTTGTCGGCGGTCTGGTAGAGGTCGACGTGCTCGATGACCAGCACCGGGTCCTGCAGGGCGAGGGCCGCGTTCATCAGGCCGACGTAGTCGGCGGCGGTCGACGGGGCGACGATGCGCCAGCCGGGTGCGGTGGCGAAGATGCCGGCCGGGTCCATCAGGTGCTGTGAGCCGTAGCCCGAGCCCATGGCGACTTTGGTGCGCAGCACCAGCGGC
>DATJFV010000039.1:0-29949 GCA_035495435.1 Pseudolysinimonas sp.
GACCGACACCTCCTGGTAGGTGAAGCCGGCGTCGGTCAGCTGCGACTTGATCTGCTCGAAGGCGTCGATGCCCGAGACCTTGATGGTGACGTTCCAGGCCTTGTCGCCGTTGTCACCGGGCACCGCCAGACCGAGCAGCACGTCGCCGTCGATCAGCGGCACCTCGTCTTTCGGGAAGTCGGACGGGATGCCCTGCCCGGGGATCACCGACCCCCCGTCGCCGCCGGGGAGGAAGTTGTTGATGATGCTGCAGCCGCCCAGCAGCGGGGCGGTGACGAGAACCGCGGCGATCGCGAGAGCAGTGGTGGAGCGTCGGAGCGTGCGCATGGCGGCAGCGTACTGCCCCCATCCGGGATGCCGCTAGGCGTTCTGCTTCTTGGAGCGGGACAGCTGCCGGGCGCGCTCGGTCTGATCGAGGACCACCTTGCGGATGCGGACCACCTCGGGCGTCACCTCGACGCACTCGTCCTCACGCGCGAACTCGAGGCACTCCTCGAGGGTCAGCTTGCGCGACGGCGTCAGCTTCTCGAACGTGTCGGCCGTCGAGGAGCGCATGTTGGTGAGCTGCTTCTCTTTGGTGATGTTGACGTCCATGTCGTCGGCGCGGGAGTTCTCTCCCACGACCATGCCCTCGTAGACCTCCTGGGTGGGCTCGACGAAGAACGACATGCGCTCCTGCAGTGCGATCATCGCGAACGGGGTGGCGACCCCGGCGCGGTCGGCGACGATCGAGCCGTTCACGCGCGTGGTGATCGCACCTGCCCAGGGCTCGTAACCGTGCGAGATCGCGTTGGCGATACCGGTGCCGCGGGTGATGGTGAGGAACTCGGTGCGGAACCCGATGAGCCCGCGCGAGGGCACGATGAACTCCATCCGCACCCAGCCGGTGCCGTGGTTGACCATCTGCTCCATCCGGCCCTTGCGGACCGCGAGCAGCTGGGTGATCGCGCCGAGGTGCTCTTCGGGTGCATCGATCGTCAGGTGCTCGAAGGGCTCGTGCACCTTGCCGTCGATCGTGCGGGTGACCACCTGGGGCTTGCCGACGGTCAGCTCGAAACCCTCGCGCCGCATGTTCTCGACCAGGATGGCGAGGGCGAGCTCGCCACGACCCTGCACCTCCCACGCGTCGGGGCGGCCGATGTCGACCACCTTGATCGACACGTTGCCGACCAGTTCGCGGTCGAGTCGGTCTTTCACCATGCGCGCCGTGAGCTTGTGACCCTTGACCTTGCCGACGATCGGCGACGTGTTGGTGCCGATCGTCATCGAGATCGCGGGGTCGTCCACCGTGATCGCGGGCAGCGGGCGGATGTCGTCGGGGTCGGCGATCGTCTCGCCGATCGTGATCTCCTCGATGCCGGCCACGGCGACGATGTCGCCCGCGGTCGCGCTCTCGGCCGGATACCGGTCGAGCGCCTTCGTCTTCAGCAGCTCGGTGATGCGCACGTTCGAGTGGGAGCCGTCGTGGCGCACCCACGCCACCGTCTGGCCCTTCTTCAACGTGCCGGCGAAGACACGCAGCAGCGCGATGCGGCCGAGGAACGGCGAGGCGTCGAGGTTCGTCACCCAGGCCTGCAGCGGGGCCTCGTCGTCGTACGACGGCGCCGGGACATGCTTCAGGATCGCTTCGAACAACGGCTCGAGGTCGTCGTTGTCGGGCAGCGTGCCGTTCTCGGGCTTGTTCCAGGAGGCTGCGCCATTGCGGCCCGAGGCGTAGACCACCGGCAGGTCGAGGAGCGCGTCGACATCCAGGTCGGGCATGTCGTCGTGCAGATCACTGGCGAGGTTCAGCAGCAGATCGTGGCTCTCCTCCACCACCTCGTCGATGCGGGCATCGGGCCGGTCGGTCTTGTTGACCAGCAGGATCACGGGGAGCTTCGCCTCGAGCGCCTTACGCAGCACGAAGCGCGTCTGGGGCAGCGGACCCTCGGACGCGTCGACCAGCAGCACCACGCCATCCACCATCGAGAGACCGCGCTCGACCTCGCCGCCGAAGTCGGCGTGGCCCGGGGTGTCGATGACGTTGATCGTCACCGGGCCGGATGCGGCATGGGCCCCCGCGTACTCGATCGCCGTGTTTTTGGCGAGGATCGTGATGCCCTTTTCGCGCTCGAGGTCGTTGGAGTCCATGGCGCGCTCTTCGAGATGCTCGTGCGAGCCGAACGAGTTGGTCTGCCGCAGCATGGCGTCGACGAGGGTCGTCTTGCCGTGGTCGACGTGGGCGACGATCGCGACGTTACGCAGATCGGTACGGGTGGCAGTAGGCATATTGCCTCCCAGTCTACCGGGGCGCCGCCGTCTCGGCTGCCGGAGCCCAGGTCCAGGCGTCCCAGAACACGCCGCGACCCAGTGGCGAGCGCGTCACACCCGAGACCGACGACGACACCGCCGTCAACGTCGGGTAGGCGTAGAGCGGTACCCCGTAGGCGTCGGCCCACACCTTCTGGTCGATCTGCGTCAGCAGCCGCGTGACCTCGGCGTCGTCATCGGTGGCGTTGACCTCGTCGATCAGGGCGTCGACGTCGGGGTCGGAGTACCCGTTGTAGTTGGCCAGCTTCGAATCGCTGCGGAACACAGCGCTCGCCGCCGTGGGGCCGAGTCGCGTGGTGTCCCAGGCGAACAGCGCCGCGTCATAGGAGCCCGCGACACCTAGCAGCCCCTGCCAGTCTCGGCTCGAGCAGTCGGTCACCCGGAACCCCGCGCGCGCCGCGCTCGTGCGGATCAGGGTGAACTCGGCGACACGACGCGGGTTCGCCGGGTCGTACAGGATGCAGACGGCCGGCTTCTTCACGCCCGCCTCGGCCAGCAGCGCGACGGCCGCGTCGACGTCGGTCTCGGCGAACGCGTGCGAGCCGTTGTCGGCGATCGAATCGGCATACCCGTCGGCACCGGGCCGCAGCGTGAACGAATCGAGCAGGCTCGCGTCCTCCTGCAGCGGAGTGATCAGCTCATCGAGGATCTGCTGCCGCGGGACCACGTGCAGGAACGCCTCGCGCACCCGCGGGTCATCGAAAACGCGCGAGCGCCCGAAGCCGGCCTGCTGCAGGTCGAGGTGCTCGAAGGTGCCCTCCGACCCCGCCGTGACGGTCACCCCGTCGACGCCGACCAGGGCCTGGATCACATCCTCGCTCGGCTGCGGGGTGACGATGTCGACCTGGCCCGTCGCAAGAAGCTCCACCGCCTCCTGCGGGTCGGGTGACACCACGAGCCGGATCGTCTCGTACACCGGCCGGCGCTGCCCGGTGTAGGCCGGGTTGGCGGTCAGCGTCACGCTGGTCGCGTCGAATGCGGAGACCTGGTACGGCCCGGATGCCACGAGCAGCGCGGCGTCGTCGGGGGTGGCGGCGACGTTGTAGGCGTTGTTCCAGACGCGGGAGAGGGCCGCGAGCTCGACGTGATCGCGGCCCACCACCGCGGCGACGAGAGCCGCCTTCGCGGCGGTCGCGGCATCCGCCACCCCGCTGTTGCCATCGCCCGCGCCGTCGCCCATGCCGTCGGACAACCCGAGGGCGTGCTCGGCGACCACGTGGGCCGCGACGCCCGGCTGCAGAGCGAGCTTCCAGCCGGAGAAGAAGCCGTCGTACACGACCTCGAGCGAGCTGTCCTCGACGATGGTCGGAGTCGCCGTGGCGCGCTCCAGCCCATTGCCGATGGTGCCGTCGAAGAAGACGGCGTCGGTCGGGAAGTCGGCCGTGTACTCGCCGGTCGCGGGGTCGACATAGGGCGCGTCGTCGAACCCGGGATCGTTGAGCGAGCCGGAGTTCGCCGCCCAGGCCAGCAGCAGATCGGCCGCGTCGACCGGCACGCCGTCAGACCAGGTCACCCCGTCGGCCACCGTGTACCGCACCGTGAACGGGTCGTCAGCGACCACCTCGGCCGTGCCGAACGAGGTGTCCTCGACCAGCCGGTAGCTGTCGTCGTAGTAGCCGAAGCCCGTGCCGGTGAGGTAGGCCACATCGGCGTTCGTCGGGCTCGACCGGCCGAACGAGGTGCTCGCGTTGGCGGAGGTGAGCGGCGTGGTGACCGCGACCCGCACCTCGCTGCCTTCGACGACCGTGGGCCCGGGGGTGCACGCCGACAGCACTGCCGCAGGCAGGGCCAGCGCCGCCAGGGCGGCAAGGATGCGCGTGTTCACCGCGGACCAGCCTATCGACGCCGAAAGGCGGCGACGCTGTCGCGCCGCCGCCCCTCGGGTACTGCGAAGGTTGCCACAGACCTACTTGGTGAAACCGACCTTCGTCCAGTCCACCGACGCGAACGTCGCCGGGCCGTAGTTGGCCAGGTCGCCGTCGACCGCGTACACGTTCGGGTACGCGAACAGCGGCAGCATCGGCACGTAGGCGGCGATCACATCGTTGATCTGCTTGGCGATCTCGATGCGCTTCTGCGGGTCGAGCTCGGCGTTCGCCTGCTCCCACAGCGGACCCAGCTTGTCGTCCGAGACGAAGGCGTAGTTCTGGCCCTGGTCATCGCCCGGCTTCTGCTCCGGGTAGAACAGCGACTCCGACGAGGAGATGTTGAACGCCGTGCCCTGCCAGCCGAAGGTGGCCAGCTGGTACTTCCCGTCCGAGATGTTCTGGAAGTAGTCGGCGCTCGGCGACTCATCGATCTTCACCGCGACGTCGATGTCCTTCAGCGACGCCTGGATCTGCTGGGCACGCAGCTCGTTGCTGGCGACACCCTGCGGCACGATGACCGAGACCTCGAGGGTCTGGCCGTCCTTGGTCCACTTGCCGTCCTCGTGCGTCCAGCCGGCCTGCTCCAGCAGCTTCATGGCCGCGTCGGGGTCGTGCTTCAGCACGTCGCCGGTGGTGTCGGTGTAGCCGTCCTGACCGGGCATGAGGATGTAGTTGCCGACCGGGGAGGACGGTGCGTCGAGCGGCTCGTTCGCCGCCTTGCCCATGATGTCGCGGTCGATGCCGTGCGCGATCGCCTGGCGGACCAGCGGGTCATCCAGCGGCGCGACGGTGCCGTTGAAGGTCACCTGCGAGTAGGTCAGACCGCCCGAGCGCAGGATCTCCGCGCCCTTCTTGTCCTGAGCCGACAGGTAGGCGTCGGGGGTGGCGATCTCGACCGCGTCGATCTCGTCGTTCGCGAACGACTGCGCCTGGGTCTCCTGGTCGATCACGGTGAAGGTGATCTTGTCGAGCTTGGGCTTGTCGCCCCACCAGTTCGGGTTCGGCTCGGCGACGAAGACGTTCGCCGCGCTGTCGACGCTGGTGAACTTGTACGGACCGTTGGACGGCATCGGCGTGTCGACGAAGCCCGTGTTCCAGGTGTCGGGGTCACTGGCCATCTTCGCCGGCAGGATCGCGGCGTTCATGATGTTGGGCCAGTCGGCGTACACCGGCGACACGGTGAAGCTGAAGTTGTAGTCATCGACCTTGGTGAAGTCGGTCACCTGCTCGAAGCCGGCGCTCGAGGCGATGTTGTAGGCCGGGTCCTGACCCGACAGCGCGTGCCAGGTGGCCTGGTAGTCGTCCGCGGTGATGGGCGAGCCGTCCTCCCAGACCGCCTTGTCGTTGAGCTTGACGGTGATGACCTGCGGGTCCTCACTGGTCAGCTCGATGCTCTCGGCGTAGTCCTTGTTGGCCTTCCACGAGCCATCCGCGTTGATCGTGATGGCGGTGCCGTAGGTGGGTGCCTCGACCGTGGTCGCCATGACCTCGGCGCCCTCGGCGGTGTTGTTGTTCCAGTTGCCGTCGTCGCTCGGCGAGTTGGTGACCGCGAGGTTGAGCGTGCCGCCCTGCTGGAGGGTGGACGGGTCGACCTCGGTCCAGCCGACCGCGGGGAGCGAGTTCGGGTCGGTGGACGGACCCGAACTGGGCGTTCCGGGTGCGCATGCGGTGAGCGCGAGCAGGCCTGCCCCGAGCACCGCAGCCGCAGCGAGTGCGGGTGTCTTGCGGATCATGTGCATTCTTCTTTCTCTTCTTGGTGTGTGGAACAGCTAGCCGACGACCAGCGTGTTCCGATCGACCCAATGGCACGCGACCTGCACGTCACCATGGGGTTGAAGCTGTGGATCCACCCCGACGCAGCGGGCCTGGGCCTGCTCGTCGAGGAGCTTGTACAGCGGGCAGCGGGTGCGGAAGCGGCATCCGTCGATCTGCTCGGCCGGGCTCGGCAGGTCGCCGTCGAGCAGCACCCGGCTGCGCTCGCGCTCGGCGACCGGGTCGGGAATCGGTGCCGCCGACATCAGCGCCTGGGTGTACGGATGCTTGGGGTCGTCGAACACGTCGGCGATCGGCCCGTGCTCGACGATCCGGCCGAGGTACATGACCGCGACGTCGTCGGCGATCTGCCGCACCACCGCCAGGTCGTGCGCGACGAACACCAGCGACAGGCCCAGCTTGTCGCGCAGGTCCTGCAGCAGGTTGATGACACCGGCCTGAATCGACACGTCGAGCGCCGACACCGGCTCGTCGAGCACCAGCACCTTCGGGTCGGTGGCGAGCCCCCGTGCGATGCCGATGCGCTGCCGCTGCCCGCCCGAGAACTCGTGCGGGTACCGCTCGGCCATCGAGGCATCGAGCCCGACCAGGTCGAGCAGTTCGGCGACGCGCTGCTCGCGCGCCTGCCGCGGCACACCCTGGGCCAGCAGCGGTTCGGCGATCACCTCGCCGACCGGGAGCCGCGGGTCAACGGCCGCGGCCGGGTCCTGGAAGACGATCTGGATGTCGGAGCGCAGTTCTCTTCGGTCGCCGCGCGAGAGGGTGGCGATGTCGCGTCCCTCCAGCACGATGCGTCCCGACTGCGGCGCGGTCAGCTCCATCAGCTCGAGGATCGTCGTGGTCTTGCCACAGCCCGACTCCCCCACGATGGCCAGGGTGCGGCCCGCCTGCACCTCGAACGAGACCCCGTCGACCGCGCGCACCGTGCCGACCCGACGACGGAACACGCCGCCGCGCATCAGCGGGAAATGCTTGACCAGGTTCTCGACCGTGAGCACGGTCTCGCCCTGGGCGCGTGCACCCAAAGCCAGAGCCTCGGGGCGCGGGAAGATCTGCGGCGGCGTCAACGCGCCCGAGGCGATCTCGTCGGCACGATGGCAGGCGCTGGTGTGCTCGATGTCGCGGCCGTGCGGCTGCAGCGTCGGCTCGACCTCGTGGCACTTCGGCAGCGCGATCGGGCAGCGCGCGGCGAACGGGCAGCCCGGCGGCAGCGCCGCCAGCGACGGCGGACGGCCCTCGAGCGGGACCAGTCGCTCAGTACCGGCGGTGCGGATGTTGGGCACCGACCGCAGCAGACCGATGGTGTACGGCATGGTCGGCTCGTGGAAGATCTGGTCCACGGTGCCGAACTCCACCATCTTGCCCGCGTACATGACGGCCACCCGGTCCGCGTGTCCGGCGACGACGCCGAGGTCGTGGGTGATCAGTGAGACAGCCGCTCCGGTGATCCGCTTCGCCTCCTCGAGTACCTCGAGGATCTGCGCCTGAATCGTCACGTCGAGCGCCGTGGTGGGTTCGTCGGCGATGATCAGCCGCGGGTTGTTGGCGATCGCCATGGCGATCATCGCCCGCTGCCGCATACCGCCCGAGAATTCGTGCGGGAACGCCTTCACCCGGCGCGTGGCATCCGGAATCCCCACGATCTTCAGCAACTCGATCGCGCGCGCCTCGGCCGCCTGCTTACTCAGCATCCGGTCGTGCAACCGCAGCGCCTCAGAGATCTGATCGCCGATGGTGTAGACCGGCGTCAGTGCCGACAGCGGGTCTTGGAAGACGATCGCCAGTTCGCTCCCGCGGATGCGGGAGAGCGCCCGGTCATCCATGGTCAGCAACGATTTGCCGGCGAAGAGGATCTCGCCCGTCACCTCGGCCGTGTCGGGCAGCAGCCCCATGACGGCCAGTGACGAGACGGATTTGCCCGACCCGGATTCGCCGACGATCCCGAGGAACTCGCCCTCGTGGATGGTGTAGCTGATGTCGCGCACCGCGAGCACGTCGGACTCGCCCTGCGGGAACGTGACCGACAGATTCTTCACCTCGAGCAGCGGACGACCGCCTGCGAGATCAGCCACGGTTCACTCCCGAGGTCGGGTCGACGGCGTCGCGGAGTGCGTCGCCGACGAGGTTGATCGAGAGCATCAGCCAGACGAGCACACCCGCCGGCGCGATGAACAGCCACGACCGGGTGGTCGCCGCCGCCTGCCCGTTCTCGAGCAGAGTGCCCAACGACACGTCGGGCGGTTGCACGCCGAAGCCGAAGAAGCTGAGCGTCGTCTCGGCGAGGATCATCGCGCCGATTCCCAGGGTCGCGTCGATGATCAGCAGAGAGGCGACGTTCGGGATGATGTGGCGTGTGACCACCGACCACGGGTTGAAGCCCATGTAGCGCGCGGCCTTGACGAAGTCGCGCTCACGCAGCGACCTCGTCTGCGACCGGATCACCTGCGCCATGATCATCCAGCCGGTGAGGGCCAGGTAGAACATCATGATGACCCAGTTCCCGCCGTACACCGGGTAGAGCAGGATCAGGATGAAGAACGTCGGCAGCACCAGCATCAGGTCGATGAACCACGCGATGACCTTGTCGGCGGTCCCGCCGACGTAGCCGGCGAACGCACCGATCACCGCTGCCAGCGCGGTTGCCAGCGGCCCGGCGACGAAGCCGATGATGAGGGACTTCTGCAGGCCCACCATCGTCTGCACCAGGATGTCGTGGCCGAGGGTGTCTGTCCCGAACCAGTGCACGATCGACGGCGGCTTGTTGAAGTACAGCACGTCCTGGTCTTCGATCGTGTACGGGCTGAGCAGGGGCCCGACCGTCGCGAACAGGATGAGGAAGACCAGCGAGCAGGCGCCGATCCAGAACCGCGGCGTGGATCGCAGGCGTCGCCAGATCAGGGCGTTGCGCGAGAGGGAGCGTCGCGCCGTGCCCGGGTGTGGGTCGTCGGGCACATCCACGCCGAAGCCGCGCTGGCCCTCGCTCTTGATGTCGATCTCGGAGAGCGTCATCTCATCGCCTCACTCTCGGGTCCAGCGCCGCATACAAGATCTCGGACAGCGTCGAGGAGCACAGGATCAGCACGGCGACGAACAGTGTCGACCCGGCGACCGCGTTCACGTCCTGCTTCTGGATGGAGGTGATCGCCAACTCCCCCATGCCGTGCCAGCTGAAGACCAGTTCGAGCAGGGTGGCGCCGGCGATCAGGGTGCCGAAGCTGTAGGCGAAGAAGGTGGACATCGGAATGAGCGCGACGCGCACCCCGTGCCGGATGAGCGCCCGACCGCGCGTGAGCCCCTTGGAGCGCGCGGTGCGGATGTAGTCGGCGCCCAGCACGTCGAGCATCGAGTTGCGCTGATACCGGCTGTAGCTGGTCGCACCGATGACGATCAGCACGAGGGTGGGCAGAAGCAGATGTGACAGACGGTCACCTAATTGGGCCCAGAACTCTGGTGGTGTGTCGGCGGAGTACTGCCCACTGAACACGATGAGTTGGGTGCCGATCGCGTGGTTGAACTGGGTCGCGCCGATCATCGACAGGATGCCCAGCACGAACGTGGGCGTTGCGAACACCAGGTACGAGACCACGGTCACGACCTGGTCGCTGGCCTTGTACTGCGCGACCGCGCCCCAGATGCCCAGGATCACGCCGATGATGGCGCCCAGGATGGATCCGATCAGCAGCAGCTGCAGGCTCACCCCGGCACGCACCGCCATCGCGTCCCAGACGTGCTTGTTGTTGATGGTCATGCCGAGGTCGCCGTGCAGCACGTTGGTGAACCAGACCCACACGCGTTCGATGAGCGGCACGTTGGGGTTGACCCCCAGCTTGTCCAGCACCATGTCGATCGAGGCCTGCGGCACCGGCGGACGCCGGGCTTCGAGGTCGGCGGTCGGCTTGAGGTTGGTGCTGGCCAGCACATAGGCCAGCGTCGAGGCCACCGCGGTCAGGATGATGTAGTTCAGGATGCGGCGGAGCAGGTAGATGATCATCGTGCGACCCCCAGGCAGATGACGGCCGCGATCACGGCGAGGGCACCGGCGACCAGGGCCGGAACATCAAGATGCCGCACGACGGCGGCGTCGGCCGGGGCGGCAGCACCCCATGCGCTGCGCAGAGCGGTGAGCGCCGAGTCCTCTCCGGGCTTGGCGCGTCTGCTCAAGAAGGGGCTGCCCCAGGCCTCGACGCTGCGACCGTCGTCGAGATCGAGGATGAGCTGGAGCCGGCGCCGGATGTCGACCACGCGTCCCCAGGGGATCTCGGTGATGCGTCCGATGTTCACCACGACGGCGCGGTCGGGCCGCACGCGGATCGAGGGACGCAGGAGGAGCAGCCACGCCGCCCACACCACGAGCGCAGCCACGCCCGCGGTGCGCGCCGCCGCATCCCAGGCGCCCTTCAGCAGCGCATCGCCCGTGAGCAGCACCGCTCCCGTCGCGACCAGCCCGAACATCAGGGCTGAGGATCCTGCACGCAGTGTCACCCGAGTCAGCCCGCCAACGTGATCTTCGCGCCCGGAATCGCGTCGAGGAGCTCTCGGGTGTACTCCTCGCGCGGGTTCTCGAACACCTCATCGACCGTCGAGGACTCGACGATCTTGCCTTTCTCCATGACACAGACCTGGTCGGCGATCACGCGCACGACCGCGAGGTCATGGGTGATGAACAGATAGGTCAGGTCGAGTTCGGCCTGCAGCTCGGCGAGCAGGTTCAGCACCTGCGCCTGCACCAGCACATCCAGTGCAGACACCGCTTCGTCGAGCACCACGATCTCGGGCTTGAGCGCGAGCGCGCGGGCGATGGCGACGCGCTGGCGCTGGCCGCCCGACAGCTCGTTCGGATAGCGGCTGACGACGCTCGCCGGCAGTGCCACCTGATCGAGCACCTCGAGGACTCGCTCCTTGCGCGACTTCTCGTCGCCGACCCGGTGCACGCGCAGCGGTTCGGCAATGGTGTTGCCGATGTTGTGCAGCGGGTCGAGCGAGCCGTACGGGTCTTGGAAGACCGGCTGCATGCGGCTGCGCAACTCGAGCAGCTGCGCGCGGTTCATCTTGGCGACGTCTTCGCCGTTGACCAGGATCGAGCCGCGGGTGATGCTCTCGAGCCCGAGCAGCATCTTCGCGGCGGTCGACTTGCCCGACCCGGATTCGCCGACCAGCGCCATCGTCGACCCGCGCGGCACCGAGAACGACACTCCGTCGACCGCGGTGAAGGCGACCGAGCTGAGGTTTCCGGTGCGGATGCGGAACACCTTGGTCGCGTCGCGGAACTCGATCACCGGCGCTGCCGACTCTGCGGCCCGCTTGTGCTCGCCGGCGGCGACGGTCAGGTCGATCCCGTCGACGCTGCGGTCGGTGACGTGGGTGATGTCGGGCCCGCCGTGCGCTTTCGCCTGAATGCGCCGGGAGGCGAGGCTGGGCGCCGCGGCGACGAGCCGCTGGGTGTACGGATGCTGCGGGTCCTGCAGGATCTCGCGCGCCGGTCCCGACTCCACGATCCGGCCGCGGTGCATGACCACGATGTTCTCGGCACGCTCGGCCGCGAGGCCGAGGTCGTGCGTGATGAAGATCACGGCCGTGCCCGACTTCTCGGTGAGCGACTCGAGGTGGTCCAGGATCTTGCGCTGCACAGTCACGTCGAGGGCCGAGGTCGGCTCGTCGGCGATGAGCAACTGCGGGTCGGCGGACAGCCCGATGCCGATCAGCACGCGCTGCCGCATCCCGCCCGAGAACTGGTGGGGGAACTGCCGCAGCCGCCGCTCGGCGTCCTGCAGGCCCGCCTCCTTGAGCACCTGGATGGCGCGTTTGCGGACGTCGCGCTTCGAGGTGGCGATGCCGTTGGCGCGGATGGCCTCCTCGACCTGGAACCCGATGTTCCACACCGGGTTGAGGCTCTGCATCGGGTCCTGGGGGACGAGACCGATCTCGGCCCCGCGGATCTCCTCGATCTGCTGACGCTTGAGGCCCACCAGGTCGCGGCCGTTGAAGAGGATCTGACCGCCGGTGACCTGGCCGCTGCCGGGGAGCAGGTCGATGATGGCGTGCGCGGTCGTCGACTTGCCCGAACCGGATTCGCCGACGATGGCGACCGTCTCGCCCGGATAGACGTCGAAGCTCACGTCGCGGACGGCGTTGACGACCCCGTCGGCCGTCCTGAACGACACCTCGAGGTTCTTCACCTCGAGCAGCGGGCCGCTGGCCGGCTTCTTCTGCAGCGCGCTCATCGGGTCGCCCTCGAGCGCGGGTCGAGGGCGTCGCGGACGACCTCGCCGAGCAGGATGAAGGCCAGCACGGTCAGCGATAGGGCGATCGACGGATAGATGAGCACTTGCGGCGCGCGGCGCAGGTCGCCCTGCGCGGCCGCGATGTCGTTGCCCCACGACTGGAACACGTTGTTGGGCAGACCGACACCGAGGAAGGACAGCGTCGCCTCGGCGGTGATCGCCGCCGCCAGACCGACGGTCGACACCACGATCACCGGCGCGATCGAGTTGGGCATGACGTGGGTGAACATGGTGCGGAAGCGCGAGAGCCCGATCGCCTCCGACGCCATCACGAAGTCCAACTGTTTCACTCTCAGTACCTCGGATCTCAGGATGCGCGCCGTCGATGGCCAGGCGAAGAACCCGATCGCGAGCGAGATCACCCAGATATTGCGGTCCTTGAGGAAGATCGACATGATCACCACCGCCGCGAGGATGTACGGGATCGCGAAGAAGATGTCGCCGATGCGCATCAGGAACGAGTCCAGCCAGCCGCCGAAGTAGCCGGCGAAAGCGCCGAGCACGATGCCCATCACCGCGGTCATGACGGTGACGATGATGCCGACCGACAGCGACGTACCGGTGCCGTGCACGATGCGAGAGAACACATCGCACCCCTGCTTGGTGAAGCCCAGCGGGTGGCCGGGCGCCGGACCGCCGTTACTGGAGGAGTACGGGTCGCTGTGCGACGCATCCGCCGTGAGGTAGCAGTCGCTGTTCGGCGGCTCGTGGGTGAAGACGCCGGGGAACAGCGCCACGAAGATGATGAACAGGATGATCACGGAGGTCACCCAGAACAGCCACCTGCCGCGCAGGTCGCGCCAGGCGTCCAGCCAGAGGTTGGATTTCTTGTCGGAGATGCGGACGGCGTCGACGGCACCGAGGCCGCCTTCGTCGATCTCGGCGACGTAGCGGGGGGCGGTGCGGACGGGGTTCTTACTTGACATAGCGGATCCTGGGGTCGAGCACGCCGTAGAGCAGGTCGATGGCGAGGTTCACCAGCACGTAGACGATGACGAGGATGGTCACGATCGAGACGATCTCGGGGGTGTCGTGCCGGTTGATGGCTTTGAAGAGTTCGTTGCCGACGCCCGGCACGTTGAAGATGCCCTCGGTCACGGTCGCGCCGACGATGAGGATGCCGAAATCGGCGGCCAGGTTGGTCGTGACCGGGATCAGGGAGTTGCGCAGGATGTGCACCGGGATGACGCGGCGCTCGGGGAGGCCCTTGCCGTAGGCCATCCGCACGAAGTCCATCTGCTTGGTCTCGATCGCGGAGGCGCGGGTCAGACGGATGACGTAGGCCATGTTGAGCCCGGCGAGCACGATCGCGGGCAATATCAGGTCCTGCCATGGTGCACCTGGCCCCACGGTGGGCCGGAACCAGCCGAGCTGCAGGCCGAAGAAGTACTGGGCCACGAAGGCGAAGACGAAGACCGGCAGCGAGATGAGGACCAAGGAGATGGCCAGGGCGGTGACGTCGATGATGCCGCCCTTGCGCAGGGCGGAGATGATGCCGATCGTCACGCCGACGATCAGCTGGATGAGCACCGCCAGGAGCGCCAGCCGGAGCGTGGTGGGGAAGGTGCGCACCAGGATGTCGTTGACCGACTGCCCCGAGAACGTCGTGCCCAGGTCGCCCTGGAAGACGTCGCCGAGGTACAGGAAGTAGCGCACGAAGAACGGCTGATCGAGGTTGAACTTGTCCTCAAGCGCCGCGACCTGCTCAGCGGACGGGGTGCGATCCCCGAACATGCGCAGGATCGGGTTGCCCGGCATGGCGAAGACCATGGCGTAGATGAGGAAGGTGGAGCCGAAGAAGACCGGGATGCCCTGAAAAAGGCGGCGGACGATGTACCAGAACATGGGATACCAGACGTGTCATCAACACGCACCCCGTGGTGCGACGCGGACGCCGCACCACGGGGTGTTGTTGTGGGCTGTTACTCGGCCTTGGTGACTCCGTAGAGGATCGGCCAGCTGTCCCAGCCGAACTTCACGTTGTCGACCAGCGTGGAGTATCCACCGGTGACCGAGGAGTACCAGAGCGGAATAGCCGGCAGGTCCTGGAAGAGGACGCCCTGCGCCTGGTTGAACAGCTTGCCCTGCTCCTCCTGCGACTGAGCCGCGAGGCCCTCGTCGTAGAACTTGTCGAACTCAGGGCTGGAGTAGTCGGCGTCGTTCGACCCGGAACCCGTCGCGTAGAGCGGCCCGAGGCCGTTCGCCTGGGACGGGAAGTCGAACTGCCAGCCGGTACGGAACGCCGCCTTGATGGTGCGGTCGTTGACCTCGGTGCGCAGCCCGGCGAAGTCGGGGTACGGGAGGCCGGCCGCATCGATGCCGAGCGTGTTCTTGATCTGGTTGCAGACCGCGTCGACCCACTCCTGGTGGCCGCCGTCGGCGTTGTAGGCGAGCTGGAAGGTGCCCGTCCACGGCGAGATCGCATCGGCCTGAGCCCACAGATCCTTGGCCTTGGCCGCGTCGAAGTCCAGCACGTCCGAGCCCTCGATGTTGTCGGGGTCGAAGCCCGCGATCACCGGCGAGGTGAAGTCGCGTGCCGGGGTGCGGGTGCCGTTGAAGATCACGTCGGTGATCTCCTTGCGGTCGATCGCGTGCGAGAGGGCGGCGCGCCGGAGCTTGCCTTCCTCACCGCTGAAGTGCGGCAGGTTCTCGTTGATGGTGAACGACTGGAACACCGCGGCGGCCTGGTCGACCGCACGGTCGCCGAGGTCGTCGTGGAAGGTGGCCAGGGCGTTCGTCGGAACCGCCTCGACGACGTCGACGTTGTCGCCGAGCAGGTCGGTGTACGCCGCCTCCTGGGTGGCGTAGACCATGAAGTCGATGCCACCGTTCTGCGCCTTGCGCGGGCCGTTGTACGCCTCGTTCGGAACCAGCGACAGCTTGGTGCCGTGCTGCCAGCCGTCGGGGCCGAACTTGTACGGGCCGTTGCCGATCGGGTTCTCACCGAAGGCCTTGGGGTCGTCGAAGAACGACTTGGGCAGCGGGTCGAACACCGTGTAGCCGAGGGCCGACGGGAAGTCGGCGCGCGGGGTGGCAAGCTCGACGGTGAAGGTCGTGTCGTCCACGACGTTCAGGGCGAGGGTGTTCTCGCCGCCGTCGTAGGTGCCGCCCTGGAAGGCCACGCCGTCGATGAAGTAGTACTGGTTCAGCAGGGTCGGGTCAGCCGCGGCCCACTGCCAGGCGTCCACGAACGAGTTCGAGGTGACCGGGCTGCCGTCGGAGAAGGTCTGGTCGGCCTTCAGCTTGATGGTCCAGGTCTTGTTGTCGTCGGACTCGATCGACTCGGCGGCGTCGTAGTCCCACGACCCGTCCGCCTTGTAGTAGACCAGGCCGGCGAACATGTTCTGCAGCACGATGCCGCCGTTCACCTCGTTGGTGTTGGCCGGGATCAGCGGGTTCTCCGGCTCGGACCAGGCGAAGGTGACAACGCCGGTCGAGGCGGGCGTGTCGCTGCCGCCGCTGGGGGCGCAGCCGGCGAGGGTGAGCGCGGCTGCGACCGCGATACCTCCCGCGAGTGCTGCGATTCGTGGAATACGCAATGTTCCTCCTGTGCAGAATGTGGCGGTGCACACGAGTCATCGCGGCACCGCACTGATATCGAAGACACTAAGACGGGGGTCAACCCCAGGCAAATCTTCCAGACCCAATCGTTACCTCGTGGAAACGAATCGTCAGGATACTTGCGCCGTACGCAAGAATCTTGCGTACGAGTCGATACGACGAGTGTTTCGGCCTGTTTCGGGGCAGAACGCATTCCACGGGTCCGGGGTACAGCACCACGTCGTCAGCGACCCGTGTCAGCGACCCGTGTCAGCGACCCGTGGTCATCGCCCAGTACTGGGGCACGCCATCCCAGTCCAGGGCCAGACCCGCCACGCCCTGGCCGGCGCCGGCCTGCCGCGTGGAGTACCACAGCGGAATCGCCGGCAGGTCGGTGAACAGGATGCGCTGCGCGTCCCGGTACGACCCCACGATGTCGCCCGGATCGGCGGAGAGCGCCGCCGCCTTCATCGTCGCGTCGTAGTCCTTGCTGATGTACCCGCCGGTATTCGCCGGGGCCTTGCTGACGTACCCGCTCAGGTAGGACAGCATCCCCGGATACGCCGCGGTCTGCGTGCGCACCCACGGCATGGTCATCGTCCCCGCAGCGACCGCGGCGTCCAGGTCGGCCTGGGTCGGGTACGGCACCGCCTCGACGTCGATGCCCAGCACCGCCGAAATGCTGCGCAGCACCGCCGTGACGGCCCCCGCATCCGGCCCGTCGGCGGCGTACGCGATCTGCAACGTGCCCTCCCACGGCCCGGCCTTCTTCAGCCCGTCGGCCTGGGCCCAGCGCTCCTTGGCGGTGTCGTCGCTGAAACTGAGCACCTCGGCCCCGGGGATCACATCCGAGTAGCCCGCGACCACCGGCGAGGTGAAATCGCGCGCAACGATACGACGGTCGGCGAACACGTCGGCGACGATCGACAACCGGTCGATCGCCATCGACAGCGCGCTGCGGCGAAGGACGCCCTCGACCCCGGTCAGGTGCGGCAGCTTGGCCGGCACGACGATGCTGGTGAACGTGGCTCCGGGCACATCGAGCGCATTGTGGTTCAGCTCGTCGTCGTAGTGAGACAACGCGCTCTCGGGCAGGGTGTCGATCACATCGAGGAAGCCCGCCAGAACGTCCACATAGGCCGTATCGGGGTCGGTGGCGAAGTCGAGCGCGACCCCCGCGTTCTGCGCGTTACGCGGGCCGTCATATCGGGGGTTCACGGCCAGGTCGATTCCGTCGCGATGCCGCCAGTTGCCCTCGATCAGGTACGGACCATTGCCGATCGGGTGTTCACCGAACCGGTCGGGGTTGTCGAAGAACGCCGGTGGCAGCGGGAAATACGCGCGTTGCCCCAGGCGCTGCGGGAAGTCGGCCTGCGATGCGGCGAGATGAATCTCGAAGGTGGTGCGGTCGACCACGACCAGACCGCCGCCCTCGATCAGGGAGCCGCGCTCGATGTCGGGGGTCGCCGGGTCGTCGGCGACGAAGCCGCGGATGTCGCGGAACGCGCCCTGCAGCGGGGTTGCGTTGGCCGAGTCGGCGGCCCAGTCCCAGGCCTTCACGAACGCATCGGAATCCACCGGGTCGCCGTCGGAGAAGGTCAGTCCGCTGCGCAGGGTGACGGTGAACACCTTCTTGTCGGTGGATGGCTCGATCGACTCGGCCGCGTCGTTCACGACCGTGCCGTCGGATTCGTAGGCCACGAGCCCGGCGAAGATGTTGTCGACGACACGCGCGCCCCCGAGTTCGACGGTCTCGGCGGGGATCAGCGGGTTCGCCGGTTCGGTGCCGGTGGCACGGATGACGTCTCTCGCCGTGCCGCCCGCGGCCGTGCATCCGGTGAGGAGCATCGCTGCCGAGAGGACCAGGGCTGCGGTACGGAACACCTGGCCAGGTTACAGGGCGCGTAGCATCGCAGATGTGGCCGCCTCGCATCCTCCGCACGCCGAGCGCCCCGAGCTTCCCCTGCTCGTCTTCGACGGCGACTGCGCCTTCTGCACGACCTGGGTGAACCGGTTGGAGGCCTGGCTGCCGCGTCCGGTGCGTTCGATCCCGTGGCAGTGGGCCGATCTCGATGCGCTCGGCCTCACCCGGGATGACGTGCGCGACTTCGCCTGGTTCGTCACGGCGCGGCACTCCTACGCGGGAGCGATGTGCTTCGCCCAACTGCTGATCGCGCAGCCGCGCGTGGGGCTGCGCTTCGCCGGCCACCTGATGTCCACGCCGCCGTTCTCGATCGCCGCGGCGCTCGGCTACAACCTGATCGCGAAATACCGCCACCGGCTTCCCGGCGGAACCCCGGCATGCGCGCTGCCGAGGTAGCGCCCGCCCCGGTGCTCAGCCGAGGCCGGCTCTGGTGGGAGATCGCGATCGTGCTGGGCCTGGGCCTCGGCCAGAGCGCGGTGTACGCCATCGTCGCCCTCATCAACCGCGCGACCCGCGAGCAGCCGCTGTCGCAGCAGACGGCGACGCTCAACCCGAGCCTCAGCGACCGCGAGATCTTCGACCTCATCTACCAGCTGCTCGACATCGCCTTCTCGCTGGTTCCGGTGCTGCTGGTCTGCTTCCTGCTCTGGATGCCGCGGCGGCCGCATCTGGCGCGGCTGGGTATCGCGGGTGCGCGCCCGGCCTCCGACGGCATCCGGGGCCTCGTGCTCGCGCTCGTGATCGGAGCAGGCGGCATCGGCATCTACCTCGGCGCGAAGGCGCTGAACCTGGGCGTCACGGTGAACCCGGCGGGGCTCGACCAGTACTGGTGGACGGTCCCTGTGCTGCTGCTCTCGGCCCTGCGCGCGGGTCTGCAGGAGGAGTTCGTCGTCATCGGCTACCTGTTCGCGCGGCTGCGGGAGCTGCGCTGGAGCACCGGGCAGATCATCCTCGCGACGGCGGTGCTGCGCGGCTCGTACCACCTGTACCAGGGCTACGGGGCGTTCGTGGGCAACGTCATCATGGGTGTGATCTTCGGGTGGCTGTACACCCGCTGGGGGCGCGTGCTGCCGTTCGTGATCGCCCACACCCTGATCGACGCGGCCATCTTCGTCGGTTACCCGTGGGCTGCGGGGGCGTTCCCCGCGCTGTTCGGCGTGAAATGAGCGCGGTCGGCTTACACTGACGCGGTGGGGAACACGGGGGTAGAACTGGGTGCTGTCGCGCCCGATTTCCAGCTGCCGGGGCTGCGGCTCTTCGGCGAGTTCGTGGAGCGCGCGCCGTACCGGCTGTCGGAGCACCGCGGTCATCCGCTGGTGCTCGCGTTCTATCCGCTCGACGCGAGCATGACCTGCACGCGGCAGCTGTGCGAGTACGACAACGAGTTCGAAGGCTTCGAGGGCCTCGGTGCCGACCTGTGGGCGATCAGCATGCAGGACCTCAACAGCCACGAGGGCTTCGCGCGCAAGAACGGACTCGGGTTTCCGCTGCTGTCCGACACCCGCCACGGCGTCGCCGAGCAGTACGGGGTGACCATGCTCGACGGGCGTGCGATCCGGCGCTCGGTGTTCATCCTCGACGGCGCCGGCGTGGTGCGCTGGAAGCACGTCGCGATGCTCGGCCTCGGCTACCGCGGGGCGCAGGAGATCCGGCAGAAGCTGATCGAACTCTTCCCGGCACCGGCGGGGCAGACCTTCGATCTGCCCGCGCCGGTCTAGCCGGGAACACCAGCGTTTACGCGAATGCCTCCACCGGCGGGCACGCGCACACCAGGTTGCGGTCGCCGTAGGCCTGGTCGATGCGTCGCACCGGCGGCCAGTACTTGCGGTGCACCAGCCCGCGCACCGGGTACACCGCGGTCTCGCGTTCGTACGGGTGCGCCCACTCGCCGGTGATGACAGCCTCGGCGGTGTGCGGGGCGTTCACCAGCGGGTTGTCCTCGGCCGGCCACTCCCCCGCAGCGACGCGCTCGGCTTCGGCCTTGATCTGGATCATCGCCTCGATGAACCGGTCGATCTCGCCGAGGTCTTCGCTCTCGGTCGGCTCGACCATGAGCGTGCCGGCCACCGGGAACGACATCGTCGGGGCGTGGAATCCGTAGTCGATGAGGCGCTTGGCGACATCGTCGACGGTGATTCCGGTGGCCTCGCGCAGTGGGCGCAGGTCGAGGATGCACTCGTGCGCCACCAGGCCGTTGTCGCCGGCGTAGAGCACCGGGTAGTGGTCGCGCAGTCGCGCCGCGACGTAGTTGGCCGCGAGCACGGCGGCGCCGGTGGCGCGCTTCAGGCCATCCGCGCCCATCATGCGAACGTAGGCCCACGAGATCGGCAGGATGCCCGCCGACCCGTGCGGGGCCGCACTGACCGGGTTGTCGAGCCCGCGCGGCAGGAACGGCGCCAGGTGCGCCTTCGCGGCAACAGGGCCGACGCCCGGCCCTCCGCCGCCGTGCGGGATGCAGAAGGTCTTGTGCAGGTTCAGGTGCGACACGTCGCCCCCGAAGTCGCCGAACCGCGCGTACCCGAGCAGGGCGTTGAGGTTCGCGCCGTCGACATACACCTGGCCGCCGACGGCATGCACGGCGTCGGCGATCTCGCGGATGTCGTGCTCGTACACCCCGTGCGTCGACGGGTAGGTGACCATCAGCGCGGCGAGGTCGGCGGCGTGCTCGTCCACCTTGGCGCGCAGGTCGGCGAGGTCGACGTTGCCGAGCTCATCGCAGGCCACGACCACCACCCGCATTCCGGCGAGTACCGCGCTGGCGGCGTTCGTGCCGTGAGCGCTGGACGGGATGAGGCAGACCGTGCGGCCCTCGTCGCCGCGCGAGCGGTGGTAGCCGCGGATGGCGAGCAGCCCCGCCAGCTCGCCCTGGGAGCCGGCGTTGGGCTGCAGCGACACCTCGTCGTAGCCGGTCACCTCGGCCAGCCAGCCCTCGAGCTGCCCGATGAGCTCGAGGTAGCCGGCCGTGTCGGCCTCGGGGGCGAACGGATGCAGCCCCGCGAACTCGGGCCAGGTGATGGCGGCCATCTCGGTCACCGCGTTCAGCTTCATGGTGCAGGAGCCGAGCGGGATCATCCCGCGGTCGAGCGCGTAGTCCTTGTCGGCCAGGTACTTCAGGTAGCGCATCATCGCGGTCTCCGACCGATGCGTGTGGAACACGTCGTGGGTCAGGTAGTCCGAGGTGCGGGCCAGTTCCGGCGGGATGGGGCGACCCAGGGGCTTGAACCCGAGGGGCGCCTCCACGCCGAGAGCGCCCAGCAGGGCGACCGCGTCGGCGGCGGTGGTGGTCTCGTCGACCGAGAACTGGATGCGCGAGGGCGAAACGCGCCAGATCGCGATGCCGGCGTCCGCGGCGGCGGCGACCGCGGCATCCGCGTCGGCCACCTCGACCGTGAGCGTGTCGAAGTACTGGCTGTGCACCACCCGGTCGCCGAGCGCGTCGGCGAGGAGACCGGTCATGCGGTTGACGCCGTGCGCGATGCGCTTCAGCCCGCCCGGTCCGTGGTAGACGGCGTACATGCTCGCCATCACGGCCAGCAGCACCTGGGCGGTGCAGATGTTGGACGTGGCCTTCTCACGTCGGATGTGCTGTTCGCGGGTCTGCAGACTGAGCCGGTAGGCGGGGTACCCGGCCGCGTCCTGCGAGACACCGACCAGGCGGCCGGGAAGCTGCCGCTCGAGTCCGGCGCGCACCGCCATATATCCGGCGTGCGGACCGCCGAAGCCCATCGGCACACCGAAACGCTGCGAGGTTCCGACGGCGATGTCGGCGCCGAGTTCGCCGGGTGAGGTGAGCAGGGTGAGCGCCAGCAGGTCGGCCGCCACCACGCTGAGACCGCCCTGGGCCGAGACCGCGGCGATGAGCTCGCGCGGGTCCCACACGCGCCCCGAGGCACCGGGGTACTGGATGAACGCCCCGAACACGTCGAGGTCGGCCGGCGGGGGGCTCATGTCGTACGAGGTCTCGTGCAGTTCGATGCCCAGGGCCTCGGCCCGGTGGGCGAGCAATGCCTTGGTCTGCGGCAGGGCGTCAGCATCGACGAGGAACACGTTCGACGCCGAGCCCGAGGCGCGGCGGGCGAGCAGCATGCCCTCGACAACGGCGGTGCCCTCGTCGAGCATCGACGCGTTGGCGGTGGCGAGCCCGGTCAGGTCGGTGATCATCGTCTGGAAGTTGATCAGCGCCTCAAGCCGGCCCTGCGAGATCTCGGGCTGGTACGGGGTGTAGGCCGTGTACCAGCTGGGGTTCTCGAGCACGTTGCGCTGGATCACGCCCGGCGTGATGGTGTCGTAGTAGCCCAGGCCGATCATCGAGCGCCGCACCCGGTTGCGGGAGGCGAGCGCCCGCAGTTCGGCGAGGGTCTCGCGTTCGCTCGCCGGGGCCGGAAGCGACGACGGCGCCGCCTCGTCGAGGCGGATCGCGGGCGGCACCGCGGCATCCATCAGGGCATCGATGGTGTCGTAGCCGACCGCCTCGAGCATCGCCAATTGCGCGACGGAATCCGTGCCGACGTGACGGTCGGCGAACAGCTCGGCCATCAGACCGCGAGCTTCGCGTACTGCTCGGCGTCCATCAGCTCGGGCAGGGCGGTGAAGCGCACCTTGATGAGCCAGCCCGACCCGTACGGGTCGCTGTTGACCAGGGTGGGGTCGTCGACGACGGCCTGGTTGGCCTCGACCACCTCGCCCTCGACGGGGGCGAACAGCTCGCCCACCGACTTGGTCGACTCGATCTCGCCCACCACCTTGCCGGCGGCGACGCTCGAGCCGGTCTTCGGCAGGTCGACGTACACGACGTCGCCCAGCTTGTCGGCGGCGTAGGCGGTGATCCCGACGGTGGCGACGTCGCCGTCGACGGCGACCCACTCGTGCTCGGCGGTGTAACGCAGGTCGGCGCTGGGCTCAGTCATGTGCGGAATCTTTCTTGTAGAAGGGAAGGGGAACGATGGATGCGGCGACGCGCGACCCGCGCACGTCGATATCGAGGGCGGGGGCGGCGTCGGGGGCGTCGGGGGCCGCGACCTCGGGGTCGACGTACGCCATCGCGATCGGGTAGCCGAGGGTGGGTGAGAGGGCTCCGGAGGTCACCTCACCGACCACGGTGTCGCCGTGCATGACCGGGTACCCGGCACGTCCGGCGCGCTTGCCCTCGGAGCGCAGGCCGACGAGCACGCGGGCACCGGCGGCCGGACCCGCCTCGACCGCGGCGCGTCCGACGAAGTCGCCCGGCTTCGTGGTCAGCGCGACGACACGGCCGAGGCCGGCCTGCACCGGGAAGGTCTCGGTGGAGAGTTCGTGACCGTAGAGCGGCATACCCGCCTCGAGACGCAGGGTGTCTCGGGCGGCCAGACCGGCGGGCACGAGACCGGAGCCCGCACCCGTCTCGGCGATGGCGTCCCAGAGGGCCGGGGCGGCATCCGGGGCGAGGTAGAACTCGAAACCGTCTTCGCCGGTGTAGCCGGTGCGTGCCACCAGCACGTTGTGGCCGCGGAAGTCGCACGGGATCGCGCGGTAGTACTTCAGGTCGTCGAGGCCCGGAAGGTCGAAGCCCTCGACGTTGCGCAGGATCTCTTCCGACCGGGGGCCCTGCAGGGCGATGAGCGCGATGTCGTCGGATTCGTCTTCGACCAGGCAGTCGAACGCGGCGGCGCGTTCGCGCAATTCCTGGGCGGCGACCTCGCGGTTGGCGGCGTTGGCGACGACGAGGTAGCGGTCGGCGCCGGTGCGGTAGACGACCAGGTCGTCGAGGATGCCGCCGTCGGGGCTGAGCAGCAGCGAGTACTTCGCCTGCCCCTCGGTGATCGCCGAGAGCTTGCCGGCGAGTGCATAGTCGAGCGCCTCGGCCGCCTGCGGCCCGACCACCAGGATCTCGGCCATGTGGCTGAGGTCGAACAGCCCCGCGGCGGTGCGCACCGCGGCGTGCTCGGCCAGGTCGGAGGTGTAGCGCACCGGCATCTGCCAGCCGGCGAAGTCGGTGAACGCCGCACCCGCCGCGACGTGGCGGTCGTGCAGCGGCGAGAGTCGATCAGGTGCGTGGGGCATGGCGGAGTCCTCTGCGGATGTCAGTGAACTCCCCCTCTGTCATCGGTACCTGAGAGTTTCGCGTCCCGCGGGCGTTCGATCGCGGGGGCTTTCACCTTCGGCAGGACCTCGAAGGTCCTTTTTCCAGAGCGGCCTGTGCGGTGCGGTACACGTACCTGAGAGATTGGCGGGGAGGCTTGCTCCTTCGGTGCCGGCGTCTGACGCTCCGGCTCTCCCGCATCGCATGCGGCCCGGTATTCGGTTGTGCGGCCAGCCTAGCCTTTGTGCATGCGGATCCTCATCCTCGGCGGCACGGCATGGCTCGGCAGGCATCTGGTCTCCTCGGCGCTCGCGGCGGGGCATGAGGTGACGGCTCTCGCGCGGGGGCAGGCGGGCGACCCGCCGGAGGGCGTGCGGTTCGTCGCGGCCGACCGCGAGCGCGATGACGCGTTCGACGCACTGAACGGCGAGCGCGTCGACGCGGTGATCGAGGTGTCGCGCCAGCCGGGCCAGGTGCGGCGTGCCGTGCAGCGGTTCGCCGACGCCCACTGGGTGTACGTCTCGAGCACGTCGGTGTACGCCGAGTCGGCGGCGATCGGCGAGGACGAGTCGGGCGAGCTGCTGCCGGCCCTCGAGGGCGATGTCATGCACTCGATGGCGGACTACGGGCAGGCCAAGGTCGCGTGCGAGCGCTGGGTGCTCGACGGGGTGCGGTCGGCGTTCGTGGCACGGTCGAGCCTGATCGGCGGGCCAGGCGATCGGTCGGGGCGCACCGGATACTGGCCGCGCCGGTTCGCGCATCCCTCGAACCCCGAGGGCCGGGTTCTCATCCCCGATGCACCGGATACCCCGGTGCAGGTTCTCGACGTGCGCGACCTCGCGCAGTGGCTCGTGGAGTGCGCCGCACGGGGCGCCACCGGCATCGCCAACGCGGGCGGCCCGACGCACACCCTCGCCGAGCATCTGGAGACGGTGCGTGGCGTGACCGGGTTCACCGGATCGTGGGAGGTGGTCGGTGAGGACTGGCTGGCCGAGCACGACGTGCAGCCGTGGGCAGGGCCGCGGTCCCTCCCCCTGTGGTTGCCGCCCGAGTCCTACCCGCTGGCCGCACACGACATGTCGCGCGCCGCATCCGCGGGTTTGCGCACCCGGCCGCTCGCCGAGACGCTCGCCGACACGCTCGCGTGGGAGCTCGCCGAGCCGGGTGAGCGCGGTGCCGGACTCAGCGATGAGGACGAGCGGGAACTGCTGGCGCTGCTCTAGTCGTCCTTGTTGTCGTCGTCCTTGTTGCGGAAGAACCGGACCGCCTGCACCAGCAGCACCACGAACCCGGCTGCGGCGGCGAGCACGAACAGCGCGCCGACGATCGGACCGGCCGGCTCGGAACTGGGGATCGGGAGAGCGACCATGTTCGAAGAGTACTCACGGGGACTACCCTCGCGGCATGTCGATCATCCGCACCGTCGCCGAAGACGACGCCACCGGCGAGGTCGCCGCGCTGTATGAGCAGGACCGTGAGACCTTCGGGTACGTCACCGAGCACAGCAAGGCGATGGCGCTCAACCCCGAGGCCGAGCAGGCGTTCCAGGCGCTGGTGCGGGCCATCCAGCCGGGGATCGGGACGCGCAACTACCGCCTCGTGACGCTCGCGGCGGCGGGTGCTCTGCGGTCTCAGCCGTGCCTCATCGCCCACGGCACGTTCGCCCGGCGGCAGTTCGACGACGAGCAGGTGGCGGCGATCGCACGCGACTACCACGATGCGGGCCTGACCCCGGCCGAGGTGGCGATGATGGATTTCGCGGTGAAGCTGTCGACCGATGCCGCTGCGATGACCGATGCCGATGCGCAGGTGCTGCGGGATCACGGCTTCAGCGATCGCGAGATCGTCGACATCACCCTGGCGGCGGCGGTGCGCAACTACTACTCGCGGGCGCTGCATGCGCTGGGCGTCGAAGACCCGGTGCCCGAGTCGATGCCCGCGGAACTGCGCAGCGCACTGCTTGATTAGCACCTAGTTCTTCGTGAGCACCTAGTCTCAGACCATGAACCTCCGCAGCGTCGCGGTGCGCGCCCTCGTCTACCTGGTCCTGCTGATCCTCGGCATCGTTTTCGTCGTGCAGTCCTCGGCGAACTGGATGGGCTGGATCATCATCGTCGGGTCGGTGATCCTGTTCGGGCTGCTCGCGGTGCGGGTGCTGGCCGAGAAGGCGCGGAAAGACTCGTAGCGCCGGCTGCGCTCAGGCGCCCGCGGGCGGGTTGATCAGCAGGGCGGCGCGCTCGTCGAGGTACGCCTCGAGCGGCATCAGCGTCGGCGAGGCGGGGCTCCACTGCACCGCGAATCCGTCGTCGGTGCGGGCGACGGGCCGGGTGTCGGCGGTGAGGTCCTCCCACCGGATGTCGCGGGCATCGAGGTCGATGGTTTCGCCCTTGGGGATGCCGGCCTTCGCGGCGGCGGTGCGCAGCATCCGGCGTTCTTCGGCGAGGAGCGACTGCGGGTTCGGATGCTTGGGCTCGGTCACGTGCAGGGTGATGCCGGTCGCGTAGAGGCGGCCGCTGTGGCCCAGCAGGAGGACGCCGAGACGCCAGACGCGTTCGACTTCGACCATGCGGGGCGACAGTTTCAGCCCGGCCCAACGTGGTCGCGAGAAGTCGACCAGCACCTCGTCGCGGGCTCCGGCGGCGGTGAGCCGGGCGGCGAGGTCGGCGAGCAGCGTGTCCACGGTGTCACGCTAGCGCTAGGGTCGTGGCCATGGTCTGGGTGGATCAGAAGGATGTGGCGGCGCAGCATCTCGCGCTCGCCGATGATGCTCTTGCCCGCGTCGCGGCAGACCCGGCCGTGTCGCCCGACGTGGTCGAGACGCTGCGCCAGTTGAGCGCGACGACGAGGGCTCTGGCGAAGCTCGCCGGCGTCGACGTGTACGAGGGCGGCACCGAGGGCGAGCAGCCCACTACCCGCTAAATCACCACCGCACTAGAACGGCGGAGGGTCGGAGTTCGACACGAACCCCGTCGGACTCGTCCAGGTGCTGCGCGATGCGGATCCGGCTGGATTCTGCACCACCGACCATTTCGTCTGGTGCTTCACCCGGTGGTGGTGGCGGCAGAGGTGCCCGAGGTTGCCCGATCGCGTTTCGCCGCCGTGCTGGTAGTCGACGGTGTGGTCGAGGTCGCAGGTGCGTGCGAGGCGAACGCATCCGGTGAAGGTGCAGTACTGGTCAGTCACGGCCATCCAGCGCTTGAGGTCAGCCGGGGGGCGGTAGGTGCCGCGATCGATGTCGAGCAGGCCACCGGTCACCGGATGCGTGAGCAGCCGCATGAACGACGGCGCGTGGGCGGCGATGCGGCGCGCGGTCTCGGCGTCGATCGGTCCGTACCCGTCGAGGGTGCCGGGGTCGTCTTCGGCACCGAGCAGAGTCAGCACGGGAACCGTCACCGCGACGGCGAAACGCGCGCTCGGCCCGCCGTCACCGGCAAGCAGGACGTCACCCGCGACATCCGCCCGCAGTTGCGCCAGGGTGCGCGTCTCGTCGGGCACGCGGGCGAGCGCGCGAGCGGCTGCATCGATGCGCGCGTAGGCACTGTGCGCGGTGTCGGCGGGCAGGCGCAGCAGGATCTCGGCCATGCCGTCGGGGAGATTCTCGATCCAGATCGCGCGGGTCTCGCGAGCCGCGCGTGCGCGCTCGGCAAGCGGCACCGGGTGAACGCGCTCGCGCAGCACCCGCGCGCGGGCGCGGAACCGCGCCGGGGCCAGCGTCGCGCACCCGGCCAGCGCCTCATCGAAGCGGGCCGCGGTGTCGACGTCGTCGGGAAGAGAGGCCAGCAGATCGACCGCGTAGCGCGCATTCGGCACAGGAACCTCGCCGTCGCAGAACGCGTCCCACACGCGCGGCAGCCGCTGCTGCAGGACCTCGGCAGCGTGCGCCTGATCGCGGACCGTCGACTCAGAGATGCCGAGTCGCACCGCGATATCCGCCACCGCCGCACGCACCGCGAACTCGACGCGCTCCTCCGCGCTCAGGGGAAGCAGCGGATCGACGAACACCTCAGGAGACTGCCGCGCCTCATCGAGCACCCGTGCTGCCGCCCACCACTGCTCGGCCGCCGACCGGTTGGCCGACCGGAACGCCTGCTCGGCCTGCGCAAGACGCATGTCGACGCGGGCGTCAGCGCGCCGCGGGTCGAGGGGCCGGAGGATCTCCATGCCGAGCACTCCACCAGAGCCCACCGACATTCCGAACTGCCTGGTGAGAACCGGTTTTTGGCGAGGGCTGGGGAGGAGAAGAGGTGGACCTGTCCCCCACATCCGCACGCCTGGATACCTCGTCCACCGATCGTCGGTCGCCCATTCAAACCCACGCATGGATCTACAAAAGTTGGCCGGCATGGGAATTCGCTACTACGCCTATCCGGTACCTGCCGAACTCGGCGACATGGCTGCAGCCTCGCCTCGCGACTTCGTCAGCGACGACCCCTTGATGGATGCATGGGGCCCCGCTGAGGAGCGACCGCGGATGCTGTACCTCGACAAGTGCTGGGGGTACCTGCAGAGCTTGTTCGCACCTACAGAGCTTCAGAGTCAACCTGCCTACGAACTCGTTCGCGGAGATGTGACCCACACGAACACGGGATGGATTCCGTTCGTGAGGTACCTCACGAATGACGAGGTACGGGTTATTGCGACGGATCTCGCCGACGCTGCCGCCTCGGAGTGCTTCGTCATGGATGGGCTCTCTGCGATGCGCCGCAGCGGATACCTGCATCGCACGTTCGAGGAAGAGCTCGACTACATCCAGAAGTATCTGCAGGATGCCGCGCACTTCACTGCTGAGGTCGCGAAGGGCGGTGAGGGCTTGGTGTATCTCATCGGGTGACCCCTACTCAGCGGACCAGAGCTCTTCGGCCTCGAGGGTCAGATCGATCATCTGACGCAGGAGAGCCTCCATCGATGTCGATGTCAACAGGGTGTATCTGTCGTATTCGCCGAGCGGGGCGATCGCCGCCAGTTGCCACACGGCTGCGACCGGATCCTCCGCCAGCTCGATGTCGGCATCCGAGTCTGGCTCCGCGATCCGGGCAATCACGCGGCGGACAACCGCTTCGGCTTCACCCCGCAGCGGTGCGAGCTCGTCGGACCACTCCAGATCGGGCAGCATCGACAACTCGGCGCGGGGATACGGGTCCTCGTCAACCCAGCTCTCGACCGTGAACCTCTGGGTTCCCACGCCGACGATCAGCAGGTCGTCGGCTCCCGCGGCCGCGCTCACCAAACGCGCCATGGTGCCGACCGAGGCACGCTGGTCGCCACCTCCGGCTTCGGGGCCGCGTTCGATGAGCACGACACCGAACTCCGGTTCGTCCTCATCGAGCAATCGCCCGACCATCATGAGATACCGCGGCTCGAACACGCGCAGCGGGATGGCGACGAAAGGGAAGAGAACTGACCCGAGTGGAAACATCGGTGAGGCGGCCATACTCCAGTGAAGCACCCCCGACGTAGGGTGAAAGGGTGCCCCGACCGCGACCAGAGATCCCCGGACCGGGCCAGGAGTCTGTGTGGGACTACCCGAGGCCGCCGCGCATCGAGCGCGTCACCGCGCCGGTCACCATCCGTCTGGGCGGACAACTCATCATCGACACCCGAGACGTCGTCCGGGTGCTCGAAACCAGCCATCCCCCGGTCTACTACCTGCCGATAGCCGAGTTCGCACCCGGTGCGCTCGTCGACGCCGAGGGCTCGTCGTTCTGTGAGTTCAAGGGCACCGCGCGATATCTCGACGTGCGCGGCGGAGGCGAGGTGCGGCCCGGGAGCGCGTGGAACTACCCGCATCCCTCACCCGGGTTCGAGCTGCTGCGAGATCGCGTCGCCGTCTACGCGCAGCAGATGGATGAGTGCACTGTCGACGGCGAAGTCGTCACTCCTCAACCCGGTGGCTTCTACGGCGGCTGGATCACGAGTGCCGTCGTCGGGCCCTTCAAGGGCTCGCCCGGGTCACTCGGCTGGTGAGCTGACTCCCGTCACCACCATCGCCCGCAGCTACACGTTGAACCGGAACTCGACGACGTCCCCGTCCTGCTGATCCCGCCTAGTCACGTACGGTAGTCCTCGAACTCCCAATACCCGACACGACTGAGCTGCTCGCCGACGGAGTGCCAGTCTGGCCCCTCAACACGGGCGACCCACCCCTCGACCACGCCGCGAACCGTCTCGACGTCCCACCGGCTGACGATCAACAGG
>DATJFV010000040.1:0-4943 GCA_035495435.1 Pseudolysinimonas sp.
TTCTGCTCGTAGGTGTGCAGCGGGCGCTGCACCGAGACCCCGGCGTACTTGAAGCCCGCGACGTGGATGACGCCGGTCACGTGATGCTCGCGGATGGTGCGCAGCAGCAGTCCGCCGTCGAGGATCGATCCCCGCTCGAAGCGCACCCGAGCCGGCACGAAGTCGAGATGCCCGCTCGAGAGATCATCGACCACGACCGGGGGGATCCCCGCGTCGAGGAACGCCCGGACGATGTGCGCACCGATGTAGCCGGCGCCGCCGGTCACGAGCCAGGTCATGACAGCCAGGCTAGCGAGCCCCCGCGTGGCAGGATATCGCTGTTTGACCTGAGACTGCCACGCTGGCATGATCGAGCACCATGCTGCGTCGAATCGTCTGCCTCGCCCTGCCGGGCACCGCCCCCTTCGAATTCGGCGTCATCTGCGAGGTGTTCGGCATCGACCGCAGCGACAGCGGCGGGCCGGCGTTCGACTTCGCGGTCGCCACCGCCGACCCCGGCCCGCTCGAGCTGTCGCTCGGGTTCACCATGAACATCGAGCAGGACCTCTCGATCGCCGCCGACGCCGACCTCATCGCCGTGCCCGCGCATCACCGCGGCCGGGTCGACGAGCGCTACCTCGACGTCATCCGCGCCGCCGAGGCCCGCGGCGCCTGGGTGCTGAGCGTCTGCAGCGGCGCGTTCGTGCTCGGCCAGGCCGGCATCCTCGACGGGCGCCGCTCGACCACCCATTGGATGTGGACCGACGACCTCGCCGCCCACTACCCCGCCACCGAGGTCGACCCCGACGTGCTGTTCGTCGAGGACCGGCATGTGGTCACCAGCGCCGGCACCGCCGCCGGAATCGATGCCGCCCTGCACATCGTGCGCACCGAGCTCGGCGCCGCCGCCACCAACGTCATCGCCCGCCGCATGGTCGTGCCGCCGCAGCGCGACGGCGGCCAGTCGCAATACATCGACGCACCCGTTCCCGAACTGCGCAGCGACTCGTTCGCACGGGTCACCGACTGGATGCTGGAGAACCTCGATCAGGAGCTGACGGTCGACCTGCTGGCGCGGCGAGCGCTGATGTCGTCGCGCACCTTCGCCCGCCGGTTCCGCGCCGAGACCGGCACCACTCCGGCGGCGTGGCTGAACCGCCAGCGCATCCTGCGCGCCCAGCACCTGCTCGAGCAGAGCGACGAAGGGCTGGAACAGGTCGCCCGGCTCGCCGGATTCGGCACCGCAGCGGTCATGCGCCACCACTTCCTCAAGGTGCTGCAGACCACGCCGACGAACTACCGGCGCACCTTCGGCGAACGCGCCGCGGGGTAGCCGCCCGCTCAGGCCGGGTGCCCGACCACGAGCCGCAGCCCCACGTCGAACTGCGGCAGGGAACGGAAGTGGCCCCAGCGCTCGTCCCATGCTCCGCTGGCCAGATCCGCGCCGAGTTCGTCGACGTAGCGCTGCTCGACGGCGGGCTCGACAAAGCTCCAGGCCGACATCGCCCGGCGCACATCGGCGTCGAGGGTGCGCTCCGGCCGCGCGAAGAACGCCTGGCCGAAACCGTCGATGCAGTCCGCAGGCACCGGGAGCACCGACACGTCGACCCGGCCGCCGAGCCCCTCCGCCACCGTCTCGAGCGGCGGCATGCGGCGGGCCTCCACCTCGAACAGCTCGGGCACGTAGACCGGCATCCACCACGGCTCGGGCACCTGCGGGGTGAAGGTCAGGATGACCACGGGGCCGCGTGCGACACGTCGCATCTCACCCAGACCCGCGGCGAGGTCGGGCCACTGGTGGATGGTGACGCTCGCCATCGCCGCGTCGAAGCTGTCGTCGGGGAACGGCAGATGCTGGGCGGTCGCGTCGATCGCCGGCACGCGGTCGGCGGGGCGCTCGGCCCGCATCGACGCCGACGGCTCCACGGCGGTCACTTCCCGGTCGCGCGGCTCGTAGGAACCGGCTCCGGCGCCGACGTTGATCACACTGCGCGCATCGCCGAGCGCCTGCCAGACGATCGCCTCGATCCGGGGGTCGGGCTGACGGATCGCGGCGTAACCCGGACCGAGCCGACCGTAGTCGGCATCTCCGGCGCTGCCGTCTTCATATCGGGACACGCGATCACGGTACCGGGCCGACCCGGGTGTTACGACCTCGCCTCAGCGGGTCTGATCCGCGATCCGCTCACCCCGCCGTCGCCACGAACAGCTGCCCGTGCCCGTCGAGCTGCAGCTCCGGCTCGCCCGTCACGAACGCCGCCGCACCCTGCTCCAGCGTGTGGGAGCCGCCCGCTCCGGTCAACGTGACCGACCCCGACGCCGCGAACGCGATCGCGGGCCCGCCGCCCGGGATCGTGACCGACGCGCCTGCTTGCACCGCATCCGGGCCCACCACCGTCAACGCGAAGTCGGGCACCCCCGGCCGGAACACCGCCACCCCCGGCGACGGTCGCTCGGGCTCGAGGTACGGCGCCGGAAGCGGCCGGAAGTCGAGGATCTCGAGCAGACCGGCCACATCGATGTGCTTCGCGCTCAGCCCGCCGCGGATCACGTTGTCGGAGTTGGCCAGCAACTCGACACCCACCCCGTGCAGGTAGGCGTGGATGTTGCCGGCCGGCAGGTAGATCGCCTCACCGGGCGACAGGGTCACCGTGTGCAGCAGCAGCGACACCGCGATGCCGGGGTCGCCGGGGTAGAACTGCGCGAGGCGGCGCACCGTGTCCCAGGAGGGCCCCTCGGCGGTGACGGTACTGAGGGCCGCGGTCAGCTCCGCGACCTCCGGAGCGCCCGAGAGCAGCCAGGCGAACGCGTCACGCAGCGCCGCGTCATCCGGAAGCCGCTCGAGCAGCGGACCGGCCGCCTCGACCCCCTCGAGCACCTCACGGGTCTCGGCCACCGGCCGGAAGCCGGCCAGCGCCTGGAACGGGTCGGAGAGCGCGTAGACCATCTCGGGCTTGTGATTGCGGTCTTTGTAGTTGCGCTCGGGCGCGTCGATCGGGATGCCGGTGGCCTCCTCGCGCGCGAACCCCGCCTCGGCCTGCGCGACGCTCGGGTGCGCCTGCAGCGAGATCGGGGACTCGGGCGCCAGCACCTTCAGCAGGAACGGCAGACCGTCGGGCACCAGGTCGGTCAGGGTGCCCGGCCGGTCAGCGAGGCGCGACGGCGAGCCGGCGTGCGTTCCCATCCAGAGCTCGGCCTGCGGCGCCCCGCTCGGCGCGACCCCGAGCAGCTCGGGGATCGCGGTTGACGAACCCCACGCATATTCGCGCGGTGTGTTGACGATTCCGACGAACATGGCGGCCTTCCCCCGGAGTGGATTTGCATCAAAGTACCAAGGGCTTTGGGGGCCTTCCTGAGCCGAGCCTAGGCTCGCCGCATGACCGTCACCGCCTCCACCACCTTCACGCCGATCCCGAGCGACTTCTACGCGCTCGAGAACCAGCTCACGGACCGTGAGAAAGACGTCATCACCCGGCTGCGCAGCTTCCTCGAGGCCGAGGTGAGGCCGATCGTCAACGACCACTGGGCACGTGCGGAGTTCTTTCCGCCGTCGGTGGTGAAGGGCCTGGCCGACCTGGGGCTGTTCGGGATGCCGTGGGAGGAGACCCGTCCGTTCGAGAACTCGGCCGTCTTCCGCGGCTGGGTCGCCCTCGAACTCGGGCGCATCGACGCGTCGGTCGCCACCCTCGTCGGCATGCAGAACGGCCTCGTGATGGGCGCCATCGGCGTCGGCGGGTCGCCCGAGCAGCGCGCCGAGTGGCTGCCCAAGTTCGCCACCGCCGAGTGGCTCGGTTGCTTCGGCCTCACCGAGCCGCTGTCGGGCTCGGACAGTGCGCAGGGGCTGCGTACCACGGCGACTCCGGATGGCGATGGCTGGGTGATCAACGGCGCCAAACGCTGGATCGGCAACGGCACCGTCGCCTCGCACGCCATCATCTGGGCCAAGAGCACCGAGGACGGGCAGGTCAAGGGCTTCCTCGTGCCGACCGAGACGCCGGGCTACCACGCCACCAAGATCGAGAACAAGCAGGCGCTGCGCATCGTGCAGAACGCCGACATCACCCTCACCGACGTGCGGGTGCCCGAGAGCCACCGGCTGCAGAACGCGAACTCGTTCCGCGAGACCGCTGCGGTGCTGCGCCTGACCCGTGCCGAGGTCGCCTGGGCCGCCGTCGGCAACTCGATCGGCGCCTACGAGGCGGCCGTGAAGTACGGCTCCGAGCGCGTGCAGTTCGGCACCACCATCGACAGCCACCAGCTGATCCAGGAGCACTACGCCAAGATGCTCGGCAACATCACCGCCTCCATCGCCATGTGCGTGCGGGTGTCGGCGATGCTCGACGAGGGCACCCAGCGCGACGAGCACGCGGCCCTGGCGAAGGAGTTCACCACCAGCCGCATGCGCGAGACGGTGGCGTGGGCGCGGGAGAGCATGGGCGGCAACGGCATCGTGCTCGACAACAATGTCATCCGGCACTTCGCCGACGCCGAGGCGATGTACTCGTACGAGGGCACCCGCGAGATGAACACGCTGATCGTCGGGCGCGCCATCACCGGCAAGGCCGCGTTCGTCTGAGTCGGTCCGGCGGTGCCTCGCCGGTCGAGGTGCGCCCTCGCCGGTCGAGGAGCGCACCCTCGCCGGTCGAGGTGCGCACCCTCGCCGGTCGAGTAGCGCGCAGCGCGTATCGAGACCCGCAGCCGTCCCCGGCCCGCGTCGGAAACTCAGGAACCTCGCGAGGGCGCTCCTTGTGCGCGCGGCGCGGCGCCGCGCCGCGCGACGGCCTCTTCCTGAATTTCCGACAGCGGGGCGATAGGGCGCGGGGCGGATGGCGGGGCCGGCCCCCTGTGGACGCACGCCACGCACTGAACGGGCCCCGGCATCCGGAAACCTGACGCCACGCGCGCCCGCACCCCCACCGCACGCGTCGGAAACTCAGGAAGAGCCGCGCAGAAGGGACCGCCCT
>DATJFV010000041.1:0-72287 GCA_035495435.1 Pseudolysinimonas sp.
AAGGCAGAACTGGAGGAGTACCTCCACCGGGAGCTCAGCGCCGAGGACTTCCGCGACATCACGGAACACCTCGAGAACTGCGACGACTGCACGGGTGAGCACCTGGTCGGTCTCACCCTCACTCAGAAGGTGCAGCGCGCCTGCCAGGAGACCGCCCCCGCGGAGCTGCGGGCAGCGATTCTGGCAACCCTCGACGGCGCGAAGGCCTGACGGCCCCGACCCCTGAGGGCGCGGACGCTCGTCAGAGCGCCAGCGCCTGCTCGATCAGGACCTGCTGCTGCGCCGCGCTGACCTTGGTCGAGCCTGCAGCCGTCGAGGCCGCCGCGGGCCGTGACACCACGCCGAGCGCGCGCCCCTGCAGGTGCTTCACCAGCTCCTGCAGCAGGAACGGCCAGGCACCCTGGTTCTCCGGCTCCTCCTGCACCCAGACCACCTCGGCGCCGGGGTACCGCGACAGCACCGCGTTCAGCTGCTCGACCGGCAGCGGGTAGTACTGCTCCATGCGGACCAGCGCGAAGGCTCCCGGCTGCGGGTGCTTGTCGAGCTCGGCCTGCAGGTCGTAGTGCAGCTTGCCGGCGTGCAGCAGGACGCGTCGCACGGCACCGGGGTCGGTGATCCGTGCGTCGTCGATGACCGGTTCGAACCGGCCCGCGGTGAAGTCGGCGACCTCGCTGGTCGCGCCCTTCAGGCGCAGCATCGACTTGGGTGTGAACACGATCAGCGGCCGGCGCGGGCGCGCGTAGGCCTGCCGGCGCAGCAGGTGCGCGTAGGAGGCCGGCGTCGAGGGCCGGGCGATGGTCATGTTGTTCTCGGCCGCCAGCTGCAGGTACCGCTCGATGCGGGCCGACGAGTGGTCGGGACCCTGCCCCTCGTACCCGTGGGGCAGCAGCATGACGAGGCCCGAGCGCTGGCCCCACTTCTGCTCGGCGCTCGAGATGAACTGGTCGATCACGGTCTGCGCGCCGTTGGCGAAGTCGCCGAATTGCGCCTCCCAGAGCACCAGGGCATCGGGCCGCTCGACCGAGTAGCCGTACTCGAACGCCAGTGCGGCGTATTCGCTGAGGAGCGAGTCGTAGATCGAGAAGCGCGCCTGATTTTCGGAGAGGTTCGCCAGCGGCAGCCACTCCTGGCCGTTCATGCGGTCGTGGAACACGGCGTGCCGCGACACGAAGGTGCCGCGCCGGGAGTCCTGACCCGCCATCCGAACCGGGGTGCCCTCCAGCAGCAGCGAACCCAGCGCGATCAGCTCACCGAAGCCCCAGTCGATCTGACCCTGCCGGCTCATCTCGAACCGCTTCTTGAGCAGTTGCTGCAGCTTGGGGTGCACGCTGAACCCTGCGGGCGGGTTGGCGTGCGCGTCGCCGATGAGTGCGACGACGGACGTGTCGATCGCGGTGGATTCCGGCTCTCGCGGAATCGATCCGGCATCCGTCTGCTGCGCGCCCGGCTTGTCGAGGTCGGCGACCGCGGCCTGCGCCCCCTTGTCGTCGGGGGTGCCCTCCTGGACGACCGGCATGGCCCCGGTCTGTGCGGCATGCGTCTCGGCGAACGCGCGCTCCAGCCGGCCCTGGAAGTCTTTGTGGGCGGCTTCGTACTCTTCTTCGGTGATGTCGCCGCGACCCACGAGCGCCTCGGTGTAGAGGGTGCGCACGCTGCGCTTGGCCTCGATGAGGTTGTACATCAGCGGCTGGGTCATCGAGGGGTCATCGCCCTCGTTGTGCCCGCGCCGGCGGTAGCAGACCAGGTCGATGACGACATCACGGTGGAACTGCTGGCGGTAGGCGAAGGCGTGCTCGGCCACCCGCACGACGGCTTCGGGGTCGTCACCGTTCACGTGGAAGACGGGCGCCTGGATGGTCTTGGCCACGTCGGTGGCGTACACGGAGGTGTGCGCTTCGGTCGGCGGGGTGGTGAAACCGACCTGGTTGTTGATGACCACGTGGATGGTGCCGCCGGTGCGGTAGGCGCGCAACTGCGACATCTGCAGGTTCTCGACGACGACGCCCTGGCCCGACATCGACGCATCGCCGTGGACCAGGACGGGCAGCGTGCCGTACCGGCCCGGCTCCGAGCGGTCCTGCTTGGCGCGGACGATGCCTTCGAGCACGCCGTTGACCACCTCGAGGTGCGAGGGGTTCGCTGCGAGGTACACGGGGATCTCTTTGCCGGAGGCGCTGGTGAAGGTGCCCTCGGTGCCGAGGTGGTATTTGACGTCGCCCGATCCCTGGACGGTGTTCGGGTCTTGGGTGCCCTCGAATTCGCGGAAGATCTGCCCGTAGGTCTTGCCGGCGATGTTGGTCAGCACGTTGAGGCGTCCGCGGTGCGCCATGCCGATCGCGACCTCGTCGAGCCCTGCCTCGGCGGCGCCCTGGAGGATCTCGTCGAGCAGCGCGATCGCCGACTCGCCGCCCTCGAGGCTGAACCGCTTCTGGCCGACGTACTTGGTCTGCAGGAACGTTTCGAACGCCTCGGCCTCGTTGAGCTTGCCCAGGATGCGCAGCTGCTCGTCCTTGGTGGGCTTCTCGTAGGCCCGCTCGAGACGGTTCTGGAACCAGGCACGCTGCTCGGGGTCCTGGATGTGCATGTACTCGATGCCCACCGTGCGGCAGTACGAGTCGCGCAGCACGCCGAGGATGTCACGCAACAGGGCGGCGCGCTTTCCGGCGAACCCGCCCACGACGAACTCGCGGTCGAGATCCCAGAAGGTCAGGCCGTGGTTGGCGATCTCGAGGTCGGGGTGCGAGCGCTGGCGGTATTCGAGCGGATCGGTGTCGGCCATCAGGTGGCCGCGCACCCGGAACGAGTTGATCAGCTCGTTGACCCGGGTGGTCTTGCTGAGACGCTCGGACAGGTCGACGTTGATGTCCTCGGCCCAGTGGATCGGGTCGTAGGGGATGCGCAGCGCGGCGAAGATGTCTTCGTAGAAGTGGTTCTCGCCGATGAGCAGCTCGTGGACGCGCTTCAGGAACTCGCCCGACCCGGCGCCCTGGATCACGCGGTGGTCGTAGGTGCTGGTCAGGGTGATGGTCTTGCCGATGCCCAGTTCGGCCAGCGTCTTGGGGCTCGAGCCCTGGAACGCGGCCGGGTACTCGAGCGCGCCGGCGCCGACGATGCAGCCCTGCCCGCGCATGAGCCGCGGCACGGAGTGCTCGGTGCCGATGCCGCCCGGGTTGGTCAGCGAGATCGTGACGCCCTGGAAGTCGGCCGCGGTGAGCTTGTTGGCGCGTGCCCGCGCGACGACGTCTTCGTAGGCCGCGAGGAACTCGCCGAAGGTCATGGTGTCGGCGCGCTTCACGCCCGGCACCAGTAGCGAGCGGCTGCCGTCGGGCTTGGGCAGGTCGATCGCGATGCCCAGGGTGACGTGGGCGGGCGCAACCACGCTCGGCTTGCCGTCGACCTCGTCGTAGTAGACGTTCTGGCTCGGGAAGTCTTTGAGGACCTGCACCATCGCCCACGCGATCAGGTGCGTGAACGACACCTTGCCGCCGCGCGCACGCTTCAGGTGGTTGTTGATGACGATGCGGTTGTCGATCATCAGCTTCGCCGGGACGGTGCGCACGCTGGTCGCGGTGGGCACGCTGATGCTGGCGTCCATGTTGGTCGCCAGCGTCTTCTGCATGCCCTTGAGCACGGTCACGGTGTCGTCGGCGACGGCGGGCTGCTCGCCGTCGACGACCGGGGTGCTGGCGGTCTGCGGCGCCTCGGCGGGGATCGGCTGGGGCTTCGCGGGGGCGGAGGTGGTGCGGGCGACGATCGGGATCTCGACGGTCGGCGTCGGGTCGGATGCCGGGGCCGGCGTGGGCGCCGCCTCAGGTGCCGCTGCGGGAGCGGGAGCCGCGGCCTCGGGAGCCGCAGCAGGCGCGGGGGCCGCCGCGGCATCCGAAATCACCGGGATGCTGCTGGTCTGGTCGCTGACCTCGGTCACGGGCTTGTAGGCCTCGAGAATCGGCCACCAGCTCTGGTCGACCGAGTTCTTGTCGACGAGGTAGCGCTCGTACATCTCGTCGACGAGCCATTCGTTGGCTCCGAATTCGCCCGAGTTTCCGTCGTCGGGAACCGTCCCGGTCACCGGGTTAGACACGGCAGAATCGCCCACTTCCATGTTGGTGCTGGTGGCTAAGCAGTCGGATGCATACAGCCTATTCATTCTGGCTGGTCGTAGCGTGGATGCCATGCGCTTCTCGACGCCCGTCCCGCCGCACGACCTGACGTATTCCGACGTGTTCCTGGTGCCGAGCCGTTCGGGGGTCACGAGCCGCCTCGACGTCGACCTGGCCCCCGGCGACGGCACGGGCGCGACCCTGCCGATCGTCGCGGCCAACATGAACTCGGTCACCGGGCCCCGTCTCGCGGCGACGCTGGCGCGGCGCGGCGGGCTCGGTGTGCTGCCGCAGGATCTCTCGCCCGAGGATGCGGTGGCGGCGATCCGGGCGGTGAAGGATGCCTCGCCGGTCTGGGAGGGCGAGTTCGACCCGCGTGATCCCCGCCTCGCCGGCGTCGATCTCGACACGCTGCCGACGATCGATGCACTCGACGCGCGCGACGCGTTCGATCAGCTGGTCGCGGGTGGCCACGAGTTCGCCCGCATCGCCTCGGGCGGCACCACCAGCCGCAAAAGCGCCCTGCGCGGCACCCTGTATTCACCGGCCATCGATGCGGCCGGGCGACTGCAGGTGGCCGTCGCGGTGGGCATCAACGGCGACGTGGCCGGCAAGGCGCGGGCGCTCGTCGACGCGGGCGCCGACGTGCTCGTCCTCGACACGGCGCACGGTCACCAGGACGGCATGCTGCGCGCCATCTCCGCCGTCGCCGGAATCGGGGTGCCGATCGTGGCGGGCAACATCGTCACCGCCGACGGCGTGGCTGATCTGGTGGAGGCCGGGGCCGGCATCCTGAAGGTCGGCGTCGGTCCCGGCGCCATGTGCACCACCCGCATGATGACCGCGGTCGGCCGGCCGCAGTTCTCGGCGGTGCTCGAGACGGCCGCGGCCGCCCGCGAGCTGGGTGCGCATGTCTGGGCCGACGGGGGCGTGCGCTACCCGCGCGATGTCGCGCTCGCGCTGGCGGCCGGCGCGGCATCCGTCATGATCGGTTCGTGGTTCGCCGGAACCGTCGAGGCTCCGGGCGAGCTGGAGACCGACGAGTCGGGGCGGGTGTTCAAGCAGAGCTGGGGGATGGCCTCGACGAAGGCCGTGCACGCCCGGTTCGGCGGGCTCGACCCGTACGAGCTGGCCCGCAAAGAGCTGTTCGCCGAGGGCATCTCGAGCTCGCGGATCTACCTCGACCCGCTGCGGCCCTCGCTCGAGGACCTGCTCGACATGATCACCGCCGGGGTGCGCAGCTCGTTCACCTACGCCGGAGCCGCCGACCTGGCGGCGTTCCACGAGCGCGCCGTGGTCGGCACGCAGAGCGCGGCGGGCTACGAGGAGGGAAAGGCGCTGCCCGTGAGCTGGTGAGGGGTGCGCGCACCGGGTGAGGGGTGCGAGCATGGGCGCATGACGCCGCAGCTGCACATCACCGGAGACGCCGAGGCCGACGCGTTGCTGTCGCAGGACCCGCTCGCCCTGCTGATCGGGATGCTGCTGGACCAGCAGGTGCCGATGGAGACCGCGTTCGCCGGCCCCGCCAAGCTGCGGCAGCGGCTCGGCCACCTCGACGCCGGGCGGATCGCCGCGCACGACCCGGATTCGTTCGTCGAGCTGTGCAAGACGCCTCCGGCGGTGCATCGCTTCCCCGGCTCGATGGGCGGGCGCATCCAGGCGCTCTGCCAGGCGGTCGCCAACGACTGGGGCGGTGATGCGGCGGCGATCTGGCGCGACGCCGACGGCCCCCAGGTGCTGAAGCGTCTCGAGGCGCTGCCCGGCTTCGGCAGCCAGAAGGCGCGCATCTTCCTGGCGCTGCTGGGCAAGCAGTACGGCTTCGACGGAGCCGGATGGCGCGAGGCCGCCGGTGCGTACGGCGAGGCGGGCTCGTACCGCTCGGTCGCCGACATCGTCGACCCGGGGTCGCTGACCAAGGTGCGCGAATTCAAGAAGGCGGCGAAGGCCGCCGCGGCATCCGGCGGGTAGACAGCCGGTAGACTCGCGGAACGATGAGCTCTGACATAGTCCTCCTCATCATCGGGCTGCTGCTCACCGTCGGCACCGGATTCTTCGTCGCGAGCGAGTTCACGCTCGTCAACCTCGACCGTGCCGATCTCGAGGCGCGCCAGGAGCGCGGCGAGACGATGCTCGGCCCCACCATCCGGGCGCTGAAAGTCACCTCCACCCACCTGTCCAGCGCGCAACTCGGCATCACCCTCACCACCCTGCTCACCGGGTTCACGCTCGAGCCGGCGTTCAGCTCGTTCCTCACCCCGCCGCTCACCGCGCTCGGTCTGCCCGGCCCCGCGATTCCGGTCGTCGCCACCATCGTCGCCGTGGTCGCCGCCACCCTGCTGTCGATGATCATCGGCGAGCTGGTGCCCAAGAACTTCGCGCTCGCCCTGCCCCGGCAGGTGTCGAAGATCGTGATCCCCTTCCAGCTCGGCTTCACCGCGGTCTTCAAGCCGTTCGTGCGGTTGCTGAACAGCACCGCCAACGTGATTCTGCGGGCGGTCGGCATCGAGCCCAAAGAGGAGCTGAGTTCTGCCCGCACCGCCGACGAGCTGAAGAGCCTGGTGCGCCGCTCCGCCAGTGAAGGCGCCCTCGACCGCGACACCGCGACCCTGCTGGCCCGCACCCTGGTCTTCTCGGATCACATCGCCGCCGACGTCATGACCCCACGGCCGCGCGTGGCGAGCATCGGCAAAGCCGAGACGGCGGATGCGGTGCTGCAGCTCGCACGCACCACCGGCTTCTCGCGGTTCCCCGTCATGGACGACGACATCGACGACATCGTGGGCATCGTGCACGTCAAGCAGGCGGTCGCCGTCCCGCGCGAACGTCGCTCCGCGGTGCCGGTGTCGGCGCTGCAGTCCGACGCGCTGCGCGTGCCCGAGACGATGAAGCTCGACACGCTGCTCGGTGAGTTGCGCGGCAAGGGCTACCAGATGGCGCTCGTGGTGGACGAGTACGGCGGCACCGCCGGCGTCGCCACCCTCGAAGACCTCGTGGAGGAGCTGGTCGGCGAGGTCTCCGACGAGCACGACCGCTCGCGGGCCGACGTGGTGCGCAGCCGCAACTGGCTGACCTTCCCCGGGGCGCTGCGTCCGGACGAACTGCTCGAGCGGGCGGATGTCGTGGTGCCCGAGGAGGGCCCGTACGAGACCGTCGCGGGCTGGGTGATGAGCGAGCTCGGTCGCATCGCCCAGGTGGGCGACACGGTCGAGATCGAGGCCGGCGTGTTCCGGGTGGAGCGGATGGACGGGCGGCGGATCGACCGTCTGCGCTTCACCCCGACGGTGCACGACGAGCCCCCGGCCGACGGGAGCGGGTCGTGAGCGACTGGGCGGGACTGGCATGGCTTGCCGTGCTGCTGCTGGTCAACGCCTTCTTCGTCGGTGCCGAGTTCTCGGTCATCTCGGCGCGGCGCTCGCAGATCGAGCCCCGCGCGGAGGCGGGGTCCCGCGCCGCGAAGACGGCGCTCTGGGCGATGGAGCACGCCACCCTGATGCTGGCCACCTGTCAGCTCGGCATCACCATCGCATCCCTGCTGATCCTCAACGTGTCCGAGCCCGCCATCCACCACTTGCTCGAGGTTCCGCTGGCGCTCACCCGGCTGCCCGAGGAGGTGATCGGCACCGTCGCCTTCATCATCACGCTGACCTTCGTGTCGTTCCTGCACGTGGTACTCGGCGAGATGGTGCCCAAGAACCTGTCGTTCTCGGTGCCCGACCGGGCGGTGCTGCTGCTCGCGACCCCGCTCGTCGCGGTGTCGTGGGTGTTCCGTCCGGTGATCGTGGCGCTGAACGCCACCGCGAACGGGGTGCTGCGCCTGTTCCGGGTGGAGCCCAAGAACGAGGCCACCAGCGCGTTCACCGTCGAGGAGGTCGCCACCATCGTCGCCACCTCGACGCGCGCCGGGGTGCTGACCGACTCCACCGGCACACTGTCGAACGCGTTCGAGTTCACCGGCAAGAAGGTGCGCGATGTCGCGGTCGGCATGGACGCCCTCGTCACTCTCCCCGAAGACGCGGCGCCCGCCGACGTCGAACGCGCCGTTGCCCAGAAGGGTTTCAGCCGCTACGTGCTGGTCGATGCCGAGGGCGAGCCGACCGGCTACGTGCACCTGAAGGACGTCATCGACCTCGACGACGACGAGTTCGACGACCCGGTGCCGCCGAAGCGCATCCGGCAGCTGATCTCGGTGTTCCGCGACATGGAGCTCGAGGACGCGCTCGCCACGCTGCGACGCACGGGAAGCCACGTCGCGCGGGTGTTCGACGAGTCGGGCGCGACCAAGGGGGTGCTGTTCCTGGAGGACATCATCGAAGAACTGGTGGGAGAGGTGCAGGATGCCACACGACGACAGCCGTGAGCCGCAGGTGCTCGTGATCGGGGAGGCGCTCGTCGACATCGTCGACGATCAGGTGATGCCGGGCGGCAGCCCGCTGAACGTCGCGGTCGGGCTGCAACGGCTCGGCGTCCGTGCGACGTTGCACTCCTCATTCGGCGCCGACCCCGAGGGTGTGGCGATCGCCCAGCACCTTGAGGCAAGCGGCGTGACCGTCACACCCGGAACGGTGAGCGATCGTGAGACCTCGGTCGCGCGCGCCACCATCGGCGCCGACGGCGCGGCGACCTACGACTTCTCGATCAGCTGGGATCCCGGCCCCGTCGACACCGCCGGGTACGCACTGGTGCACACCGGGTCGATCGGGGCGGCGCTCGAGCCGGGAGCGACGACTGTGGAGAAGATCCTGTCGGGCGCCGACGCCCTGATCTCGTTCGACCCCAACGTGCGCCCGGCGCTGATGGGCGACCACGCCGCCGCCCTCGCGCGGGTCGAGCGGTTCGTGGCGCTCGCCGACATCGTGAAGGCCAGCGACGAGGACGTGGCCTGGCTCTACCCGGATGCCACGGTCGAGCAGGTGCTGGAGCGCTGGCATTCGCTCGGCGCGCGGCTGGTGGTCGCGACCCGCGGTGCCGAGGGCGCGGACGCGCTCTCGGACGGCGGGCCGGTGCACGTGCCGGCCTTCGTGACCACCATCGCCGACACCATCGGCGCGGGCGACTCGTTCATGTCGGGGCTGCTCGCTGCGGTGCTGCGCGGCGGGTTCGACGACGTCGCGGGCGCCGTCACCTATGCGGCCCGCTGCGCCGGGATCACCGTCTCGCGCCCGGGCGCCGACCCGCCCCGCGCCGACGAGGTCAGCGCCACGATGCTCTAGGCGGTCTTCGACGCGGTGGTGCGCGCACGCAGGTACTGCGGCGGCCAGTAGTCGATGTCGACGCCCAGTTCACGCGCGGCACGCAACGGGAAGTGGGGGTCGCGCAGCATCTCCCGCCCCAGCATCACCGCGTCGGCCTGCCCCGATTCGACGATCGACTGCGCCTGCCGGGCCTCGGTGATGAGCCCGACCGCGTTCACCGGGACGTGTGCGGCGGTGCGCACGTACTCCGCGAACGGCACCTGGTAGCCGGGGCCGAGCGGCACGCGCACGCCCGCCACCAGGCCGCCGGAGGAGATGTCGAACAGGTCGGCGCCCGCCTCGTGCGCCCACCCGGCGACGGTGGCGGTCTGCTCCGCATCCCAGCCGCCGTCGGCGTAATCGGTGGCCGAGAAGCGGACCAGGACCGGCACCGCCTCGCCCACCTCCGCCCGTACGGCGCGCACGATCTCGAGCAGCAGCCGGGCGCGGTTCTCGAGGCTGCCGCCGTACGCGTCGGTGCGCAGATTCGATAGCGGCGAGAGGAACTGGTGGAGCAGGTAGCCGTGCGCGGCGTGCAGTTCGACGAGATCGAAGCCCGCGTCGAGCGCCCGGCGGGCCGCGGTCGTGAAGGCGGCCACCACATCCGGAATCTCGGCGCGGGTCAGCGCGCGCGGGGGTGCGTAGCCCTCGAACGCCACGGCCGAGGGGGCCACGGTCTGCCAGCCGCCGTCGGCGACCGGGACGGTGCCGTGCTCGGGGAATCCCCAGGCCGGCCAGACGGAGGCTTTGCGCCCGGCGTGGGCCAGCTGCAGCCCGATGGCGGCACCCTGCTCATGGACGAAGTCGGTGATGCGTCGCCAGGCGTGCACCTGGTCGTCGTTCCAGATGCCGGTGTCGCGGGGAGAGATGCGCCCCTCGGGGACGACCGCGGTCGCCTCGGCGACGATCAGGCCGGCGCCCCCGCGCGCGAAGGAGCCCAGATGCGCCAGGTGCCAGTCGGTGGGGATGCCGTCGCGTTCCATGACGCTGTACTGGCACATCGCGGGAACCCACAGCCGGTTGCGCACATGGAGCCCGCGAATGTCGAGGGAGTCGAACACACTGCTCACCGTCCGAGCCTAGGGTGGCGGTATGGCAGTCAGCTTCGGAGCCGGCGACGCCCGCGCCTGGATCGCGGCACCGGGGCCCGATGACGACAAGTACTCGCGCGGGGTCCTCGGGTTCGTCACGGGCTCACCGCGCTACCCCGGGGCCGCGGTGCTCGGCGTCGACGCCGCCTTGCACGCCGGGGTCGGCATGGTGCGCTACCTGGGCACCGGTCGTCCGACCCGTCTGGTGCTGCAGCGCCGGCCCGAGACGGTCACCGCGGCGGGCCGTGTGCAAGCGTGGGTGCTCGGATCGGGCCAGGACCCCGACGACCGCGACGACCTGACGACCGAACTGCTCGAGCGGGCCCTGGGGCAGCAGGTGCCGTGCGTGATCGACTCGGGTGCCCTGGGGCGAGTGCCGGATGCGGTGGGGCCGGTGGTCGTGACGCCGCACGCCGGCGAGCTGGCCGGGCTACTGGGCGTCGACCGGGATGCCGTGCACGACGACCCGGACGGCTGTGCGGAGCGTGCCGCGCGTGAGTTGGGGGTCACGGTGCTGCTGAAGGGGTACCGCACCCGGATCGCGACTCCGGAGGGCATGCGGTACACGGTGACGGCTCCGACCACCTGGCTGGCGACGGCCGGCAGTGGTGACGCCCTGGCCGGGATCCTCGGTGCCCTCGTCGCCACGCATGCCGGCGCGGTCGCGCGCGATCCGCGGGTGCTCGCGGAACTGGCGGCGACGGCGTGCGTGCTGCACGGGCTCGCCGGGGAGCGGGCCTCGGGAGGTGGGCCGATGACGGTGCTCGGGCTGAACGCGCACCTGCCCGCCGTGATCGCGGAGCTGCTCACCGGCTGATCCGAGGCCTCGCGCGCCGGCCGGAACGGCGCGGGCGTTCGCTGCTCGCACGCAGATCCCGCGTGGCGGCGGGCACTGCGCTGTGCGAGGGCCGGCGGGGGATCGGAGAACCCCAGGGACGAGGCGGCGGGTGCGCGGGGAAGCACCGGAGGGGAGCAGCGGGGGAGCGCGGCGGGGAGGCGGGAGGGAGTTCGTCAGCCGGCGGTGAGTCGCGCGAGGAACTCGCGGGTGCGCTGCTCGTGCGGCGCGCCGAAGAGCTGGGCGGGCGGCCCCTGCTCGACGACGCGTCCGCCGTCGAGGAACACCACCCGGTGCGCCACCTCCCGTGCGAACCCCATCTCGTGGGTGGCCATCAGGATCGTCGCCCCGTCGCGCCCCAGCTCGCGGACCAGTTCGAGAACCTCGCCCACCAGTTCGGGGTCGAGGGCGCTGGTGATCTCGTCGAGCAGCACCACCTCGGGGTCGGTCGCGATCGCCCGGACGATCGCGGCCCGCTGCTGCTGACCCCCCGACAGCTGATCCGGGTGCACGCGCGCCTTGTCGGCGAGGCCGATGCGATCCAGCAGCGCCAGTCCGCGCTGCTCCGCCTCGCGGCGGGCGACCCGCTGCACCTTGCGCAGACCGAGGGTGACGTTGTCGAGCACCGACAGATGCGGAAACAGGTTGTAGCTCTGGAACACGACCCCGAAGCGCGACCGCACCGCGTCGACCCGCACACGCGGGTCGCTGATGTCCTCGCCACCCAGCAGAATGCGGCCGTCGTCGATGCGCTCGAGCAGGGTGAGGCAGCGCAGCAGCGTCGACTTGCCCGAACCGGACGGCCCGATCAGCGCCACCACCTCGTGCGCGTCGAGGTCGAGCGAGATGCCGTCGAGCACGGTGCGGTCGCCGAACCTCTTCACGATTCCCTCGGCGCTGAGCTCAGCCATCAGAGCACCTCGCCGATCTGCTCCCGCCGGCGCAGCCGGGCCGAATACCAGTCGGTGAAACGGATCATCGGCAGTGCCAGCAGCACGAACAGCAGCCCGGCCACCACGTACGGCGTGAAGCTGGCGAAATGCGACACCTCGATCTGGGCGCCGCGCACCGCGTCCACCGCGCCGAGCACCGAGATCAGCCCGACATCCTTCTGCATCGCCACGAAATCGTTCATCAGCGCCGGCGTCACCTTGCGCACCGCCTGCGGCAGCACCACCAGCCGCAACGACTGCCCGTGCGACAACCCCAGCGACCGGGCCGCCAGCCGCTGCGAGGGATGCACCGCCTCGATGCCCGCCCGCCAGACCTCGGCCACATACGCCGAATAGGTCAGCACCAGCGCCACGGTACCTAGCACCTCGAGCGGAATCCGGTCCTCCGTGAGACGCAAGCCGGGAATGCCGAACCCCACGAGGTAGAGCACGATGATCAACGGCATCCCGCGGAACAGGTCGGTGTAGCCCGCCGCAAGGGCGCGCAACGGGAAGAACACCGGTCCGCGCAGCGTCCGCAGCCCGGCGATGACGAGGCTCAGCACCAGCACCCCGGCGGCGGCGAACAGCAGCACGCGCACGTTGAGCAGGAACCCGTCCCAGACCCGCGGCAGGGCGGCGAGCGCCACCTCGGGGTCGAAGTAGCTGGCCTGCACCCGCGGCCAGCCGGGGGCGTTCACGATCAGGAACCACGCCACCGCCGCGAACACGACGGTGCTGAGCGCCCCGATCAGTACCGAGCGGGCGCTCTGTCGGCGGCGAAAGGCCCGACGCGACAGCTCGAGCGAGCTGACGGCCGGGCCCTCCGTGGTCACCTTCGGAACGCTACTGGAGGACGGGGGCGTCCGCCGCATCCGCCAGCCACTGCGCGGCGAGCGCGTCGAGCGTGCCGTTGTTGCGCAAGGCGTCGACGGCTGCGGTCACATCGGCCGTCAGCGGGCTGTCCTTGGGCAGGACCAGGCCGAACTGGTCGCCCGTCTCGCCCGCGGTCTGGGGCAGCTGCCCGACGATCTTGCCGCCGTCGATCTCGACCCCGGTGAGGTAGAACGCGGTCGGCAGGTCGACGACGATCGCGTCGACCTGACCGTTCTGCAGCGCGAGCACGGCGTCGTCGTTCGTGTTGAAGGCGCTGGCACCCTGGTCGGGGGCGATCTCCTTCTCGATGGCGTCGAAGCTGGTGGTGCCGACGGCCGCACCGATCAGCAGGGGCTTCAGGTCGGCGAGACTCGTGGCCGACGCGGCCTTCGACGTCTCGGTGGTGATCACCACCTGCGAGGTCTCGTAGTACGCCGAGCTGAAGTCGACGTTCTTCTTGCGGTCGTCGGTGATCGAGTACTGCTGCAGGTTGAAGTCGAAGTCCTTCGGCCCCGGAGCGATCGCCTCATCGAAGGTGGTGCGCACCCACACCACATCCTTCTTGTCGAAGCCCAGCTGCTCGGCGACCGCGTACGCGACGGCGGCCTCGAAGCCCTGGCCCGACGCGGGGTCGTCGTCGATGACCCACGGGTAGTACGCCGGCTCACCGGTGCCGATCGTGAGCTTGCCGTCGGTGACGTAGCCGGAGCCGCCGTCACCGTCGCCGGAGGGCGCAGCGGACTGGCAGCCGGCCAGGGTGGCCGCGAGGGCGACCGCGGCGGTGAGAGACAGGAGCGCTGTGATTCGGGATGTGCGTGCCATGTCCACATTCTGGACCGGTCGCCCGCCACCCGCGCGTCGGATTGCGTTTCATGACGCCGTTACGCTGGTGAACATGACGGATGCCCCGCTCGCGCAGCGGCTCGCCCGTCACCCGGTGACGTTGTGGGCCGGTTTCGTCGTCGTGCACATCTGGCTGGAATTCCTGGGGCTGTACGGGCCGGGTCTGCCGCTCGGCGATGTGACCCTGGTCTACCGGTTCTGGGTGGAGCACGGCCTGCAGACCGGCGACTGGGTCGGCATCGACACGGTCTGGGTGTATCCGATCGTGGCGCTGGTGCCCATGCTGATCGCCTACGTCCTGGGCCCCGACCTCTACCCGACCACCTGGCTGACCATGGTGATGCTGGCGGATGCGGTGGCCTTCGCCGTGCTGATCGGGCGCGGCGGCGATCCGCGGCGCTCGCTGGCCGGATGGTGGTGGCTGGCATTCCTCCTCCTGCTCGGGCCGGTCGCTCTCGGCCGCATCGACTCGATCACCGTGCCGATCGCGATCATCGGCGTGCTGGTTCTCACCACGGCACCGCGTCTGGCCGGTGTGCTGCTGGCGGTGGCCACCTGGATCAAGGTGTGGCCGGCGGCGCTGATCGCGGCGGCGTTCCTGGCGCTGCGCACCCGCTGGCGGATCGCGGCGTCGGCTGCCATCGCATCCGCCGTCATCGCCGCCACGGCCCTGCTGTTCGGCGCCGGAGCGAACCTCTTCAGCTTCATCGGTCAGCAGGCGGGGCGAGGCCTGCAGGTCGAGTCGCCGATCGCGACGTTCTGGATGTGGGACGCCTTCGCCACCCGGTCGCTGCGCAGCCTGGTCTACTACGACCACGCCATCCTCACCTACCAGGTGGTCGGGCCGGGGGCGGCGAACGCGGCCGCCGTGATGACCCCGCTCATGGCGCTCGTCGCGGTGGCGCTGCTCGTGCTCGCCGTGCTGGCGCAGCGCACGGGCGTGCCGGTGCTGGAGTTCTTGCCCGCGCTGATGCTGGCGATCACCACCGCACTCATCCTGTTCAACAAGGTCGGCTCGCCGCAGTTCGTGACCTGGCTCGCGGTGGCGATGCTGTTCGGCCTCATCGCCTCGGTGACCGGCCGCGGACCGTCGTTCCGCACCCCGGTCGTGCTGACACTGGTGATCGCCGGGCTGACCCAGGCGATCTACCCGTACCTCTACGGTCAGCTGCTCAGCCTCGACTTCACCCTGCTGTTGGTGCTCACCGCGCGCAATGTGCTCTACGTCGTGCTGCTGGTCTGGGCGGTCACGACGGTGATCGAGGCGATCCGCTACCGCCCGGAGGAGGCATGACCGCCCTCTCCCCGGCGCGCACGCGCCTGGCCCTGCTGGCGCTCGCTCTCGGCGGGTTCGGGATCGGCGCCACCGAGTTCGTGGCGATGGGCCTGCTGCCCGATATCGCCCAGGATCTGCTGCCGGCGCGTTACGCCACCTCGCCCGAGGATGCCCTGGCCAGCACCGGTCTGATGATCTCGGCGTACGCCGCCGGCGTGGTGGTCGGCGCCCCCACGATCGCCGCGCTCGCGGCCCGGTTCCCGCGCCGCCGGCTGCTGCTCGCCCTCGCGCTGGCCTTCACCCTCGGCACGCTGGCCTCGGCTCTCGCCCCCACCTTCGAACTCGTGGTGGTGGCGCGCTTCGTCGCCGCCCTCCCGCACGGGGCCTACTTCGGCGTTGCCGCGCTGGTCGCCGCCGACCTGATGGGGCCGGGCAACCGCGGGCGGGGGGTGGCGTTCGTGCTCTCCGGCCTCACCATCGCCAACGTGATCGGCGTTCCGCTCATCACCCTGCTCGGGCAGGTCGCCGGGTGGCGGGTCGCGTACCTCGCCGTCGCCGCGATCTTCGCGCTGACCCTGGTCGCCATCCTGGCGTTCGTTCCCGCATCACCGGGGGATCCGGCGGCGACGGTCCGGCGTGAGCTGGCCGTGTTCCGTCGGATCGGCGTGTGGTTCGCGCTGCTGACCGGCGCGATCGGCTTCGGCGGCTTCTTCGCCGTGTACAGCTACGTCGCACCGTTGGCCACCGAGGTGACCGGCCTGCCCACGGGAGCGGTGCCGTTCGTGCTGGCCACCATGGGCGTCGGGATGACGGTCGGCAACCTCATCGGCGGCCGGCTCGCCGACCGCGGTGCGGTGCGCGCCATCTTCCTGTGCTTCGCATCGTTCGCTGTGTCGCTCACCGTACTGGCTCTCGCGGCCGGCACCGTGGTGGGTCTGTTCGCGGGGGTGCTGCTGGTGGCCGGATCGGCTTCGGCGCTCAGCCCCGTCATCCAGACCCGCCTGATGGACGTCGCGGGCGACTCGCAGACCCTGGCCGCGGCCGTCAACCACGCGGCCCTCAACATCGGCAACAGCCTGGGCGCCTACCTCGGCGGGCTGGCGATCGCCGCGGGGTTCGGGTTCGTCTCACCCACCTGGGTGGGGTTGCTGCTGTGCATCCCCGGGGTCGGCTTCGCGGTCGCCGGCGCGTGGGTGAGCAGGCGCTGGCTCACCGCAACGGGCTCATTGAGGACCGCCGACCCCGACACCGGGATCACGCCGATCGGCGGCTGAGACCCGTCCGCCCCAGCGTCAGAACGTGCCCGAGGGCGCGTCCTGGATGAGGATGCCGTCCTGGATGGCGCGCTTGCGCAGCGCCACCTTGGTGCCCACATCGATTCCCGCGACGCGGTACTTCTCGCGGATGCGCTTGAGGTAGCTCTTCGCCGTCTCCTCGGAGATGCCGAGCTCGTAGGCCACCGACTTCACCGGCTCGCCACCGCCGTAGAGCGCCATCACCCGCCGCTCCTGCGCGCTCAGCTTCGGGGCGCCGCCGATGTCGCCGGCGTTCAGCGCCAGGTCGAGTTCGGCCGAGATGAAGCTCTCGCCCTGCGCTGCCGCACGGATCGCTTCGACGATCATCTCCACCGGCTCGCTCTTCACCAGGTAGCCGAGGGCCCCCGCGCCGAGGGCTTCGCGCACGATGTTCGGCTCGGAGTAGGTGCTCATCAACACGACCTTGACCCCGGTGGTCTTCAGCGTGGAGATCTTCAGCGAGATCGGGATGTTGTCTTTCAGGTCCACGTCGAGCAGCACCACATCGACGGGGAACTCGGGGCTGGTGAGCAGCTCGGGCCAGGTGGTGACGGCGGTCACCATGTCGATGTCGGCGGCCGAGCGGATCCACTCGGTCAGGGCGCCGAGCAGCATCTTGTGGTCATCGACGAGAGCGAGACGGATTTGGGCCATCGGTCGTTCTCCTTCCAGTTTCGGTTGGGCCTTGGGGTCAGGCGTTGTGGTCGGCGGGGTTGTCGACGACGCATTCGATGTCGACCCGGAGGCTGGAGTCCTGGGTGGAGTCAGAGTAACGCCCGACCCGTCCGATGGCGTCCCAGATCGTCGGGTCGACACGATTGCGCGGCACCCCGGTGGTGGTGATGGTGATCGGCACGAGCAGCTTGTGGGCCGGCAGCCCGTGCGGCTCGGATGTGTCGAGCGGCCCGATCTGCAGGGTCACGGTCGTGCCGGGGTTGGCTTTCGTGGTGTCGCTGACCAGCAGCCACGCCGTCGACAGCAGGCCGTCGCGCTGTGCCGGATCGAGCAGCCCGGCGAGGCTCGACTTGTCGACCAACGTGACCGACTTGCCCAGCAGTTCCGATTCGCTGACGGCGTGGTAGAGCCAGGTCTCGCGGCGACCTTCGATGAGATGCAGACGCAGTTCGGTCGCCAGTGATGCCGCGACGGAGGCCATCTTCGGCGCGAGCGGCAGCGGGGTCTTACGGGTGGCGATCGAGTCGAGCAGCTCTTCGGCGGCGAGGTCGAGACGCGCCAGCTCCTCCGAGGCGAGCATGCCCACGGCGAAGCGCGGCGCCGAAACGGTGCTCTGGGTCAGGACGCGGTCGAGTTCGACCTGCACCATACGGCGGAACGCCTCGATGATGGCCACGCCGATCACCGGCGGCAGAACGGCGGATGCCAGGGCGATCAGCTGCGGTGCCATCCACTCGCCGTCGACCAGCGCGCCCGGCTCGGCGTTGAGGAACATCGCGACAGCCAGAGCCAGGGCGAGCACCCCGTCGGCCACGAGGATCTCGACGGGGCCGCGCACGGCGACCACCACCAGGAGCGTCATCCCGGCGGCGATCGCCGAGGTCGCGTGGTGCCCGATCGAGTGCAGATCCCAGATCGCGATGAGGTCGAGGGCGACTGAGACCGCCAGCCCGGTGACGAAGAGCGCGAAGATCCAGTCGGGCAGCCGGTCGTTGATGACGCGGGTCGCGATGATCGCACCGAGAAGGACGGCGACCAGCACGATCCACGACGCCAGGGCCGCGATCGGCTTGGGGTAGACGTCGCCGCTCCAGAACGCCACGAACCAGCTGAAACCGTAGACGGCGCGCAGGATCACCAGGATCGCGGCGCCCAGCCCCAGGAACGCCACGCCGAGAGAGGCACGGTGGGCGCTGTTGGCCACCCGGCCCGACCGCCGCGGCTGCTTCACGCGCGTGCGGCCCTTCCCGGTGATCACGACGCCGAGGGTGTTCTCTTCGGGGGCGGAGAAGGTCATCGCGGCACCTCCAGCACGACCGTGGTGCCCGAGCCGGGCGCGGAGAACAGCCGGGCGTTGCCGCCCACGTCGCGCAGGCGCGCCACCACCGACTCCGAGAAGCCGAGCTTGGCATCGTCGACGTCGTTGATGTCGAATCCGACCCCGGAGTCGGTGACCAGGGCGCGGACGATCTTCTCGTCCTCGGTGATCGTCACGTGGGCCTCGGTGACCCCGGAGTGCCGGCGCACGTTCTCGAGGCATTCGGCCAGCGCGAGCAGGAAGGCGTCGAGCACGTCGCTCGGCAGCAGCACCTGCCCGGTGCCGTGCCAGTGCACCTGCAGGCCCATCCGGTTGAAGCGCTGCTGCACCGACTCCAGCGTCGTGCCCAGCACGGGTTCCTCGATGACCGGGATCGGCGAGGTTTCGGTCGACACGAAGGGCTCGCCCTCCGGCGGCGGCGTCGGTGCCGACCCGAGGCGCAATTGACGCAGCAGCCGGGCGTCGTCGGCGGCCTGCTCACGCAGCGCGTCGGGTTTCACCCCGACACCGGAGTGGGCCAGCAGGGTCAGCGTCGCCAGGACGGTGTCGTGCAGCAGCCGGGCCGACTGGCGGCGCTGAGCTTCGAGTTCACTGGCCTGGCGTTCCGCGCGATGTGCTCGGCCGATCGAGGCGATGCGCTTCTCGACCTGCGGCACGCCGACGCTGATCCAGATGGCGATCGCGGTGGGAAGCAGCCAGCCCAGCACCACCAGCCCCGCCGTGCGCAGCATCTGCGGCACGCCGTCCGTGACGAACACGGCGCTGCCGCCGACGAGCAGGAACGCGCCGACCAGCAGCGCGATCCGCGGTCCGCTCGAGGTGAGCACCAGGGCGCACCCGGCCAGCGACACGGCCGCCAGCTGCAGGATCGCGGAGTACCCGGCCTCGGGCGAGGGTCCGCTTCCGACGAAGCGGAACACGCCGATGATGCCCACGCCGCACAGCAGCACCAGCCCGACCCACAGGAGCGAGCGCGACATCCCCATGCGCAGCTGCGCGAACGCGACGACGGCGAACAGGGGCAGCGAGATAACCAGCGCGAGCGGGTCTACGGCGCCCGGCAGCAGGGCGCAGACCAGCGCCACTGCCGTGAAGCTCAGTCCGTAGACGCGCGCGGCCCGCTGGAGCAGCCGCTCACGTTCCTTGGCGATCAAGTCCATATCCTCGCCATGCTGGCAGGACTGTGACACGAACGGGGGGTGCCACGCGGTGACCGTCTCTCACGAGTTCCGGGGGTACGGTGGAGTCCAGAGGGGCGGGCCCGAGCGGCCGAGCCACATCCCATGCCGAACCGGTGCCCTCGCACCGGGCGGCGCCGGGGGGAGACCGCCGGGGGCTGCTCGATGATGCAGCCTCCGGCCCGGCTCCAGCCCGGCTCAGCCCAGCCCGCAGAAGGCGGAGTAGAACGCGTACATCTGCGCCCGCAGCTCGTCGCTCGCGGCCAGCACCAGCCGACCGCTCGTGCCGTCGGGCAGCGTCACGTACAACGGCATCCGGGTGCCGATCTTGTCCTCGGCCAGCGCGTGTGGATCGCACCGGTTGGGCACGATCGGCACGCGGATCTCGGTCGGGCCCGCGGCCGACACGGCGATCCCGAGGTCGAGGCGATTCACGCCGATGCCATCGGGGCGGGCGGGATTCAGCAGGGTCGTGCTCGAGATCGCGTCGACAGTGACCACGCCGTCGGCCCCGGTCGGCGCCACCGCGATCAGCAGCTCTGCCGGGGCCGGCTGGGCCGCGGGGGCGGTCAGCGAGACGGCTGTCAGCGCCGCCACCTTCTGAGCCGTCTGCACCAGGCAGCCCTCGTCGTGCACCCGGTCGAGCATGTGGAACCCGTCGTCCGGCGTCACCTCCGAACGACCTGAGGCCCCGCCCGCCGTCCACTCGAAGGTGACGGTGTTCGCGGCGACGTCCGCGTCGCACGCATCGACCTCGGGGATCTCGACCCGCAGGTCGACGGCATAGCCCGGAGCGACCGTGGCGGTGCGACCCGGCCCCCACACGAAGTCGTCGGCGAAGAAGTTCGACCGCAGCGACGCGGCCGTCAGGGTGAGAACCTGATCGCCGTCGTTGTGCACCTCGATCGCGATCCGGTTCTTCGGGATGTCGGGCCGAGGCTGGTAGACCGAGATGGTGACGCCCTCGGGAGGCGCGACGACGGATGCGGTGGCCGCGCATCCGCAGAGCATCGCCGCCGCGAGGGCGAGGGTCGCGATCGCGACAACGGCTCGGGTCATATCAGAGTTCTAGCAGCCGCCGCAGCTCGGTGCCCACCCGTTCCTCCTCGATGAGGAACGCGTCGTGGCCGAAGGGCGACGAGATGACGACGGGCACGTCGCCGTCGATGTTGCCGGGCAGGTACCGGGCGATCGCCTGCTGTCCGGGCACCGGGAAGAGCCGGTCGCTGTCGATCCCCAGCACGAGCGCACGCGCGGTGGCCCGCCCGAGGGCTGCGGCGGTGCCGCCGCGCCCGCGGCCGATGTCGTGGCTGTTCATCGCATCCACCAGCACCAGGTAGCTGTTGGCGTCGAACCGTCTCGTGAACTTGTTGCCGTGAAAGCCCAGGTAGCTCTCGACGGCGAACAGTCCGCCGTCGCCAAGGGGGCTGAGCCCGCTCTGCCAGCTGCGCTCGAACCGGTCGTTCAGCTCGGTCGGCGAGCGATAGTTCAGCAATGCCATCCGGCGTGCCAGCGCGAGCCCCCGATGCGGCCCCTGACCGTCGGGCGCGTCGTAGTAGTCGCCACCGGCGAAGCCGGGGTCGACGCGGATCGCCTCGCTCTGCACCGAGTTCAACGCGATCTGGTCGGCGCTGGACAGCGGGGGAGCGGCGAGCACCGCGAGCCGGTCGACGCGCTCGGGGGACCCGACCGCCCACTCGAGGGCCTGCATACCGCCCATCGACCCGCCGACGACGAGCGCCCAGCGGTCGATGCCGAGTGCGTCGGCGAACGCGCGCTGGGCGGCGACCTGGTCGCGGATCGTGAGGAACGGGAAGCGCGACCCCCACTCCCGGCCGTCGGGGTGCAGCGACGAGGGCCCGGTGCTGCCCTGGCAGCCGCCGAGCATGTTGGGGGCCACCACGTACCAGTCCGCCGGGTCCAGCGGCTTGCCCTCGCCGACCAGCCCGCTCCACCATCCCGCCGTGGGGTGACCGGGGCCGGCCGGGCCGATGACGTGACTGTCGCCGGTGAGGGCGTGCAGCACGAGCACGGCGTTGCTGGCGTCGGCGTTCAGTTCGCCCCAGCTCTCGAAGGCGATGGTCACCGCCGGGAGGGTCTCGCCGTGCTCGAGGTGCAGCTCGCCGATCGGCTGGAAGCGTCGGTCGCCCGGGTGGTCGCCGACCCGCCAGGCGCCGGATGCCGGGGGCAACCCCGTGATCGAGCGGCGGTTGGACTCCGTGACGAACGCGGACGGCACCGCGTCTTCGGGAGTCTGCCAGTCCATGGGTCGATTCTCGCGCGCGGAGTTGTCGTGTTACGCGGAACGGCCGGCCCGGGAACTCCCGTGGCCGGCCGTCCGGTGCGGATCAGGCGAGGGTCAGGCCGACGCGCTCGCCGAGACCGCCGCGCGAGCGGCGGCGAAGCCGGACTCGAGGTCGGCGATCAGGTCGTCGATGTTCTCCAGGCCCACCGACAGGCGCACCAGGCCCGGGGTGACTCCGGTGGTGAGCTGCTGCTCCGGGGTGAGCTGCGAGTGCGTCGTCGACGCCGGGTGGATGATCAGCGAGCGCACATCGCCGATGTTGGCCAGGTGGCTGAACAGCGTGACGTTCTCGACCAGGGCGCGCCCGGCATCCACCCCGCCCTTCAGCTCGAACGACACCACGGCGCCGACGCCCAGCGGGGCGTACTTGTTGGCCGCGGCGTACCAGGGGCTCGAGGGCAGGCCGGAGTAGTTGACGCTGGCGACGTCGGCGTGGTTCTCGAGCCACTCCGCGATCACCTGCGCGTTCTGGTTGTGCCGCTCGATGCGCAGCGACAGCGTCTCGATGCCCTGCAGCACCGTGAATGCGCTGTCGGGCGACAGGGCGGCGCCGGTGTCGCGCAGCAACTGCACGCGGATCTTGATCACGTACGCGATCGCGTCGCCCAGCACCATGGTGTAGCTGGCGCCGTGGTACGACGGGTCGGGCTCGGTGAGGCCGGGGAACTTGTCCACGTGCTTCGACCAGGGGAACGTGCCCCCGTCGACGATGACGCCCGCGATGACCGTGCCGTGGCCGCCCAGGAACTTGGTCGCGGAGTGCACCACGACGTCGGCGCCGAACTCGAACGGACGGATCAGGTACGGCGTGGCGATCGTGTTGTCGACGATCAGCGGCAGGTCGTTGTCGTGCGCGATCGCGGCGACCGTCTCGATGTCGAGCACGTTGATGCGCGGGTTGCCGATGGTCTCGGCGAAGAACGCCTTGGTGTTGGGGCGGACAGCCGCCTTCCACTCCTCGGGGTCGTCCTGGTTCTCGACGAAGGTGACCTCGATGCCGAGCTTGGCCAGCGTGTACTTGAACAGGTTGTAGGTGCCGCCGTAGATCGACGAGGAGGACACGACGTGGTCGCCGGCACCGGCGATGTTCAGGATCGAGTAGGTGATCGCCGACGAGCCGGAGGCGACGGCGAGCGCCGCGGTGCCGCCCTCGAGGGCTGCGACGCGCTTCTCGAGCACGTCGGTCGTCGGGTTCATCAGCCGGGTGTAGATGTTGCCGAACTCGGCCAGCGCGAACAGGTTCTTGGCGTGATCGGCGTCATTGAAGACGTACGACGTGGTCTTGTAGATCGGCGTGGCACGCGCGTTGGTGACCGGGTCGGGCGCGGCACCCGCGTGGATCTGGTTGGTCTCGAACTTCCAGTCGGACATGGGCTGACCTCTCGTTGATGTCGTGGCTGGGTGACACGCTAGGCGCGCGGCCAGGGGTTGTCGACGTGGGCGGCAACGGGACGTAACATGCACCAGCCACCATTGGGAAGGACCCCCGCACGACATGACCGCACCCGACACCTCCACCGCCGCCCCGGCCTGGACGCCGCCGACGATCCCGCGCCGCACCTGGCTCGCCTTCGCCGTCCTGATCCTCGGCGTCGCCATGTCGCTGCTCGACACCACCATCGTCAACGTCGCCCTGCCGGTTATCCGCGAGAGCATCAACGCCGACGAGGCGACGCTGTCGTGGATCATCTCCGGGTACGCCCTGGCTTACGGCCTCGCCCTCATCCCCGCAGGCCGCATCGGCGACCGGGTCGGGCACAAGTGGGTGTTCATCGTCGGCCTCGTCGTGTTCACCGCCGCCAGCGCGTGGGCGGGCCTGGCACAGGATCCGGGGTCACTCATCGTGGCGCGGGTGGTGCAGGGCCTCGGCGGCGGCATCTTCTTCCCCGCGGTCACGGCGCTGATCCAGCTGATGTTCCCCGGCCCGGTGCGCGGGCGCGCGTTCGCGATCATGGGCGCGGCGATCGGGTTCTCCACGGCGCTCGGGCCGCTGGTCGGCGGGCTGCTCATCGAGTGGCTGGGCAACGAGAGCGGATGGCGCTCGATCTTCTTCGTGAACCTCCCGTTCGGCGCCATCGCTCTGGTGGCCGCGCTGATCCTGCTGCCGGCCGGAGCCGAGGGCAAGGAGGCCACCGGTGCAGACCTGCTGGGTCTGGTCCTCGTGGCGGGCGGGCTCACGGCGATCCTGGTCCCGTTGATCCAGGGTCAGGATGAGGGCTGGCCGGCGTGGACGTACGTCTCGATGGCGTCGGGGCTGGTGCTCCTCGTGCTCTTCGCCTTCTGGGAGGTGGCGGTGGCGCGCCGCGGTAAGAGCCCGCTCGTGCCGCCTCACCTGTTCTCGCATCCGGCGTTCACCGGAGGTGCGGTGCTGGCTCTGGTCTACTTCGCGGCCTTCACCAGCATCTTCTTCACCATCTCGATCTTCTGGCAGGCGGGCCTCGGGCACACCGCACTGGAGTCGGGGTTCGTCTCGATCCCGTTCGCGATCGGGTCGATCATCGGCGCCTCGCAGAGCGACCGCCTGGCGGGACGGCTCGGGCGCGCGACACTCTCACTCGGGACGGCGCTGGTCTCGGTCGGCTTGATCTCGGTCTGGCTGGTGCTGCTCCTGGTGCCCGCCCAGGATCTGACCAACTGGGACCTGCTGCCGCCGCTGCTGGTCGCGGGCATCGGCTCGGGGTTGTTCATCGCGCCGAACGCGCAGTTCATCGTCGCGACGGTCGACCGCGCCGAGGCGGGTGCCGCCTCGGGCGTCATCGGCACGGTGCAGCGCATCGGGTCGGCGATCGGTATCGCCGTGATCGGCTCGGTGTTCTTCGGCAACCTGCCTGCCGACTTCGGACCCACCCCCGAACAGGCGCAGCAGGCGGCGGGCGACCGCGACGCCATCCAGGCGATCGTGGATCACAACCTCGCTGTCGGGTTCGGTCACAGCGCCACGATCTCGCTCTTCCTGAGCGCCTGCTTCGCCGTGGTCGCGTTCCTGCTGGTGTTCGTGCTGCCCAAGCGCGTTTCGCGCGGCTACGAGGTACCGGCGGGGGAGTAGGCGGCGTCGGCTAGGTCTCGTCGCGGCGCGCACCGGTCGGGTCGGTGCGTGATGCCGCCGGCCGCCCGGAGCGCTCGTCGCGGTGGGTGAACAACCAGTCGGGCTTGGGTTCGATGAGCGGCCGGAAGATGCGCCTCACCAGCGGTGACGACAGTGCCAGCGAGATCGCGATAGAGGCGAACACCATCGTCAGCAGCCAGATCGCCGACGAGTGGTCGTCCTTCAGGATTCCCGACTGCCGGATCGGGTAGAGCACGAACGAGTGCAGCAGGTAGACGTACATGGTGGCCTGGCCGAACACGCTGAAGATGGTCGCGCGGCGCGGGACGAGCGCATAGAACGCGGCGCTCAGCACGACGGCGAGCAGGATCAGACCCAGCCGGATGAGGCCCGCGGTCCAGTCCCTGTCGCCCAGCCGCGAGTAGCCGTCGTCGTAGAAGAACCATCCCTGCAGGTGGATGTCACGGAAGAATTGGATGTTCACCACCACCACGGTGAGCCACCCGGCGAACACCGCCACCGCCACCGCGCGCGTGGCCCACACCGCCGGCCAGCGCAGGTCGCGCCACCGGTCGACCACCTTCCACTGCCGCAAGTACCAGCCCAGCAGGAAGAACGGCAGGATGCCGATCGTGCGCGACAGCGAGAACGTCGAATCCACATTGTGCGCGTACCCGACCGCGACCGAGGCCACCACCGCCCAGAGCAGCGGCCAGCGCAGCATCGCCAGATACGGCAGCGCCACCCGGAACACCGCCAGCGCGAGCAGGAACCACAGCGTCCAGTGCGGCTCGCTCAGGTTGAGGCCCGGGTCGCCCTCGACCACCCACTGCACCGCCGACCAGATGAACTGCATGATCAGGTAGGGCAGCAGAATGTCGGTGACCACTTTGCGCATCTGCTGCGTCCCCGGCGGGGTCGCCTTCGAGAAGTACCCGCTGATGATGGCGAACGCGGGCATGTGGAAGGCGTAGATGAACAGGTAGAGCGTCAGCGCGTTGTTCGAGTCGCCGGTCTGCCGCTGAATCGCGTGGCCGATGACCACCAGCACGATGGTGCCGAAGCGCGCGTTGTCCCAGAACGGGATGCGGATGCGGGGCTTCAGGGCAGGTCCGCTCTGGTCGGCCGTCTGGCTGGACATCGCCGTCAGCCTACGGCGGGATACTGATGCCATGGCGAAACGCGTGGTCGTGACAGGGGCGAGTTCGGGAATCGGTCAGGCGGCGGCTCGCCTGTTCCGCGAGCGGGGGTGGGATGTCGTGGGCGTCGCCCGGCGCGGCGAACGTCTCGAGGCGCTGGCGCGCGACCACGGCATCCGCCCCGTCGTCGGTGACGTGACGGTGCAGTCCGACGTGGATCGCGTGCGCGACGAGATCGCGGCGATCGGACCGGTGCATGCCCTGGTGAACAACGCCGGCGGCGCGTTCGGCTCCGCGAGCGTGGAGCTGAGCGACCCGGAGGACTGGCGCGCGATGTACGACGTCAACGTGCTCGGCACGAAGCGCATGATCTCGGCGATGCTGCCCCTGCTGCGCGATGCGGCCCGCACCGACGGTCACGCCGACATCCTCTCGATCACCTCGGTGGCCGGGCACGAGGTCTACGAGAACGGCGCAGGCTACAACGCGGCCAAGTTCGCCGAGCACGCGTTGATGGCCGTGCTGCGACTCGAGCTGGCGGGCGAACCGCTGCGGGTCATCGAGATCGCGCCGGGGATGGTGAAGACCGAGGGCTTCGCGATCATCCGGTTCAACGGCGACCAGGCCAAGGCCGACGCCGTGTACGCCGGGGTCGAGCATCCGCTCGTGGCCGAGGACATCGCCGAGGCGATCGTGCACGCCATCGAACTGCCGGGCCACGTGAACCTCGACCTGGTGACCGTGCGTCCGGTCGCGCAGGCGGCGGCGCACAAGGTGATCCGCGAGCCGCTGCGGCCCCGCGGGTAGCCGCCCGCGGCTTCAGCGCCGGGTCAGGTCCTCGGCCTCGGGCAGCAGGTCGGCTTCGACGTCGGCGAACGCGAGCCGCGGCACGAAGAACAGCAGCACCGCGGCCAGCAGGGCTCCGCCGCCGCAGATCGCCCAGACGGTCATGTACCCCGAGAGGCTCGCGGCCGTGCCCGCAGCCGCCACCGCACCGGTCGCCAGCACGGTGCCGAACACCGCAGAGGCGAACGACCCGCCCACCGTCTTGGTGGTGTTCGTCAGCCCCGCCGCGATCCCGGTCTGCCCGCGCGGGGCCGCGGCCGCCGCGGCCGCCGGCAGTGCAGCCACCAGCGCGCCCGACCCGATGCCCGCGATCACCATGTTGACGACCACTTGGGGCGTGGTGTCGTGCAGCGGCAGGAACAGCAGGTAGCCGGCGGCGACGAAGAACGCCGCCACGATCAGCGCGATACGCGGCGAGGTGCGTTTCGAGAGCACCGGGAAGAGCACGGCGCCGACGATCATCGCGATCAGGTAGACACCGATCAGGATGGACCGCATTCCGGTCGAGAGCCCGAGACCGTAGCCGACGACGTCGGGGTCCGTCCCGGCGAAGGTCGACAGCGGAGCCTGCGCGCCGAGGACGGCGATGCCGAACAGTCCGGCGGTGAGTTGCACGGGCCACATGCTGGGCTGCGCCAGCACCTTCAGGTCGATCGCCGGGTCGGGCTGACGGCGCTCGTATCGCGCGAACGGCACGAACACCAGCACGCCGATCACGATGAGCACCCACACCCACCAGGTCGCGGGCCCGTTGATGCGCAGGAAGGTCAGCCCCGAGGTGATCAGCAGCAGGCCCAGGGTCAGGATGACGAAGCCCCCGACATCCAGTCGCCGACCCGGCACCGGCTCGGATTCGGGCACTCCGAACAGGATCGCGAAGAACACCAGGGTGACGCAGATCGCGGGCACGAAGAGGGTGAGAGTGACGTTCTGGGCGAACGCGCCGAACACGACGCTCGAGCCGAGAGCTCCGATGATCGCGCCGAGTTCGAGCGCCACCACGAGGAACCCGGCCGCGCGGCGCGTCTGCGAAGCACCGGTGGCGGTGCGCCGGCCGCGGTCGAAGATCAGCGCGACCTCGAGCGGCAGCCACACCACGTAGAAGCCCTGCAGCGCCCAGGCGATGAGGAACGTGGTGAAGTCGCCGGCGAAGGCCAGCCACCAGCTCGCCGCAGCGGTCAGGACCGTCGAGATCAGCAGTATCCGCTTGTGCCCGAACATGTCGCCGAGCTTGGCCAGCACCGGCACCACCAGCGCCGAGAGCAGCAACTGGGCCGCCTCGAACCAGTTGAAGTCGGCGTCCTTGATGTTCAGGTGCACCACCAGGTCGCTGATCAGGGGCACGTAGAACCCCTGCAGGATGCCGGAGGTGAGCTCGACGAGGAAGAGGAACCCCACCAGAGAGAACGTGATGGCGCGAAGCGAGGTGCGAGGCTCGGTCATGTCCGGATGCTAGCGGTTCGGTACGGCGCTTCTCAGGTGAATCCGGTCTCTTAGCATGGACACCGTGGCGGATGAGCGCGAGATCCTGAGTTACGCCGCGTTCGGTGTCGCCGCGCGCGAGCTGGCGCAGACCATCGCGGATGACGGCTACCGCCCCGACGCGATCATCGCCATCGCGCGGGGCGGGCTGGTGCTCGCCGGGGCCCTCGGGTACGCGCTGGATGTCAAGATGCTCGGCAGCCTCAACGTGGAGTTCTACACCGGCGTCGAGGAGCGGCTTCCCGAGCCGATCGTGCTGCCGCCGACTCTCGACCGCGACGCCCTGGCCGGCAAGCGCGTGCTGCTGGTCGACGACGTCTCGGACTCGGGGCGCACGCTGGCGCTCGTGCTGGCGCTGCTGCGAGCCGGCGGAGGAGAGGTGCGCACCGTGTGCCTCTACAGCAAGCCGGGCACCGTGCAGCCGCCCGACTATGTGTGGCGCACGACGCCGAACTGGATCATGTTTCCCTGGAGCGCCGAAGGGCCGGTGGTATGAGCATCTTCCTCTGGGGTGGCGGATGGACGCCCGCCGGCGACCCCGACATCGTGGCGCCGTTCCTCGCGGAGGCGGCACAGCGCGCCGCCGGCAGCGGGCGCATGATCCCGCGGATCGGGTTCCTGCTGGTGCGCGAGGAGGAGGGCGGCTACGCCACCGGATTCCCCGCATCCTTCGAAGCCGTCGCCCCCTGCGAACCGGTCGTGACGTTGCTCGTCGTGCCGGGGGAGGGGCCGGAGGCGTTCACCAGCGCCGTGCTGACCGACATTGACGCCCTCGTCATCGGCGGCGGGATGACGCCCGACTACCTGCGCGCCGTCGAGCCCGTCATGGAGGAGATCCGCCTGCTGGTGGCCGACGGGCTGCCCTACCTCGGCTTCTCGGCGGGTGCGATGATCGCCGCGGACCGCGCCGTCATCGGCGGCTACCGCATCGACGGGGTGCAGGTGTGTCCCGAGGAGACCGGCGAGGACCTCGAGGAGGTCACCATCGCCGAGGGCCTGGGCCTCGTCGACCTGGCGATCGACGTGCACGCCGCGCAGTGGGGCACCCTCGGGCGGCTCGTCGCCGCGACCGAGGCGGGTCTGGTCGGGGGCGGGGTGGCGGTCGACGAGTTCACCGCGCTGGTGGTCGGCGACCACGGGCTGCGGGTCGTGGGCAGCGGCAGCGCCTGGCGGGTGCTCGACGAGCCGGCCGGAGTCGTGGTGGGAGCGCTCGAGCCGTGAGCTCCGCGCGTCCCCTGGCCGAGCTGGTCGATCCCGGCTGGGCACGGGCGCTCGCAGGGGTGGCTCCTCAGGTCGCGGCGATGGGGGAGTTCCTGCGGGCCGAGACGGCGGCGGGCCGGCGCTACCTGCCGGCCGGCGAGAACGTCCTGCGCGCGTTCTCGACACCGTTCGACGACGTGCGCGTGCTCATCGTCGGGCAGGACCCGTACCCGACGCCGGGGCATCCGATCGGGTTGGCGTTCGCGGTCGAACGCTCGGTGCGGCCGGTTCCGCGCAGCCTGCAGAACATCTATCGCGAGCTGCGCGACGACCTCGGCATCACGCCTCCGCCGCACGGCGACCTGTCGGCGTGGACGCGACAGGGCGTGATGCTGCTGAACCGCGTGCTCACGGTCCAGGCGGGCCTCTCGGGGTCGCACCGGGGGCGGGGGTGGGAGTCGGTGACCGAGGCGGCCATTCGCGCGCTGGCCGCACGGGACCGGCCGCTGGTCGCCATCCTGTGGGGACGCGACGCGGGGACGCTCCGCCCGATGCTGGGCGCGGTCCCGTGCATCGCCTCCGCGCATCCGAGTCCGCTCTCGGCGGCGAACGGCTTCTTCGGCTCGCGGCCGTTCAGCCGGGCGAACGAGCTGCTCGGGGCGGCCGGAGCAGCGCCCGTCGACTGGAATCTAGACTGACGCCGTGCTGGAAGAGGAGTACAACCCGCGCCGCAAGCTGCCGGCGCACCTGCGTCCGGCCGAGCCGCCTGCGCCGCACTTCGAGTACACCCTCCGCGCTGCCGAGCCGCGCGACATCCCGGACATGCTCGAGATCTACAACCATTACGTGGCCAACTCGACGGTCACCTTCGATGAGGATGCGCTGACCCTCGCCGAGATGCGCAAGAAGTTCAGGATCGTCGCCGATCTGGGCTACCCGTGGCTGGTCGCGGTCAGCCCGGGCGGCAATGTGCTCGGCTACGCCTACGTCACTCCATGGAAGCCGAAGGCGGCGTACCGCTTCACGGTCGAGAACTCGATCTACCTTGGCCCGGCGTCCACCGGCAAGGGTCTCGGGGCGGCGCTGATGGCCGAGTTGCTGGTGCGGGCGAAGGCCGCCGGCATCCGGGAGGTGGTCGCGGTGATCGCCGACAAGGGTGCCGAGGCGTCGCTCGCGCTGCATCAGCGGTTCGGCTTCACCGAGATCGGCCACATGGGCCGGGTGGGGTTCAAGTTCGGGCGCTGGCTCGGCACCGTCCTTCTGCAGAAGAGCCTCAAGTAGAGGATGCTCGGGGGATGACCGTCTCCCAACTCCGCCTCGTCCTCGAAACCGACGACCTCGACGCCGCGTTGGCGTTCTACCGCGACGTTCTGGGTCTCGCCGAGCGTGAGGCGTACTCCGAGGAGGACGGCGCCCGGGTGCACATCCTCGAGGTGCCCAGCGCCACGCTCGAACTCGCGAACCCGCAGCAGGTGCGGTTCATCGACCGCGTCGAGACGGGTCGCGAGGGGGTCGCGCACCGCTATCCGCTGACGGTGCGCATCGCGTTCGAGGTGCCGGATGCGGCGGCAGCCGAGCAGGAGTGGCGCGCGGGCGGGGCGAGCCCGGTGGCCCCGGCGGCCGAGACCCCGTGGAACTCGCTCAACGCGCGCCTCGAGGCCCCCGGCGGCATGCAGGTCACCGCGTTCCAGGAGCTCAGCTGATTCCTGGCGGCTCGTCCAGGCGGTACACGTACTCGTCGACCTCTTCGCCGCGACGCGGGGCATGGGTGCGCTCGACGCGGTCGAAGACGAAACCCGCGCCCTGCAGCACCCGCTGCGAGCCGAGGTTGTCCGACACCGTGCTGCCCCAGAGCGGCCGTTGCGGTAGCTCGCGCAGCACCGCGGCGAGAGCCGCCGAGGCGACGCCCTGGCGCCACAGCTCGCGGGTGATCCAGTAGCCCACCTGGCGTTCGCCGTTCATCAGGAAGCTGAGGGCGTAGCCGGCGAACCGGCCGTCGGCCTCCACGATCCAGATCAGGTTGGCCGGGTCGGCGCGGATCCGCGCCCAGTGCGCGTCGAAGGCGGTGCGATCGCCGGGCTCCCGCGGCAGGAAGGCGATCATCTGCGCGCCCTCCGCGTCCGATTCCAGCTCGAACAGCTGCTCGAGGTCGTGCTCGGTCACCGGGCGCAGCCGCACGTCATCACGCACCGGGACGGTCACCGGTACACCTGGTCGGCTGCCTGGCTCGCCAGCTCGACCGCCTCGTCGAAGAACGCCTCACCGCCGATCGCCTCGATCACCGAGATCCAGCTGTCGTCGCGCAGCACATTGAGGATCGCGGGGGCGCTGGTGTCATCACCGATCTGGGCGTAGCTCACGCCGTCGTCGATGACCGCCTCGTTGAGCCCTTGGGCGAGCAGGGAGTCGACGACCTGTCCGCGGGTGTCAGGGCTGAGCGGTGCGACCGAGACGGTGACCGTGCTCTCGGGCACCTCCTCGTTGCCCCAGATGCAGGAGATGCCGCCGGCGGCTTCCTCGGGCGTCGGGTCGGAGTAGTACTGCGGGTACTTCCCTCCGGGTCCGCCGAGCAGTTCCAGACCCTGGGCCGTGAAGTCGGCTTGAACCGAGTCGGGCAGCAGCTGCGTGCAGTCGGTCGGCAGGGTGAAGGTCCGCTCCGATGGCGGCTGCGTGGCGTTCGCCGTTGGCGTGGGATCCGATCCGGTCGGTTGCGTCGGGGCGGCCTGCGGGGAACCCCCGCAGGCCGCCAGCGACAGCACCGCGGCGATCGCGATCGGCAGGACGGTGATGCGTGTACTCGTCACGGGTGGCCTCATCTCCCAGTGTGGCGAGAATCTATCACCGCGAGCCTCAGGAACGCGGGGTGGCGTGGCGCAGCACCAGGTATCCCGTCACTCCCGCGATCGCGGTGGGGACGAGCAGCCAGAGCGCGGTGCCCAGCGCCTGAGCCTGCAGGAAGAAGGCGCCCACGGCATCCCAGCTGCGGGTGTAGGTCACGAGCGCGATCACGCCCACCAGCAGCGCGCCGATCGCGATGAAGGCCGCGACCAGGCCGGTGGCCTTCCACCGCACGAACACGGTGGCGAATACCGCGCCGGTGAAGAAGAAGAACAGCATGAGGCAGAAGAAGATCACCAGCCGCTGCCAGGTCTCGTTCTCTCCGCCACCGAAGTAGATCGTGGTGAACATGTGCATGCCGATGCCCCACCCGCCGGTCAGCGTCTCGAGGGCCGACAGCACGGTCAGGGCGATCGCCCAGCCGGCCGACAGCAGCACGAAGGTCAGGGCGCTGCCGAGGTAGAAGTCTCTGCGTGTCGACCCGTACCCCAGGGCGAGCGGGAAGGTGAGGTTCATCGCCTGGACGGCGACGACCAGCATGTAGAAGAAGATCCATCCCGGCGCGCCGCTGTACTGGGTGCCGTTGCTGGCGTCGGCGGCGTCCGACGGGTCGAGGTTCGTCGAAACGAGCCACCAGATGGCGTAGGTCAGCACGAAGATCGCGCCGAGGATGAGCGCCGGCAGCACGATGGTGGTGCGCGGGTTGGCCAGATGCAGCCTGACGACGCGGGTGGTGCGCCCGAGTGCGGCGGTGGTCATGACAGGTCCTCTCCGGAGGTCGTGGTGCGGACGATGAGCTGCTGCAGCGACACCGGCGCGAGCTCGAGGCCGGCGGCGGAGGCGTCGCGCCGGCCTGCGGCGTCGAGCGCGCCGACCGTTGCCGAGGCGAGACCCCCGATCGATTCGCGGTGCAGCACCTCTCGTCCGCGGGTGAAGGCGTCGACGGCGGATGCGGTGCCGGCGATCGTGGTCGCCGCGCCCCGCAGGGTGTCGGCGTCGCTGTCGATGAGGATCCGGCCCTCGTCGATGACGAGCACGTGCTCGAGCAGGTTGCTCACCTCGTCGATCAGGTGGGTCGACAGCACGATGGTGCGCGGGTGCTCGGCGTAGTCGGTCAGCAGCCGGTCGTAGAACAGCTGCCGGGCCACCGCGTCGAGCCCGAGGTAGGGCTCGTCGAAGAAGGTCAAGGGTGCGCGGGACGCGAGACCGACGATCACCCCGACCGCCGACAGCTGCCCGCGGGAGAGTTTCTTGATCCGCCGGTCGAGCGGCAGCCGGAAGTCGTCGACCAGAGCGGCCGCGAAGTCGGCGTCCCAGCCGGCGAAGAACCAGGGGGCGCTGCTCAGGACGTGCTTGACGCGGAAGTCTTCGGGGTAGCGCTGGCTCTCCTTGATGAACGCGGTGCGCGCCAGAACCCCGGCGTTCTCGACGGGGTTCTCGCCGAAGACGCGGATCGTGCCGCGGGTGGCGAACTCCTGGGCCGTGAGCAGCGACATCAGGGTGGTCTTGCCGGCCCCGTTGCGGCCGAGCAGGCCGTAGATGCGGTTCTCGGTCAGCGTGAAGCTGACGTCGTCGACGGCGTGCACCTTGCCGAACTGCTTGGTGAGGCCCTGCACCTCGGCGACGACGGTCATCGCCCGCCCCCCTTCTGGATCATGGCGGTCAGCTGGTCGGCGGTGATGCCGAGCTTCTCGGCTTCGACGAGCAGCGGCTGGACGTACTGCTCTCGGAAGCGCTCGCGGCGCTCGGCGACGAGCCGCTCGCGGCTGCCTGCGGCGACGAACATGCCGATTCCTCTCTTCTTGTAGAGGATCCCGGTGTCGACGAGCAGGTTGACGCCCTTGCCGGCGGTGGCCGGGTTGATCCGATGGAACGCGGCGAACTCGTTCGTCGAGGGGACCTGGGTCTCCTCGGGGAGCAGCCCGGCGATGATGTCGTTCTCGATCTGCTCGGCGATCTGCTGGAAGATCGGACGGCTCTCGTCCATGGGCGGCCTCCCTTCTGGTTGGTTGGTTAGTTACTTGTGTAACTAACCAACCAGGTGAGAGGGCTCGTGTCAAGCTCGGCGGACGCGCATCATCCGTTCGACGGTGCGCAGCACGAGGCGCCGCGGCGCGAGCGGAGACACCGCCGCAGCGGCCGCATTCGCCCGCCCCGAGACCACGACCGGAGGTGTGGAGCGGCGATCCAGGGCCCGCAGGCCCGTCGCCACCACCTCATCCGGAGTCTGCTCTGCGCCGTGCCCGGCGTCCGCGTTGCCTGCGACGTCGAAGAACTCGGTCGTGGTGAAACCGGGCGCCAGCGCCAGCACCTTCACGCCCGCGGGCCGCGCCTCCTGCCAGACGGCCTGGCTGAAACTCAGCACGAACGCTTTCGCCGCCCCGTATGCGGCCATGAGCGGCACCGGCTGGAAGGCAGCCGTGCTGGCGATGTTGACGATCGCGCCGCCACGGCGTGCGATCAGGCCCGGCAGGAAGGCGCGCGTCACATCCACGACCGCGGCGACATCCACGGCGATCATCCGCTCGAGGACGTCCGGGTCTTCGCCGGCGACCGGGCCGTGCGCCCCGAACCCGGCGTTGTTGATCACGGTGTCGATCTCGCCCTCGATGCGCTGCCGCAGTTCGCGCCCGGCGGCCGGGCGTGACAGATCGGCCGTGACCACCTCGGCACGGATGCCGTGCGCCGCTTCCAGCTCGTCGGCCAACTCGCGCAGGCGGTCGGTGCGGCGCGCCACGAGGACGAGGTCCGAGCCGCGGGCGGCCAGGGCACGGGCGAATGCCGCGCCGATGCCCGAACTGGCACCGGTGACGAGCGAGCGGGTGGGTGAGTAGGTCATGTGCTCAGCCTTGCAGACAGAACTCGTTGCCCTCGGGATCGCGCAGTTGGTAATACCGCTCGGGCCACGGTCCCCAGTTCTGCTCGATCCTGCGTACCACGGTGGCGCCGAGGGCGACCAGACGATCCTTCTCGGCCTCGAACTCCTCGTCGCTGGCGCGTCGGCCCTCGACCGCGTTGATGTCGAGGTGCAGTCGATTGCGGGTGGACTTCGGCCCATCGGCATGCTGGAAGAACAGCCGCGGACCTCTGCCCTCGGGGTCTTCGGCAAGTCCACGGCTGCGCAGATCCGCTTCGCTGAGCCCGCTATCCAGAAGCATCCGCTTCAGGTCGCCCTCGAACGTGGCGGGCGGGTAGCCGAACACCTCGGACCAGAACCGCGAGAGGGCGACGGGGTCGTCGGCATAGAACACGATGTTTCCCAGAACTGCCATGTGCCTAGGCTCTCAAGCATGTTCGCGTTGCACCATCTCACCGCGCTGGAGCAGCTCGACTGGCTGCGACGCGGCGAGGTCACCCCGCGAGAACTCACCGAGCACTACCTCGAGCGCATCACCCGGCTCGACGGTGAGTTGGGCGCGTTCGTCACCGTCACCCCCGAGCGCGCGCTGGCACGGGCGGATGCGGTGGCCGGCACGGCGCGCGCCGCAGCCCTGTGGGGCCTGCCCACCGCCGAGAAAGACCTCTGGCGCACCGCCGGGGTGCCGACCCGTTTCGGGTCGCGGGTGTTCTCCGACTTCGTGCCGGACGAGTCCGACGATCTCGTGAGCGACCTCGAGGCCGCGGGCACGGTCAGCCTGGGGAAGACCAACACCCCCGAGTTCGGTATGCCGAGCTACACCGAGCCGCGTGCGAACGCTGCCGCCCGCACCCCGTACGACCTGTCCCGTGGGGCCGGCGGATCGAGCGGGGGAGCCGCGGTGGCGGTGGCAGCCGGGCTGCTTCCCGTGGCACCGGGCTCCGATGGGGGCGGTTCGATCCGCATCCCGGCGGCCTCGACCGGGCTCGTGGGGCTGAAACCGTCGCGCGGCCGTATCCCGTCGGGCGCGGGGTTCGGCGATCCGGCCGGACTCGTGGTGCCGGGCCCGCTGGCGCGGACGGTCGCCGATGCGGCGCTGCTGCTCGACGCGCTGGTCTCGGCCCGGCCCTACCGCTACGCCACTGCGGCGCCGGCCTGGGACGGCGGTGCCTACCTCAACGCCGCAGTGCGCGGCGAGGGCCGGTTCCAGCTGGGTGTCACCACCTGGTCGCCGTGGGCCACCGCCTACGAGCTCGCCCTCGAACCCGCGGCGCAGGCCGCCCTCGACCTGGCCGTCACCGAGCTGTCGGCCATCGGTCACGGCCTCGAAGAGTTCGCGCCCGGCGAGGACGCGGGGTACGCACCCGCGTTCCGCACCGTCTGGCAGGCGGGTGCCGCCGGCATCCCGGTCGAGGAGGCCGACCTGACCCGCCTGGAACCGCTCACCGCCTGGCTGGTGGGGCAGGGGCGCCGGGTCGGTGCCGGCGAGCTCGCCGAGGCCCTGCAGTGGTTGTCCCTGTTCGAGCAGCGCCTCATCACGGCGTTCTCGCCCTACGACGCCGTGCTGACCCCGGCGCTCGCGATGACTCCGCGGCCGGTGGGCTGGTACGACGCCGACGATCCGGAACGCAACTTCGCCCAGCAGGTGCAGGTCACCCCGTACACGAGCATGGTGAATGTGGCAGGCCTGCCGGCGATCAGCCTGCCGGTGGCGACGACCGACGACGGCCTGCCGATGGGGGTGCAGCTGATCGGCCGTCCGGGTGGCGAGCACGTGCTGCTCGCCATCGGTGCCCAGCTCGAGCGACGCCTCGCCTGGCATCGCAGGCACCCGCCGCAGTGGTGACCCGACGACCTCAGCGACGCGGCCGGCGCACGTAGCCGCCGAGCTCCAGACCGGCGCCCACCTCGAAGCGATTGGTGCGGGCGTCCTGGCCGGCGGCGATGTAGAGCGGGATGAACCACAGTCCGTACCGCTTCCACTGCTCTTTGTGCTCGGCCTCGTGCTCGAGCACCTCGTCGCCGTCGTTGTCGCGGGTCAGATAGATGGCGCCGATGGTCGTCCCCGCCCGGCCGAACGACCACGTCGGCATGCCCACGAAGTAGTGCAAGCCGTTGCGCCGGCGAAGCCGGCCCGGAAGTACCGCCCCGTAGAGGAACGCGCACCCCGTGGCGAACCAGTAGCCAGGCCGGGTCCACACCGGCCAGAGCAGGAACGAGCGCAGCGCGGGGCGCCGGCGCACTCCCCGGTCGATCGCGGCGAAGAACCGACCCGCGCGGCTGCGCACCGCCGGTTCGACCTCGGGCAGCGCTTTCACGCCGACTCCCGGCCGTAGCTTTCGAGGAAGCGCAGCCACACCTCGTTCACCGTGGGGTAGGCGGGCACGGCGTGCCAGAGCCGCGAGAGCGGTACCTCGGCCACGATGGCGATGGTCGCGGCCTGGATCATCTCGGCGACGTCGGGCCCGACGAAGGTGACGCCGAGCAGCACCTGGCGGTCCTCGTCGATGATCGCCCGCGCCTGCCCGTGGTAGTCGTCGGCGTGGGCGCTCGCCCCGGCGATCCACGACAGGTCGTAGTCGATCACCTTCACCCGCTTGCCGGTCTTCTCGGCCTGCTCGGCGGTGAGTCCCACCGACGCCACCTCCGGGTCGGTGAAGGTCACCTGCGGCACCACCTGGTGGTCGGCGGTGGCGACGTGCCGGCCCCAGGGGGCGTCGTCGACCGGGCGGCCGGCCGCGCGCGCGGCGATGACGTCTCCGGCAGCGCGGGCCTGGTACTTGCCCTGATGGGTGAGCAGCGCCCGGTGGTTCACGTCTCCGGTCGCATAGAGCCAGTCGAACCCGGTCACGCGCAGGGTGTCGTCGACCTCGAGCCAGTCGCCGCTGGTGAGCCCGATCGCCTCCAGGCCGAGTCCGTGGGTGCGCGGGCGGCGGCCGGTCGCCACGAGCACCTGGGCCGCGGTGATCGTGCTGCCGTCGGAGAGGTCGAGGGTGGCACCGGCGTCGTCGCGCCGGGCGGCGACGGCCTCCACCCCGGTGCGGATCGTCACGCCCGCCGTCTCCAGCGCTGCACGCACCGCCTCGCCGGCGAACGGCTCCTGTCCGGCCAGCAGTCCGGATCCGCGCACCAGCACGGTCACCTCGGTGCCGAAGCTCGCGTACGCGGTGGCCATCTCACAGGCCACGACCCCGCCGCCCAGGATGACGAGGCTGTCGGGCGCCTCGGTTGCGCTCGTGGCATCCCGGCTCACCCACGGCTCGATGTCGGCCAGCCCCGGAATATCGGGGATCATCGGATCGCTTCCGGTGCTCACCGTGACCGCGTGCCGCGCGGTCAACTCGACCTCGCCCTCGGCCGTCACGACCGTGACGGCGCGCTCGCCGGTGAAGTGGGCGTGCCCGCGCACCAGGTCGATCCCGGCGCTGTCGAGCCACTCGGCCTGCGAGGAGTCGTCCCAGTCGTGCGTGAGCACCGTGCGGCGCGCGAACGCCCCCGCCGGATCCACACCCCCCGTCACGGCCTGCCGTGCCCCGTCGACGGCGTTCGCGGCACGGAGCGCCGCCCCGGCCCGCAGCAGCCCCTTCGAGGGCATGCACGCCCAGTAGGAGCACTCGCCGCCGACGAGCTCGGCCTCGACGATCACGGCACGGAGACCGCCTTTCGTGGCGTAGTCGGCCACGTTCTCGCCGACGGCTCCGGCTCCGATCACGATCAGGTCGTACTCCCGCGAAGTCATCTTCGAAGCGTACGCGGGAGCGCACCGCTCGCGCGGGGCGGGCGATCCGCTAAATTCATGACAACCGAACACCTTGGAGGCACCGGTGCGTTCCCGGATCATTTCCCTTGCTGTCGTGGGCAGCGCGCTTGCCCTGGCGCTCAGCGGCTGTTTCTCGTTGACGCCGCAGATCCCTGAGGTGGCGGCCTCCGACGTCGCGACCGCTGTGGCCGACAAACTCGAAGAGCAGGTCGGCACTCGCCCCGAGGTCGACTGCGGCACCAACAAGGTGCAGCTCGAGGTGGGCAACAAGCTGACCTGCATCCTCACCGATCCGGGCAGCGGGCTCGAGTACGACACCGTGGTGACCTTCACCGAGGTGACCGGCACCGACTACAAGTTCGACTTCGCCGTCGCGGATTCGCCCAACAACCCGCCGGAGCCGACTGTCGATCCCAACGCGCCCACCGTTTCCGGTGACGACATCGCCGCCCTCGTGGTGACGGCTCTGACGCCCCAGCTCGATGTTCCGCCGGTGGTCAGCTGCCCCGAGCCGGAGGTCACGATCGCGGTCGACAATCAGACCTTCTGCTCGTTCACCGACGACCAGGGCCCGCACGATGTGACGGTGACGATCACGTCGTACGACCCGTCGACGGGCACCTACACGATCAACGCGAAGGTGACCAGCTAACGCGACGACGCGGCGAGCGCCCCCACGATCCTCAGGAGCGTGGGGGCGTCGTCGATGCGCCCCTCGTCCGACGCGGGTGCGTACGACGCCAGGGTGGCTCCGGCGAGCGGCAGGCGCGCGGTGAGGGCCGAGATCGCCGCCAGCAGTCCGGCGGCGGGAAGTCCGAAGGGCTCGGGGTCGAGCAGTCCGGCGAACTCGGCCGGATCGAGCACGTCGAGGTCGATGTGCAGGTACACGCTCGATGCGCCCGACGCGGCCACGGCATCCGCCAATGCCGCCGGGTCTCCGAGCTCGTCGACCCCGAATGCGCGGATGCCCAGCTGTGTCGCGTGGGTCTGCTCGCCCGGGTCCCAGGACCGTGCGCCGGCGAGGAACACCCGGTCGGCCGGCACGGTCGCGTCGTCGACGAGGGCGTGCAGCACCATGCCGGAGAACGCGCCGGAGGGCGAGGTTTCGGGGGAGTTGAGGTCGGGGTGCGCGTCGAACCAGACCAGTGCGATATCGCCGCGGCGGGCGGCGTGGGCCACGGCAGCGGACGACACGGAGCAGTCGCCGCCGATGGTCACGACGGGCCCCTCGAGGTCGCTCAGCGCGTCGGCGAGCCGCTCGCGGACCAGCTGCAGCGAGCTGAACCGTGCGATCCCGCCGCCCTGGTCGTCTCCGGCCTCGAGCGGCACCGCGACCTCGATGGTGCGCGCTGAGGGCAGGTCTTCGCGGATGGCCGCGGCGCCTTCGGCGAGGCGCATCGCGCGCGACGACGGGGAGCCTTGCCATTGGGGCACGACGACGAAGCTGACCGGCATCTCTACACCTTAGAAGCGCGCGGGCCCGCGAGGCGGCTGATCAGCCGCAGCAGGTTTTCCAGGGGCCCGGCGCCGAGCAGCAGGCGCCACGCGGTGGCGATTGCGAGGGCCGCCACGATGAGGATCGCGAGCGTCGCCGGCGGGTACTGCCAGCGTTCACCGCCGCCGCTGACCAGGTCTCGTGTCACGGCCAGCCCGATCGCGTGGGCCGTGTACAGCGTGAGCGCCATGGCTCCGGCGGCGGCGACCGGGTACAGCGCGATCCGGATGCCGCGCCCGCCCCGCCCGGGCAGGTCGCCGATGAGGGTGGCGGCCGCGATCACCGCCACCGCGACCCCGCCCGAACCGACGACTTCGGCCACCGACCCGCTGTGCGCGGCCGCGGTGACTCCGGGCAGCACCACGGCGGAGCCGTATCCCGCCCCCGCCGCGACCGCTCCACCGACGAGCATGAGCAGCCGGGTGCGCCGTCGGCGCAGGTCGGATCGGGCGCAGATGAGGCCGGTGAGGAGGAACGCGACCCAGATCGCCATGGGGTAGCTGCCGAACACGAGCCAGAGGGCGAACGGTTCGAGCACCGCGGGCACGTCGTCGAGCGCCGCCGCGCCACGCACCCAGCCGACGAGCGCCGGCATGATCACGACGGCGGCGGTGGTCACCGCGCCCAGCACCACCCGCCGGGCGAACAGCAGCGGAACCAGCAGCAGGAGGGCGAACCCGTAGTAGTCGAGAATGACCGCGAGCGGCGGCTGCACGACCGCGGTGAGGAACACGCCGACCACGATGAGCGCGAGGCCGCGCAGCGCGATCCCGCCGCGCAGGGCGCCACGGGAGCCGGCCGGCGGCGGGTGCGTTCCGCCGGTCATGAGTCCGAGCGATGCCCCCGCGACGGTCGCGAACAGGATCGCCGACCGGCCGTCGTAGACGTTCTCGGCGGGATCGAAGACGACATGCGCCGCGAACATGCCGAGCAGAGCGATGCCGCGGGACAGGTCGAGCCCGAACAGTCGTCCGGTCTCGAAGCCCCGCGGCATCGGAGGTGAGGTTACGAGCCGGAGGTGATCGCCTGGGTGCCGCCCGACTTCAGCGCGGCGAGGCGAGCGTCGACTTCGGTCTCCTTGTCGAGGTCTTCGAGCGACTCGAACTGGGAATCGAGCGAGGATGCGGCGAGCTCCTGCTTGCCGGCGACGAGTGCCTCCTGGCGGCGCACCTTGTCTTCGAACCGACCCAGTTCACTGGTCGGGTCGAGCACGTCGATCGACTGCAGCGCGTCGGCCACCTGGTTCTGCGCCTGCGCGGTCTTCGCACGGGCGACCAGCTCGTCGCGCTTCGACGTCAGCTCGTTGAGCTTCTGGTGCATGCCGTCGATGCCGGCCTTCAGCTTGGTGACCACCTCGTTCTGCGATGCGATGGTCGGCTCGGCGCTCTTGGCCTCGTTCTCGGCCGTGATCTGCTTGCCGAGCGCCATCTTGGCCAGCTTGTCGAACTTGTCGGCGTCGGCGGCGTTGCCTGCGGCACGCAGTTCGTCGCCCTTGGCGCTCGCCGCCGCTGCCTTGCGGCCCCAGTCGGCCGCCGCATCGACGTCCTCCTGGTGGTCCTGTTCCATCAGGCGAAGGTTGCCGATCGTCTGTGCCACGGCGCTTTCGGCCTCGGCGATGCTGTTGGTGTAGTCCCGCACCAGCTGGTCCAGCATGAGCTGCGGGTCCTCGGCCTGGTCGAGCAGTGCGTTGATGTTGGCGCGGAGAAGGGCGGAGACCCGCCCCAGGATGGACTGCTTTGCCATGGTGTCCCTTTCTGGAGGTTCGTGGGAAACGCTAGTGCCCGCGGTTCCCGGTTGCTAGAAGCGTCTGGTTTCTAGAAGCGCCCGTGGCCGCCCCGGCGGCTGCCGCCGCGCGACCCGCCGGAGTGTCCGCCCGCGTGCCCGCCCGAGAACCCGCCGAAGATGCTGCCGCCGCTGCTGTGGTGACTGCTGCCGCCGCCCCATCCCGAGCCGGACCAGCCGCTCGACCCGCCGCCCCACCAGCCGCCCGAGGATGAGGACGACGACGAACCGCCGTCACCGAACAGACCGCCGAGGATCCCGCCGATGAACGCACCGTCGAAACCGTCGTCGCGGCGGAACGGGTCGGGGTTCTGCGGTCCCGAGATCACCGACTCGGCGTTCTCGACATCCGCCATCGCCAGATCGAGCGCGACCGCCCCCAGCCTCTCGGCCTCGGTCGCCTCGCGGAGCGCCGTCGCCGAGTCGGCCGCGGATGCCGCCGTCGCCTGGTCGAGGTGGCGCGCGGCCTCCGAGGCGCGGGTTCTGGCCGCGGTGCCGACCGCCCCGCGGTGGGTGGAGATGTAATCGTTCGCTTCGGACACCCGCGACTGCGCATCGCGAAGCTGGGTCTGCAGAGCCGCGGCCTCGGCGGCCGTGCGCTGCGCCTTCGCCTCGAGGTCGCCTTTCGTGCGATCGACGCCGGCGAGCAGCTGCTCGACCTGCCCCACGGCCTGCTGCGCGGCTCTCACCGCCACTGCGACGCCGGCCTGCTCCGACCCTGCGGCCGCGGTGAGCGCGTTCCGCGCCTCGCGGACGGTGGTGCGGGCGAACGTGTCGAGCTTGCGCGCCTGGGCGGGCAGTCCGGCCAGGCTCGACAGGTCGCCCTCGGGATAGGTCTTCCTCAGCGCGGCGATGGTGGTCGCCGCCTGCTCGATCCGTGCATCGAGCCCCTTCTGCCGCGTCGCGACGTCGTCGAGCACCGAGGCGGCATTCTTCTCCAACTGACGCAGCTCGTCGAACGCGGCCGTCTGCGCATCGAGCACCTCGTCCGCCTGGGACGCCAGCTGGATGAGCTGCTCGGTCATGGCACGGTGCTGCTGCGCCGTCTCGGGGAACGCGTCGTCGAGCTTCTGCTGCAGTTCGAAGGCCTGCTGCGCAAGCTCTGTGGCCCGGGCGAGGGCTGCCGCGAAATCCTTCACCTGGGCCGCGCCGAACTGCGCCTCCGCGAAGCCAAGCTCCTGCTCGCTGGTCTTCAGCGCGTCGTCCAGTTGCACCAGAATGGTGCCCGCCCGCTGATCGAGGGCGTCGGCTTCCGCCTCGGCCGCGCGGGCGGCCTTGCGCTTGCGCAGCCGCGCGCGCGTCACCGCCACCACGACGCCCGTACCGACTGCCGCTGCCGCGACCCCGCCGACGATCCCGGGCACGGGGGAGGGTGCCTGCACGGCGACCAGGCCGTCGGCGAAGGCGACCCCGGCATCCGCCCAGGCGCTGTCGCGCAGCTGCGGGATGAGGTCGTCGTTCACGACCTTCTCGATGTCGCCGTCGCTGACCGGGAACGCGGTGCCCGCCGAGTAGGCGTACTCGCGGTCGGCGGTTGCGATGGCCAGCAGCAGATCGGCCGGCCCGAGGCCGCTCAGCTCGGCGCTGCTGTCGGCCCAGTCGAGCGCGTCCGATGGGTTCTCGAAACGGTCGACGTACACGATGAAGACTTTGGCTCCGGTCTCGGTGTAGAGCCGGTCGAGCGCGTCGCTCACCTCACCTGTCCGCGCCCCCAGAACCCCCGACGTATCGAGCACATAGGCACCGGCCAGGTCGACCGGATCATCAGCCCCGCGGGCGAATGCGGGCCCGGCCCCGAGGACAAGCGCGGCGGCCGCGGCGAGCAGGGAAGCAACCAAGACGCGCATGAGCGCATCCTATGCAGCGGGCCTGAAGCTCAGCGCAGGGTCACGGCGACGGCCGGGCCCGAGACCAGGTCGACCGCCGATCCGTCATCGTGCGTGAGGTCGATCATCGCCCACAGCAGGTAGGTGCCCGGCGGGGCCGCCGGCAGCGCGTCCGGGGAGACGAGGTCCGCGTCGTCGCCCTCGCCGCAGATCACCGCATCGAAGCTGGTCTGATAGGTCATCGACTCGCCGGGACCGAGGTCGACCACGCGCGCCGCTCCGTCGGACGCCTCGCTCGTGTGCCAGACCGTGACGCCGTCGCGCGACAGGGTGAGCGCGGGCGCCGCTGCGGTGCTGCCGAAGATCGACGAGGTTCCCGCATTGGTGAGGGTGACCGTCACCGGGATGCCGTGCTCGCCGGCAGACGCCGTCACGGGGGCGATGCTGACGGTCAGGCCGTTCGCGGCGGGCGCCGGCTGTGCGATCTCGGCACCGCACAGGTTGAGGATCTGGGACGCGGGGTCGTTCAGCTGGGTCTCGGAGGTTCCGGCCGCCCCTCCGGCCGACTCCGGCGCGGCGGCATCTCCCGCCGAGAGCACCTGGTCGCCGGTGCTCATACCCGGTAGGCCGTTCACGACGACCGCCGGGATCGCGATCGCAGCGATCGCCAGAACCGAGGAGGCGGCGGCGAGCACCACCTTCGGGCGGCGGCGCGCCCGCGCCCGGCGCAGCACAGCCTCCACATCGATCTCGCCGCGGGGCTGGGTGCCCTCGTGAAAGCGGCGGCGCAGGTCAGAATCGCTGGGCATGGGTGCGTCCCTTCGCTGTGCCGGGGCGGGGTGCGCCCAGACGGTCGGCGGCGGTGCCGTCGTCGGCGAGCGAGATGGCCATCTTCGCCAGCCCGTCGCTGAGATAGCGCTTCACCGCACCCGAGCTGATGCCGAGGGTGCGGGCGATGTCGTCCACCTTCAGGTCGTCGTAGTAGCGCAGCACCAGGCAGGCGCGCTCCCGGGGGCTGAGCTTGCGCAGTTCACGGTGCAGGTCCTGCTTCAGGTCGGTGTCCCCGGCCGACGAGGGCTGCTCGTCGGGGACGTACTCCAGCGGGGCGAGCTTGCGCCAGCGGCTCATCCGCCGCCCGCCGTCGAGATGCCCGTTCAGGATCGCCCGGCGCACGTAGGCCTCGGCGCTCTCGACGGTGAAGCCATTGCGCAGCCGCCCGAAGGTCTTCACCAGGGCGTCCTGGACCAGGTCGGCCGCCTGTTCGCGCGAGCCGCAGAGCAGCATGGCGTAACGCTGCAGGGCGTCGCCGCGGGTGGCGACCAGTTCGGTCACCACGCTCTCCCACGGTTGCATGCTCACAACCTTAAAGACGGATGCCGCGGCGAAAACGTTGGGAGCGGTGCGTTGCGCGTTTCCGGTGGCGGAGGTCCCGGCGCCAGCGAGTCGCCGGGACCTCCGGGTTCGGGGGAGGTCGGTTGGGGTTACTGCGCCTGCAGTCGCCCGCGCAGTCCGTCCAGTTGCGCGCGCACCTCAGCGGGGAGGCGGTCGCCGAAGCCGGCGAAGAAGGCCTCGGCGTCGTCGGCCTCGGCCAGGTGAGCGGCGGGGTCGATGCGGAACAGCTCCTGCCAGTCCGCATCGCTGACGCCGGCTCCGTCGAGGTCGATGGCGCCGGGGGCGGGCAGCCAGCCGACCGGGCTGTCGATCGCCGCAGCGCGCCCCTCGACCCGCTCCAGGATCCAGGCCAGCACGCGCGCGTTGTCGCCGAACCCCGGCCAGAGGAATCGTCCGTCCTCGCCCTTGCGGAACCAGTTCACCTGGAACACCCGCGGAAGCCCGCCCGTGGCCCGCAGCCCGGCGCCGACCTCCAGCCAGTGCTTCCAGTGCTCGGCCATGTTGTACCCGCAGAACGGCAGCATCGCGAACGGGTCGCGACGCAACTCCCCGACAGTGCCTTCGGCGGCCGCCGTGCGCTCGGATGAGATCGTGGCGCCCACGAAGACGCCGTGCTCCCAGTCCCGTGCCTCCGCCACCAGAGGCACGTTGGTGGCACGCCGGCCGCCGAAGATGATCGCGTCGATGACGACGCCCCGCGGGTCGTCCCAGTCATCCGAGATGCTCGGAATCTGGGAGGCGGCCACGGTGAAGCGTGAGTTCGGGTGAGCCGCCGGACGCCCGGAGTCCGGTGTCCAGTGCTCGCCCGTCCAGTCGATGAGGTGCTCGGGCGCCTTGTCGGTCATTCCCTCCCACCAGACGTCACCGTCGTCGCGAAGGGCGACGTTGGTGAAGATCGTGTTGCCCCACAGGCTCTCGAGCGCGGTCGCGTTGGTCGAGGCGCTGGTTCCAGGTGCGACGCCGAAGATGCCGGCCTCGGGATTGATCGCGCGCAGCTTTCCGTCGGGACCCGGGGCGAGCCAGGCGATGTCGTCACCGATGGTCTCGACCTGCCAGCCGGGGATCGTCGGGCGCAGCATCGCGAAGTTCGTCTTGCCGCACGCACTCGGGAACGCCGCGGCGACGTGGAACACCCGTCCGCGCGGGTTGGTGACCTTCAGCAGCAGCATGTGCTCGGCCAGCCAGCCCTCGTCGCGGGCGATGACGCTGGCGATGCGCAGGGCGAACGCCTTCTTGGCCAGGATCGCGTTGCCGCCGTACGCCGAACCGAACGACCAGATCTCCCGGGTCTCGGGGAAGTGCGAGATGTACTTCAGGTCGTTGCACGGCCACGGCACGTCGGCCTGGCCGGGCTTCAGCGGCGCGCCGACCGTGTGCGCGGCGGGCACCCACTCGGTGTCGGGGCCGATCTGCGCCAGGGCCGCCGACCCCATCCGGGTCATGATCCCCATGCTCACCACGACGTAGGGCGAGTCGGTGATCTGCACCCCGAGCCGGGCCAGCGGGCTGCCGAGCGGACCCATGGAGAACGGCACGACGTACATCGTGCGCCCGCGCATCGATCCGGTGAACAGTCCCTCGAGCGTCGAGCGCATCTCGTCCGGGTCGGCCCAGTTGTTGGTAGGGCCGGCGTCCTCTTCGCGCTCGGAGCAGATGAAGGTGCGGGCTTCGACGCGAGCGACGTCCTCGGGGTGGCTGCGCGCCAGGAAGCTGTAGGGCCGGTGCTCGGCGTTCAGCCGGGTGAGCGTGCCGGCGGCGACCAGTCCGCGCAGCAGCTCGTCCTGCTCGCGCCGCGAGCCGTCGCACCAGACGACGGTGTCGGGTGTGGTGAGGTGCGCCATCTTCTCCACCCAGGCGATGACCCGCGGGTCGGTGCCCTCCGGCGCAAGCGCCCAGCTGGAGTCGTGAACGGGCGCGTAGTCCTCCTCGGTCACTGCGGGAGTGTCGATCACCGTCATGGCTCCTCCTGAAAATCTTGATCTCTGTCCACCATGCGGCAGAATTCGGGCGCCGGGGCCCCCGACTGCGCGAAAAGATCCAGAGAAATTTCGAATAGGATGCAATTCATGAACGATCTCGCGACCTTGGGGCAGCGGATGCGGCACTTCCGCACCGAGGCGGGCCTCACCCTGGACCAGCTCGGCGCCGACGTCGGGGTCGCGGCCAGCCAGCTCTCGCTGATGGAGAACGGCAAGCGCGAGCCCCGGCTGTCGCTGCTCGGTGCGATCGCCGAGCGGCTCGGCATCCCCGTCTCCGATCTGCTCGATCCGGTTCCCCCCACCGAGCGCGCCCGGCTCGAGATCGAGCTGGATCGCGCCCAGTCGAGCCCGGTGTACGCCGAGCTCGGGCTGCCGGTGATCCGGGCGGGCAAGAGCATGTCGGACGAGACCTTGCGGGCACTGGTGGGCCTGCACGCCGAACTCGCCCGACGCGCCCACGAGGCGATCGCGACCCCCGAGGAGGCGCGTCGGGCCAACACCGAGCTGCGCGCCATGATGCGGGCGCGTGACAACCACATCCCCGAGCTCGAGGCGCTGGCCGAAGAGCAGTTGAAGAAAGCCGGGCACGTCTCGGGGGCGCTCACCCACCGCGAGACCCGCAAGATGGCCGAGAACCTCGGCTTCGAGCTCGTGCATGTCAACGACCTGCCGCACTCGGCGCGGTCGGTGACCGATCTCGAGAACGGCCGCATCTACCTGCCCCCGGCGTCGATCCCGGGTGGCCACGGCCTGCGTTCGATGGCTCTGCAAGCGATCGCTCACCGCCTGCTCGGGCACGCGGCACCCACCAGCTACGCGCAGTTCCTGCATCAGCGGCTCGAGATCAACTACTTCGCGTCGGCATGCCTCATGCCGCTCACCGCGTCGGTCGAGTTCCTGCGGCAGGCCAAAGCCGAGCGCAACATCGCCATCGAGGACTTCCGCGATGCGTTCGGCACCACCCACGAGTCGGCTGCGCTGCGGTTCACCAACCTCGCCACCCCCTACCTCGACATGAAGTGGCATTTCCTGCGGGTCGGCGGCGACGGGGCCGTCTACAAGGCCTACGAGAATGACGGGCTTCCGCTTCCGGTGGATGTCACGGGCAGCACCGAGGGCGAACTCGTCTGCCGCCGCTGGGCGGCGCGTCGGGCGTTCGCCCGCACCAACCGCACGACCGAGTTCTACCAGTACACCGACACCCCGCAGGGGTCGTTCTTCGAGTCGACCCAGATCGGCACGAGCGCGTCGGACGAGTTCTCGATCACCCTCGGAGTGCCGTTCGCCGATTCGAAGTGGTTCCGGGGTCGCGAGACCACCCGGCGCGAGCAGTCACGCTGCCCCGACGCCACCTGCTGCCGCAAGCCGCCCGCCGAGTTGGCGCAGCATTGGGCGAGCCGCGCCTGGACGAGCGCGAAGGTGCACGCGCACATCTTCTCGCCGCTGCCGTCGGGCACCTTCCCGGGCGTCGACGACCGCGAACTCTACGAGTTCCTGCAGTCTCACGCCTCCAGCTGATGGGGGCATGGGCGATGACCGTGCTTTCGGTGCCCTCGACACGATTCGAACGTGCGACTTCTTCCTTCGGAGGGAAGCGCTCTATCCACTGAGCTACGAGGGCAGACTCACCTAGGTTAGCAGCGTGGGGCTGAGACGAGATCTGAACGCGCGGCTGGAGCTGACGGTCGACGGTCCCACCGAGTTCATGCTCGCGGTGTCGGTGGCGCGGGGCGTGCCGCTCGAGAGCGAGCACCTCGAGGTGCGGCTCGACGGTGAGCCCATCCCGACACGCGAACTCGACGATCTGCACGGCACCCGCGTGCAACTGTTCGAGACCACACCGGGTGCCATGACGATCGAGTACCGCGCGACGGTCGCGGGACGCTCGGCGCCGTGGCCGGTCGATCCCCTCGACGCCATCACCTACCTGCGGCCGAGCCGGTACGTGCAGTCCGACACGCTGCAGCCCATGGCGCGCGACACCTTCCCGGGTCTCGACGGCGCCGCCCTGGTGCGCGCCGTCGGTGACTGGGTGCACGAGCGGCTCACCTACGAATCCGCTGCGACGTCGCCGCTCGGCGGTGCCGTCGAGACCCTCGACGCCGGCGCGGGGGTCTGCCGCGACTTCGCGCATGTCACGGCGGCGATGCTGCGCGCCCTCGATGTGCCGGCGCGTCTGGTGTCGGTGTACGCGCCGCAGCTGGATCCGCCCGATTTCCACGCGGTCGTGGAAGCTCTGGTGGAGGGGCGGTGGGTGGTGGTCGACGCCACCCGGCTGGCTCCGCGGGCGGGCATGGTGCGCGTGGCGACGGGGCGGGACGCGACCGACACGGCGTTCCTCACCAACACGGTCAGCGATATCCGGCTGACCCGGCTGTCGGTGACGGCCCTGGCCGACGAGGCGCTCGCCGACGATCCGGACGAGCTGGTCGAGCTCAGCTGAGCGCGCCGATCACCGACTGCACGATCTCGGTCGCATCTCCGGGCTCGAAGAATACGGGCGACGCGGCCACGATCCAGTACGAGCCCTGGAACACCTGCGCCACCCCGATGCCGTCGTCGCCGACGCTGAAGTAGGCCTCTTCTCCGTAGGTGGGAACCATCTGGCTGTCGCTGAAGGCGGCGTTCTTGAGTGCTTCGAGCGTGTCGTCGTCGAGCTGCGCGACCGAGACGTCGATCACCTGGCCGTTGGTCTCGTTCTGCCAGCGGCAGGCGACCCCCGCGTACGCGAGCGCGCTTGCGGCGGGTGTGCCGGCGGTGGGAGTGAAGTCGTCGACAGGGCCGAAGTTCGGGTTGTAGACGTAGAGCGTGTCGGGCGTGACCAGTTCGTCGCAGCTCTTGCCGACGGGGGTGCCGACGGGCTGATCGGTCGGCTCGGTGCTCGGTGTGTCGGACGGCGTCGGTTCGGTCGTGGGCTCCGCAGTCGGGACCGGCTCGGTGGGGGTGCAACCGGCCAGCACCGCGAGGGCGACGGATGCGGCGGCGAGCGTGCTGAGAACGCGACGAGGCATGCTCCATTGTCACCCGGTTTCCGTGGGAATCCGCCCCGGTAGGATCGTGCGTTGTGAATCCCGCCGAACTCGCCGCCGCACTTCTCGACGTCGTCAGGTCGGCGGCGACCCGGCGAGGGCTGGATGCCGGGGCCATCACTCCCGAGGACGTGACCCTCGAGCGCCCGCGCAACCGCGATCACGGCGACTGGGCCTCGAACGCGGCTCTCAAGCTGGGCAAGCGCCTCGGAGTCGATGCTCGCGCCTTCGCCGCCGACATCGGTGCCGAGCTCGCCGGCGTGCCGGGGGTCGCCACGGCGGAGGTTGCGGGGCCGGGGTTCCTCAACATCCGCCTGGATGCGGCGGCGGCGGGCGCTCTCGCGCAGGTCGTCGTCGAGCAGGCGGAGGCCTACGGGCGCGGCGTGCTGTACGACGGCGTGACGATCAACGTCGAGTTCGTGTCGGCGAACCCGACCGGCCCGATCCACATCGGCGGCACGCGCTGGGCGGCGGTCGGCGACAGCCTCGCCCGGCTGTTCGAGGCGCAGGGCGGGGTGGTCACCCGCGAGTACTACTTCAACGACCACGGCACCCAGATCGACCGCTTCGCGCGCAGCCTGCTGGCCGCACACCGCGGCGAGCCCGCGCCGGAGGACGGCTACGGCGGCGGTTACATCCTCGAGATCGCCGCACAGGTCGAGGCGAGTTACCCCGGTGGCGCCGCGGCACTGCACGACCTGCCGCGCGATCAGGCGCAGGAGGTCTTCCGCGAGGTCGGGGTCGAGCTGATGTTCGGTGAGATCAAAGCGAGCATGCACGACTTCGGCGTCGACTTCGACGTCTACACGCACGAGAACTCGCTGCACGAATCGGGCGCCGTCGAACGCGCCGTCGCTCGCCTGCGCGAACTGGGCCACATCTACGAGGCCGACGGCGCCACCTGGTTGCGCACCACCGAGTTCGGCGACGACAAAGACCGGGTCGTGATCAAGTCCGACGGCGAACCGGCCTACATCTCGGGCGACTTGGCCTACTACCTCGACAAGCGTGAGCGCGGTTTCGAGCGCAACCTGATCCTGCTCGGCGCCGACCACCACGGCTACGTGCGCCGCCTGATGGCGATGACCGCCGCATTCGGCGACGTGCCGTACGTGAACCTCGAGATCCTGATCGGACAGCAGGTCAATCTGGTGCGCGAGGGCGAGCCGGTGCGCATGTCCAAGCGCGCGGGCACGGTGGTGACGCTGGAGGATCTGGTGGATGCGGTGGGCGTCGACGCGGCGCGCTACGCCCTGGTGCGCAGCAGCGTCGACTCCTCGATCGATGTCGACCTCGATCTGCTGGCGAAGCGCAGCAACGACAACCCCGTCTTCTACGTGCAGTACGCCCATGCCCGCACCCGTGCGGTGGCGCGCAACGCCGAGGCCAGCGGGGTCGACCGCTCGGTGTTCGACGCGGCGACCCTCGAGCACGAGACCGAGAGCATCCTGCTGGGCGTGATCGCCGAGTTCCCGCGCATCCTGCTGCAGGCGGCTGAACTGCGCGAGCCGCACCGCGTCGCGCGCTATCTCGAAGACCTCGCCGGCTCGTATCACCGCTGGTACGACGCCTGCCGCGTGATTCCGCTCGGCGACGATCCCGTTCAGGATGTGCACCGCACCCGGCTCTGGCTGAACGACGCCGCGGGCCAGGTGCTGCGCAACGGCCTGGCGCTGCTCGGTGTGAGCGCGCCCGACAAGATGTAGTCCGACCCTTCGAAAGCAGATCATGAGCGACGAGACACCCCAGAAGAAGCCCGCGGCGAAGAAGCCGGCGGCCGCGAAGACCCCGGCGGCGAAGACCCCCGCTGCGAAGGCTCCGGCGGCGAAGAAGCCGGCGGCGAAGAAGCCGGCGGCGGCCAAGGCGCCTGCCGCGAAGAAGCCGGCTGCGAAGGCACCTGCCGCGAAAGCTCCGGCGGAGAAGGCTCCTGCCGCGACCACAGCGAGTTCCGCAGCGGCCGCTCCCGAGGCGACGACGAAGCCGATCCCGCCGGTCAGCGAGAAGCCTGTCGAGAAGCCGGCCGAAGCATCCGGTGCATCGCAGCCGACCGAGGTGATCGCGCCGGCCCCCACCGAGGCGACCGCCGCATCCGCCGCGCCGGGACCGCGCGTGGTGGTGCTCGAGGCTCCGAAGCAGAAGCGCCGGCGCTGGCCGTTCGTGCTGATCGGCGTGGTGGTGCTCGTGGTGATCCTGCTGATCGTCGGCGCCGTGATCGGCGAGAACCTCGCGCGCGCCCAGGCCGTCGACACCATCAAGCAGCGTGTCGTCGCCGTGCTCGGGGTCACCGACCCCTCGACGGTGAAGGTCGACATCGGCGACCAACCGGTGCTGCTGCAGGCGCTCGCCGGCAAGCTGAACACGGTCGACGTCACCGCGAGCGACGTCACGTTCGGCACCCTGAGCGGGGCGGCGGCCCTGCACGCCGAGGCGGTGCCGCTCGATCCGAACAAGCAGACGTCGACGCTCGACATCACGTTCGCGATCCCCGAAGAGCAGGTGGCCGCGCAACTGACCCAGGCGCTCGGAGACATCAAGCCCGAGTCGGTGCTGCTGGAGGAGCCGGAGATCACGGTCGCCACCACCATCGACCTGTTCTTCTTCAAGCTTCCGGTGGGCATCGGCCTCGAACCGTCGGCCGAGGAGGGCCGCATGGTCTTCACCCCGACCACCGTGACCCTTGGCGACCAGGACTACACGCCCGACCAGTTGCGGGCCGAGCTCGGCGAGCTCGCCGATCCGTTCCTGGCCCAGCAGAAGCTGTGCGTGAGCGACGCCATCCCGGCGGCCCTCACCCTCGGCGACGTCGACGTGGTCGCGAAGGACCTGGTGCTGAAGATCGAGGGTAAGGACGTGGCGCTCGGCGGCCCGGAGATGTCGACGAACGGCACCTGCGACGGCTGAGCTCCCCTTCGACACCGACCGCCGCGACGTCTACACGCCCGGCGAGCTGTTCGCGGGTTTCGACCCGCGGCGGCCGGAGTCGTATGGCGAGACGCTGGACTTCCGCAGCTTCCGCTGGTTCGTCGCGACCGGCCGGAACACGCCGATGGATGCCGATGAGGCCGTCGCACGCGCGGTGCACGATGCGCACCTCACCTTCGATCTCGGCAGCCTGATCTCCGCGCGCCGCGTCGTGGGCGTGATGGGCGGGCATGAGCTGCCGCGCAACTCGCCCGAGTACCTGCGCATCGCGCAGCTCGCCCGGGACCTCGCCCAGCGCGGGATGCTGGTGTGCTCAGGCGGCGGACCGGGCGCCATGGAGGCGGCGCATATCGGTGCCGCGACATCCCGGCATCCCGAGGGCCTGCTGCGCGAGACGGTGGCGCGCCTCGCCGAGGTGCCGACGATGCCCGAGCTGCACCACATCATCGACCCCCAGGGAGTGCCGAACCCGGCGCTGGTGCGTGCCGCGGGGGAGTGGCTCGCTCCGGCCTGGCTGGCGAGCCGTCAGATCTCCGACCCCGTGGAGTCGCTCTCCATCCCGACCTGGCATTACGGCCACGAGCCGACCAGCCCGTTCGCGACGCGGATCGCGAAGCTGTTCCAGAACTCGGTGCGCGAGGACGGCCTGATCACGGTGGCACGGCAGGGCCTGGTGTTCACCCAGGGCAGCGCGGGGACGCTGCAGGAGGTGTTCCAGGACGCGAACCAGAACTACTACGCCCACACCCCCGACTGGTTCAGCCCGATGGTGTTCCTCGGCGTCGAATACTGGGGGAGTGTGCTGCCGGTCGGGCCGCTGCTCGACGCGCTGTTCGCCACCGCCTCACCGGGTGTCCGCGAGAGCGCCGGCCGGCTGGTCCTCGTCACCGACGACGTCGACGCCGCCGCAGAGCACCTCGACCGTTTCGCGGCCCGCCCGTCCCGGCTGGCCCGCTGACCCCGGTGGCCCGCTGACCCGGCTGGCCCGCTGACCCCGCTGCTCGGATGCGCGCTGCGCCGCCCGCGCCCCGCCGGTTAGCGTCGGAGGCGTGACCGACCGCATCCCCGTCCTCGTCGACTGCGACACCGGCATCGACGATGCCATGGCCCTGCTCTTCATGCTCGCCCAGGACCGCTTCGAGGTGGTGGGCGTCACGAGCGTGTTCGGCAACAACACGGCCGCGCAGTGCGCGATCAACAGCCTGCGGGTGCTCGAACTGGTGGGGCGCGGCGACATCCCGGTCGCGGTCGGCGCGGAGAACCCGCTGGTCGGCGAGGTCACCTACCTCGCGACGCATGTGCACGGTAGCGACGGTCTCGGCGACGCGGGTCTGCCCACCGACGTCGCCGCGCAGCCCGACAGCCGCGATGCCGTGACCCTGATCGATGACCTGTCGCGCGAGTACGCCGGGCGGCTGCGCATTCTGGCGGTCGCACCGCTGACCAACCTGGCGCACGCACTCGAACGCATCCCCGACCTGACGGATCGGGTCGCCGACGTCGTCATCATGGGCGGGGCCTGCGATGCGCCGGGCAACCAGTCGCCCGCCGCCGAGGCGAACATCATCCATGACCCCGAGGCCGCGCAGGTGGTGCTGTCGGCGGCGTGGCCGACGACGCTGGTGCCGCTCGATGTGACGATGCGCGAGGTGCTCGAGGAGTCCGACCGTTCGGCCCTCTTCGCCGCCGGCACCGCCGTACCCGAGTTCGTGGCCCGCGCCACCGACTTCTATTTCGGCGGGTACGGGTGGGCCGTTTACGGCCGCCGCGCCTCGCCCGCGCACGACGCGCTCGCGGCCGCGATCCTCACGGGTGACATCGTGCCGACGGTGTTCCCGCACATCGACGTCGACGTCGACTGCACCGACGGACCGAGCCGCGGGGCGACCATCGCCGACACGCGCGCGAAGTACCGGCGCTTCGAGGGCGTCGCGCCTGGGCGCACCCGGGTGGCGCTCGAGACCGACGGCTCGTTCCCGCGCGTGCTGGTCGAGACGCTGATCGGGTTCGGGGAGCGGCTCGGGATTCGCTAAACTGGCCCCGGCTTCAGGGACCAAGCCGGGTTCGCTCGCCTCACTGTTCGATTCATATCCGTGAGGCGACATGTCCGTGAACCCGCTCGCTCCGGAGTGGCTGGCCCACCCCGACGACGCCAACGCGCTCGCCGCGGGGGTCTGGCCGATGCACGCGGCCCGCACGGCATCCGGTGAGATTCAGATCGCGGGCGTGGCCGCGTCGCAGCTCGCCGCCGAGTTCGGCACCCCGCTGTATGTGGTCGACGAGGCCGATGTGCGAGCGCGTGCGACGGCGCTGAAGCGCGCGTTCGACGACGCCGCCGGTGCCGACGTCAAGGTGTACTACGCGGGCAAGGCGTTCCTCAGCACCGAGGTGGCACGGTGGGTGACCGAGGCGGGTCTCAACATCGACGTGTGCAGTGGCGGCGAGCTCGCGGTGGCGGTCGCAGCCGAGGTCGACCCCGCACGCCTGGGCATGCATGGCAACAACAAGAGCCACGCCGAGATCGACCGTTGCGTCGAGCTGGGTGTGGGGGCGATCGTCCTCGACAGCGTCGTCGAGGTCGATCGCGTCGCCGAGTCCGCCCGCCGGCATGGCACGGTGCAGAACGTGCGGCTGCGGGTCAACTCGGGCGTGCACGCCTCGACGCACGAGTACCTGGCCACGGCGCGCGAAGACCAGAAGTTCGGCATCCCGCTCGACCAGGTGCCGGATGCGGTGGCCGCGATCCGCGCGCACGATTCGTTGCGCTTCCTGGGCCTTCATTCGCACATCGGGTCGCAGATCTTCGACTCCGGCGGATTCGCCGAGGCCGCACGGCGACTGCTCGGGGTGCAGAAAGGCCTGCTGACAGGCGGCGAGGTTCCCGAGCTGAACCTCGGGGGCGGTTTCGGCATCGCCTACACCGCGGCCGACGTGGTGACCCCGATCGAGCAGCTCGCCGCAGAACTGGCCGGGGTGGTGCACGCGGAGTGCGCCGCACTCGGCATCCCGGTGCCGCGGCTCGCGATCGAGCCCGGTCGGGCGATCATCGGCCCGTCCACGGTGACCCTGTACGAGGTGGGCACGGTGAAGGACGTCCAGGTGGGTGAGAGCGTGCGTCGGTATGTCAGCGTCGACGGCGGGATGAGCGACAACATCCGGCCGGCCCTGTACGGCGCCGACTATTCGGTGCGCATCGCGAGCCGCAGCTCGGCCGCCGATCCGGCTCTGGTGCGCATCGCGGGCAAGCACTGCGAGTCGGGCGACATCGTGGTGCACGCCGACTACCTGCCCGGCGACGTGACGCCCGGCGATCTCGTGGCGGTGCCCGCCACGGGCGCCTACTGCTGGTCGCTGGCCAGCAACTACAACTACCTCGGCCGGCCGGCCGTGGTCGCCGTGCGCGACGGCGCTGCACGGGTGATCGTGCGGCGCGAGACCGAGGCCGACCTGCTCGCCCGCGATATGGGAGTGACACCGTGATCGAGTACCGCAATCTTCGCGTCGCCCTGCTCGGGGCCGGCTCCGTGGGCGCCCAGGTGGCGTCGCTGCTGCGCGAGCACGCCGACGAGCTCGCGGGCCGCATCGGTGCGGGGCTCGAGGTGGTCGGCATCGCGGTGCGTGACCTCGACGCGCCGCGCTCCGCCGAGTTTCCGCGCGAACTGCTCACCACGGATGCCCGGTCGCTGATCCTCGGTGCCGACATCGTGATCGAGCTGATGGGCGGTCTCGAGCCCGCTCGCGAATACCTCGAGTTGGCGATGAACTCGGGCGCCGACGTGATCACCGCCAACAAGGCGCTGCTGGCCACCCATGGCCCGGAGCTGTTCGCGATCGCCGAGCAGGTGGGCGCGCAGCTGTATTACGAGGCGGCCGTCGGCGGGGCGATCCCGATCATCCGCCCGCTGCGCGACAGCCTCGCCGGCGACCGCGTGCACCGGATCCTCGGCATCGTCAACGGCACCACGAACTACATCCTCGACCGCATGGACACCGAGGGCGACACGCTCGAGGAGGCGCTCGCCGCCGCGACCGAGCTGGGTTACGCCGAGGCCGACCCGACGGCCGACATCGAGGGCTACGACGCGGCGCAGAAGGCCGCCATCCTCGCCTCCCTGGCGTTCCACACCACGGTGCCGCTCGAGGCGGTGCACCGCGAGGGGATCACGGCGATCACGCACGAGCAGGTGATGGCCGCCCGCCGCGCCGGCTACGTGATCAAGCTGCTGGCGGTCTGTGAGCGGCTCGTCGACGACTCCGGGGTCGAAGGCGTGAGCGCGCGCGTGCATCCGGCGCTGGTGCCGCTGTCCCATCCGCTCGCGGCGGTGCACGGTGCCAACAACGCGGTGTTCCTCGAGGCGGAGGCGGCCGGGTCGCTGATGTTCTACGGCGCGGGTGCCGGGGGAGTGCAGACCGCCTCCGCGGTGCTGGGCGACGTGGTGTCGGCGGCACGGCGGCACGTCATCGGGGGCCCCGGAGTCGCCGAGTCCACGCAGGCGGGTCTGCCGATCCTTCCGATGTCGAGTGTGACCACCCGCTACCAGATCACCCTGGAGGTGGTCGACCAGCCGGGTGTGCTCGCGCAGATCGCGACGATGTTCAGCGAGCACAACGTCTCGGTCGAGGCCGTGCAGCAGTCGGTGCGTTCGGCCGAGCCGGCAGCGGCGGGCGGCACAGAGCAGCCCTCCGCCACCGCTACCCTGGTGATCGGCACGCATGAGGCGACGGAGTCCGCGCTCGCCGCGACCGTCGCGTCACTCGAGGCGACCGAGTCCGTGGCCGAGGTCACGAGCGTGCTGAGAGTCGAGGGACTGTAATGCCACAGTGGCGCGGAGTGCTGCACGAGTACCGGGACCGTCTGGACGTCACGGACGCGACCCCCATCATCACGCTCGGTGAGGGCGGCACCCCGCTGATTCCGGCGCCGGCGCTCGAGGCCCGCACGGGCGCGAAGGTCTGGGTCAAGTTCGAGGGCATGAACCCGACCGGCTCGTTCAAAGACCGCGGCATGACGATGGCGGTGTCGAAGGCCGTCGAGCACGGGGCGAAGGCGGTCATCTGCGCCTCGACCGGCAACACCTCGGCCTCGGCCGCCGCGTATGCCACCCACGCCGGCATCACCGCGGCGGTGCTGGTGCCCGAGGGCAAGATCGCGATGGGCAAGCTGGCTCAGGCGATCGCCCACGGTGCCGAGCTGCTGCAGGTGCGCGGCAACTTCGACGACTGCCTCGACATCGCCTGCGAGCTCGCCGACCACTACCCGGTGCACCTGGTCAACTCGGTCAACAACGACCGCATCGAGGGGCAGAAGACCGCCGCCTTCGAGGTGGTCGAGGTGCTGGGCGACGCACCCGATTTCCATTTCATCCCGGTCGGCAACGCCGGCAACTACACCGCGTATTCGCGCGGCTACGCCGAGGAGGCCGCCCGCGGCGTCTCCACGAAGCGTCCGCGCATGTTCGGCTTCCAGGCCGCCGGCAGCGCCCCGATCGTGATCGGCGAGGTGGTCAAGCACCCCGAGACGATCGCCAGCGCCATCCGCATCGGCAACCCGGCCTCGTGGGAGCTGGCGCTCACCGCCCGCGATGAGACCGACGGATACTTCGGTGCGATCGAGGACCCCGCGATTCTCGAGGCGCATCGCATTCTGTCGAGCGAAGTCGGGGTGTTCGTGGAGCCGGCCTCGGCGATCAGCGTCGCCGGTCTGCTCGAGCGCTCCGCCGCGGGCGCGATCCCGAAGGGCGCCACCGTCGTCCTGACCGTCACCGGCCACGGGCTGAAAGATCCGCAGTGGGCCCTGCGCGGCGCGGACGGCGTCGAGGTGACCCCGACCAGCGTCGCCGTCGACGTGACCGAGGTCGCCGGAGTCCTGGGGCTGTCGTGACCGCCGCCGCCGCGAACGACAGGACGGTGCCGGTGGGCCGCAGCGTCCTGGTGAAGGTGCCGGCCACCACCGCCAACCTCGGCCCCGGGTTCGACACCCTCGGGCTCGCGCTGTCGGTCTACGACGAGCTCGTGGTCACCGCGCGCGCCGAACCGGGTGCCACAGTCGTCGTCGAGGGCGTCGGTGCGGGCGAGGTGCCCACCGACGAGTCCAACCTCGTGGTGCGCTCGATCGCCTACGCGTTCGCGGCCTACGGCGTCGAGCTGCCGGGCCTCGACCTGGTGGCTCGCAACAGCATTCCGCATGGTCGCGGAATGGGCTCCTCGGGCGCCGCGATCGTCTCGGGCATCATGGCCGCGAAGGGGTTGCTCGAGGGGATCGTCGATCTCGACGCCCAGGCGCTGCTGTCGCTCGCGACCGCGCTCGAGGGGCACCCCGACAATGTGGCGCCGGCGCTCTTCGGCGGTTTGACCATCGCCTGGATGACCCCCGAGGGCCCGCGGCACAAGAAGCTGATCGTGCACCGCGGTGTTTCGCTGCTGGTCGCGGTGCCGATCGAGTCGATCATGTCGACGGCGCTGGCCCGCAGCCTGCAGCCCGAGTCGGTTCCGCATGAGGATGCGGTCTTCAACGTCTCGCGCTCGGCGCTGCTGATCGCGGCGCTCATCCAGAGCCCCGAACTGCTGCTCGCGGCCACCGAGGACAAGCTGCACCAGAGCTACCGCGCCAGCGCCATGCCCGAGACCGACAACCTGATCCGGGTGCTGCGCGAGCACGACCTCGCCGCTGTGGTGTCGGGTGCCGGGCCCTCGATCCTGGTGCTCGCCGACGACCCCTCGCAGCGGCTCGTGGCCCAGCAACTCATCCATGAGCACGCCGTGACACCCTGGAACTGCCTGCTGCTGGCCGTCGACTTCCGGGGTGCTACAGTGATACCGCACTCGACGGAGGCCGTGGCCTAAGGCCCTTCCTCATCCCGAGCGGCATCATTCACCACCATCTCTCCCCGCGCTGAGTTCTGTGCGCGGGTTGAAAGGACACCACGCTTCGTGACCGATCCCCGCATTGAGCTGAGCCGTCTGCGACTGCCCGAGCTCCAGGCCCTTGCTGCCCAACGCGGGATCCCCGGCGCCGCGAAGCTGCGAAAAGGAGAACTCGTGGACACCCTGGCCGAGAACGAGGGCGGCGACGTCATCGACGCCGAGACGCAGGCCCCGATCGACACCATCGCGCCCGAAACGGGCAGCGAGATCGTTGAGGATCTCGCTCCCGCTGAGGAGCTGGCGCCGGCTGAGGACGCCGATGTCGAAACCCCGACCGAGGCCGAGCCGCCGGCCCGCGCACGCCGGTCGCGTCGCGTGACGGCGTCGACCGAGGTCGCTGCCGAGCTCGCCGCCATTCCGGCAGCCGACACCACCCCGGTCGCTGCGGCGGACGTCGCCGCCGACCTCGACAAGCTGCTGCCCGAGGTCACCTCGGGTGCGGCCGACGAGGGCGGCGAGGGTGGCTCGCGCCGCAACCGCAACCGCCGCGGTGGCCAGAGCGGCAAGGGCGAGGGCGGCCAGAACTCCGGCGGCCAGAACTCCGGTGGCCAGAACTCCGGCGGCCAGAACCAGAAGAACGACGGCGGTCAGGGCGGCGCCGACGGCGACCGCCAGAACCAGCGCGACGACGCCGAGGGTCGCTCCGGCCGCAGCCGCTACCGCGACCGCAAGCGCGGCCGCGGCGGCCAGAACGACGACTTCGAGCCCGAGATCAGCGACGACGACGTGCTGATCCCGGTCGCCGGCATCCTCGACGTGCTCGACAACTACGCGTTCGTGCGCACCAGCGGCTACCTGCCCGGCCCGAACGACGTCTACGTCTCGCTCGGCCAGGTCAAGAAGTACAACCTGCGCAAGGGCGACGCGGTGGTCGGTGCGATCCGGCAGCCGCGTGAGGGCGAGCAGCAGAGCAACCGCCAGAAGTACAACGCGATCGTCAAGATCGACTCGATCAACGGCAACACCGTCGAGTCGGCGGGCGAGCGGGTCGAGTTCGGCAAGCTGACGCCGATCTACCCGAACGAGCGCCTGCGCCTCGAGACCGAGCCGGCCAAGCTGTCGACCCGCATCATCGACCTGATCGCCCCGATCGGCAAGGGCCAGCGCGGCCTGATCGTCGCGCCGCCGAAGGCCGGCAAGACGCTCATCCTGCAGGCCATCGCCAAGGCGATCGCGATCAACAACCCCGAGGTCCACATCATGGTGGTCCTGGTCGACGAGCGGCCCGAAGAGGTCACCGACATGCAGCGTTCGGTGAAGGGCGAGGTCATCGCCTCGACCTTCGACCGTCCCGCCGAGGACCACACCACGGTCGCCGAGCTCGCCATCGAGCGCGCCAAGCGTCTGGTCGAGCTGGGCAACGACGTCGTCGTGCTGCTCGACTCGATCACCCGGCTCGGCCGCGCCTACAACCTGGCCAGCCCCGCATCGGGACGCATCCTCTCGGGTGGCGTGGACGCATCCGCCCTGTACCCGCCGAAGCGCTTCTTCGGCGCGGCGCGCAACATCGAGGGCGGCGGTTCGCTGACCATCCTCGCCACCGCGCTCGTCGAAACCGGGTCGAAGATGGACGAGGTGATCTTCGAGGAGTTCAAGGGCACCGGCAACATGGAGCTGCGCCTGTCGCGCGCCCTGGCCGACAAGCGGATCTTCCCGGCGGTCGACATCTACGCCTCGAGCACCCGCCGCGAGGAGGAGCTGCTGAGCCCCGACGAGGTGAAGATCACCTGGCGTCTGCGTCGTGCGCTGGCCGGCCTGGAGCTGCAGCAGCAGCTCGAGCTGGTGCTGTCGCGCCTCAAGGAGACGCAGTCGAACACCGAGTTCCTGGTGCAGATCCAGTCGTCGCTGCCGGCCAACGGCAACGGGCACGCGAACGGCAACGGCCACAAGGAGTAAGTCATGTTCGAGTCGGTAGCCTCGCTGCTGGCCGAACGCGACGACCTGCAGCAGCAGCTCTCCGACCCGGCCATCCATGCGGATGCCGGGCGCGCCAAGAAGGTCAACCGCCGCTACGCGGAATTGAGCCAGATCGCGGCCGCCCATGAGGGCTGGCAGCAGGCGACCTCCGACCTCGAGGCCGCTCGCGAGCTGGCGAAAGAGGACCCGGCGTTCGCCGACGAGGTGCCCGCGCTCGAGCAGTCGCTGGAGGCGGCGACCGAGAAGCTGCGGCGGCTGCTGATCCCGCGCGACCCCGACGACGGCCGCGACGTGATCATGGAGATTAAGGGCGGCGAGGGTGGCGAAGAGTCGGCGCTGTTCGCCGCCGACCTGCTGCGCATGTACATCCACTACGCCGAGTCGCGCGGGTGGAAGACCGAGCTGCTCGAGCGCACCGAGTCCGACCTCGGCGGCTACAAAGACGTGCAGCTGGCGATCAAGGCGAACGCCACCGACCCGGCGCAGGGCGTGTGGGCGTCACTGAAGTACGAGGGCGGCGTCCACCGGGTGCAGCGCGTGCCGGCGACGGAGTCGCAGGGGCGGATTCACACCTCCACCACCGGGGTGCTGGTGTTCCCGGAGGTGGATGAGCCCGAAGAGGTGCAGATCGACCCGAACGATCTGAGGATCGACGTCTTCCGCTCCTCCGGCCCGGGTGGTCAGTCGGTGAACACGACCGACTCGGCGGTGCGGATCACCCACATCCCGACCGGGATCGTGGTGTCGATGCAGAACGAGAAGTCGCAGATCCAGAACCGTGAGGCGGGCATGCGCGTGCTGCGTGCCCGGCTGCTGGCGAAGCAGCAGGAGGAGCTGAACGCGGCGGCGAGCGATGCGCGCAAGTCGCAGATCCGCTCGATGGACCGCTCCGAGCGCATCCGCACCTACAACTTCCCCGAGAACCGCATCGCCGATCACCGCACCGGCTACAAGGCGTACAACCTCGATCAGGTGATGAACGGGGCCCTCGGCCCCGTCATCGACTCGTGCATCCAGTTCGACGAAGAGGCCCGCCTGGCCGACCTCAACACCGCCGGTTGAGTAGCGCGAAGCGCGTATCGAAACCAGCCACCGAAACCATGCAGAGCATCGCTGATCTCCGCACCCACGCCATCCGAGTCTTGTCGGACGCCGGCGTCCCCACCCCCGACGCCGACGCCGAACTCCTCATCGGCCACGTCCTGGGCCTGACCCGCGGGCAGGTGCAGGCCAAGGCGGTGACGGATGCCGGGGTCGGCCCCGACGACGCGATGGCCGTGATCGAGGTGGTCGAGCGCCGCGCCGCCCGCGAGCCGCTGCAGCACATCACGGGTCGCGCCGCGTTCCGGCAGCTCGAGCTGGCGGTCGGTCCCGGGGTCTTCGTGCCGCGTCCCGAGACCGAGACGGTGGCGCAGCTCGCGATCGACGCGCTGCTCGCCGTGCCGTCGCCCGCGCCGCTCGCGATCGACCTCGGAACCGGCTCGGGCGCCATCGCGCTGGCGCTCGCGACCGAGGTGCCCCACGCATCCGTCGTCGCCGTCGAGAACTCGCCGCGCGCGTTCGTGTGGACGAAGCAGAACGCCCGCGAGGTCGCCGCGCCGAACCTGCGCCTGGTGTTCGCCGACCTCGCCGACGCCGTGCCCGAACTCGACGGAACCGTCGACGTGGTGGTGTCGAACCCGCCGTACATCCCGGTCGGCGCGGTGCCGCGCGACCCGGAGGTGCGGCTGCACGACCCCGAGCACGCGCTCTACGGGGGAGCGGACGGTCTGGATGTGGTGCGCGCCGTCTCGCTGCGCGCGCGGGCGCTGCTGCGGCCGGGCGGCACCCTCGTGCTCGAGCACGGCGACCTGCAGGGCCCCGAGATCCGCGCCCTGCTCGCGTCGGACGGCTGGCGAGCCCCCGTCACAACGACAGACCTCCTCGGCCGAGACCGAGCAACGTCGGCTCACATCGCCGGTTGAGTAGCGGCCAAAGGCCGCGTATCGAAACCAGCGCTCCCCTCTCCGCCGGTTGAGTAGCCGCGCAGCGGCGTGTCGAAACCGGCAGCACCGGTGGACACCGCGTTCCTGCCTGCGTTACCGTCGCACCAGCTTGAGTTTTCGTTCACTCTCGCTTCGACGTTGGGGGGCGTGAGGTGACACCGGAGTGGGAGTAGTCGACCGCATCGACGCGGAGTTCGATCGCGACGAGGGCTTCATCGGGCGGCTGAGGGACGGACGATTCGATCCCGAGGGCGCTCGGCGCCTTCTGTCGGCGCTGAACGAACTTCCCACCGGCATGGAGAGCTTTGACCGTCGGCTGGTATCGCTTCTCTGGTACCTCCCGCTCGTCATCGGCTGGCAGGAGGATCGAGTGTCTCCCGCCGACCGCGACAAGGTTCGTGACATTCTCGGGGCAGTGATTGCTCGACTCGAGGCGGTTCTTGGTGTCCCGTGACTTCGTGGAGCTCCGTCCTCGAGGCTGGAGACGGCTCGGTTCTGAGCCTCCCGTTCAGCACTTGAGATTTGCCCCATGAACGCTTCGGAGTGGCAGCGGTTCTACACCCAGGTTCGAGACGCTAACCGCGACCCGAAGTCCGGAGATCAAGTGATCGAAACCCTGATGGCGACCTATGCGCGGCAGCCCGCCGCCGACAAGGCGGAGATCAATCAGGTGCTGTCTGAGGACCTGGAGAGCGATGATTCGCTCACCAGATATGACGCCCACCTTGTGATCTCGATGTTCGAGATCTCGACCGCGCTACCCGCCCTTGAGCGGGTTGCCAGTCGACTGGCCGGGAGCAGGAGCGTGCCAGAGCGAGGTGAGGCGGAGACGATCCGAGCCACCATCGCTCGGCTACGCGGAACGGGGGACTGAGCGGGTTTCGATACGCGCCGCCGTGGGCGGCGCTACTCAACCGGCGGCGGGGCGCCGCGTGACGCCGCGAACGCCTCCACCGCATCCCGCAGCTCCGCTCCCGACCGGAACACGTGCCCCGTGATCCCTACGCTCTCGGCCCCGCGCACGTTCTCGACGAGGTCGTCCGCGAAGAACACGTCCGCCGGATCCGCCCGGTACTCCCGCAGCAGCGCCCGAAACACCTCCGGGTCGGGTTTCCGCGCCCCGTAGTACGACGAGGTGCGCAGGTGGTCGCCGAAGAGGTCGGCGATCTCGGGCGCGATCTCGGCCAGGTGGTCGTGCACGAGCGCACCGTTGTTGGTGAGCAGCGACACCTGCCCGAGTTCGGCGGCCCGACGCACCGCCGCGATCGAATCGGGCCACGCCGTCATCGCGCCGCGCCGGTTGGCGACCCAGGCATCCACCGGAACATCGACGCCGATCGCCGCAACCCACGCGCGGTGATACGCGTCGCCGTCTGTGTAGGCGCCCGCCTCGGCCGCCCACTCGCCGTGGTCGTTCCACCAGCGCCGGCGCAGTTCGGCCAGGTCGTGACCGGTCAGCGCCGTCAGCCCCTGCATCCGCACGCGCCAGTCGTAGTCGTACAACACGTCGTCCATGTCGAATACGAAGAGAAGGGCCACAGTCTCTCCAGAATAGGATCGGACGGATGGCCACGTACGACACCTCTGACCCGGAAGCCCTGCTGACCGGCATGCGGCTGGCCCGCCAAGCCATCTCCAAGGGCGAACTCGTGGTCATGCCCACCGACACCGTCTACGGCGTCGCGGCCGACGCGTTCAGCCCGGCGGCGGTGCAGCGCCTGCTCGACGCCAAGGGGCGCGACCGCACGGCACCGCCCCCGGTACTGATCCCGGGCGTTGCGACCCTCGATGCGCTGGCCGAGACGGTTCCGGATGAGGTGCGCGCCTTGGTCGAGAAGTACTGGCCCGGCGGCCTGACCGTCATCCTGCGCGCCCGCAGCACCCTCAGCTGGGACCTCGGCGAGACCCGCGGCACCGTCGCCCTGCGCATGCCCGCGCACCCCATCGCGCTCGAACTGCTCGCCGAGACCGGGCCGCTCGCCGTCTCCAGCGCGAACGCCACCGGCGAGCCCGCCGCCACGACCGCCGCGGCGGCCGAGGCGATGCTGGGGGATGCCGTGGCCGTCTACCTGGACGCGGGCGAGGGCGGCACCCAGGCCTCCACCATCGTCGACGCCACCGCCCTGGAATCCCCCCAGGGCAAGCTGTGCATCGTCCGCAGCGGTGTCATCCCCGACGCCGACATCGTGCGCGTCGTGGGGGCCGACAGATGCGCATAATCTTCTACCTGCTTGTCATCGGGGTCTCGGCCGTGGTGACGTTCGGGTTCGCGGTGCTGATCTACCGGCTGAGCCACCGCTTCCGGCTCTACCCCAAGATCCGTGAGCGCGACGTGCACACCCGGCCGACGCCGCGGCTCGGCGGGATCGCGATGTTCCTCGGCATCCTCACCGCGTTCGCGGTCGGGTCGCTCATCCCGCAGCTCGACCTGGTGTACTCCCGGCCGGGCACCATCCTCGCGATCCTCGGCGCCGCGCTGCTGATCGTGCTCATCGGGGTGGCCGACGACATCTGGGACCTCGACTGGCTGACGAAGCTCGCGGGTCAGATCCTCGCCGCGGGGCTCTTGGCGTGGCAGGGCGTGCAGATCGCCAGCATCCCGATTCCCGGACTGATCGTGCAGGGCTCGCCGTTCATGTCGCTGGTGATCACGGTGCTGCTCGTGGTGCTGGTGATGAACGCCATCAACTTCATCGACGGGCTCGACGGTCTGGTCGCGGGAGTCGCCCTCATCGCCAACAGCGCGTTCTTCATCTACTGCTACGTCATCCAGTACGGGCCGACCGAGCAGAGCAACTACTTCAACCTGGCGCAGCTGATCTCGGCGGTGCTGATCGGCGCCTGCCTCGGGTTCCTGCCGCTCAACTGGCATCCCGCGCGGCTGTTCATGGGCGACGCGGGGGCGTTGCTGGTGGGTCTGCTGATGGCGGCCTCGACCGTTGCGGTGACCAGCGACATCGACCCGTGCCGGCTCACGGGCGAGTGCGGTGTTCCCGACGACCTGCTCGGGGCGAGTGGCCTGCTGCCGGCGTACATTCCGATCCTGCTGCCGTTCGCCGTGCTGATCGTGCCGCTGCTCGACTTCGGCCTGGCGATCCTGCGCCGCCTGCGCGCCGGCAAGTCGCCCTTCTCGGCCGACCGCAAGCACCTCCACCATCGTTTGCTCGACATGGGGCACACCCACCTGCACGCGGTGCTGATCTTCTACGCCTGGACGGCTCTGGCATCCATCGGCTGCCTGCTCTTCCTGTTCCTCGCGGACTGGTGGTGGGCCGTTGCGTTCACAATCGCCGGTCTCGTGGTCTGCACCATTCTGACGCTGGCCCCACTCAGCCGGCGCAAGGCTGCGGAACTCGCAGTGCAGAGCGCTGCGGCCGGCTTCGCACAGGATGCCGCGCTGGCGTCGTTCGATCCGCTCGATGCTGCGGCAGACCAGCGCGATCCCGAAACGGAGACGACGGATGCCGAGGCCGAGGTCGTCCTCGGGCAGCTGCACGACACCCAGCCGCGCGACGGGCGTCGCCGGCACGAGGAGGAGTCTCCATGACCGTCGCACCGATTCTGACCCGAGCCCTGCGCTACGGCGCCATCGTCGCGGCCGTGGTGCTGGTGATCGCCGCGGGGGTCGGCTACCTCGTCTCCGGGCTGCCGGGGTTGCTCGGGGGAGTGGTGGGCGCCGTGCTCTCGGCCGTGTTCCTCGGACTCACCGCGGGCAGCATCCTGCTGGGCGGGCGGGTTGCGCGCGGCGACGGAACGAGCCCCGCGTTCTTCGGGGTGGTGCTCGGCGCGTTCGGGGTGAAGATCCTGCTGTTCCTGGTGTTCGCCCTCTGGCTGCGCACCCAGACCTGGATGGACGCGGGAGTGTTCGCCGTGGCCGCCATCGCCGCGGTGCTCGGTTCGCTGGTCGGCGACCTCCTCGCCTTCGCCCGTGCACGTGTGCCGTACGTCAGCGACGTCACCTTGCCGGGCGAGGACCGCCCCAAGCCCTGATAGGGTTAGGGAGACCTTCCCCCCTACGATCGTCGCGTCGCCGCGCCCTGATCTGGAGAAAGCCCTGCTAGCCACAATCCTCGCCTCCGCCGTTGGTGCGGGCGTCCCTTCTGCTCTCAGCGCCGAATGCCCCGAGGGCCAGTTCTGCGGCCCTTCGATCGACGAGTTCTTCCCCGAGCCGGTGCTGTTGATCGGTACCCCGTTCGAGATGAACCGCATCCTGATCATCCGCATGCTGGTTGTCGTCATCCTCGTGCTGCTGTTCTGGCTCGGCACCCGCAACCTCAAGCTCGTTCCGGGCCGCCTGCAGGTCGTCGGCGAGCTCGTCACGGGCTTCGTGCGCAACAGCATCGCTATCGAGACGCTCGGCGAGAAGGACGGGCGGCGCTTCATGCCGCTGCTCTTCACGATCTTCTTCCTGACCCTCGGGCTGAATCTCACCGGCACGATCCCCGGTCTGCAGATCGCCAGCACGGGCCTCATCGGCATGCCGATCATCATGGCAGTCGTCGCCTACGTGGTGTTCATCTACGCCGGCCTGCGGCGCCACGGGTTCCGCTACTTCAAGAACCAGCTGATCCTGCCGGGCGTGCCGATCGCCCTGGTGCCGTTCCTGGCGCTGCTCGAGTTCCTGTCGACCTTCATCCTGCGGCCGATCACGTTGACCCTCCGACTCACCATGAACATGGTCGCGGGCCACATGCTCCTCACGCTCTGCTTCCTCGCCACCCAGTTCTTCTTCGTGACGGTGCTGTTCAACCAGGGCAACCTGATCGGCCTGCTCGGCATCGGCTCCTTCGCCTTCGCCCTGGCCTTCACGGTGCTCGAGATCTTCGTCGCGGCGCTGCAGGCCTACGTCTTCGCCATCCTCACCGCCATCTACATCCAGCTGTCGCTCGCCGACGAGCACTGAGACTTGCCTCAAACCACCCTCGAAAGGAAATTCCTGTGAACGTAGTCGGATCGCTCGCCCCCCTCGCCTTCGGCCTCGCCGTCATCGGCTCGGGTATCGGCGTGGGCATCATCGTCGGCAAGACGATCGAGTCCGTCGCCCGCCAGCCCGAGCTGCAGGGCCGCCTGCAGGGCCTGATGTTCCTCGGCATCGCGCTCACCGAAGCGCTCTGCTTCATCGCGATCGCCGTCGCGTTCATCCCGTTCCCCGCGCCGTAAGGTGCCCCACCTCTCACCGAAGGAGTCCGGATGCTGACCGCATTCGCCGTCCTGAGCGCGGATCCCGAGGGCGAGAAGACGCACTCAGTTCTTCTCCCCGAACTGCCCGACCTGCTCTGGGGCACCATCGCCTTCGTCATCATCCTCGTGGTGATGATCTGGAAGGCGGTGCCGCGCCTGAACGCCGCGCTCGACGCTCGCAGCGACGCGATCGCCGGCGGCATCAAGCGCGCCGAAGAGGCGCAGGCCGAGGCGAAGGCGGCGCTGGACAAGTACAACGCGCAGCTGGCCGAGGCCCGCGGCGAAGCCGGTCGCATCAAGGAGGAGGCTCGCGAGGACGCCAAGCGCATCCGTGCCGAGCTCGTCGAGCAGGCGCAGGCCGAGGCCGCGCGCATCGTCTCCAACGCGCAGAACCAGATCGAGGCCGAGCGCGCCGCCGCGCTGGTCTCGCTGCGCAGCGAGGTCGGCAGCCTGGCGCTCGACCTGGCCTCCGGCGTGATCGGCGAGTCGCTCAGCGATGACAAGAAGGCCGCCGGGCTGGTCGATCGGTTCCTCGCCGATCTGGCCGCAGCGGATGGCGCGGTGCGTACCGGCGCCACGACCGGCACGAAGGCGAAGGCGGGCAAGTAATGGGTTCGGCATCGCGCGCCGCCCTCGAGGCGGCCGTCTCGGCTCTGGCCTCGGCGAAGGGCGTCACGCGGGCCAGCGGCGAGCAGCTGCTGTCCGCCGGTCGTGACATCGCCGGCTCGTCGCAGTTGCGCGCCGTGCTGGTCGACCCGTCGGTCGAGCCGGCTGACAAGGCCAAGCTCGTCGGCCGGATCTTCGGTGGGCTGGACACGGCTGCGGCGTCACTGCTCGACGGCATGGTCGCGTCGCGCTGGTCGAACTCGGATCAGTTGATCGACGGGATCGAGCAGATCGGCATCCGAGCGATCGCTGGTGATGCCGGCAACGCCGACGTCGAGGCCGAACTGTTCGAGTTCTCGCGCGCTGTCTCGAGCGACAACGAGCTCGAGCTGGCTATCGGCAGCACGCTCAGCGACCCGCAGCAGAAGGCCGAGCTCGTCGATCGGCTGCTCGCCGGTAAGGCGTCGGCGGGCACGCTCGCCATCGTCCGTCACCTGGTGCAGAGCCCGCGCGGTCGCCGCATCGGCCAGCTGCTGCAGTCCGCGGCCGAGACGGTCGCTGACGCCTCGGGCGGCATCGTCGCCACTGTCACGGCGGCTGCTCCGCTCAGCGCGGGCCAGCTGTCCGCCCTCACCAAGACCCTCACGGCGCAGTACGGGCGGGAGCCCCGTATCGACGTTCGTATCGATCCGTCTGTCATCGGCGGCCTGCGCGTGCAGGTCGGCGACGACGTGATCGACGGCACCGTGGCATCCCGCCTCGCCGAACTCCGACTCCAGCTGGCCGGCTGACCCGGCCCATCGTCAAAGGAACCAACCCCATGGCAGACATCACCATCTCCCCGGACGAGATCCGCAGCGCCCTGAAAGACTTCGTCGCCGGCTACAAGCCGTCGGCGGCGGCCAAGACCGAGGTCGGCACCGTCACCGACGCGGCTGACGGCATCGCCCACGTCGAGGGTCTTCCCGGCGTCATGGCGAACGAGCTGCTGCGTTTCGCCGACGGCACCCTCGGGCTCGCGCTGAACCTCGACGAATCCGAGATCGGTGTCATCGTGCTCGGTGACTTCACCGGCATCGAAGAGGGCCAGGAAGTCACCCGCACGGGCGAGGTCCTCTCGGTCCCGGTCGGTGACGCGTTCCTCGGCCGCGTGGTCGACCCGCTCGGTCAGCCGATCGACGGTCTGGGCGAGATCACGCCCGAGGGTCGTCGCGCCCTCGAGCTGCAGGCGCCCGGCGTCATGCAGCGCAAGAGCGTGCACGAACCGATGCAGACCGGCATCAAGGCCATCGACGCGATGATCCCGATCGGTCGCGGCCAGCGTCAGCTGATCATCGGCGACCGCCAGACCGGCAAGACCGCCATCGCGATCGACACCATCATCAACCAGAAGTCCAACTGGGACTCGGGTGACGTCAACAAGCAGGTGCGCTGCATCTATGTCGCGATCGGCCAGAAGGGCTCGACCATCGCCGCGGTGAAGGGCGCCCTTGAGGACGCCGGCGCCATGGAGTACACCACCATCGTCGCGGCCCCGGCCTCCGACGCAGCCGGCTTCAAGTACCTTGCGCCCTACACGGGCTCGGCCATCGGCCAGCACTGGATGTACGGCGGCAAGCACGTGCTGATCATCTTCGACGACCTGTCGAAGCAGGCCGAGGCGTACCGCGCCGTGTCGCTGCTGCTGCGTCGTCCGCCGGGACGTGAGGCGTACCCCGGCGACGTCTTCTACCTGCACTCCCGCCTTCTCGAACGTTGCGCGAAGCTGTCCGATGAGCTGGGTGCCGGCTCGATGACCGGCCTTCCGATCATCGAGACCAAGGCGAACGACGTGTCGGCGTACATCCCGACCAACGTCATCTCCATCACCGACGGTCAGATCTTCCTGCAGTCCGACCTCTTCAACGCGAACCAGCGCCCGGCGGTCGACGTCGGCATCTCGGTGTCGCGCGTCGGTGGCGCCGCGCAGGTGCGGGCGATGCGCACGGTCTCGGGCTCGCTGCGGCTGGACCTGTCGCAGTACCGCGAGCTGGAGGCGTTCGCGGCCTTCGGCTCCGACCTGGACGCGGCGTCCGCGGCAGCGCTGGGCCGTGGCGCCCGCCTCGTCGAGCTGCTCAAGCAACCGC
>DATJFV010000042.1:0-20322 GCA_035495435.1 Pseudolysinimonas sp.
CGAGCAGAACGTCGACGGCACGACCGTGCTGCTCGCGGCGATGCAGGACGCCGGGGTCGACCGGATGGTGTTCTCGTCGAGCGCGGCGGTGTACGGCACTCCCGACGTGGACCTGGTCACCGAGAGCACCCCGAAAGCGCCCGAGTCGCCCTACGGCGAGTCGAAGCTCATCGGCGAGTGGCTGCTGCGCGACCAGGCGATCGCGGCGGGTCTGCGGCACACCAGCCTGCGCTACTTCAACGTCGTCGGGTCGGGCGACCCCGGCGTCTACGACACCAGCCCGCACAACCTCTTCCCGCTCGTCTTTGACGCACTGCTGGCGGGCCGCGCCCCGAAGATCTTCGGCGACGACTACCCGACTCCCGACGGCACCGCGGTGCGCGACTACGTGCACGTGGCCGACATCGCGAAGGCGCACGTCGAGGCGGCGAAGCGCCTCGACGCCGGGGATCCGCTCGAGCCCGCCTACAACCTGGGCAGCGGCGCCGGATCGTCGGTGCGGCAGATCATGGATGCGATGGCGCGGGTCACCGGGATCGCCTTCGACCCCGAACTCGCGCCGCGCCGCGCCGGGGACCCGCCCCGCATCGTGGCGGGCGGTGAGCTCGCCGCGCGCGACCTCGACTGGCGGATGCGGCACACGCTCGACGAGATGGTGGCCAGCGCGTGGGAGGCCGTTAAGGCGTCGAGGCCCTCCGCGACGTCATGACACGCCGGGCGAGCCTGAGAAAAACGGCCCACGACTTGACGTGAGGGTAATCACAACGGTGTAATTACCTTCAACGATCGGCCGGGCCAGGGGAGTCCGGGCCACGTTGAAGACGGTGAGGTGGCACATGACAGGCAACGGGTATCGCCCGTCCGTGCCCGAGGACTGGTTCGTCGATCCGGTCCGCCTGGGGCTGCCCGGCATCCGGCCGAACGTCATCGATGACGACGACAATCCGCTGGCGTGGCAGTCCGACGCGCTGTGTGCGCAGACCGATCCCGAGGCGTTCTTCCCCGAGAAGGGCGGCTCGACCCGCGACGCCAAGAAGATCTGCACGTCGTGCGAGGTCAAGGCTCAGTGCCTCGATTACGCCCTCGCCAACGACGAGCGCTTCGGCATCTGGGGCGGTCTGTCCGAGCGCGAGCGGCGGCGGCTGCGGCGCGCCCGCACCGCCTGAGCGGTTTCTTCCGCGCGAGCCGCATTCCCGGCAATTGCTGCAAAGCCCGCCAATCGCGTGTGTCCGGCGCCCGATAGCGCTGTACCCCGCCTAGCCTCGGAACGATGCAGCCCCGGGTGACCGCGATCGTCGTCGTGCGCAACGGCGAGACCGGGCTGGAGCGCACCCTGGCGGCGGTCGCCCGCCAGACCCGGCGGCCCGACACGTTCGTGTTCGTCGATGCCGGCTCCACTGATGCAAGCGCGGCGATTCTCGAGTCGGCGCGCGCCGTGCCGGTGATCAGCAGTTCTGCCCGCACGTTCGGCGGCGGTATCGCGCGTGCTGTCGATTCTCTGGGGCCCGAGTCGCCTGCTGACTGGCTGTGGCTGCTCGAGGCCGGCACGGTTCCCGAGCCCGCAGCGCTTCACCGCCTGCTCGCCGCCGTGGAGGTCGCGCCCTCGGTCGCGGTGGCCGGGCCGAAGCTCGTCGATCCCGTCGATCCGACGCTGCTGCTGTCGTACGGCGAGAGCATCTCGCGCAATGGCGAGACGGTGCACCTCGTCGATGCCGAACTCGACCAGGCGCAGTACGACTCCGACGGCGACGTTCTGGGGGTCAGCGCGCAGGGCATGCTGGTGCGCCGCGCACTCTGGTCCGAGCTCGGGGGTTTCGATCCGGGGCTTCCGAGCACGGATGCGGGGCTCGATTTCTCGATCCGCACGCGCCTCGCGGGTGCGCGGGTGGTGCGCGTCCCCGACGCCCGGGTCGCGCGGGCCTCCCGTCCCGAAGACTTCGGGCGGCGCCGCCCTGCGCCCGACGGGCTGATGCACCGCCTGGCGCGATCGGCACAGCTGCACCGACGGCTGGTGTACGCATCGGGTGGCGCGCTGATCTGGCACTGGCTGGGCCTGGTGCCGCTCGCCGTCCTCCGGTCGATCGGGCATCTGGTGGGCAAGCGGCCGGGCCTGATCGGTGCGGAGCTGGCCAGCGGTTTCGCCGCAGCGTTCGACGGCAGTGTCGGGCGTGCGCGTGCACGACTGCGTAAGACGCGCCGGATCCCGTGGGCGGCGATCGCCCCTCTGCGCGTGCCCGCCGACGAGGTGCGTGAGCGCCGGGCGGCCGCGCGTGAACGGCGGGGTGGCCGGGCTGAGGAGCCGGAGCTGGTGCGCGCGTCGTTCCTGGGCGGCGGCGGCGCGTGGCTCGTGCTGTTCGCGGCGCTCGTCGGCGTCGCCGTGTTCTGGAGTCTGCTGCAGGCGCAGGTCGTGATCGGCGGTGCGCTGCTTCCGATCGGCGGCGACCTGGGGCGTCTGTGGGCTGAGCTGGTTCCCGGCCCGCGCGAGGGGGCGGTCGGGGTGTCTGGTCCCGCCGACCCCTTCACCGCGGTCGTGGCGGTGCTCGGCAGCCTCACCGCGTGGAGCCCCTCCTTCTCGCTGGTGCTGCTCTGGCTCACCGCGCTGCCGCTGGCTGCCCTGGGGGCGTGGTGGTGCGCGACGCGGCTCAGTGAGCGGCGCTGGCCGCCGCTCGTCGCGGCGCTGCTGTGGATGCTGGCGCCGCCGCTGCTGTCGGCCCTGACCGACGGTCGGCCGACGGGCGTTCTCGTGCATCTGGCGCTTCCCTTCCTGGTCCTGGCCGGGATCGAGGCGCGCCGGTCCTGGAGCGCCGCGGCGACCGCCTCGATCCTGTTCGCGGTGGTGGTGGCCTGCTCGCCGGTGCTCACTCCCGTGCTCGTCGTGCTGCTGGTGGCGTGGGCCGCGGCGAACCCGCGTGGCATCGTGCGGATCCTCGGGGTGGTGATCCCCGCCGCCGTGCTCGCCGCACCGCTGATCTTCCGGCAGCTTCGCGACGGCCGGCCGGTGGCCCTCCTCGCCGACCCCGGCCCTGCGGTGCCGGCCCCCGCTCCGTCGGGCTGGCTGCTGCTGCTCGGTCACCCCTCGCAGCCCGATGACCGCTGGGTCGGCATCGGGCAGGCGGTGGGGCTGCCGCTCGGGACGCTGGCTCCTGCGGTGCTGCTGGCTCCGATCGCGGTGCTGGCGCTCGTCGCCGTGTTCCTGCCGGGCGCTCGCCGCGCCATCCCCGCCCTCGCCGTGGCCCTCGGAGGCCTCGCCACCGCCGTCCTGGCCGTGCACCTCCCGCTCGCCGCCGCCGGTTCGGAGCAGGTGACCCCGTGGGCCGGTGCGGCCCTCAGCCTGTACTGGGCGGGCCTGGCGGGTGCCGCCGTGGTCGGGGTCGACGCGATCCACCCCGCCGGTGTCCTCAGTGGGCTGATCGCGGTCGTCGCTGCCGCGGTCGCCGTCGCCCCGATGATCGCGGCGCCGCTGCTGGGTACCGCAGCGGTGTCGGGCGCGGACTCGGCGCGGCTGCTTCCGGCCCTGGTGCAGGCGGAGGCCGACGCCGACCCGGGCATCGGCACGCTGGTGCTCACCGCGCAGCCGGACGGCTCGTTGCGGGCCGTCCTCGCCCGCGACGCGGGCACGACGCTGGACGAGACCTCGACGCTGGTGTCCACCCGTTCGAGCGTCAGCGATGCCGACGCGCAGCTGGCCGAGCTGGCCGGCAATCTGGCGTCGCGAAGCGGCTACGACCCCGAGCCGATGCTGCAGCAGCTGCACGTCGCCTTCGTCGTCGTTCCGGAACTCTCCGAGCCCGCCACCGGTCCGCAGTCGGCGGTGCGTCAGCGCACCACCGAGGCACTGGACGCGAATCCGGTGCTGACGCCCACCGGAAGCACGCCGCTGTGGCAGTACGAGCGTCTGAAGCCGGGTGGCTCCGCCGAGCCGGCGCCGTCGGCACTCGCGATCGCGGTGCCGGTGGTGCAGGGCGTGGTGTTCCTGATCGCGCTGCTGCTGGCGATCCCGACGAGCCGGCGTCGGCGCGCGGTGCGCGAGTCGGGGCCGCTGGAGTCCGATCCGGCCGACACCTTCGCAGAGGACGACGATGGCTGAGCCAACCGACGACCTGGCTCTCGAGGGGATCGACCCCCCCGATGCGACCCACAGCGACCCGGAGGTGGCGGCGCGCGACGACGCGCAGCACGCCGAGGTGATGCGGGCCGCGGCGGCGTCGCGGGCCGGTGCCCGTCGCGCGGCGATCCTCGGGCTTCGGCTCGTGGCCGGTGTCGTTGCGGTGGGTGCGGCCGCGGCCACCGTCGCCGCCGTCGGGTTGATCCCGTTCCCGTCGATGGGGATCGAGCCGCCGTCGGCCACCGTGACGCCGGTTCCCGCCGATCAGGTGCGGGCGTGCGCCGGTGGCGCTCTGCGTCTCGGTGACGAGACCGGCGCCGACGCCGACACCCCGGTGCGTGTGGGGCAGCCGTCGCTGCGCAGCGATTCCGTGGGCGCGACGCTGCAGCGCAGCAGCACAGCGAAGTCGGATGCGGGGGATGGCGGCTCACCCGCGGCACCGCAGGTGCTGCGGATCGACCCGGCTGACGGCTCCGATTTGGCCGGGGCGCAGTCTCAGGCGGTGGCGGTGCGGGACTTCGTCGGTTTTTCCACGGCGGCGTGCGCCGAGCCGAGCGGATCGATCTGGCTGGTCGGCGGCGCGACGACGACGGGCCGCACCAGCATCCTGACCATCACCAACCCGACCGATGTCGCCGCGCAGGTGTCGCTGCAGATCTTCGGCGAGGACGGCTCGGTGGAGGCGCCGGGCATGTCGGGCATCGACGTCCCGCCGGGCACCCAGCGGGTGCTCTCGCTCGCCGGCTTCGCCCCGGGGGTGCTGTCGCCCGTGGTCCACGTCGAGGCGCGTGGGGGGCGTGTGGTGGCGTACCTGCAGCAGTCGATCGTGCGCGGTCTCGACGCGACCGGCCTGGACCTGATCGGCGCGAGCCCCGACCCCGCTGCCGATCAGATCGTTGCGGGGGTGCGCATCGTCGACTCGGTCGCCACGAACCGTGCGCTCGCCCTGGAGGACTGGGATGACGCGGCGCCCATCGTGCGCATCTTCAACCCCGGGACCGAGGTGACCGAGGTGACGGTCGGTGTCGTTCCGGTCGGGTCGGATGCGGAGGGCACCAGCTTCCCGGTCCAGGCGGAGCCGGGTGTGGTCACCGAGGTGCCGCTCGACGCCGGCATCGAGGTCGACACCGGTGTGGCGCTCGCCGACGGGGTGTACACGGTCACCATGACCGCCGACCGTCCGTTCCTGGGGGCGGTGCGCACGACCGCGGCGCAGGACATCGGCCCGATCGAGACGGATGCGCCCGTCGCCGCTCCGCCCACCGATTTCGCGTGGTACGCGGCCGCCCCGCAGCTCGCCGGTGACGCGCTCGCCGTCGTCGCGCCGGGGCCGGCGCCGCTATTGGCTGCGGTGAACCCCGGCACCTCCGATGTCACCGTGACCCTCGACGCCCAGGGCGGCGGTGAGGACCTCTCTCTCGTTGTCCCCGCGGGGGGCTCGGCCAGCATCCCGGTCGTCGCCGGCACGGCGTACCTGCTCACCGGGGCGACGGGGCTGCACGCGGCGATCAGCTACGCGGCGGACGACGCGATGGGAGGCTACCCGGTGGCCTCGGCGCGGCCGGTGTCGGGGCCGATCGTCGTGCGCCCCTGAGCGACCCTGTCGCTGAGCGCCCAACCCCTGACCGGACCGGTCAGAAGTGCCGGTAGCGTTCCGGTGCGATGTCCCACGGGTCTTTGCCGAGCAGTTCGGCGACGGCGCGGAACACGCAGCTCTCGATGAACGAGCGCCGGTGCCATTCGTCGTCGCGGTGCAGGTGCGCCAACCGTTCGATCGGCAGCCGGTAGAGCACCACGCGCCGTTCGGGCACGCTGACCCGCCAGCGATCGACCCCCAGCGCACCAGGCTCACCTGCCGGCGCCTGGGCGACCTCGAAGCGCACCCCGGCCATCTCATCCGACCACAGTTCGCGCAGATATTCGACCGCGGAGGCGACGCAGGCGTCGAAGAATTCGGCGCGGGTGCGCAGCACGTCCAGGTGCGGCCCGGTGACGGGGGAGCGCATCCCGCGGCCGTGCCGGTCGCGGTAGCGGGACCGGGCCGTGGCACGGTGAGCGGATCGGGCCATGTCGGCAAGTCTAGGTCGGGGGTGCCGGGGGCCCGCAGTATCCTGACGCCGTGACGGTGCGGCTCTGCAGCAAGGTGGCCTGCGGGCAGGAGGCGACCTCGACCCTCACCTACGATTACGCGGATGCGATGGCCGTTCTGGGCCCGCTGAGTTACCGTCCCGAGCCGCACAGCTACGATCTCTGCCCTCGTCATGCCGAGCGCCTGTCGGCACCGCAGGGCTGGCAGGTTGTCCGTCACGTCGTGGTGGGGTCGCAGGAGGCGGTCTAACCTGGTGTCATGACCGTTGACACGACAACCGCTCTGCCCTTCAAGGTCGCCGACCTGAGCCTGGCGGAAGCGGGTCGACACCAGATCCGTCTCGCCGAGAACGAGATGCCGGGGCTGATGGCGCTGCGCGAGGAGTTCGGCCCCACCCAGCCGTTGGCGGGTGCGCGCATCGCGGGGTCGCTGCACATGACGGTGCAGACCGCGGTGCTGATCGAGACGCTCGTTGCCCTCGGGGCCGAGGTGCGTTGGGCGTCGTGCAACATCTTCTCCACCCAGGACGAGGCGGCGGCGGCGGTCGCCGTCGGGCCGTCGGGTACGCCGGAGTCGCCCGCGGGGGTGCCGGTGTTCGCCTGGAAGGGCGAGACGCTCGAGGAGTACTGGTGGTGCACCGAGCAGATCTTCGACTGGAGCGCGTCGGGGTACGACGGGCCGAACATGATCCTCGATGACGGCGGCGACGCCACCCTGCTGGTGCACAAGGGGCGCGAGTACGAGCTGGCGGGTGCCGTTCCCGACACCGCGCCCGACGCGTCGCACGAGTTGAGCGTCATCCTCGACGTGCTGCGCCGGTCGCTGGCCCGGTCGTCCGACCGCTGGCAGACGGTCGCCGCCGGCATCCGCGGTGTCACCGAGGAGACCACGACGGGCGTGCACCGGCTGTACGAGCTGCACCGGCGCGGCGAGCTGCTGTTCCCGGCGATCAACGTCAACGACTCGGTGACGAAGTCGAAGTTCGACAACAAGTACGGCATCCGCCACTCGCTGCCCGACGGGCTGAACCGTGCCACCGACGTGCTGATCGGCGGCAAGGTCGCCTTCGTCGCCGGCTACGGGGATGTCGGCAAGGGCGCCGCCGAGGCGCTGCGCGGGCAGGGCGCCCGGGTGATCGTCAGCGAGGTCGACCCGATCAACGCCCTGCAGGCGGCGATGGACGGCTACCAGGTGGCCCGCATCGAGTCGGTGCTGCCCGACGTCGACATCTGGGTCACCGGCACCGGCAACGAGAACGTGATCACGGTCGAGCACCTGCTGGGCATGAAGCATCAGGCGATCGTGGCCAACGTCGGCCACTTCGACAACGAGATCGATATCGCTGGGCTCGAGAAGCTGGCCGGCGCGACCAAGGTCGAGATCAAGCCCCAGGTGCACGAGTGGAAGCTGCCCAACGGCCGCTCGGTGCTCGTGCTGTCGGAGGGCCGGCTGATGAACCTCGGCAACGCGACCGGGCACCCGTCGTTCGTGATGAGCAACTCGTTCTCGAACCAGGTGCTGGCGCAGCTCGAGCTGTACACGCGCACCGACGCCTACCCGGTGGGGGTGTACGTGCTTCCCAAGGTTCTCGATGAGAAGGTGGCGCGCCTGCACCTCGCGGCGCTCGGGGTCGAGCTGACCGAGCTGACTCCGCAGCAGGCGGCGTACATCGGCGTGCCGGTCGAGGGCCCGTACAAGGTCGACCACTACCGGTACTGAGCCCCCGCGCGGCGGGCGTCGCCGATCGAGTAGCCCGCGCAGCGGGCCCCCTGCCGATCGAGTAGCCCGCGCAGCGGGCGTATCGAGATCCCCGCCCCGCCCGCGTCGGAAACTCAGGAACCTCGATCCCGCCCGCTGTCAGCGCCCCCGCACCACGGCATCCGCCCCCCGTCGCTTCCTGAGTTTCCGACGCCGGCCCTCCGCACCCGACGTCGGCGGCTCACCGCCGCGCCAACAGAACCCGCGCCGGGGCGCCCCGCGTCGGAAATTCAGGAAGAACGATTCCGGATGCGGCCGCACGCCCCGTAAACACGGGTGCGCGGGCGGTGGGCTGGCTGGTCCGCGCGCGAGGTTCCTGAGTTTCCGACGCACCAGCCGGATGAGGACCCGACCCCCGCGGAGCTACCCGCGCTCGGGGAACCGGTGCGGCAGCCCGCGCAGCGCCGGCTCGAGCCGGTCGACGCGCTGCTGTTCGAGCTGCAGCGCTGCCGCCTCGCGGTCGCGTCGCACGGCGGCGACGCCCATGAGCAGCAGTTCCGGCGCGACGGTGGGGATGGGGGAGACGAACCCGGCCACCTCGTCGGCGAGCTGCCGGGCGGCCCAGCTGCGGCGATCCGGGGTCAGGTGACGCGCCTGCGCGAGGAATTGCGCCACCCGGCGCGACAGGCCGTCGGGCATGCGCGCGACGTCGGCGGTCTGCGCCCACTGCGCGAGCGGCGGGGGGATCGGCGGCGCCGGCGCCGGCATCCGCGCCACGCGTTCGTACTGGCTGTAGGTGCCGGCGACCAGGTCGCCGATGCGCCGGGTGCGGTCGGTGACGAGTCCGGCGATCGCGGCCAGACCGCCGAGGGTCATGAAGATCTCGAAGACGCCGACGAGGGCGCGGATGGCGGCGTGACGGAATCCGATCGCGGCGCCGTCGTCGCGCACGATCCTCGCCCCGACGGCGAGGCGCCCCAGCGACTTGCCGTGGCTGGCGGTCTCGACGGCGATCGGGGCCGCGACCAGGCACAGCACCAGGGCGACGACGGCGAGGATGCCGTACACCGCATCCTCGCTGCCGATCGAGCCGGCAGCATTGAACAGCTGCACGGCGATGATCAGGTAGCTGCCGAAGTAGACCAGGTAGTCGATCGCCGAGCCGGCCGCCCGCAGCGCCCACCCGGTGGGTCGCAGTTCGAGCTCGACGGCCTCACCGGTGACCAGGGAGTCGGGGTCGTCGTGCTCCGCCATGCGGCTATCATCGCAGGCAGATGGATCTTGACGCCTACTCGGCTGCGCATGGCGCGGAGTGGGATCGGCTCGCCCGGCTGGGCCGGCAGCGCACCCTCGACGGTGCCGACGCCGACGAGCTGATCGAGCTGTACCAGGAGGGCGCCACCCATCTGTCGACGATCCGCACGACCGTCGGCCAGTCGGCGCAGGGTGACCGGCTGTCGCTGGCCCTCTCGCGGGCTCGCCTGCGCTTCACCGGCACCCCCGCCGATCCGCTGCGCTCGATCAGCGTGTTCTTCGCGCAGTCGCTGCCGGCGGCGTTCTACCGGGTGCGCTGGCTGACGCTCGCGGTCACGGTGGCGGTGTCGATCGTGTTCGTGGTGTTCTTCGCCTGGTACTCCTCCGACCCGCGGCTGCTGGCCACCCTCGGGTCGCCCGACCAGTTGCGGCAGTACGCCGAGCAGGACTTCGTCGGCTACTACGACGCCAACTCGGAGGCCGGGTTCGCCGGGCAGGTCTGGACCAACAACGCCTGGCTCGCGGCCCAGTGCATCATGTTCGGCATCTTCGGGGTGTGGACCCCGGTGGTGCTGCTGCAGACCGGATCGAACACCGGCATCTCGGCCGCGATCATGAACGAGTACGGCCGGCTCGACCACTTCTTCCTGTACATCGCGCCACACGGTCAGCTCGAGCTGTACTCGGTGTTCACCGCGGGAGCAGCCGGGCTGATGATCTTCTGGTCGTGGATCGCCCCCGGCGCCCGCACCCGGCTGCAGGCACTCGCCGAGGACGGGCGCACCCTGTTCACCCTCGTCATCGGGCTGACCCTCACCCTGCTCATCTCGGGCCTCATCGAGGGCATCGTCACCCGGCAGGACTGGCCCTGGCCGATCAAGATCGGCATCGGCACGGTGGCGCTCGCCGCCGTGCTGGTCTACCAGTGGGTGCTGGGGCGCCGTGTCGTGCGCGCGGGAGCGACGGGCGACCTGTCGGAGTTCGACGCGGGCGCCCGCCGCATCGTCAGCGCGTAACCGCGCGGGCGGATCGGCGCCGGGCTACCGACGCCCGAACAGCGGCTTCCAGGTGAACCCGGCGATGAGCCCGCCGACCGCCGGTGCCACGAGGAACACCCACAGCTGTGCAAGCGCGTCCGGTCCGCCGAACACGGCGGTCGCGATCGAGCGCGCGGGGTTCACCGACGAGCCCGAGACCGGGATCATCACCAGGTGCACCATGGTCAGCGCCAGGCCGATGGCCAGCGGCGCGAACCCCGCGGTGGTCGACCCGGGAGCGGTGACGCCGAGGATGATCCAGAGGAACACGGCGGTGGCGACGGCCTCGGCGATGAGCACCGCGACCAGACCGAATCCGGCGGGCGAGTGCGCGTCGAACCCGTTCGACACCTGGTCGAACCCGAGCGGCAGACCGCTGGCGGTGAGCAGCAGCCAGAGCACGAGCGTGGCCACGAGACCGCCGAGGATCTGCGCGATCACGTAGGGCACGACGTCGGCCCAGCGCATCCGGCCCGCGGCGGCGGCACCGAGCGTGACCGCCGGGTTGAAGTGGCCGCCCGAGATGTGGCCGACAGCGTAGGCCGCGGTCAGCACCGCGAGCCCCACGGCGATGGCGATTCCGAGGAAGCCGACGCTCTTGCCGGCGAACAGGGCGGTGCCGATGACACCGAAGACGAGGACGAAGGTTCCGAACACCTCGGCGATGAGGCGGCTGGTGAGCGAGTAGGGGGTGGTGGCGTCTGCCATGATCCGTATCCAATCGTGAGGACGGGTTGCGTCTCCGACCCTAGCGAAGGAGCGGCCGTTCAGAGCCTCCCGGTTGCCTTCAGGGCCAGGTACCGGTCGGCGAGCGCCGGGGGCAGCTCGGTCGGTGCGGCGCTCACCACCTCGGCCCCCGACTGCCGGATCGCCGCCGCCACCCGCGTCGCGTCGAGCAGGGCGCGTTCGGCCGCCGCGGCCAGGTAGACCTCGTCGCGGTCGGCGCGCTGCCGGGTGGCGTCGAGTACGTCGGGGTCAGCGGCGGATGCCACCACGACCGTGTGCCGGCGGGTCAGCTCGGGCAGCATGGCGAGCATCGATCGCGAGGCACCGGGGGTGTCGATCGAGGTGAGCAGCACCACCAGGGCGCGCTGAGCGGTCACCTGGCGCACCAGCCCGGGGACCAGGCTCCAGTCGGGTTCGATGAGCTCGGGCTCGACCGGGGCCATGGTGTCGACCATGCGCGACAGCAGGTCGGCCCCGGTGGCGCCCTGCACCCGGCCCCGCACGCGGCGATCCCAGATGAGCAGGTCGACGCGGTCGCCGGCGTGCGAGGCGAGCGCGGCGAGCAGCAGCGAGGCCTCGAACGCGGTGTCGATGCGCGGTTCGTCGCCGATCCGCGCCGCCGAGGTGCGGCCCGAGTCGATGACCAGCACCACCCGCCGGTCGCGCTCGGGGCGCCAGGTGCGCACCACCAGCTGCATGTCGCCGGTCGCCGGGTCGCGCCGCCGGGCGGACGCGCGCCAGTCGAGGGAGCGCACGTCGTCACCGCGCACGTACTCGCGCAGCGAGTCGAACTCGGTGCCCTGCCCGCGCACCATCACGCTGGTGCGACCGTCGAGTTCGCGAAGCCGCGCCAGCCGGGAGGGCAGGTGCCGGCGGGAGTGGAAGGGCGGCAGCACCCGCACCGCACCCGGCACGACGATGGTGGCCTGGCGCGCGGCGATGCGCAGCGGCCCGAATGAGCGCACGGTCACGTGCGCAGAGCGGCGCTCACCGCGGCGGGTGGGGGTGAGGGTGGTGGTGAAACTGCGGCGCTCTCCGGCGGGCACGCGCACCGTGCGCCGGGCGGGTCGCGCGCCGGCGGAGGGCTGCCAGGCATCCCGCAGCACCCCGCGCACGGTGCGCCGGCCGCCGTTGGTGACGTGCAGCACGGCGGGCACCGACTCGCCCAGGCGCACGCGGGCGGCCAGCTCGCGGGTGAAGGTCAGCTTCCGCGGCGAACCGGCGACGACGAGATCGATGCCGGCCACCCCGACGACGACGGCCAGCCAGATCGCCAGCCCCGGCCATCCGCCGAGCACCACGACGGCCGCGCTGCCGGCCAGCAGAAGCGCGACGAACCAGCCCGAGACCGCCATGACTAGATCGGCACCTGCACCTGCTGCATGATCGAGCGCAGCACCGCGTCGGCGGCGACCCCCTCGAGCTCGGCCTCGGGGCGCAGCTGGATGCGGTGGCGCAGCACCGGGATCGCCATCGCCTGGATGTGGTCGGGTGTCACACCCTCGGCACCGGTGAGCCACGCCCAGGCCCGGGCAGCCGCCACGAGTGCGGTCGTGCCGCGGGGGCTCACCCCCAGCTTCACCGAGGGGCTCAGCCGGGTGCCGCGCGCCAGGTCGACGGCGTAGGCGAGCACGTCGGCGCTGATGGGCACGGTGGCGACATCCGCCTGTGCGGCGACCAGCGTGGCGGCGTCGAGCACCGGCTCGACCCCGGCTGCGGCGAGATCGCGCGGGTTGAATCCGTGTGCGTGCCGCGAGACGACGTCGATCTCGGCGTCGCGCTCGGGCAGGTCGAGCACCAGCTTCAGCAGGAACCGGTCGAGCTGCGCCTCGGGCAGCGTGTAGGTGCCCTCGTACTCGACCGGGTTCATGGTGGCGGCGACCAGGAACGGCACGGGCAGCGGCCGGGTGGTGCCGTCGGCCGAGACCTGGCGCTCCTCCATCGCCTCCAGCAACGCCGACTGGGTCTTCGGGGGCGTGCGGTTGATCTCGTCCGCCAGCAGCAGGTTGGTGAAGACCGGCCCCTCACGGAACTCGAACTCGCCGCTCTTCGGGTCGTAGACGACCGAGCCGGTGATGTCGCCCGGCATCAGGTCGGGCGTGAACTGCACCCGCCGGGTCTCGAGCTGCAGGGTGCGGCTGAGCGTGCGCACCAGCAGCGTCTTCGCCACACCCGGCACCCCCTCGAGCAGCACGTGCCCGCCGCAGAGCAGGGCGATCATCAGCCCGGTGACGGCGCCGTCCTGCCCGACGACGGCCTTGCCGACCTCGGTGCGGACGCGCGCGAACGAGTCGCGGAGGGAGGTGCTGTCGGTCATGGTGTCCATTCTGGCTAGGGCCGGGCGGCCGCTTCGGTGTCGGTCTCGAGCTGGAGGAGGTCGTCGGAGAGCCGGACGAGCTCCGCGTCGTTCTGCGGGATGCGGTGGATCAGGATGCCGGCCACCTCGCCGCGGTCGCGTCCGGTGAGGGCGGCCACGGCATCCGCGACCTCGTCGACACTGGCCAGGCGCGACAGGCCGCAGGCGGTCGCCAGGCGCGTGACGGTGCCGATGCGCAGGGCGTCGAGCGCATGCAGGCGTGCGCCCGCCCGCTCGTAGAGTCGTGCGCGGCCGCGCATGGTCTCGCTGGAACGCACCACGACGGGCAGGTTCTCGACCACCAGCGGGCCGACCCGCCGTGCCCGCCAGAACACGGCGCCGAGCACGGTCAGCACCAGCAGCACCACCAGCGGCGTGACCCACCCAGGCGTGAGCTCGGCGATCGTGGGCGGCGTCTGCCCCTCCAGGTCGGCGACGGTGGGGATGTACCAGACGAGGGTGCCGTGCCGGCCCAACAGGTTGAGCGCCAGGGCGGCGTTGCCCGCGGAGGCGACCCGGTCGTTGCTGAGCGCGCTGCTGAGGCCCAGGAGGGTGACGTTCGTGCCGTGCACGTCGAGCTGGACGAGCCCGAACCGGTCGCCGTCGGCGAGGCAGCCCACCGCGTCGCCCGTGTCGCCATCCGCGGTGATGCGGTACGACGACCCCTCGGCCTCGACGGTGCCCGCCTTTTGCACGGCGGTCAGGTCGCAGTCGGCCGCGAAGGTGCCACCGGCCGCCCCGGCCTGCGCGACCCCGGGAGCCAGGTCCTGCAGTTCGAACCCGGTCGGCTCGAGCACGACCAGGTCGGTCGTCGCGCGCAGCAGCCGGGCGTGCTGCGCCTCGTCGAGCAGCAGGTCGACATCCCAGAGCAGGATCGTCGCATCGCCGTGCGCCGCCGCGGTGATCGTCGCGTCGAGGTCACCGGTCTGCACCACCGTGACCCCCTGGTCCTTCAGCACCTCGGCCACCGCCATCGCACCCTGCGGTGCGGGGTTGTCGGCGGCGAGCGGAACGCCCTGCTGCAGCCCGCCCGTGGCGCTCGAGATCGTCAGGATCGCCGCGACCACCAGCACCGCCGCGGCCACGATCCAGATGGCGGCGCGTCGCAGCGCCCGGCCGGCGGTGGGGGTGGTGATGGTCATGCGCTGCGCACCCGGCTCTCGAGGGCGACCATCGCATCCCACTGCTCCCGGGTGCCGGCGCGCCCGAGGTAGCGCACCGCGTCGAAGTCGCGGGCGGCGCGCACCAGCTCCGCTGCGGAGCCGGGCAGCACCTCGCCGGCGCGGCGCGCGAAGTCACCGGCGGTGGTGCCGGGGTAGCTGCTGACCAGGGTGCGCTCGGCCAGGCGGCGCGCGATCGACCGGAACAGTTCGGCGACGGCCAGGGTGTAGTCACCCGCGGCGGCGGCGTGCTCCGCGTCACGGCGCATGGTGGCCGAGTCGCGGGTCTCGTCCTCGCCGAACAGCGTGCCGGTGACCGTGCTGCGCCGGTTGATGCGGGGCAGACCGTAGATCAGGAACGCCAGCACCACGAGGATCGCGACCGGGATCAGCACGGCGAGGAACCCGAGCGACCCCGGGCCGCCCGACCCGGTGCCGCCCGCGCGCGACAACCAGTCGAGCAGGTCGCCGATGAAGTTCATGATCTGCTGCGCGACCAGGTCGAGCGCGGTGGGCTTCGCCGCCTGGTACTCGGGCTTGCTCAACTCGTCGACGATCCACCGGTGAGCCTCCGGGGCGTCGGGGTCGACCGGGATGCCGGCGGGCAGCACGATCACGCGACGGGACGCGCCTGCGGCAGGAACGGGTCGTCGACCGGCAGTCCGGCCTGGCGCTGCTCGACGTACCGGGCGAGCTCCAGATCGAGTCCCTCTTTCCGGAAGCGCAGGTCGAGGTACAGCAGCGACTGCGTGGCTGCTTCGAGCACCATTCCGATCGAGTTCACGACGGCCACGACGACGTACGACACCCCCAGCGTGATCAACAGCGACGTGGCGTAGGCGTTCACGTCGACGTTCGTGGCGCCGGTCGGGTCGAAGATGCCGGTGGCGAAGGACGACAGCAGCTGAATCGGCGTCGAGACGAGGGATCCGGCGATGTAGACCATCGCGTAGACGAGCAGCAGGATGCCGAAGGTGCGCCAGAAGGATCGTCGCGTGAGGCGCCAGCTGCGGGCGATCGCGCCACCCACGCCGAGGCGTTCGAGCACGATGGCGCTCGGCACGAACGCCAGCTTCGTGCCGATCCACGCCCACAGCACCCCGGCGCCGGCGTACAGCAGCAGCACCACGAGCATCGAGATCAGTCCGGCGGCGACCGCGCCGCCACTGGCGGATGATCCGTCGAACGTGGCGGCGAACACGCCGAAGGTGATGCCGAACATGATCAGCGACACGAGGATCACCGCGATGACGACGGTGACGATGATCAGCAGCACGAAGCCGATGATCGCGCCGATACGCCCCTTCACCCGCGCCCAGGTCTGGCCGAAGGTGCGCTTTTCGCCGACGGTGCCGCGCGCCACGCTCTCGACGATCAGGGCCTGCAGCACGGCGCCGGAGGCGACGGTCAGCGCCACGCCGACAAGCGCGGCGAGCAGGGCCACGAGGAACGCACCGGCGGCGATCGCGGACTGATCCGTGACCGATGAGGTGCTGTCGATCCGTGACAGCGACCCCAGCACGAGCGCGATCCCGCCGGCGACGGCCACCGCGGCGACCAGGGCGAGGACGAGCGCGGGGAGCACGGTGGTGCGCGGGCTGCGGCGCATCACCTGGAACGAGGCGCCGAGGATGGTGCCCAGCGTCATCGGGCGCAACGGCACGAGACCCGGCTTCGGCGGGGGAGTCCAGCCCTGCGGGAGCCCCTGCGAAGGCGCCTGCGAGGTCATCGGGGGAGGAGGCGGCGACGCCGGCGGCGGCGGCGGTGAAACCGGCGCGGCCGAGGGCGGGGGCGGCGCGGGGGGCGCGACCGGGGGCGGGGGCTGTGTGCCGCCGGGCGCCTGCCACTGCTGGTTGTCGCTCACATCCCTCACTTTTCCACACTCCACTACTCTTGGGAGGACCATGAACGCCCGCATCCTGGTTGTCGACGACGACACCGCCATCTCCGAGATGATCGGCATCGTCCTGCGGGGCGAGGGTTACGAGCCCCAGTTCGCCGGCGACGGGGCCGAGGCGATCGACATGTTCCGGTCGTCCCGCCCCGATTTGGTGCTGCTCGACCTGATGCTTCCGGGCATCGACGGCATCGAGGTGTGCTCGACGCTGCGGGCCGAGAGCGGTGTTCCGATCATCATGCTGACCGCCAAGGGCGAGACGACGGATGTGGTGAGAGGCCTCGAGAGCGGCGCCGATGACTATGTGGTGAAGCCCTTCAACCCCAAAGAGCTGGTCGCGCGGATCAAGACCCGGCTGCGGCCCGTGCTGCCCGAGACCACCGAGACGGTCGGCATCGGCGACCTCACGATCGATGTGCAGGGCCACGAGGTGCGCCGCGGCGGCGAGAAGATCGGCCTGACGCCCCTGGAGTTCCAGCTGCTGCTGGCGCTGGCGGCGAAGCCGCAGCAGGTGTTCACGCGCGAGATGCTGCTCGAGCAGGTGTGGGGCTACCACTACAAGGCCGACACCCGGCTCGTGAACGTGCACGTGCAGCGCCTGCGGGCCAAGGTCGAGCACGACCCCGACAACCCGCAGATCGTGATGACGGTGCGCGGCGTCGGATACCGCGCCGGCGCCATCACCTAGCGAGGCCCGATGCGGTACGACTGGCGGGCTGCGCTGGACCGGGTGCGCCGGGTCTGGCGCGGGTCGCTGCGGGCGCGCATCGTGGCGCTCACCTTGGCCCTGTCGCTGATCTCGGTGACCATCATCGGCGGCTACATCTCCACCAGCGTGCGCGCGAACCTGTTCGAGGGCCGCAAGGACCAGGTGCTGCTCGAGTCGGCCAACGCCGCGACCAATGCCCAGAGCATCTTCAACGAGGTGGGCGAGTCGGGTCAGGCCCTCGACCTCGAGTCGGCATTCACCGACGCGCAGGATGCGGTGCGCGCCTCGGTCTCGACCTCGCCTCTGGCGGCCATCCTCCGCGTCCCCGGTCAGGGCGGCCCGGTGCTCGTCGAGGACAGGGCCGACGGCGATTTCGCCACCACGATGGTCAGCGAGGAGCTGCGCACGGCGGTGCTGGCGAGCCGACCGGGCGAGGTGTCGTGGCAGTCGCTCACCGTCGACTCGCCCGACGGCACCCGGCAGGACCCGGCGGTGATCACCGGGTCGCTGCTGAGCGTGCAGGGCCAGGCGTACCAGCTCTATCTGGTCTTCGAACTGCGCGACGTGCAGCAGACCCTCGACTTCGTGCAGCAGACCCTGGTGCTCGGCGGGCTCGCGCTCGTGCTGCTGATCGGTGCCGTGGCCTACCTGGTGGTGCGACTCGTGGTGGGCCCGGTGCGGGTCGCGGCGGAGACGAGCGAGAAGCTCGCGGCCGGCCAGCTGGAGGAACGCCTGCCCGAGCGCGGTGAGGACGAGCTGGCGACCCTGGCGCGCTCGTTCAACCGCATGGCGGATTCGCTTCAGCGGCAGATCCGTCAGCTCGCCGACCTGTCGCGGCTGCAGCAGCGCTTCGTCTCCGATGTCTCGCACGAACTGCGCACGCCGCTCACCACCATCCGGCTGGCGGGCGAGGTGCTGTACGACCAGCGCGAGGGATTCCCGCCGGCCACGAAGCGCACCACCGAGCTGCTGCACGCCCAGACCGAGCGCTTCGAGGTGCTGCTGGCCGACCTCCTCGAGATGAGCCGTTACGACGCGGGCGCCGTGCAGCTCGAGGTCGAGCCGACCAACCTGGTGCGTCTGGTGGACGACTCCATCGAGGCGGTGATGCCGCTGGCCGACGAGAAGCACACCGAGGTGCGTCTGGTCGCGCCGGGTGGGTACTTCGAGGCGGAGGTCGACGCCCGCCGCATCCGCCGCATCCTGCAGAACCTGCTCGGCAATGCCATCGACCACGGTGAGGGCAAGCCGATCGTCGTGTACGTCGACAGCAATGCGGATGCCGTGGCCATCGCCGTGCGCGATCATGGCGTGGGCATGGCGCCGGCCGAGGTAGCGCGGGTGTTCGACCGATTCTGGAGAGCCGATCCGTCACGCCAGCGCTCCACCGGCGGCACCGGCCTCGGGCTCGCCATCTCGCAGGAGGACGCGATCGTCCACGGAGGAGAACTCGACGTCTGGAGCGAGCTGGGCCACGGCAGCTGCTTCCGCCTCACGCTCCCGCGTCGTCGCGGCGAGCCGGCCGGCCCCTCCCCCCTGCGCCTGCCGCCCGACGAGGGCATCGAGCTCATCGAGGAGGGCACACGATGACGCGCCGACGGATCGGCTGGGTGGCCGCGCTGGGAGCCGTCGCCCTGCTCTCGGGCTGCGTCGGCATCCCGACCAGCGGCGACGTGACCACGCAGCAGGTCGACGTGCAAGACCAGGACAACCCGTTCCTCAGCCTGCCCCCGCCACCGCAGCAGGATGCGAGCCCGGACGAGATCGTCGCCGACTTCCTGCGCGCCGGTCGCGGGCCGCAGAACGACTACAAGATCGCTCGCGAGTACCTCACCGACGACTTCCGGAAGACGTGGTCGCCGTACTCGCGCACCCTGATCAGCTCGTCGCCGATCGAGGTGGTGGCGCTCGCCGACAACACCTATTCGGTCACGATCTCGTCGGGTGCCTCGATCGATGACAGGGGTCAGTACCAGACGGCGGTCCCGTCGAACGCGTTCGACCTGACCTTCGGGTTGGTGAAGAACGACGACGGGCAGTGGCGGATCAGTTCGGCCCCGAACGGCACCGTGCTCTCGCCCGACCGTTTCGCGTCGATCTTCGAGCGGTACGAGCTGTACTTCTACGACCCCAGCTATCAGTTCCTGGTGCCCGACCTGCGCTGGTTCCGTTCCGACTCGGGGGCGCCGTCCACCGTGGTCGACGCGCTGCTCGCCGGGCCGGGAACCCGGCTCGGTCAGGGGTCGCTGCTGTCGGCGTTCCCGAAGGGCACCACCCGCGACGACGGTGCACCGGTGACGATTTCGCGTGGCCTGGCCACTGTCGCGCTGAGCTCCGACGCGGCCGATGGCTCCGTGGCGCTGCACCGGCGGATGGAGCAGCAGTTGCTGCAGACCCTGCGCTCGGTCGGCTCGGTCACCGCGGTCGACCTCACGGCGGGCGGGCTCACGCTCGACGTGCCCGACGACGGCGCGGTGCCCGACAGCAGCTACCTCGTCGGCAATGCGCCGATCGGGGTGTTCGACGGGCGCCTCGGGGTGCTCGGCGAAGACGGCACCGTCTCGGCGATCGCCGGCATCGGCACGGCGGCCGACATCGCCGGTGCGACGGGCGGCTCGATCGTGTCGAAGGACCGCAGCCGCATCGTGATGCTCGCCCCCACGGGGGTGACCGATGTGCGCACCGGTCGCGAGCCGGCGGTTATCGATGCCCGCACCGGTCTGGTGGTGCCGTCCCTCGACCCGCTCGGCTACACGTGGTCGGTGCAAGCTGCCAACCCGCGCGGGTTGCTGGCGATCGGCGAGAACGGGGTGGCGCACGCGGTGCCCGGTCTTCCGCAGGAGGGTCAGGTTCTCTCGGTCGATGTCTCGCGCGACGGCGCCCGGCTTCTCGTCGCCCTGCAGACCGATGACGGCCCGCAGCTGACCGTCTACGGCATCAAGCGCAACGACCAGCTGGTGCCGACCGGTCTGAGCGCGGGCCTCGAGGTGCCGATCGGCGATGCCCCGTTGCGCGACGCCGCGTGGGTCGACGGGGTGACCGTGGTGGCTCTCACCGAGGGCACCCTGACCTCCGTCGACGCGTACGAGATCGGCGGGCAGCACACCAGCGTCGGCGCACTCAGCGGCGGGATGCAGATCGTCGGCGGCAACGGCATCGAGGGCACGCGGGTGCTCGACGATCAGGGGCACGTGCTGCGGCCGGGCGGCGGCACGCTCTGGCAGGACACCGGCATCGACGCCTCCTTCCTGGTCACCCAGCAGTAGCGGTTCTGCACAGATCGCGGATGCC
>DATJFV010000043.1:0-2221 GCA_035495435.1 Pseudolysinimonas sp.
GACGCAGAGCGTTGGTCAACGACTCCTGCACGATTCGGTACACGGCCAGTTGCTGCGCCGTGCCGAGGGTGAGCGGAGTGCCCGTCACCTCGTCGGAGATCGTCAGGCCCGCGGCGCGCAACTGGGCGAACAACCGCTCGAGGTCGACGAGCGTTGGCTGGGGGCCGTCGGATTGCGAGTGCCGCAGCTGGGCCAGCAGCACCCGGACATCGGAGAGCGCCTCACGCGCCGTAGTGGAGATCGTGACGAGCGCCTCCTCAGTCGCCTTCGGGTCTTTCGAGGCGATGTAGCGCGCCCCGTCGGCCTGCGCGACCACGACGGCCAGGGAATGCGCCACGACGTCGTGCATGTCGCGCGCGATTCGGGTGCGCTCCTGCTCGGCGGCCACCTCCTGCTCGGCGACGACCGCGGCGCGCCGGCTGTCGCGGGCACGGGTGATGGCGAGCGTCAGGCGCCCGCCCGTCCACGACAGGAGGAACGCCGCCAGCGAGCCGAAGAAGACGAACACGACGGCGACCAGGGCGTTGATGACGTCGGTGTCGAGCGGGTTGGAGATCTGGAAGTTGCCGGTGATCAGCTGCCGCAACACCCCTGGCGCGACGAGCACGCCGGTGACCACGAACGCACCGACGAACGAGGAAGCGAAGCCGAGCCAGCGCACCAGTCGGCTGCCCGCGGCTCCGGTGCCGAACAGCACCAGGATGATCGCCACGTTCGGGGCGTCGGGGTATCCGACCGTCGCCACCTGGCCGAGCGCGGTGATCCAGGCGATGCCGAGGGCGAGCCCCGGTGACAGCCGCCAGAAGATCGCCGCGACCACCATGCCGGCCAGGAACACCAGATACAGCGGGTCGCGATAGTAGGCCGTGGGCGCGTACAACAGCCCGAACAGCACGGGCACGGTGATGTCCATGGCGAGCTGCCACGGCCTCAGCGTGCGGAACATGTTCTCCACGCTAGGTGCCGTGCGCCGGGCACGCACGCACACGCGCACGGAATCGTTCTCACGGCGTGACCTTGTCATCCTGCCGATGTAGCCCACCGCGCCCCTATTCTGGTGCCACCGCGCCCATTGTCAGGAGTCCTCATGTCTCGCTCGTCCCGTCTCGCCCTCGTCCTCGTGCCCCTTGCCGCAGCGACTCTGGCCCTCACGGGGTGCCAGCCCTCCGGCCCCGCCGAGCCCACGGACAACCCGGTGGTGACGCCGAGCCCCACTGAGAGCGCACCCGCCGCGGCCACGTTCACGCTGCCCGCCGACTGCACGGCCATCGCATCCGCGGTGACCCTCAACCAGGTGTTCTCCGGGGTCGACGCGGTCGAGGCCTCCCCCGACCTGGTGCGCCCGGCCCCGGCATCGGCGCAGAAGCAGCTGACCTGCTCGTGGTTCACCGGCGACACCACCGGCGGAGACATCATCTACTACGCGGCTCCCGCCGCCGACAGTGCCGCGTACCTGGAGGTGGTGAAGGCCAACGGGTTCAGCTGCACCGAAGCCCTCGGCGGAACCCGCTGCGACAAGACGACGCCCAACTCGCAGTTCCCCGTCGACACCGTCGAGACGGTCTTCACCCGCGACGGCGAGTGGATCTACATCTCCACCACCAACGTGCCTGCGGACCCGCTGCTGCCCGATCTGGTCGCGACCGCCTGGGCGGCCTAGCCGACGGGGCGGCTAAAACCCGAGGCGGCCGAGCTGCTTCGGGTCGCGCTGCCATTCCTTGGCGACCTTGACGCGCATCGACAGGTAGACCTGCCGCCCGACCAGCTGCTCGATGCCGGCGCGGGCGCGGGCGCCGACCTCCTGCAGCCGCGCGCCCTTGTGGCCGATCACGATGCCCTTCTGGCTGTCGCGCTCGACCCAGAGGTTCGCGTAGATCTCGAGCAGGTCTTTGTCGTCGCGTTCCACCATGTCGTCGAGGGTGACTGCGAGGGAGTGCGGCAGCTCGTCGCTGACCCCTTCGAGCGCGGCCTCGCGAATGAGTTCGGCGATCCGGCCCTCGAGCGTCTCGTCGGTGACTGCGTCGTCGGGGTAGAGCGCCGGGCCCTCGGGCAGCAGCCCGATCAGCGCGTCGGTGAGTTCGTCGAGCTGGATGCGGCTGGTCGCCGACACCGGGATGATCTCATCCCAGTCGCGCAGCTGACTCACCGCCAGCAGCTGCTCCCCCACCTTGTCCTTGGGCACGGTGTCGAGCTTGGTGACGATCGCGACCTTCTTCGCGCG
>DATJFV010000044.1:0-30297 GCA_035495435.1 Pseudolysinimonas sp.
CCCATGAGGGCGCGGTTCGCGTCGTCGTGCTCGAGGAACGGGATGAGCGAGGTCGCGACCGACACCATCTGGCGCGGCGAGACGTCCATGTAGTCGACCTTGCCCTTTGCCACGAGCTCGACCTCGCCGCCCTTCGGGCGCACGAGCACGAGGTCCTCCGCGAAGGAGAAGTCGGGGTTCAGCGGAGCGTTCGCCTGCGCGACGAGGTACTCGTCCTCCTCGCTGGCCGTCAGGTAGTGGATGTCGTCGGTGACGACCCCGTCCTCCACCCGGCGGTACGGCGTCTCGATGAAGCCGAACGAGTTGATCCGGGCGAACGACGCGAGCGAGCCGATCAGACCGATGTTCGGCCCTTCCGGCGTCTCGATCGGGCACATGCGACCGTAGTGCGACGGGTGGACGTCGCGGACCTCGACGCCGGCGCGCTCACGCGACAGACCTCCCGGACCGAGGGCCGAGAGACGACGGAGGTGCGTGAGGCGGTCGAGCGGGTTCGTCTCCTGCATGAACTGCGAGAGCTGGGACGTCCCGAAGAACTCCTTGATCGCGGCGACGACGGGGCGCACGTTGATCAGGGTCTGCGGGGTGATCGCCTCGATGTCCTGCGTGGTCATGCGCTCGCGGACGACGCGCTCCATGCGCGACAGACCGGTGCGGACCTGGTTCTGGATGAGCTCGCCGACCGCGCGGATGCGACGGTTGCCGAAGTGGTCGATGTCGTCCACGTCGAGGCGGATGTCGACCTTCTTGCCATCGCGGACACCCGGCAGGGTGGTCTGCTCCGCGTGCAGCGCCACGAGGTACTTGATGGTGGCGATGATGTCGTCAAGCGACAGCACCGACTCCTTCAGCCCGGCGTCGATGCCCAGCTTGCGGTTGATCTTGTACCGACCCACCTTCGCCAGGTCGTAGCGCTTGGGGTTGAAGTAGAAGTTGTCCAGCAGCGCACGCGCGGCCTCGGCGGCGACCTGCTCGCCCGGACGGAGCTTGCGGTAGATGTCCTTGAGCGCCTCTTCCTTCGTGACGATCGCGTCCTTCTCGAGGGTGCCGGCGATCGACTCGTAGCCGGGGAAGGCCGCCAGGATCTCTTCGCTCGTCATGCCGAGCGCCTTGAGGAACACGGTGACCGACTGCTTGCGCTTGCGGTCGATGCGCACGCCAACCTGGTCGCGCTTGTCGATCTCGAACTCGAGCCACGCGCCGCGCGAGGGGATGATGCGCGCCGAGTAGATGTCCTTGTCGGAGGTCTTGTCGCTCTGGCGCTCGAAGTAGACGCCCGGCGAACGCACCAGCTGCGACACCACGACACGCTCGGTGCCGTTGATGATGAAGGTGCCCTTCTCGGTCATCAGCGGGAAGTCGCCCATGAACACGGTCTGGGTCTTGATCTCACCCGTCATGTGGTTCATGAACTCGGCGTTCACGTAGAGCGGAGCGGCGAAGGTCTTGCCGCGCTCCTTGCACTCCTCGATGGAGTACTTGGGCTCCTCCAACTCGGGGGCCGTGAACGAGAGCTGCATGGTCTCGCCCAGGTCCTCGATCGGGCTGATCTCCTCGAAGATCTCGTCGAGACCGGTGGTCTCCGGCACGCCGGCGTCGCCGGCGGCCTTCGCCGCCTCGACGCGTGCCTTCCACGCGTCGTTGCCGACGAGCCAGTCGAAGCTCTCGGTCTGCAGTGCGAGCAGATCCGGGACGGTCAGAGTGTCGGTGATCTTGGCGAACGAGAGCCGCGATGCGGTGCGGCCGTTCTTGGGAGTCTTCTTACTGGATGCGGAACGCGCAGCAGCCAAGGAAATGCAACCTCCGTAAGACCCGTCGGTCTTGGATGTGGGTGGGCGATGAGAAGGCGCCAGACCAACCGCAATATGAAGGCACGAGAACGTGAGGGCGCAAGGGACAACTATAGGTCGAAACGACGCGCCATGTCTAGATATTCCTTGACTTGATTCTGAAAGAGGGCTATAAGCGAGCCCCGGCATCCCGTTTCTTCACGGCGAGCGCGGCCAGCGCCTCCCAGATCAGGCGGTGCGCGTTGTTCACCGTGATGTCGGCGTGGTCGTACGCGGGGGCCACCTCCATGACGTCGAGCGCCACCACATCCGTCTCGAGAACCAGCTGCCGCACGATGCGCAACAGGTCGATCGGAGCGAAGCCGCCGGGCTCGGGGGTGCCCGTCGCGGGCGCGAACCCGGGATCGAGAACATCGATGTCAATAGAGATGTACACCTTCGGGGCCTTCGCCTTCGCGGTCGCGATGACATCCGCCAGCACCGCGCGCGTACCGCGCTCCCAGAACTCCTGCATCATGAAATGGGTCAGGCCGTTGTCGCGCATCCACTTCTGGTCCTCTTCACCCGGCCAGTAGCCGCGCAGGCCCACCTGAATGAACCGGTCGCCGGGGATCGCGCCCGACTCGATCAGCCGGCGCATCGGCACACCGTGGCTGGCGAAGTTGCCCTCGATCTCGTTCGCCGTGTCGGCGTGCGCGTCGAAATGGATCATCACCACCTCGCCGAACCCGTGACGTTCGGCCACCGCGATGCCGGCCGGCCAGGTGACCGAGTGGTCGCCGCCGAGCAGCACCGGGATGATGCCGCGGCTCGTCACGTCGCTGACGCGCTCGTAGATGGCCGCTTTCGACTTCTCCCACATGCCGTGGCTGATGATCGCGTCGCCGTAGTCGACCACGTCGAGGTGATCGAAGATCTCGATGCCGAGGTCGAGGTGGTAGGTGCCCGGGTCGTAGGCGTTCGCCCGCATCGCGCGGGGGCCGAAGCGGGCGCCGGGGCGGTTGGTGGTGTTGTCGTCCCAGGGTGCGCCGATGATGGCGACATCGGGCTTCCACTCGTCCAGTTGCGCCGGCTCGGTGAGGAAGGGCCGCATGCCGAACGTCGCGGGGCCCTGGAAGCTGGGGGCGTCGAGCTGGGCACGCATGCCCTCGGGAAGTTCGCGCGTCATGGCGCCACGGTAGCGCGCGGTTACGCTTGCGGCGATGGCTTCCTCCACGCGTCTGTCGAGCGGGCTGCACGCCGAACTGCGGCCCGACCGCTTCGTGCCCGGCGCGTTCGAGCTGGTCGTCGACGGCACCCCGCAGTCGCACGTCAACCGTGACGACCCCACCGACCTCTTCTTCGAATACATCGTGCGCATGGGCCGCGTCATCGATCAGCTGCGGATGCCGGGCGAGCCGATCACGGCCGTGCACCTGGGTGCGGGGGCGTTCACGCTGCCGCGCTACATCGAGGCGACCCGGCCCGGATCGCGGCAGCAGGTGCTCGAACTCGAGCCGGAGCTGGTCGAACTGGTGCGGTCAGAGCTGCCGCTGCCCAAGGGCGCGTCGATCCGGGTGCGGTACGGCGACGCGCGCGAAACCCTCGGCAAGCTGCCGGCGGGGCTGCAGGGGTCGGCCGACCTGGTGGTCGTCGACATCTTCGGCGGGGCGCGCATTCCCGCGCACGTCACCTCGCGCGAGTTCTACGCCCTCGCCGCCGGCCTGCTGTCGCCGCAGGGCGTGATGCTGGTCAACGTCGCCGACGGGGCCGGCAGCGCGTTCGCGCGGGGGCAGGTGGCCACCATCGCCGACGTTCTGACGGATGTCGCGGTGCTGGCCGAGCCGCAGGTGCTGAAAGGTCGGCGGTACGGCAACTTCGTCATCGCGGGATCGCCGAGTGACCTGCCGCTCACCTGGATGCCGCGGCTGCTGGCCGGGGGACCGCATCCCGCCGCGGTGGTGCACGGGGGGCAGCTGCGGGACTGGGTGGCGGGAGCTCCTGTCGTCCACGACACGTCTGCGGTGCCGTCACCCCCACCCTCGCGATCCGTCTTCCAGCTGCGCGGAGGCGGCGGGTAGCGTCGAAGAATGCTTCGCCCCCTCCTCATCGGACTCGCCGCCGGGCTCGCCCTGACCGGCTGCACGACCGCGCCCGAGCCGGCCCCGGCATCCGGTACGCCCTCGCCCGCCGCGTCGGGCGTGCAGCCGGCGGGCGTGCCCACGGATGTGGTGACCGGGCTGACCGCGCCGTGGTCGATGGTGCCCACCCGGCCGGGTGAGCCCGACAGCCCGGTGCTGGTCAGCCAGCGCGACGACGGCACGGTGCTTCTGCTGACGCCCGACCCGGGATCGGGCACCGGGGCGTTCACCGCTCAGAGGCTCGGCGACGTTCCCGGGGTCGAGCATGCGGGCGAAGGCGGTCTGCTCGGGCTCGCCTCCCTGGCCGACGGCGATGCGAACTGGCTCTACGCCTACGAGACGACGAGCACCGACAACCGGATCGTGCGCATCGACCTGAACAGCGCTGCGGGCATCGACTCCGAGCCGGAGGTGGTGCTCGCCGGGCTCGACAAGGCCCGCAACCACGACGGCGGGCGCATCGCGTTCGGGCCGGACGGCATGCTGTACGCCACCGTCGGCGACGCAGGCGACCCGCCCCAGGCGCAAGACCCTGGTTCGCTGAACGGCAAGATCCTGCGCATGACACCCACCGGCGAGGTGCCCGCCGACAACCCGACGCCGGGGTCGCTGGTCTACTCGCTCGGGCACCGCAACCCGCAGGGGCTCGCGTGGGACGCCGACGGACAACTCTGGGCCGCCGAGTTCGGGCAGGACACCTGGGACGAGTTCAACCGCATCGAACCCGGCGGCAACTACGGCTGGCCCGTCGTCGAAGGCAGCGCCCAGCAGGACGGCTTCATCGACCCGTGGGCGCAATGGCCGACCGACGACGCCAGCCCGAGCGGGCTGACCTACATCGACGGCACCTTCTTCCTCGCCGGGCTCGGCGGGCAGCGGCTCTGGTCCATCTACGTCGACGAGCAGGCGCGCACCGCCGACCCGGTCGCCTGGTTCGCGGGCGACTACGGGCGCATCCGCGACGTGATGCCGGGGCCCGATGGCACGCTGTGGATGATGACCAACAACACCGACGGCCGGGGCGACCCGCGCGCGGGCGACGACCGCATCGTGCAGGTGCGGCTGGCCGCGCTGGAGGAAGGGTAGATGGCTGATCTGGAGCGGGTGCGCACCTGGGCGGAAGCGCTGATCCGACTGCACCTCGACCCGTCGTGGACGTTCGGGTTCGACAACGCCCGCACCCGGGCGGGGCTGTGCAGCTACGACAAGAAGCGCATCTCGGTGTCGCGGCTGCTCGCCGGCCGGTACGACGACGACGAGATCCACCAGGTGCTGCTGCACGAGGTGGCGCACGCCCTCGCCGGCGCCGGGGCGGGGCACGGCCCGCGCTGGAAGAAAGTCGCCCGCGACCTCGGCTACGAAGGCAAGCGGCTGCACGGCGGCGCCATCGCCGACGAACTCGCGCCCTGGATCGGCCACTGCCCGACCGGGCACGTGCACTACCGATACAAGCGACCCACGCGTGTGGTGTCGTGCGCCAAATGCTCGCGCAGCTTCGACCTGCGCTACGAGATCTCCTGGCAGAAACGCGCCACCGCCGCGTAACCGGGATGATGGGTTACGTGAGAACCCGATTCACCTCCGGTGAGACCATCGAGCCCGCAGGCGCCGCACCCTGGTACTTCGACTCCGGGGCGGACAGCCTCGAGTTCGCGTACACCGGCGGGCTGCTGCGCGACGACCTGAGCGAGCGCCTGCAGGATCCGGCCGACCTCGGGGCCTGGCTCGCCGCACGGGTCGAGCGGGTCGACAGCGAGGTCACCGACCGCGACCTCGCCGATGCGCGACTGCTGCGCGACGCGCTCGCCCACCTGTTCGTGGCCGCAGCGCTCGGGGCCGAGCTTCCCGCCGACGACATCGACACCGTCAACCTCTACGCCGCGACGCCCGACATCCCGCCCGCACTGGCCGGAGGCCGCCGACAGGCGGGCGCCGGCCGCATCCGGGTCGCCCAAGTGCTGTCGACACTCGCCCGCGACGCCGTCGACATCTTCAGCCGGGCCGACGAGAACCGGGTGCGCACCTGCGAAGACCCGACCTGCCGCATGGTGTTCCACGACGAGTCGCGCACCAACAACCGGCGGTGGTGCTCGATGGAGCGCTGCGGGAACCGGGCGAAGGTGCGGGCTCACCGGGAACGCGCCGCCATGCGGCGCGTTCGGGAGGCGGGTTTCGATACGGCGGCTTCGCCGCCTACTCAACCGGCGTAGTGGCTTCGCCGCCTACTCAACCGGCGTGAGACGTAGGTCTAGCTGACCTGGACTTCCTTCCAGAAGGCCACGTAGTTCGAGAAGTCCTTGCCGACGCGGTCGAACGCGGTCGGGTACGGGTGCGGGTAGCTCCAGGCGCGATCCTGCAGCAGGTCGTCGCCGCTCTTCACCGAGAAGTACTGGCACTCGCCCTTCCACGGGCAGGTGTACGGCGTCGGGCTCTCGACCAGGTACTCCGACTTCACGCTCGAGGGCGGGAAATACACGTTCCCCTCGATGTGCAGCACATCGGCCTCGTCGGCCTGGGCGATCACGGTTCCGTTCAGCGTTGCAGTAGGCATACCCGCGACAACGCGCTCAGGCGCCCCGGGATTCCCGCGCCGTCACCGACGCCGAGATCAGGTGCCTCGTCGCGCCGCGCAGACCGCGATATGCGGATGCCGCTGCCGCCGCCTCCGGAGACTGGTGATCGATCCCGGCATCCCCGATCGCGTCGATGATCGCCCCCGCCGCCAGCAGATCCTCCACGGCGAACCGCAGCGACCCGTCCGCGCGTTCCACCCCGGCCGCCACCACGGCCACCCGGAACCTGCCGCCGAGCTTCTCCTGCTCGGCGAGCGCCCACTCCGCCAGCTCGGCGGCGCGCTCCAGCGTGCCGCCCACCGCGCCCACAGGGCCCGGAACCTGCGCGAGCTGCGACACCCACACGACGGCCTCGGCATCCGCACCCACCGCCGCAGCGCCGGCCCGACCCCAGTCGAAACGCACCTGATAGCTGCCCTGACTCACGCCACGAGGCTAGCCTGACGCACACTGGTCACATGCGGGTTCAGTTGAAGCTCATCCTCGATGCTCCGCCCGACGCGGTCTGGGCGGCGCTGCGGTCACCGTCGGTGTTCACCGAGGTGGCGCATCCGTTGTTCTCGTTCGAACCGCTGTCGCCGCGCGGGTTCCCGCGGAGGTGGAGCGAAGGCGAGCACCACGTCGCCGCGAGTGTGCTGTGGGGCATGATCCCGGTCGGCGAGCAAATCATCGACATCAGCTATCACGAGCGCGGCGACGTGCGCATCGTCGAAGATGCGGGCGGGCCGGTCAGCGGGGCGCTCGCGGTCGTGACCGGATGGCGCCACCGGATGGCGGTGTCGGCCGGTCCCGGCGGGGCGACCCTGTTCCGGGACCGGCTCGACATCTCGGCCGGGGTGCTCACTCCCCTGGTGTGGCTGGGGACGTGGCTGTTCTGGCAGTGGCGCGGGTTCCAGCTCAGCCGGCTCGCACCGCGCTGGCGTGCCGATCGATGATCGGCAGGATGCCGGCGACACCGGGCGCGGCGGAGATCTCGGTCGCCAGACGCTGAGCGGCGGCGCGGAACCCCGGCTCGGCGAGCACCCGGTCGACCGCGGAGGCCACCTGGTCGGGTGACGGGGAGTTGGTGCGCAGGTTCACCCCGGTGCCCGTCCACTCGATGCGGGCCGACACCTCGGCCTTGTCCTCCGTCATGCCGGCGACCACCATCGGCACGCCGTGGCCGAGCGCGAAGTGCACCCCGCCGTAACCGCCATTGGTGACGAAGGCGTCGACCTTCGGGAACAGCGCGTCGTAGGGCAGGAACTCGGCGACCCGCGCGTTCGCCGGCAGCTCCTCGGCGAGAGCTGACACGTCGCGACCGCCGGTCGTCGCGACGACGAGCACATCACGGTCGGCGAGACCGCGGATCGTGGGCAGCAGCAGTTCGTCGAAGTCGTTGTTGGCCACGGTGCCCTGCGACACGTGCACCACCGGTCGGCCCTCGTCGAGGTCGCCCCACCACTCGGGGAGCTTCGTGCGGGTGCCGGCGGCCGAGCGCGAGACGGGGCCGATGAAGTCGACCTCGGTGCGCACGTCGGGGCGCGGGTACTCGAAGCCGGGCACCGAAAACTGCACCACCCCGTCGGAGATCGCCGGCCAGTTCAGGAAGAAGCCGGGGTACGGACGACCGGTGATCAGCCGGTGCTGACGTTCGGCTTCCTTCTGCACCGGCCCGAAGACGACCTTCTCGGTGATCACACGCAGGATGCTGTTGCGCAGGCGCCCGAGCGGGCCGGGCATCGGCAGGATGCCCAGGCCGAACGGCGCGGTCTCGCGGCTGCTCAGACCGAGCGGGATCGTGCCCAGCACGAGGATCGCGGGACGCTCGGCACGCGGTCGCCCGAGCAGCGGGGCGAGCCCGGCGAACAGCGGCTCGGCAAGCACCACGTCGACCGGCTCGTCGGCGAGGGCGCTGTCGACCGCCTCGGCCTGGGCGGGCATCGGCGCGAGGAAGATCGCCTGCATGTCGTACCGGATGGCGGCGGGGCCGGTGAGCCCGACGCGGCCGGGGAACGCGGTGTCGAGTTCGCGGTCGTCGTAGTCGGCGGCGGCGGGGAGAGCGATGAACGTCGCGCCCGTGCCCTCGACGGCCTCGCGATAGCGGGCGCCGGTGAGCACACGAACCCGATGGCCGGCGTCGACGAGCTGCTGCGCGACCGGCAGCAGGGGCGTGATGTGGCCCACGACGGGCGTACTGGTGATGAGGATGCTGGACATGTCTCTGCTGACTTTTCTCTTTGGCTTGATTGGCGTAGTATTGATTACATCGTGACTGTAACGAATGCTTCTTCGCCCCGCAAGTACCGGTCTGACGTGCGCCAGGCGGCAGCCGCCGAAACCCGTCGGCGGGTGGTGACGGCTGCGGCGGTGTGCTTCGAGCGCGCCGGCTACGCGTCGACGACGATGCGCGCGATCGCCGCCGAGGCGGGGGTGAGCGTTGAGACGGTGAACGGCCACGGGCCGAAGGGCGACCTGCTGTTCGCGGCGTTCGAGCTCGCGTTCGCCGGGCGCGAGGGCGCGGCGCCGTTCGCGGAGACGGAGGAGGCGCGGCCGGCGCTCGCTCCCGCAGATGCGGCCGAGTTCGTCGCCGCCGGTGTGCACGTGCTGATGGACGCGTTCGCCCGGTCCGAGGGCATCTGGCGGGCGCTGACCGCCGCGGCGGATGTCGATGAGGCGGTCGCGGAGCGCCTCGAGGGAATGCTCGCCCGGCGACGGGACGAGTTCGCCGCGTGGGCTGCCGAGCTCGCGGCGCGGGGGCTGCGCGCCGCCGACCCCGAGTGGGCGACGGATGTCCTGATCGGCCTGGTGAACCATGAGGGGTACCGGCAGTTCGTGGTTCTCAGCGGATGGGACCGCGTACGGGACGAAGAATGGGTGTGCCGGATGATCGCGCTGAATCTCGGGTGAGCTTCGAGACCGTCGACTGGCGTCGGCGGGTGTTCGAACTGTATTCCGAGGTGCGGGCGATCGACGATCCCGCGGCAGCTCACGCGCACTGGTGCACGGTGCGCGACGACCTGTTCGCGCATCACCCGGCGAGCGCCATCCTTCCCGCGGAGCGCGCCGCATTCCGGGGCCTTCCGGTGGCGCCCTACGACCCGGCCTGGCGCTTCGTCGTCGAGGTGCAGGATGCGGCACCCTCGTCGTTCGACTTCGAGACCGGTACCGATGGGCTGGTGACCTACGTGCGACTCGGGGTGGTCGAGGTGCCGGGCGCCGGGACCCTCGACCTGTGGCGGCACACCGGATACGGCGGGGGCGTCTTCCTGCCCTTCCGTGACACATCACGCGACACCTACGGCGGCGGGCGCTATCTGCTCGACACCATCAAGGGCGCCGACCTCGACTTCGATGCGGACGCCGGCACCGTCGTGCTCGATTTCAACTTCGCCTACAACCCCTCGTGCGCGTACGACCCCGCCTGGGCGTGCCCGCTCGCCCCGGCGGGCGACCGCCTCGCAGTGCCGGTCCCGGTCGGCGAGCGCTACCTCTCCCCCGCCGCACACGCCGGTTGAGTAGCGGCGCAGCCGCGTATCGAAACCCTTCGTCGGACGGGATCAGAGCGGGTTTCGATACGCCCGCTTGGCGGGCTACTCAACCGGCGAGGGCGGAGGGTTTCGATACGCGCGCTTCGCGGGCTACTCAACCGGCGAGTGGGGCGAGGGCGACGGGTTTCGACACGCCCGCTTCGCGGGCTACTCAACCGGCGAGGGGGGAGGCGGGGGCGGGTCTGCTAGCCTGGTGTGACTTGCCGGGCGGATTCGCCCGCTTGCGTCGTAGAACGCTTCCCTCCCGGACTGGATCCGGTCGACATTCTTCTCCGGCGAACGTTGACGCCCGAACCGCGGCGTCCTCGCCTTTGGTCTCGATACGCGGCTGCGCCGCGACGCGACCAGCACTATCCGAAAGAACCAGAAACACCCATGTCTGACATCACGTTCCGCACGCTCGGCGTGCCGCATCCGCTGCTCGAGGTTCTCGCCGCGAGCGACAAGCACATCCCGTTCCCCATCCAGGCCGACACCCTGCCCGACACGCTCGCCGGGCGCGACGTGCTCGGCCGCGGCAAGACCGGGTCGGGCAAGACGCTCGCCTTCTCGCTGCCGATGGTCGCGCGGCTGGGCACGCGCCTCTCCGGCGGCCCCCGCCGATCCGGCCGGCCGCTCGGCCTGGTGCTCGCCCCCACCCGGGAGCTCGCGACCCAGATCAACGCCACCCTCGAGCCCCTGGCCCGTGCCTACGGCCTCACCACCACCACCATCTTCGGCGGCGTCAGCCAGCAGCGGCAGGTCGCCGCACTGCAGGCCGGTGTCGACATCGTCGTCGCCTGCCCCGGACGGCTCGAAGACCTGATGGGCCAGAAGCACGTCTCGCTCGACGCGGTCGAGATCACCGTGCTCGACGAAGCCGACCACATGGCCGACCTCGGCTTCCTGCCCGGCGTCACCCGCATCCTGAACGCCACCCCGAAGGGCGGCCAGCGGATGCTGTTCAGCGCCACCCTCGACAACGGCGTGGACAAGCTCGTGCGGCAGTTCCTGCACGACCCCAAGCTGCACGAAGTCGACGAGGCCAACTCCCCCGTCGCCGCCATGACCCACCACGTTTTCGGCACCAACGACACCGAGACCAAGAAGCAGCTCATCCACGCGCTCGCCTCCGGAACCGGCCGCCGCATCCTGTTCATGCGCACCAAGCACCACGCCAAGAAGCTGGCGCAGCAGCTCACCGCCGCCGGGATCCCCGCCGTCGACCTGCACGGCAACCTCAGCCAGCCGCAGCGCGACCGCAACCTCGCCGCGTTCTCGGCCGGCGAGGCCAAAGTGCTCGTCGCCACCGACGTCGCCGCCCGAGGCGTGCACGTCGACGACGTCGAACTGGTCGTCCACGTCGACCCGCCCACAGAGCACAAGGCCTACCTGCACCGCAGCGGCCGCACCGCACGCGCCGGCAGCGAGGGCGACGTCGTCACCCTCGTGCTGCCCGCCCAGGAGAAAGACCTGGCGCAGTTGATGCGCAAGGCCGGCATCCAGGCGGCCACCCAGCGGGTCACCCCCGCATCGGCCGCCGTCACCGCACTCGTCGGTGAGGTCGCGGCCTACGTCACGCCCGCGCCCAAGGCGGCACAGCCCCAGCGCGGCCAGGGACGCTCGCAGGGCGCCAACGCCCAGCGCAAGCGCGCCGCCCGCACCGGGCAGAGCGCTCAGCCGGCCCGCGCCGACCAGCAGCGCCGCGACCGCTCCGGACGCCCCGCCCGCAGCGGCGGCGCCACCGGCGGCCGCAGCACCGGCGTGTCCGGCGGCTCGCGCCCCGTGTACACCTCGGCAAGCGCCGCACCGAGCGGCAACCCGCGCCGGCCCAACCGCCGCGCGCAGGGCTGACCGCCCGCACACGACAACGAACGGCCGGATGGCGGGGTAGAGGCTCGCCGTCCGGCCGTTCTGTCTCCGCGCTCAGCGCGGTTCGCCGGGCGGCGAGGGGTTGACCCGCCCGGCGAGATCGCTACGTCGTCCCGCTGCGCCGACGCCGCCCGACCAGGATCAGCCCGACACCCGCCGCGATCAGCAACGCGATCAGCTGAACGGCCGACCAGACGGTCGCACCCGTCATCGCCAGAGCGCTCGCCGTCAGCACCGCGGCATCATCGGTCAGGTTGAAGCTCACCAGGCCGCTCAACCGCGCGGCCGCGTTCGGCGGGCTCTCCACCCCGGTCAGCGTCGCGACGTTGACCAGCGTGCCACCCTTGGCCTGCGGGCTGAGGCGCACGTGCAGCGCGATGTCGGGAGTGACCTCCCCGTGGCCGAGCGGCCGGTCCAGGGTGCAGGTGACCACGCCGCCGTACCCGTTGGCCAGCTGCCCGGTCACATCGCACGACGACCACGCCGGGGCTGCCGGATCGGTGGGCACCACCGGCGTCACCGACAGCACGCGCAGTTCGTCGGGCACATCATCGGTCATCACCAGGTTCTCGACCGCGCCCAGGCCGTCGTTGCCGCTGCGGATCGTGTAGTCGAACGTGCTGCCCGCGGGCACGAAGCGCGCGGTCGTCGACTTGTCGAGCCACAGGTTCGACATGCGGCCGGTCGGGGTCTCCTCGCAGCTGGCCGACGCGGCCGGGTAGGCAACACTGACCGTCGTCGTCGGGTTGATGTGCACATCGATCGAGGCACCCGAGCGCAGCCCGTAGCCGTAGGCGGCGGGGTCGAGGATCAGGTTCTCCCAGTCGGGCGTCTCGCCCGGCAGCGCCGCACGCCAGCCCGGCCAGGCGACGCCGTTGCCGTCCGCGTCGACCGCGGCACCCGGCCACAGCAGCGACCCGGAGATGGTGCCCTCGGCGGTCACCGGCACCGTGTCGGTGTGGACGATGTTGCCGAGCGCGTCCTTCCAGTCGACCGTCATGTCGCGGCCGGCGACGGAGAGGTTGTGCGCGTCGACGCTGTAGTCGAGCCACGGCGCATCCTTCACGCACTGCGGCGTCGCCGTCACAGCCAGCCACTTCACCGGCGTCGTCACGGTGTCGTCGTCACCCGACACCACGATCGTGGTGGAGGTCACCCGGGCGTCGTTCACGATGTCGTCCTGCGCGATCTCGGGCAGCACCTCGACCGTGAGCGTCACGGTCGGAGCGGTTGCACCGACGGCGAGCACCGGGTTGCCGGCGTCGTTCAGCTCACAGGTGAGCGTGCCGCCGTAGCCGTCGGGGTCCGCCCCGGTGACGTCGCACGACACCCAGCCGGCGAAGTCGATCGCCGTCGCCTTCAGCGTCGGGTCGAGGTCGTCGACCAGCTGCACGCCCGCGGCGTCCACGTCACCGACGTTCTTGACCACGAACGTGTAGTCGTAGCTGTCGCCGCCCTGCAGCAGCGTGGCCGTCGTGGCCTTGTCGAGATCGAGCTGACCGACCTGGAAGTCGTTGGTGACGGTCACGCTCGCCGGCCCCATGGCGGCGGGCGAGATGATGACGGATGCGGTGCCCGGCGTGTAGGTCACCGACGTCGCGAGACCGCGGTCGGTCTCGTCGACGGTGCACTGGGCGTCGACGAGCAGGTCGTCGATGGTCACCGTGTACCCGTTGCCGGCGGTGAGCTGCTGCGTCGCCGCCGCACCCAGATCGATCGGCGTCCACACCCCGTCGAGGTCGTACTCGCACGACACGGTCACCTCGAACGGTCCGGCACCGAAGGCCGCCACGCCAGGACCGGTGCGCACCTTGTCGATGGTGAGCGATCCGACCGCGTAGTCGTTCGTGATCGTCACCGTCGTGGTGCCGTTCGCCGGGATGGCACCGACCGTGCTGATGGTGTGCGAGGTCGAGGCGCCCGTCTTCGTCTCGGTGACGGTGCAGTCGGCACCGGCGATCAGGCCGGTGACGGTCGCGCTGTACCCGTTCGCCGAGGTCAGCGAGACCAGGCCGCCGTCGGGCAGCGGGATCACCTGGTCGGTCGAGCCGGGCTTGTCCCAGGTGCAGACGACCTGCGCCTCGAACGGGCCGGCGCCGTAAGCCCCCGACGCGCCGGTGCGCACCTTGTCGACCTTCAGCGATCCCGCCTCGAAGGCGTTGGTGAGGCCGGCGGTCACGAGGCCCACCGTCTGCACACCGGTCGGACCGGGAATGCTGACCGAGGATCCCGACGCGGGCGTCGTGGCGCCGCCGGCATCCGTCTCGTCGATCGCGCACAGGGTGCCGATCGGGAACACCGGCGCGAGCGTCACGGTCTGCCCGTCGACGATGGTGAAGTCGCCGTCATACAGGGTCTGACCGTCGTAGGTGCACTCGACGGCGACGGTGAAGGGACCGGTGCCGTAGGACGCGCCCGAGCCGCTGACCGTCTTCTCGACCGCCAGCTTGCCCCCGGCGTAGCTGTTCAGCACGAGGGCGTCGTACTCGGCGTTCGTGCCCAGGGTGATCGCGTACGGCTGGGCCTCGGCCACCGTGGTGACCACGCCGCCGTCGACGTTCATCCCGATCGTGGTCGCGCCGTCGGAGTCGGTCTCGGTGAGACGGCAGACCGCGGTGACCGGGAGCCCGGTGATGGTGCGGCTGTCGCCGTCGGCGAGCGTGAACGCGGCGTCCCCGGATGCCAGGGGCACCGTCAGCGTCGTGGTGCCGTTGTTCACCGTGCAGGCGAGGGCGAAGGTGAACGGCCCGAACGACCCGGTGGTCGCGGTGGTCGCGACGTCCTTCGTGACCGTCAGGCTCGTGGTGCCGTAGCTGTTGGTGATCGTCGCCGACTGGTCGACGGGGACCGCGCTCACCGAGCTGCCGGCGGTCGCGATGGTCACCTCGGCGGCCGAACCGCTCGAAGCCGCGGGCGAGTACGACACCGAGGAGGCACCGGTGGTGGTCTCGGTGATGGTGCAGACCGAGCCGACCGGGATGCCGTCGACGCGTGAGGTGTACGGCACGCCGTTGGTCGCGGCGAGGGTCAGCGCCCCGCCGGACGGCATCACCACGGCGCGGCCGGCGACCGTGCAACTGGCGTTCGCACCGAAGGAGGTGGGAGCCCAGGCGGCACCGGTACCGGTGATGGTCTTGGCGACCTGCAGCGACCCGGCGGCCAGCTGCACGCCGGCGCGCACCGGCTCGACACGGCGGTCGGTGTAGCCGGGGCCGAAGGTGGCGTAGACGCCGAAGGTGTTCCAGGCGCGCTGGTTGGTCACCGGGACGGTGACGGGCGCGCGCTGGTCGCCGGCGGTGCTCGTCGGGGTGTTCACCGTCGTGTAGTTCACGGTCACCACCGCGGCGGGCGGCAGGCTGCCCGGGGACGCGGTCACGGCGCTCAGGTCGAACCGGAAGCGCAGCGCGGTGATCTGCCCATAGCTCGCCGTCGAGAACGTGGCGCCGTCGACCCAGGTCGCGGTGGTGCAGGTGGGGTTGCTCGCGAACGACCCGCACGGGTTGCTGGTGGTGGTCACGTCCCAGCCGGCCAGGGCGACCCCATCGGCGAGACCGGTGGCGGTCAGGGCGACCCCGCCCGAGAACACCGGGCGGTAGGTCGAGCCGCGGCTGGCGCCGGTGCCGAGGTAGACATCTCCGGGCCGCGGCAGCACGTCGACGACCGTCGCCGACTGAGCCGGCACGTTGCCGCCGTTGGTGAACTGCACCTTCCACAGGTCGGTGCCGCCGATCACGGTGCCCGCCGCGCACGGGTTGCGGTAGAAGCCCTCCGAGTCGGCCACGCACGGCGTCGTCGGGTCGTTGACGTTCACCGCGCCGCGGGTCGAGACACCCGAGGGGTCGACATCGCCCTTGACGCCCTTGAACGAGCTGATCGCCGAGGCCGACACCGTCTGCACGCGCGCCGTGGTCGAGCACGACGCCGAGTCCGGCGCCGAGACGCCCTCGCCGTTGCCCGACGTGTTGGTGCAGTCGGCCAGGGTGCGGTCGCTGCGGAACGTCATCCGGTTGACCACGTCGCCGTAGACGGCCTGCAGGCCGGGCGCGATCTGCAGCGGCACGACGATGGTGTAGCTCTCCCCCGGTGCCAGGCGCGAGCCGGTCGGCCAGCTGAACGTGATCCGGCGCGTCGCGTCGTCGTAGCCGACGGTGACGCCGGTGGTGGGCAGGATCCCGCCCGTCGAGGTGGAGTACGTGGTCTCGCTCGTCGGATCGAACAGCAGGGGACCGCCGGCGGTGAGCGAGGCGTCCACCGGCAACTGGTCGGTGATCACCGGGTTGTTGAGGTACCCGGTGCCGGTGTTGGTGAAGATCAGCCGGAAGTCGAGGGTCTCACCCGCGGGGCTGGTGGCCACCGACCGGCGCTTCTCGACATCGACCTTGAAGGTGCCGGGATCGAGGGTGATCGTGCGGCTGGCGGATGCCGTCTTGGTGCCCAGCACCGGGTGCGTCACCGTCGCGGTGGCCGTGTCGGACACCGAGCCGGGGAACGAGATCGCCCCGCCACCGCGCAGCGTCGTACGCAGCCGCACCTTGAACAGGATGTCGGTCGACCAGGCGGCCGCCGGAGCGGTCGTCGACAGCAGGCCGCCGTCCGCGCGACTGAACACGACGCGCAAGCCGGTCACATCACTCAGGGTCACCGCGGGCAGGGCCGGGTTGGAGGCGACCGTCGTGCCGGCCGTCCAGGTCGAGCCGCCGTTCAGCTGCACATCCACGTGCACGCGGTCGGCGCCCAGCGGCATCGAGACGCTGGTGAGCGAACGCAACTCGAACGCATCCCAGAACGCGGCATCCGCATCGGCCACGACCACCTGGGTCGCGGATGCCGTGGCGGTGCCCTGGTCGGCGTGCAGCGTGGTGGTGATGTCGGTGGTGCGCGAGGCCTCGAGCAGGTTCGTGATCGAGAACGTCTTGGTGGTCGCGACGTCGATCTTGGCGTCGGTCAGCTGCACGGTGGCGCTGGAGGAGCCGTAGGCGGCGGTGTCGTCGAGCACGCCGTCCCAGTCCTGGGCGAACGAGCTGTTGGTGACGGTCGCGGTGCCGGCCAGCAGCGTCGTGGGGTCGCTGCGCAGGTACTTGCGCAGGCGGGTGTCGAGCACGATGGTGGCGCCGCCGCCGCTGACGATCGTGCCACCGGTGGTGGTCGACGTCGACGAGAACAGCGCGCTGATGCCCACGACATCCGCCAGGTAGGCCGTATCGGTCAGTTTGGAGGTCGTCAGCGGCAGGGTCTCGTTGGTGCCGTCGGCCTTCCAGAAGGTGATCGTCGACAGTGCGGTCGATATCCCCGACCCGGAGGTGAGCGTGTACGAGACCTTCTCGATCGTGAAGTACTGGAAGGGGTTCGTCGCCGGGTCCCAGGCGACCGAGTCGTAGGGGTTGATGGTCCAGCCACCGGTCGAACCGACACTCGGGTGGGCGCACGAGCTGATGTCGCCGACCGCGCACGGCATCTGGTCGGTGACCCGCAGGTACCAGGCCCGCGCCGTCGACGCGTTCGTCGCGGTCATCGAGAACTTCACCACCGGGTAGGCGGCCGGGTTGGTGTCGTCGGGGCTGGGGATCGCGATCGGGGTGGTCAGGTTGGCGCCGGCCGCGTTCTTGGCCACCTTGGTGAGGTTGATCGCGGGCGCGCGATCGAAGATCAGGATGCTGTCGGAACCGGTGGCGGTGTGCGTATCCAGCTGCAGCGACGCCGAGTTCACCACGACGCCCGGGTCGGTGCCGTTGTAGACCCGCACCCCGGTCACCCAGGGGTCGGTCGGGTCGGCCATGGCGGATGCGTCGCGCACCTGGTTGCGGATGACGAACGTCAGGTCGAGGGTGCGCGCCGACGGGCTGCTCGCCACCCCCGAACCCACCGGAGGCGCCAGCGGGTCGGTGCTGGCGGCACGGCCGGCCGACCACTCGCTGAAGGTGATGCGCACCCCGGTGGTGTTGTTCTGCTGGGTCGTCGTCAGCGTGTAGCCGGCGAACCGGCCCTGGCAGTTGGACGCCGTCGCACACACGGTCGACTGGATCGAGGTCCAGCCGGTGCCCGGGGTGTAGAGCTCGATGTTGGAGACCCGGTCGAAGGCGATCAGCGGGTCGGTGCTGGTCGTGATCGGGTTGATCCGCTGCAGGTTGAACACCTGGAAGACGGTCTGCGAAACCGGCGTGGTCGCCGGGTCGTCCGCCGAGTCGGAGACGATGGCACTGCTGTAGCCATCGATCTCCGTGCCCCAGCGCAGGCGCGCGACCCGGGTCTGCCCCGACTGCGAGTCGACGGTGGCGTTCGTCCAGGCCTTGCTGAACAGTTCGCCGCCGCTGCCCGCCGGGCGCCACACGATGCCGCCGGAGGCCCCCGACGAGGTGCTGCCGCTGACGTTGCCGCCGCCGGGGAGCTGCACGTCACCGGTGGCGTCGACCGTCGCCGAGTTGGTGAAGCTGCCGTTCGAGCCCGACGTCGACGTCGGGGTGGCGCTGCCGCGCAGCGTGTCGCGGGCGCGGAAGGACAGGTTGCCGGCGACGGTGGTGCTCTGGGCGAAACCGCTCGCCTTGCTGTGCACGAAGCGCACGCCGACGATCTGGTCGGCGATCGCGGTCGGAAAGACCTCGGTGTAGGTGGTCGCGGTCGCGCCGGCGGTCACACCGCCGAGGTCGGTCCAGGTGGTGCCGTCGGTCGTGTACTGCACGAGCAGGGTCGACCCGGCGAGCACCTGCGTCGGCGCGACGCCGACCACGTCGAACGCGAGCCAGTAGTCGCTTGCGGAGGCGGTCTGCACGTCGTTCAGGGTGATGCTGGACGGCGTCACGAAGCCGGAGTCGCTCGAGGTCGTCGCTCGCAGCTGCACGATCGAGCGGCCGCCGGCGGGCACCGGGGTGCTGCTGCTCGGCGTGACCGTCTTGGTCATGGTGACGCCGATCTGCGGGTAGAGCATGACCAGGTTCGCGCTGGCGGTCGCCGGGGTCGCCGTGCCGGCGTCGTTGACGCCGTCGACCTGGATCGTGTTGGTGCGGGTGAGCGTGCCCGGGCTGGCCGGAACGGCGTCGTAGGCGACGGCCACGACGAACGGCACCGCGGCCGTGGCGTTCGCGGCGATCGCACCCTGGAACTCGACCGCGAAGCCGGTGATCCGCTGCCCGCCGGTGAGGGTCGGGGTGGCCGGCATCGCGCCGGGCGCGGTGACGGTGACCGGTGCGGGCACGGTGCCGCTGTCGACGAACCAGGTCACCGTGGCAGAGGTGGCGCCGCTCGGCCAGGCCAGGCCGCTGGAGGCGAACCCGGCGAAAGTCACCTTGTCGTCGAGCAGCGCACTGGTAGTGGGCTGCGTGACGGTCATCGTGGTGAGCGGGCCGTTGGAGAGGTTGCGCCCGGTGAGGATCGCGGTGGTGCTGGTTCCGGCGGCGATGCGCGCGCTGGTGAACGAGGTGCTGGCGCTGACCACCGAGGTCAGCGCGCCGATCGCATAGGTCGCCGACGCGGTCTTCGACTTCGCCGGCTGGGTGGGCACGAGCACGGTGCCGGTGATGTTCGCGGTCGCGGTGGCGCCGCTGATCAGCGAGGTGCCGGCGGTGCGGGTGGCGCTGCGCTGGGCGAGGTTGATGACCAGCGACCCCGCCGAACCGGATGCGGTGAGGGTGCTGCCGGTCGAGGAGCTGAACGTGATGCGCAGACCCCGCACGTCGGCGAGCGCGACACCGGGGTCGAGGGCAGCCGTTGCGCCGTTGGGTCCGTTGATCCAGGCGCCGCCGACATACGCGTCGACCTGCACCAGGTCCGCACCAGCGGGGAAGGTGAGCGTGCCGAACCCGGTCAGGTTCACGTACTCGAACAGGCTGCTGGCGGCAGTCGGGTCGGTTGGCACCAGCAGCTGCAGGCGGGTCGCCGCGGCGTTCGAGGTGTTTCGGCTGCTGACCGTGAGGGTCGACGGGTCGCCCACCTTGAACTGGGCAGCACTCGGGCTCCAGGTCGCCGATGTCGTCGTGTTGACCACATAGGGCACGGTGATCGTGGCGGTGGCCGACGCCGAGACCTCGGCCGCGGTGGTCGCCAGCACACTGGCGGTGTTCGACACCGGCACGCCGTTCGAGGGCCAGTCGGCGGGAAGCGTCGGCGGCACGGTCAGCGAGATCTGCACCGAGTAGCCGGTGCCGGCCGGGATGCCGGGGCCACCGGCGGTCGCCTTGGTGAAGTTGACGGTCAGGGTGCGGTTGTTGGTCCCGCCCCAGCTGTAGGTCGACGATCCGCCCGACACCGCCACCGCGGTGTTCAAGGTGAGCGCGTCGAACTCGGGCGGCAGCACGTCGGTGAGGGTCGCGCCGACGCAGTTGTCGGTCGAGCAGTCCACGGCGATCGTGTACACCAGGGTGTCGTTGGCGACCAGGTTGGTCTTGTTCACCGTCTTGGTGATCTGCAGCACCGCCGTGAACGGATCGGCGAACGCGGGGGCGGCGGCGAACAGCCCGCCCGTCAGCCCGGCGAGCGCTCCCGCGAGCGCGGCGAGTGAGAGAACGCGGCGCATGCGCGATCCGGACGACGACATCTGGTTTCCCCTGCCTGGTGCACGACATGGCGGAGCCCAGGCGAGCGCCCTCTACGCGCTCTGAAACCGTGACGGTTCGGGCCCCGTCCAGGCCAGTCAATCGGGCCGGGGAAGGGGCCTCACATCCCCATTCCGGGTCTGCCTCGAACGGGGGACGACCAGTGTCCCCCTTTATCCGGACCGGATCAGCCGAGAACCCCGACAGATGCGAGAGCAGCGCGCAGCAATGTACCCCGACCGCCTTCCATCTCCGCGTGCACCGACGGCGACGACGCCTCGGCGGGGGTCATCCAGGTGAGCTCCAACGCATCCGTTCGCGGTTCGAGCGTGCCCGTCACGGGCACCACGTAGGCCAGCGACACCGCATGCTGACGCTCGTCGAGGTAGGCCGAGAGACCCGGGAACGGGAAGTACTCGGCCACCTGGAACGGCACCGGCGACGCCGGCAGCAGCGGGAATGCCATCGGCCCCAGATCCTTCTCGATGTGCCGGAACAGGGCGTCGCGCAGCGTCTCGCCGTACATCACCCGCCCCGAGACGAGGGTGCGGGTGATCGAGCCCTGCGCGTTCGCCCGCAGCAGCACGCCCACCTGGGTCACCACGCCCATCCCGTCGACCCGCACCGGCACCGCCTCGACGTACAACAGCGGGATGCGACGTCGCACGTCCGACAGTTCGGCGTCGGTGAGCCACGCCGAGTTGGGCTCGTCAGGCTGAGGGTCGGGTGTTCCCACAGAGCTCATGCTCCATTATTGGGCCATGGCGAAAGCGATCCGGCTGTTCGGCGTCGGCGATCTGCGCGTAGGTGACATCCCGGATGCGGTGGCCGGGCCCGGCGAGGTCGCGATCGCCGTCGAGGCATCGACCATCAATCCCGTCGACCGCGGCGCCGTCGACCCCGGGTACGGCGAGCGGATGCCCGGCTCCGCCCCCTGGATCCTCGGCTGGGACCTGGCCGGCACCGTCACCGCCGTCGGCGCCGGTGTCGACGATGTGCGCCCCGGCGACCGCGTGCTCGGCTTCTCGCAGTGGTTCAAGGGCGGGCCGGGGCTGCAGCGCTCGCAGGTCGCGCTTGCCCGTGACAACGTCGCGGTCGTCGGCGCCGCGATCCCGTCGGCCGACCTGACCACCTTCGGACTCAACGGCCTCACCGCACTGCAAGTGCTCGACGCCGCGGAACTGACGTCGGGCCAGTCGCTGCTGATCGTGGGAGCAAGCGGCGCCGTCGGTGGATTCGTCGCCCAGCTCGCCGAGGCGCGCGGACTCACCGTGCTCACCGCCGGGCGTTCGACGCCCCCGTCGGAGTTCGCCGGCATGGAACTCGACGCCCTCATCAACACCGCGCCCGCCGACCCGACCAGCTACCTGGAGGCGGTGCGCGACGGCGGGGTCGCGACCTCGGTGACGACGGCTGCGGAAGCCGAGCGCGGCATCCGGTCATCGCGTGTCGGCGTGAAAGTCGACCAGGCAGGCCTCGCGACCGTCGCGCGACTGGCCGAGGAGGGCGTGCTGACGACCTCCGTCGCGGCGACGTTCGCCGCCGACGACGCCGTAGAGGCGTACCGGGCCGACGCGTCGACCGGCCGCGTGGTGGTGCTGTTCTGATGGAGGCCCGCTGATGGAGATCGACCCCGACGCCGTCCGCTGGAACGTCGCCGCCGCCGAACGCGAAGGGCAACCGCTGCTCGTGGTCATGCACGGGCGCGGCAGCGACGAGCACGACCTCTTCGCCCTCGCCGGCGAACTGCCCGCGCCGTACGTGATCGCCTCGCTGCGCGCCCCCCTCGCCGAAAGCGGCGGGTGGTCGTGGTGGGAGACGACGGTGCCCGGCGACCCCGACGCCGAGAGGGTCGATCAGGCCGCCGCCGCCGTCACCCGGTGGCTCGACGCGCTGGCGTTCACGCCGTCGGTGGTCGGCACCCTGGGGTTCTCACAGGGCGGCGCGATGGCCGTGCACCTGCTGCGGCGCGACCCGAACGCGTGCGGTTCGCGGTGAACCTGGCCGGGTTCACGATCTCGGGAGAGCAGGAGGCGGATGCGGCGCTGGCCGTCGCGCGCCCGCCGGTGTTCTGGGGGCGCGGCGGATCCGACCCGCTGTTCACCCCGGAGACGATCTCCCGCACCGAGCAGTGGCTGGAGGCGCACGCGCGGGCGGAGGTGCGGGTGTATCCGGGGCTCGGGCACGCGGTGTCGCGCGACGAGCTGGATGACGTGGCCGCGTTCCTGGAGTCGGCCCTCGCCGGTTGAGTAGCGGCCGAAGGCCGCGTATCGAAACCCGCACCCGCCGGTTGAGTAGCGGCGAAGCCGCGTATCGAAGCCCTTGCGGCCCCGGGATCTCGATACGCCGCTGCGCGGCTACTCGATCGGCGGGCCGCTGCGCGGCTACTCGATCACCGCGGCCCGGCCAGGTGACAGGGGTTCGAGCGAAGATGGTCTGATGGACCCCGCCCTCGAGCGCTTCTCCCCCGCGACGCGGGAGTGGTTCGCGGGCGCATTCCCGGCCCCCACCCCGGCGCAGGCGGGCGCCTGGCGAGCCATCGCATCCGGTTCGCATTCGCTCGTGGTCGCCCCGACCGGGTCGGGCAAGACGCTGTCGGCGTTCCTCTGGTCACTCGACCGGCTCGCCACCACCCCGCGCCCCGCCGACCCGCGGCACCGCACGCGGGTGCTCTACATCTCGCCGCTCAAGGCGCTCGGGGTCGACGTCGAACGCAACCTGCGCTCACCGCTCGTGGGCATCACCCAGACCGCGCGGCGCCTCGGTGCCGAGGTGCCGACGATCACCGTCGGCGTGCGCTCGGGCGACACCACCAGCGCCGACCGCCGCAGCCTGCTGCGCGAGCCGCCCGACATCCTGATCACCACCCCCGAGTCGCTCTACCTGATGCTCACCAGCGCGGCGCGCGACACCCTCGCGGGGGTCGACACGGTGATCGTGGACGAGATCCACGCGGTCGCCGCCACCAAGCGCGGCGCACACCTGGCGCTGTCGCTCGAGCGGCTGGATGACCTGCTCGAGCGTCCCGCGCAGCGCATCGGCCTGTCAGCGACGGTGCGGCCGATCGACGAGGTCGCGCGGTTCCTCGGGGGGCAGACCCCGGTCGAGATCGTGCAACCGCCCGCGGCGAAGACCTTCGACCTGCGGGTCGTGGTGCCCGTCGAAGACATGACCGAGCTGGGGGCGCGTGCCACCGCCGAACCGCTCGACGACGATGAGGGCGGCCTGCAGAGCGCCGGGTCGATCTGGCCGCACGTCGACCGCGCCATCGTCGACACCGTGCTGCAGCACCGCTCGACGATCGTGTTCGCCAACTCCCGCCGCCTGGCCGAGCGCCTGACCGCGGCGATGAACGAGCTGTACGCCGAGCAGCTGACCGGGATGACGCAGCCGACCTTCCCCGCACAGTCGGTGGGCGGGTCGGGGCTGACCGCTCAGCCGGCGGCGGTGCTCGACGAGACCCCGGTGCTCGCGCGCGCCCACCACGGATCGGTGTCGAAAGAGCAGCGCGCACAGATCGAAGACGACCTGAAATCGGGGCGCCTGCGCTGCGTGGTCGCCACCAGCTCGCTCGAGCTCGGCATCGACATGGGCGCCGTCGACCTGGTCATCCAGGTCGAGTCGCCGCCGTCCGTCGCCTCCGGGCTGCAGCGCGTCGGCCGTGCCGGGCACCAGGTCGGCGAGATCTCCGCAGGCGTGCTCTTCCCCAAGCACCGCGCCGACCTGCTGCACACCACCGTCGCGAGCGAACGGATGCGCACCGGGCTCATCGAGGCGATCTCGGTGCCGCAGAACCCGCTCGACATCCTCGCGCAGCAGACCGTCGCCGCGGTCGCACTCGACACCCTCGAGGTCGAAGACTGGTGGCAGACCGTGCGGCGCTCGGCGCCGTTCGCCACCCTGCCGCGGTCGGCGTTCGAGGCGACCCTCGACCTGCTCTCGGGTCGCTACCCGAGCGACGAGTTCGCCGAGCTGCGGCCCCGCATCGTGTGGGATCGCGTGGCCGGCACGATCTCCGGACGCCCCGGCGCGCAGCGGCTGGCCGTCACCTCCGGCGGCACCATCCCCGACCGCGGCATGTTCGGGGTGTTCATCGTCGGCACCTCGGACGGCGCGCGGCGGGTCGGCGAACTCGACGAAGAGATGGTCTACGAGTCGCGCGTCGGCGACGTGTTCGCGCTCGGGGCCACCAGCTGGCGCATCGAGGAGATCACGTCGGATCGCGTGCTGGTGTCGCCGGCATTCGGGCAGCCGGGGCGGGTGCCGTTCTGGAAAGGGGACGGGCTGGGCCGGCCGGCGGAGCTCGGGCAGGCGATCGGGGCGTTCGCCGGGGAGCTGGCGGCGGGTCTCGATACACCGCCTGCGGCGGCACTCGACCGGCGAGGGGAGCCTTCGGCGGCACTCGACCGGCGACGGGAGCCTTCGGCGGCACTCGACCGGCGAGGGCCTGCGGCGGGGCTCGACGGGCGGCTGCGGGACGCCGGGCTCGACGAGTGGGCGATCGGCAACCTGAAACGGTTCGTCGAGGAGCAGAAGCAGGCCACCGGGGTGGTGCCGACCGACCGGACGCTGGTGGTGGAGCGCTTCCGGGACGAGCTCGGAGACTGGCGGCTGGTGCTGCATTCTCCGTACGGCATACCGGTGCACGCGCCGTGGGCGCTGGCGATCTCGGCCCGCATCCGCGAACGCCTCGGCGTCGACGGCTCGGCGATGGCCGGCGACGACGGCATCGTGGTGCGGCTGCCCGAGACCGACGCCGAGCCTCCCGGCGCTGAACTGTTCCTCTTCGAGAAAGACGAGCTCGACGAGCTGGTCACCCAGGAGGTGGGCGGCTCGGCGCTGTTCGCGTCGAGGTTCCGCGAGGCCGCGGCGCGGGCGCTGCTGCTTCCGCGGTACAACCCCGGCCGGCGTTCACCCCTCTGGCAGCAGCGACAGCGCAGCGCGCAACTGCTCGAGGTGGCGCGCAAGTACCCCGCGTTCCCGATCATCCTCGAGACGGTGCGCGAAGTGCTGCAAGACGTCTACGACCTGCCCGCGCTGGCGACCCTGGCATCCGACATCGCCGCCCGCCGGGTGCGCCTGGTCGAGGTCGAGACCCCGGTGCCGTCGCCGTTCGCCCGGTCGCTGCTGTTCGGCTACGTCGCGGCGTTCATGTACGAGGGCGACTCGCCGCTGGCCGAGCGCCGCGCCGCCGCTCTCTCACTCGACCCGACGCTGCTGGCCGAACTGCTGGGGCGCGCCGAACTGCGCGAACTGCTCGACGAGAAGGTGATCGCCCAGACCGAGCGCGAACTGCAACGGCTCGACCCCGACCGGCATGCGACCGGCCCCGAGGGGCTGGTCGACCTGCTGCGGATGCTGGGGCCGTTGACGACGGAGGAGCTGCAAGCACGGTGGTTGAGTAGCCCGGAGGGCGTATCGAAACCCGTCGACCCTGGGCAGGATTTCGATACGCGTCCTTCGGACGCTACTCAATCGGCGATTGGGAGCATCCTCGAGGGGTTCGCGCGGGCCAACCGGGTGCTGCGCGTCACCATCGCCGGCGAGCAGCGCTGGGCCGTCGTCGAGGACGCCGCCCGGCTGCGCGACGCGCTCGGGGTGCCGCTTCCGCACGGGGTGCCGACCGCGTTCCTCGAGCCGGTCGCCGACCCGGTCGGTGACCTGGTCAGCCGCTACCTGCGCACCCACGCGCCGTTCACCGCCCAGGAGGCCGCCACCCGTCTCGGCCTCGGCGTCGCCGTCGTGACCGACGCCCTGCGGCGGCTCGCGTCCGACCGGCGCGCGGTCGAGGGCGAGTTCCGTCCCGGCGCGACCGGCTCGGAGTGGGTCGACCCCGAGGTGCTGCGCCGCCTGCGCTCACGCTCGCTCGCCGCACTGCGGTCGGAGGTCGAGCCGGTGCCGCAGCTGGCACTGGGGCGCTTCCTGCCCGACTGGCAGCACATCAGCGTGCCGGTGCGCGGGGTCGACGGCCTCGTCACCGTGATCGACCAGCTCGCCGGGGTGGCGCTCCCGGCGTCCACCTGGGAGAGCCTCGTGCTGCCCGCGCGGGTGCGCGACTACAGCCCCGCGATGCTCGACCAGCTGACCACCACCGGCGAGGTGCTGTGGTCGGGTCGCGGCGAACTGAGCGGAGGCGACGGATGGGTCGCGCTGCACCTGGCCGACACCGCGCCGCTGACCCTCGCCGAGCCGGTGCTGACCGACCAGGGCGAACTGCACGGCCGGATCATCGACGCGTTGGCCGGGGGCGGGGCGTTCTTCTTCCGGCAGCTGTCGACAGCACTGGCCGTCACCGGCCCGGTCGACGACACCGACCTGGCCCGTGCCCTGTGGGACCTGGCCTGGGCGGGGCTCGTGACCAACGACACCCTCGCTCCGCTGCGCGCGCGACTCGGCGCCACCACGACCCGACCGCGGGCGACACCACCGAGCCGGGCGCTGCGCGGCCGCGGGCGTGCCGCGGTCGCCCGCTCGGTAGCCGCGAGCCTGGCCGCCACCGCTCCCCCGACCGTCGCGGGGCGCTGGAGCCTGCTGCCCGCGCCGGAAGCGAGCCCCACCATCCGGGCCACCGCCCTCGCCGAGCAGTTGCTCGAGCGGCACGGGGTCGTCACCCGCGGCGCGGTGATGTCGGAGGGCGTCGCCGGCGGGTTCGCGACCGCCTACAAGGTGCTGAGCGGACTGGAGGAGACCGGGCGCACCCGGCGCGGGTACTTCATCGAGGGCCTCGGCGCGGCACAGTTCGCCACGCCCGCGACCGTCGACCGGTTGCGCGCGGTGGCCGCCGACCGTGAGACCGCAGCGCAGTCGGCCGAGCACGTGCCGCAGGCGCTCACCCTGTCAGCGACCGACCCCGCCAACCCGTTCGGTGCGGCGCTCGCCTGGCCGTCGACCGACGACGAACGGCACGGCGGGCATCGTCCGGGCCGCAAGGCGGGTGCGCTCGTCGTGCTCGTCGACGGCGGGCTGGGGCTGTTCATCGAGCGCGGCGGCAAGACGGTGCTGAGTTTCCTCGACGAGCCCGCCGAACTGGCCGCGGCGGCCGAATCCCTCGCCGCCACCGTGCGCGGCACCCGTGGGCGTCTGCGGGTCGAGAAGATCGACGGTGCGTTCGCGGTCGGCACCCCGCTCGGCGATGCCCTCACCGCATCCGGATTCGCCCCCACCCCGCAGGGGCTCAGGCTGCGGGGCTGAGCGATGCCCGAAGGCGACACCGTCTACAAGACCGCGCAGCTGCAGAACGCCGCGCTGGCCGGTGCTGTGCTGACCGGGTTCGACCTGCGGGTGCCGCGGTTCGCCACATCCGACCTCACCGGTGAGACGGTGCACGAGGTGGTGTCGCGCGGCAAGCATCTGCTGCACCGCATCGGCGAGTTCACCCTGCACACGCACCTCAAGATGGAGGGCGCCTGGCGCAGCTACGCACCCGGCGAGCGCTGGCGGCGACCCGCCTACCAGGCACGTGCAGTGCTGACCACCGCCGACGTCGTGGCGGTCGGGTTCGAGCTCGGGGTGACCGAGCTGATCCGCCGGGAAGACGAAGAGACGGTGGTCGGGCACCTCGGGCCCGACCTGCTGGGGCCCGACTGGGACGCCGTTGCCGCCGTCGCGCGGCTGGCCGAGCACCCCGACGAGCCGATCTATGTCGCCGCCCTCGACCAGCGCAACCTCGCCGGCATCGGCAACGTGTACGCCAACGAGCTGTGCTTCCTGCGCGGGGTGCTGCCGACCCGGCCGGTGGCCGAGGTCGAGCTCGCCGGGTTCGTCGACCTGGCCGAGCGGATGCTGCAGGCCAACAAGGATCGCTGGGTGCGTTCCACGACCGGCAACCTGCGACCCGGGCAGACCTCGTGGGTGTACGGGCGACGCGGTCGGCCGTGTCGGCGCTGCGGCACCCGGCTGCTCGGCGGGGAACTCGGGCGCGAGCTGCAGGAACGTGTCGTCACCTGGTGCCCGCGCTGCCAGACCTGAGGGCCTCGCCGGTTGAGTAGCGCCGCAGGCGCGTATCGAAACCCACCGTCCGCGGGTGTGGTTTCGATACGCCGCTGCGCGGCTACTCAACCGACGGGGGTGTGTGGTTTCGATACGCCGCTGCGCGGCTACTCAACCGACGACGCCGCTGCGCGGCTACTCAACCGGCGGTCAGAGCGCGCGCAGCACCAGGGCCGAGCCCTGACCTCCGCCGCCGCAGAGCGCTGCCGCCCCGAGCGAACCCGCACCGGCCGCCTGCAGCTGCCGCGCCAGCGTGCCCGCCAGCCGCGCACCGGAAGCGCCGATCGGGTGCCCCAGCGCGATCGCCCCACCGTGCGGGTTGACGATGTCGAGCGAGATGCCCAGCTCCGTCGCCGACTGCACCGCCACCGACGCGAACGCCTCGTTGATCTCCACCGCCACCAGATCCGACGCAGACAGCCCCGCCCTGCCGAGCGCCGCGGCGATCGCCCGCGACGGCTGCGAGTGCAGCGACGTGTCGGGGCCGGCGACCAGCGCGTGCGCCACGATCTCCGCCAGCGGCTTCACCCCGCGCGCCTCGGCCACCTCTGCCGACATCAGCACGAGAGCCGCCGCGCCGTCGGTGATCTGCGAGGCGTTGCCCGCAGTGATCGTGCCGTTCTCCTTCGCGAACGCCGGCTTCAGCGCCCCGAGAGTGTCGACCGTGGTGTCGGCACGCACGCCGTCGTCCTCGGCCACCACCACATCCCCCCGCCTGGTCGACACGGTGTACGGCTCGATCTCACCGGCCAGGAACTCGCGCGACGCCGCCGCGTTCTGATGCGACGCGGCCGCCACCGCATCCTGAGCCGCCCGGTCGATACCGAGCCCGCCGTTGCCGCGCTCGGTCAGCGCCCCCATCGAGATGCGGTCGAACGAGTCGACCAGGCCGTCGTGGTCGATGAGGTCGACGAGCTCCATGGCGCCGTACTTCTTGCCGGCGCGCGAGCCGATGAGGGCGTGCGGGGCGAGGCTCATCGACTCCTGGCCGACCGCCACGACGATGTCGGCGTCGCCTTTGTCGATCAGGTCGGCGCCCGCCGCGACCGCCTCCATGCCGGAGAGGCAGACGATGTTGATGGTCATCGCCGGCACCGTCAGCGGGATCCCGGCAGCCACCGCCGCCTGGCGCGCCGGGTTCTGGCCCGAGCCGCCCAGGATCACCTGGCCGGCGAACACGCGCTGCACCTCGTCGGGGGCGACCCCGGCGCGGGCGAGGGCGGCGCGGATGGCGTGGGCACCCAGCGCCGCGGCGGGCTCGGTCGCGAGCTGGCCGGTGAACTTGGCGAACGGGGTGCGGGCGTAACCGGCGATGACGGTTGTCATGAGTGCTCCTTGTGGGGTTCGACCTTGTGGGTTTCGATACGCGGCTGCGCCGCTACTCAACCGGCGCGACCGGCGAGAGCGAGACGGTGAAGTCGGCTCCGGTCAGGGTACGCAGTTCGTCCACGGATTCGCCGGGAGCCATGGCGCGCAGCACCAGGCCGTCCGGGGTCACATCGAAGACGGCGCGGTCGGAGATGATGCGGTCGACCACCCCCACCCCGGTCAGCGGCAGGTCGCATTCGGCGACGATCTTGGGGCTGCCGTCCTTGGCGACGTGTTCGGTGATCACGATCACGTGCGGGGTGCCGGCGACCAGATCCATCGCGCCGCCCATGCCCTTGACCAGCTTGCCGGGGATGGTCCAGTTCGCCAGGTCGCCGTGCTGCGACACCTGCAGCGCCCCGAGAATGGCGGTGGCCACGTGCCCACCGCGGATCATGCCGAACGAGGTCGCCGAGTCGAAGATCGACGCACCCGGCAGCAACGTCACGGTCTGCTTACCGGCGTTGATGAGGTCGGCGTCCTCGTCGCCCTCGAACGGGAACGGCCCCATGCCGAGGATCCCGTTCTCGCTCTGCAGGGTGACACTCACC
>DATJFV010000045.1:0-5741 GCA_035495435.1 Pseudolysinimonas sp.
GCCATGAGCTCATCGGCAGAGGCGGGACCCCAGGTGCCGGGACGGTACTGTTCTGGCTGGCCCTGCGCCGCCCAGAACTCCTCGATCGGGTCGAGGATCTTCCAGCTGAGCTCGACCTCTTCGTGCCGGGGGAAGAGCGGCGGGTCACCGAGCAGCACGTCGAGGATCAGGCGCTCGTATGCTTCGGGGCTGGCTTCGGTGAACGCGTGGCCGTATCCGAAGTCCATGGTGACGTCGCGCACCTGCATGCCGGCACCGGGAACCTTGGAGCCGAAGCGGATGGTGACCCCCTCATCCGGCTGTACCCGGATCACGAGGGCGTTCTGCCCGAGCGCCGACGTCTGACTCTCGGCGAACAGGTATTGCGGCGCGCGCTTGAACACCACGGCGATCTCGGTCACCCGCCGGCCGAGGCGCTTGCCGGCGCGCAGGTAGAACGGAACCCCCGCCCAGCGCCGCGTGTTGATATCGAGCCGGATGGCGGCGTACGTCTCGGTGCTGGACGCCGGGTTCATGCCGTCCTCTTCGAGGAAGCCGAGCACCTTCTCTCCGCCCTGCCAGCCGCCGGCGTACTGTCCGCGCGCCGTGACGGTGGAGAGGTCCTCCGGCAGCGAGACCGCCGACAGCACCTTCTCTTTCTCGGCGCGCAGGTCGGCCGCGTCGAACGACACCGGCTCCTCCATGGCTGTGAGCGCCAGCAGTTGCAGCAGGTGGTTCTGGATGACGTCGCGTGCCGCGCCGATGCCGTCGTAGTACCCCGCGCGTCCGCCGACCCCGATGTCCTCTGCCATCGTGATCTGCACATGGTCGACGTAGTTCGCGTTCCAGATGGGCTCGTAGAGCTGGTTGGCGAAGCGCAGCGCCAGGATGTTCTGCACCGTCTCTTTGCCGAGGTAGTGGTCGATGCGGAAGACGCTGTCCGGCGGGAAGACGCTCTCGACCACATCGTTCAGTTCGCGCGCGGTGGTGAGGTCGGAGCCGAACGGCTTCTCGATGACGACCCGACGCCAGGTACCGGGCTGCTGCTCGGCCAGGCCCGAGCGTCTCAGCTGCTCGGTGACGAGCGGGAAGGACTTCGGCGGGATCGACAGGTAGAACGCGTGGTTCCCCATGGTGCCGCGGTCGCGATCGAGGTCAGCCAGCGTCTGCGTGAGCGTGTCGAACGCGGCGTCGTCGTCGAACTCGCCTTGCACGAAGCGGATACCGGCCTTGAGCTGGTTCCAGACGTCTTCATTGAACGGCGTGCGGGAGTGCTGTTTGACCGCGTCGTGCACCTCGCGCTCGAAGTCCTCGTTGTCCCATTCCCGCCGGGCGAAGCCCACCAGGCCGAAGCCGGGGGGCAGCAGACCGCGGTTGGACAGGTCGTACACCGCCGGCATCAGCTTCTTGCGCGACAGGTCGCCCGTGACACCGAAGATGACCAGGGCGCTCGGCCCGGCGATGCGGTTGAGCCGCCGGTCGGAGGGGGAGCGCAGCGGATTCGACGTCGCCGAGATCTCGACAGACATCAGGCGGCGGGCGAGGAGCCGATCGCGGCGCGCAGCTGCCCCAGGGCGGCATCGACGTCGCGGATGGTGAGGGTCAGCACCGGTCGACCGTGCTCGGCGAGCACGCTCGCGTCACCCGCCGCCTGCGCGGTGAGCAGCTGGCCGAAGGTGAAGGGACGTCCGGGGATCTCGAGGTCCTCCTCGCCGCTGGCGACGAGCTGCAGGAACACCCCGATCGCCGGCCCGCCCTTATGGAACTGGCCGGTGGAATGCAGGAAGCGCGGACCCCATCCGAAGGTCACCGGGCGGTGCGCCCGTGCCGCCAGCAGATCGCGGAGCTCGGCGACCCGCGGGTGGCCGACGCGGTCGAGGTAGGCCTGCACGGCGAGGTATCCGTCGGCCGGAACCGCCTGCAGCAGAGCGTCGATCGCCGTCGACAGGGTGTGCTCGCCGATGCTCAGCGGCCCGGTCGTGCGCACGTCGATGCCCTCGACCGCGAAATCCGGTGCGGCGGGTTCGGGACGCGCGTCGAGCAGACCTCGGGTCGCAGTCTTCGCCGACTCGACATCGGGCTGATCGAACGGGTTGATGCCCAGCAGCCGGCCAGCGACCGCAGTGGCGTACTCCCAGACCATCAGCTGGCCGCCGAGGGTGCCCGAGACCTCGATCTCGCCCTCCGCCACCTCGTGTGTCGCCCGCTCGTCCTTGACGAGCCGGACGATCTGCAGGTCGGGAAGGTTATCGCGCAGCTCGGGGGAGTCGACGTCGAGAACGACGGGCAGCAGGCCCCTGCCCTCTTTGCCCGTCGACTCGGCGATCAGCTGCTCGGCCCAGTCGGCGAAACCGACGATGTGTGTGCCATCGGCGACGATGCCGAGCTTGTTCTTCAGCGGCTGGGTGCCGGCGATCGCGGCGCCGAGGACGAGTCCCGGATTGGTCTCGGAGTCGAGCGCGAGCTCGAGCAGGATCGCTCCCGCCTGGTCCAGCAGATCGCGGATGTCGACACCCGCCAGGCCCGAGGGCACCAGCCCGAAGGCGGTCAGCGCGGAGTAGCGCCCGCCGACGTTGGGATCGGCGTTGAAAACCCGATAGCCGTCCGCACGGGCGGAAACGTCGAGCGGAGAACCGGGATCGGTCACGATGACGATGCGCTCGGTCGGGTCGATCCCTGCGTCGCGGAACGCGGATTCGTAGATCCGCTTCTGGCTGTCGGTCTCGACGGTGGAGCCCGACTTCGACGAGATGACGACGGCGGTCTGTGCCAGCCGGTCCGTCAGCGCGCGGCGCACCTGCTGGGGGTCTGTCGCGTCGAGAACGGTGAGCGGCACGCCGTAGGTGCTCGTGATGACCTCGGGGGCGAGCGACGAGCCGCCCATGCCGCCGAGGACGATGTGGCTGACCCCGCGCTCACGCAGGTCATCCCGCAGCGCGAGGATGTCGTCCACGAGGCCCTCGGACACCGCGACCGCCTCAGTCCAGCCGAGCCGCTTGGCCGATTCCTCCTCGGCCGCAGGGCCCCAGAGCGTCGGGTCCTGGGCGGTGATCGCCCCGGCGATGCCCTCGCTCACCAGCTGCGGCACGACACGGGCGACCGCTTCAGCGGCCGCGCCGCTCGGCACGACCGAGACCGTCACTTGGCCGCCTCCAGCGCCGCGGTGACGGTGTCGAGCAGCTCGTTCCAGGACACGATGAACTTCTCGACGCCCTCCTTCTCGAGGAGGGCGGTCACGTCGTCGTAGTCGATGCCCACCGCGGCCAGGTCATCGAGGACCTGCTGCGCCGCCGCGTACGATCCGGTGACCGCGTCGCCGTGCAACGGGGCGTGGTCGTAGGTCGCCTCCATGGTCTTCTCGGGCATCGTGTTGACGACGCCGTCCACGGCCAGTTCCGTGACATAGAGAGTGTCGGGCAGGGCCGGGTCCTTCACGCCCGTGGAGGCCCACAGCGGGCGCTGCAGGTGGGCTCCGGCGTCGAGCAGTGCACGGGCGCGGTCGGTTGCGAACTCCTGCTCGAACAGCTGGTAGGCGAGCTGGGCGTTGGCCACGCCGGCCTTGCTCTTCAGAGCGCTGTGGTCGCCCGGCAGCGCGTCGAGACGCTTGTCGATCTCGGTGTCGACCCGCGAGACAAAGAACGACGCGACCGACCGGATCGTCGAGAGATCGATTCCGGCCGCGTGCGCCTTCTCGAGGCCGTCGAGGTAGGCGTGGATGACCTCGCGGTGCCGCTCGAGACTGAAGATCAGGGTCACGTTGACGCTGATGCCCTGTGCCGTCGCCGCGGTGATCGCGGCCAGACCCTCGCGGGTGGCGGGGATCTTGATCATCACGTTGGGCTTTGCGACCGTCTGCCACAGCTGCTCGGCCTGGGCGATGGTGCCCTCGGTGTCGTGCGCGAGCCCGGGCTCAACCTCGATCGACACCCGGCCGTCCTGACCCTTCGTGGCGTCGTAGACCGGCCGGAAGATGTCGCACGCGTCTGCCACGTCAGCCGTGATGATCTCGAACACGGCGTCGTGCACGCTGGCACCCGACGCCGCCAGCTGCGCCACCTTGTCGTCGTAGGCGCTGCCGGTGGCCAGCGCGTTCGCGAAAATCGTCGGGTTGGTGGTGACACCGACCACGTTGCGCTCGTCGATCAGCCGCTGCAGGCCGCCGGAGCGGATGCGGTCGCGCGAGAGGTCGTCGAGCCAGATGCTGACGCCGAGGTCGGAGAGCTGCTGGGTCTTGCTGTCTGCCATGGTGCTTCTTCCCGTGAGTGGTGGTGGGGTGCTCAGGCGCCGGCGGCGGCCAGGGACTGCTTGGCCGCGTCGACAGCGGCCTCGGTGGTGATCCCGAATTCCCGGTACAGGGTCTTGTAGTCGGCCGATGCGCCGAAGTGCTCGATCGAGACCGAGCGACCGGCGTCGCCGAGGTACGGCTTCCAGGTGAGGGCGAGTCCCGCTTCGATCGAGACCCGGGCGCGCACGGATGCCGGAAGAACAGACTCGCGGTACGCGGCATCCTGCTCGTCGAACCATTCCTGGCACGGAACCGAGACGACGCGGGCGTTGACTCCCTCACCCTTCAGCGCCTCTCGCGCGTCGAGAGCGATCTGAACCTCGGAGCCGGTCGCGAGGAAGATGAGGTCGGGGGACCCGCCCGGTGCCTCGGCCAGGATGTACGCGCCTTTGGAAACGTTGCGCGCGGATGCCAGGACATCGCCGGACGCGTCGCCGTCGCCGCGCTCGAATACGGGCAGATTCTGCCGGCTGAGCGCGATGCCGGCCGGTCCATTGCGTCGCTCGAGCATGGTCTTCCACGCGTAGGACACCTCGTTGGCGTCGGCTGGGCGGACGATGTCGAGACCGGGAATCGCACGCAGCGCGGTGAGTTGCTCCACCGGCTGATGCGTCGGGCCGTCCTCACCCAGCGCGACCGAGTCGTGAGTCCAGACGTAGATCGCCGGAGCCTTCATCAGGGCGGCGAGACGAACGGCCGGGCGCATGTAGTCGCTGAAGATGAGGAACGTGCCGCCGTATGGACGCGTATTGCCGTGCAGCACGATGCCGCTGAGGATCGCGCCCATCGCGTGCTCGCGGATACCGAAGTGGAGGGTGCGGCCGTAGGGGTTGCCCGACCACTCGTGCGTCGAGTGCTCGACCGGAACGAACGAGGGCACACCCTCGATCGTGGTGTTGTTCGACTCGGCCAGGTCGGCCGAACCGCCCCAGAGCTCGGGGATGACGGGGCCGAGCGCGTTGAGCACTTTGCCGCTGGCGGCACGAGTGGACAGATCGGTGCCCGCCGGGAACACCGGCAGCGCCTCATCGACGCCGTCGGGCAGCGCGCCCGACAGGATGCGGTCGAGCAGCGCCTTGCGCTCCGGGTTCGCCGCGGCCCAGGCGTCGAACCCCTTCTGCCACTCGGCGTGCGCCTCGGCGCCGCGATCCACCGCGCCGCGCGTGCGGGCGAGCACATCGTCGGCAACGACGAACGACTGCTCGGGGTCGAATCCGAGAACCTTCTTGACCGCGGCAAGTTCATCCGCGCCGAGAGCGGAGCCGTGGATCTTGCCCGTGTTCTGCTTCTTCGGGCTCGGCCAGCCGATGATCGTCTTCAGGATGATGAGCGAGGGCTTGTCGATGACGCCCTGCGCCGCCTGGATCGCCTCGAACAGCGCGTGCTTGTCCTCGACGTACTGGCCGGTCTTCTTCCAGTCAACCGTCTGCACATGCCAGCCGTAGGCCTCGTACCGGGCGGCCACGTCTTCGCTGAG
>DATJFV010000046.1:0-110994 GCA_035495435.1 Pseudolysinimonas sp.
GCCAGGTCACCAGGTTCCAGACGATGGCGCCGATGAGGCCCGCCAGGATGAGCAGCGGCGTGATCTGTACGCCGCCGTCGCCTTCGCGGATCAGCCCGCCCGAGATGGTCTTGGCCACCTCGGTGCTGAGGAACGCACCGACCAGGTTGAGCACGGCGGAGATGGCGACGGCGACGCGGGGCGGGAGGGCACCGGTCGCGATCGGGGTCGCCATCGCGTTGGCCGTGTCATGAAAGCCGTTGGTGAAGTCGAAGATCAGTGCCAGTGCGATGACAAGCACGACGAGCAGGGTGAGGTCCACTGCGGATGAGCCTAGCCCGCTGTTTACGCGGCGTTAACCCGGGAAACCGAACGCCCCGATCACGAGACCCATCACGACGACGGTCACCAATTCGTGGGCGAGGTTGAGCACCGTCAGCGACGAGTTGCGCCGTTCGAACAGGTCGTGGGTGATCATGCGCGCGGCAGTGAACCCGATCCAGAGGATCACCGAGGTCAGCACGGCGTTGAGGAAGAAACTGCCCTCGTAGAAGTGCTGCGCGAGCGCCGCCGAGCCGGCGAGCACGGCCGCGGTGAGGAAGCTGACCACGAACGTGATGATGAGCGGCAGCACGGCGGTGCCCCGCAGCGTCTCGTCGGTGAGGCCGGTCAGTCGCATCCAGCGGCGGCCGAACACGGGCTTGGCGTACCAGACCGCACCGACCACCATGCTCGATACCGCCGCCAGCAGGACCGCTACCCAATTGATCTCCGGAATCATGTGAAGATCATGGCCCCAAAGGGGGTGCCGCGTGAATGGGGAATGCCGGGGGGCACCGGGTATTTCCTAGCCTGGGGCCACGAGGCCGATCAGCCGGTCTCCAGGACTCAGGGATCAAAGTGCAGTCGTCACGTGCGCTCGGTATGTTCGCGCTGGCCGCGGTCATTCTGGCGGCGATCAGTTTCGCCGCCGTCGATGTCACGCTGTCCGTGTCGGGGCCCGACACCATGCCCGCCGCCGCGGTGGCCTACGCCCTGATCGGCACGCTGTCGCTCATGGTCAGCGTCGTGCCGGCGGTCCTCTGGTTCACCCGCTTCCTCGAGCACCCGCACCACGATGCCGACATCGAGCCGCTTCCGGTCACCGTCACCGCCCGCACGTTCGAGGACGACGACCTGTGAACGACGAGGTGCTGCTGGTCGCCGTCGCCGGGGCGCACCGCGATGAGGGGGCGGATGCGGTGGAGACTCCGCGCGTGCGCCGCCTCCCGCGCCACCGCGCCCGGCGTTCGCGGTGGAAGCCGCCGCTAGAGCCGGTCCACCCCCAACACGCGTACGACCGCGACGCCCTGTTCGGCTGATGCGGCGAGATCAACCTCGGCTCGGACGCCCCAGTCGTGGTCGCCGTCGGGATCGTCGAGGATCTGCCGCACCCGCCACACCTCGGGCAACTCCTCGATGAGAACGCGGGCGGAGCTGCGCGCGTCCGGGCCGGTGCCGATCGAGTCGTGCTCGTCGTAGTAGGCGTCGAGGGCCTCGGGCCACCCGGCGTCCGGGTCGAGAGCCACGAGGTCGTCGTCGCGCTGCAGGGCTGCCAGCCGCACCCGGCGCCACAGCTCGTTGCGCACCAGGACCAGGAACGCCCGCCGGTTCGTGACGACACTCGCCGGAGCGGGTGGCACCACGGGAGCCTCCGTGTCGTGCGACGGGTTCGACAGCGCCTCCCACTCGTCCATGAGCGAGGAGTCGACCTGCCGGACCAGCTCGCCCAGCCACTCGATCAGGTCACGCAGCTCGCCGGTCTTGGCGTCATCCGGAATCGTCTGGCGCGCCGCGCGGTAGGCGTCGGAGAGGTAGCGCAGCACCAGGCCTTCGCTGCGGCCCAGCTGGTAGAACGCGACGTACTCGGCGAAGGTCATGGCTCGCTCGTACAGATCGCGCACCACGCTCTTGGGTGAGAGCGCGAAGTCGCGCACCCAGGGCTGGCTGGAGGCGAAGGTCTCGAACGCCTGCTCGAGCAGTTCCTCGAGGGGCTTGGGCCAGGTCACCTGTTCGAGCAGCTCCATGCGCTCGTCGTAGTCGATTCCCTCGGCCTTCATCGCCGCGACCGCCTCGCCGCGGGCGATGAACTGCTGCTGGGAGAGCACCTGGCGCGGATCGTCGAGGGTCGCCTCCAGGATCGAGATCATGTCGAGTGGGTAGGCGGGCGACTCCGGGTCGAGCAGGTCGAATGCGGCGAGCGCGAACGGCGAGAGGGGCTGATTGAGCGCGAAATTCGGCTGGAGGTCGATGGTCAGGCGAACGCGGCCGTCGTGCACCTCGACCACCCGCGCATCGAACAGCGTGCGGTAGATGCCGAGGGCCCGCCGCGCCAACTGCAGCTGCCGGGCACGCGGCTCGTGGTTGTCGAACACCAGCGCACGCACGTTCTGGAACGGATCGCCGTCGGGTCGGGCCAGGACGTTGATCATCATCGCCGCGGTGATCTGCATCGAACTGTTCAGCGTCTCTGGTTCGGCCGCGATGAGCCGCTCGAAGCTGCCCTCGCCCCAATTGACGAAGCCCTCGGGCGCCTTCTTCTTGACCACCTTGCGCCGCGCCTTGGGATCGACCCCCGCCTTGGCGAGGCCCCGTGCGTTCTCGATCTCGTGCTCGGGCGCCTCGGCCACCACCTCGCCGGCGGTGTCGAACCCGGCGCGGCCGGCCCGACCCGCGATCTGGTGGAACTCGCGGGCGCTGAGTTGGCGCATGCGGGTTCCGTCGTACTTGGTGAGTGCGGTGAGCAGCACGGTGCGGATGGGCACGTTGATGCCGACGCCGAGGGTGTCGGTGCCGCAGATCACCCGCAGCAGACCGCGCTGCGCGAGCGTCTCGACCAGCCGCCGGTACTTGGGCAGCATTCCCGCGTGGTGTACCCCGATTCCGGCGCGGATCAGTCGAGAGAGGGTCGCTCCGAAGCCCGCTGAGAACCGGAACCCGCCGACGGCCGCGGCGATGGCATCCCGTTGCTCGCGCGAGGCGACCCGCGCGCTCGACAGCGCCTGGGCACGCTCGACAGCGGCCGCCTGCGAGAAATGCACGATGTAGACGGGGGCGAGTCCGCCGTCGAGCAGTTCCTCGACCGTCTCGTGCACGGGGGTCATGACGTAGCGGTAGTGCAGCGGCACCGGCCGTTCGACACCGGTGACGTGCGCCACCTCGCGACCGGTGCGACGCTCGAGGTCGGATGCGATGGCGGTCAGATCGCCGAGCGTCGCCGACATGAGCACGAATTGCGCCCCCGTGAGCTGCAGCAGGGGCACCTGCCAGGCCCAGCCGCGCTCGGGGTCGGCGTAGAAGTGGAACTCGTCCATCACGACCAGATCGGCCGGGGTGGCCGGGCCGTGGCGCAGGGCCAGGTTGGCCAGGATCTCGGCCGTGCAGCAGATGATCGGCGCGTCGGGGTTGACGCTCGAATCGCCGGTCACCATGCCGACGTTGCCCGCTCCGAAGATGTCGACGAGAGCGAAGAACTTCTCGCTCACCAACGCCTTGATCGGCGCGGTGTACCAGCTGCGCCGGCCCTGGGTGAGCGCCGCTGCGTGCGCCGCAACCGCCACCAGCGACTTGCCCGTTCCGGTCGGCGTGGAGAGCACCAGATGGCGGCCGAGGACGAGCTCGAGCACCGCCTCCTCCTGCGCCGGATAGAGCCGGATGCCCGACTCGCGCACCCAGTCGTCGAAGGCTCCGACGAAGGCGTCTGCGTCCCATGGCGAGGGCAGTCTGTCGGGCAGCATGCGGACAAGTCTGTACCCCTCGCTATGGGGTAAGCGTCAACCCTTACCTCAATACACGGGTTGCCCTTACTATTTGCTGAGGATCGTTGCTCGATCTATCTGGGGGACTGAGTGAGGAGCGTGCGTCTTGGCCGACGATGACGTGCGTGTACCCGCGGGGTGGTACCCCGATCCCCTCGGCCTCCCGCAGCTGCGCTGGTGGGACAACCACGCCTGGACCGAGCACACCTCCGACGCGCGCCAGCCGATGGTTGCGCAGGAGACGGTGACCACCACATCCACCCCTCTTCTGGCCTACGCCGACGACGACTACGAGACCGAGAACACCGCGACCGGCGCCTGGGATCTCAGCGACGACGGCATGACCCGGCGCGAGCGCCGGGAGCGAGAGCGCATGGACCCGGTCGTCGAGACCGCGGGCGCCGCCGCCACGACCGCCGATGCCACCGCGTTCGCCGACCCGCTGCTCTCGCTCGAGGCGCCCGCGAGGGACGAGGTCATCGTCGAGGAGCCGTCTCCGGCGGCCAAGTTCGCCGAGACGCACTACCTCGATGACGCGCCGACGTCGGGCCCCTACGACCTCGGCGTGCGCTACGACGACCTGCTCGGCGACGCGCTCACGCAGCCCTCGACGCCGCGTTCGGCGTTCTCGCACCTCGGCGAGTCCGAGGCCAGCTACGTTCCCGAGCCGGCACCCGAGCCGATGTACTCCGGCTACGCGGCTCGCGTCACCGCTCAACTCGCCGACGACGAGATCGACACCAACACCGGTCCGGCCTGGGTGATGACGCTGATCCCGGTGTACTCGCTGATGGCGGGTCTGCTGCTGCTGCTCTCCGGAATCACCCTGCGCCCGACGACGCTTGCCATTGCGATCCTGTTCGGGATCCCCCACGTCGTCGGGATCGTTCTCGGCTTCCTCGACCAGCAAGCTCTCAAGCGCCGTGGAATGGAGAAGCCCGCGACCTGGATGTGGGCGATCCTCGGGGCGCCCTTGTACCTCATCGCCCGGCTCACCCGCACGGTGCGGGTCTCCGGTCAGGGCTTCGGGCCCCTCGTCACCCTGCTGACCCTGGGGGCGGTCTCGATCGGTGCCACCCTCGCCGCTCCGGGCCTGGTGATCCAGTTGAACCCCGGATACTTCTCGGTCGAGGCGCAGCAGTCGATCCGCAGCGATGCCCAGATCCTCGACGCCCAGCTCGTGGTGAACTGCCCCGACACCCCGCCCCTGCTGATCGGCCAGAGCTTCAAGTGCTCGGCGACCAACCAGGACCAGGAGTTCTTCAACATCACGGCCAGCCTGCAGCGCGCCAACGGCTGGATCGAATGGCGCGTCGACGACTGGGGCATCTACAACTCGGGCAACTGAGGTGTCTACCCCCATATGCGACATACCCCTATTGGGGCCAGACGTACCCGGCAGCCGCTTCTAGGCTGAAACCACCCGAAGGGAGAGACGTGTGACGACCGAACAGACGACCCGCGTCATTCCCGCGGGCTGGTACCAGGACCCGGCTGACGCGGGCAAAGTGCGCTGGTGGAACGGCATGACCTGGACCGAGCACGTCGAGGCCAAGCCTGCGGGCCAGGGCGCCGGGGTCGCCGGTGCGCTCGCCCTCGAGACCCGTATCTCCGCCGAGCAGCGCGAGGCCGAGGCCCGCGAGCTCGAGCGCCAGTACGGACTCAGCGCCGACGGCACCGAGCGGATGACCCGACGCGCCGCGCTGCAGCTCGACCACCGCGGGCCCGACACCGGCACCATCCCGATTCCGGGGTTCGCCGCGCCGCGCCGGGCCGCCAAGACCGGCACCGCCTCGGTATGGATGCTGTCGGTCGTGCCGTTGATCGCCGCCGTCCTCACCGTCGTCGCCGGCTACGTCTACTTCTACGTCTCGCCCACACCGCTGGTCGCGGCCGTCGGCGTGGTGCTCTGGGTGATCCAGTTCCTGTGGGCGGTCGGCGATGCCCGTGCCCTTCAGTCCCGCGGCCTGAAGCCGCCGAGCGCGGTGCTCGCGCTCGTGCTGCCGATCCTCGGTGCGCTGCTTTATCTCGTGCTGCGCCGGCGCACCGTCGACGGGTCGAGCGCGATCGTGCTGTTCCTCGGACTGCTCGTGCTGGCCATCGGCCTCCCCGCTGCGGTCGTGGCGACCGGCAACGGCGAGGGCGTGACGAAGGCGCTCGAGGTGCAGCAGGCGGTGCGATCGGACCTGGTCGGCACCGGCACCGCAGCCAGCGTGACCTGTCCCGCCGTGCTCGGCTCGGTCGCCACCGGCACCATCTTCACGTGCGACGCAACACTGACCGACGGCTCGCCGGTGCATGTGTGGATCAGCATCGACAGCGACGCGGGCGACTTCAGCTGGGCGCTCGCGAACCGCTGAGCCGTTTTCCGAGGCTGCCGGAATCCTGAATCTTCTCTTGACGTGAGGCCGCGTCACTCTAAGGTGTTCCCCATGACCGGACGACACGCCGCAGCTGACGACGTCGACGACCAGGCGTTCGCCGACCGACCCCATCAGCCCGGTGCGCACGCGGCAGGAGCGGACCCCCAGGGGATCATCGGCGACGGATCCGTGCCCGCCGACGCCGACCTGCAGGTGGCTCCGGCGACCGAGGCGCCGAGATCCGGCCGACGAGCGCGAGGAGCCCTGTGATGACCGAGAAGAATTCCGACGACCGGAACCGCGACGAGGTGGCCGACGCGCTCCGAGCCCGCCAGTCATTGGAGAACGAAGCCCACGGTGACGAGAACTTCAGCGTGCTCGGCCTTGCGGGCGGCGAGCGACTGCAGGGCGTCGACGACCCCGACGACGACGACCAGGACGCCTGGGACGACGACATCCAGCAGAGTGACGACGACGAGGAGTAGTCAGCCGTCCTCCCTAGGCTGAGGGTGTGCGACTGCTTCTGATCCGCCACGGGCAAACTCCGGCGAATGTGCGCGGTGAACTCGCCACGGCTCGGCCGGGGCCCGGCCTGACCGAACTCGGCATCCAGCAGGCCGCCGGTGTGGTGCACGCTCTCACCGGCGAACGCATCGACGCCGTCTACGCCAGCCCCCTGCTGCGCACCGCACTGACCGCGGCGCCGCTCGCCGAAGCTCATGGGCTGACGGTGCAGGTGATGGAGGGCCTGGAGGAGATCGAGGCCGGCACCCTCGAAGACCGCAGCGACATGCCTTCCGTCATGACCTACGTGAAAACCGCTTTCGGCTGGACCGAGGGGGCCCTCGACGGCCGCATCCCCGGATCGATCGACGGGCACGAGTTCTTCGCCCGGTTCGACGGCGCGGTCTCCACCATCTTCGACGCGCACCCGGATGGCACTGTCGCCGCTTTCTCGCATGGTGCGGCGATCCGGGTGTGGGCGGTCACGCGCGGGGCGAACCTGCGCGCGGAAGCACCGTTCATCCGCCACCTCGACAACACCGGAGTCGTCGTCGTCACCGGCTCCCCCACGGCCGGCTGGAGCGTCGAGACCTGGGAGGGCGAGCCGGTCGGCGGCGAGGAACTCGCCGATCCGCATGCTCCCGACCCCACCGGCGACGCCGAGAGTTGACCGCGCTGGCCGCCGGCGGTGAACCGGCTCCGTGCTGCCTGTGAGCCGCGGCTCACGCCGCATCGACGTGCTGGGCTCGTGTCATGAGCATCAACGAACCCATCCCGCCCGCAACACCGCCCGCCGTCGAGCCGCCGACCGAACCCGCGGCTCCCGACCAGGAACCGCTGGCTCCCAACCCGTCCGAACCGGATCCCTTCGTCGACCCGGAGGTAACCCCATGAGCTACGACACCCCCGCACCGCGCGACGAGGAGCCCGACGACAAGATCACCGTCGACGGCGTCCCCACCGACGACGCTCTGCCCGTGACCGAACCGAGTGACCCGAACGCCACCGACACCGCGTCGAGCGACCCCGAGCGCCGGGACATGGGTGAGCGGGGCGCCGAAGAACGTGGCGCGGACACCTGGGGTGCCGAATGAGTCTCAGCGAGGGCCGCATCCCGTTCGAACCGGACCGCGGCAACGTCAATCCTGACGACCGCCCCACCGGTGCCGAGGCCGACGCCATCGCCTCGGGTGTCGACCCAGAAGACCTCGGCCTCGACGAGAGCGTTCGCCCCGAGGATGCCGAAATCGACCGCGCCCCCGACGACGCAGGCTGACTACTCCAGAAACACGCGCTTGTATGTCCGGCCGTCGTCCAGCGTGATGGTCTCGCTGTGCACCTGGCCGCGGCTGATCCGCTGATACACGCCCTGCACGCTGATCCCGAAATGCTTGGCGGCGTCCGCGACGCTCATGCCCGGCAGATCGTGCGGCCTGCTGCTCGGTCGGGCCGCCCGTTTGCGGCCAGCCTCGTGCCGGGCGGCGATCTCTGCGTCGTCCCCCTGCCACCGCCACTTCGCCGCCGGCACCCCCAGACCCGCGGCGGCAGCCACCTCGTCCCAGGTCGCCCCCGCATCGACCGCCTCCCGCACCGCCACGAGGGTCGCCGGCTCGCTCTCGAGCGCCGCGATCAGGCCGCGGATGCCGGCGAGCCGGTCGAGCGGGTCCGTCGCGTTCTGGAGACGCTCCAACGCATCACGGGTGGCTGGAGTCAGGAAGTGCGGACCGGTGGTGCTGGTCATTCCGGGACGAACCAGGGCGGGTAGACCGCAACCTTCGGCCGGAACCCCGTCCCCGAGAGCAGTGCGCGCACCTGATCCCGCACCGGCTCGTTCGCCACGCCGATCAGCGCCACGTCGGAGAACGGCACGGCGTGCGGAGCGAGGATCTCCGCCGCGAGGAAGTCGGGCTGGCGGCGCAGCAACTGGGTGGCGTCGACTGCTCCGCGGGCGAACCGGGTGGCGGGGGCACCGGCGTCGGCGTCGGCCGCCAGGATGTGGTCGCCCAACGTCACCGCCGGGATCGCGAGCTGCACGAACTCGGTCGCCTTGGCCGCACGTGCCGCATCCGACCAGTGCGGGCCGATCGCGCCGTCCCGCAGTTCGATCCAGCGTGCGGCGACGGGCGAGGCGTAGAAGGCGACGTGCTCGGCCACGGTCGAACCGTCGGCGAGATCGGCGGCGCGGCGCAACTCCCGGGTCGTGGCGGAACTCACATCGACAACCGGTGTGGCATCCGCGCGGAGTTCGCCGTCATGCAGAATCGCCTCGAGGTTGCGCAGATGGGTCACATGGAAGAGCCGCTGTGTCGCGAGCGAGTACGGAGCCACGGCGGGCGCCCCCGGCGCGCGAACCGCGGGCTTGCGCGCCGACGTCGAAGCACGAGGAGCCTTGGGAGGCTCGGGAGCGGTGCGGGGGTAGCAGATGTCGCAGAGTCCGGCCTCGAACCCGTGGATGCATTCGTCAGCCATTCCTTCGATGCTACGGGGTCCGGCGGTCAATACCAGATGCTGAGGAAGGGAAGCTCCTTCGCCGCCAGAATCTTGTTGGCCGTTTCGCAGGCAGACGCACCCGATTCCCGCACACGCCCCGCGCGCACCAGCGTCTCGGCGCGCACTCCCCCGAGGTACATGGCCGAGAGTTCGGCGACCCCGAGTTCCAGTGCCGGTGCTCCCGTCGTCTCCCCCGCCGGCGTGACGCTGCCCACGCCATCCCGGACCTGAAGCAACCAGCGTCCTGCCGCGTGCCCGTAGGGGTCGGTCACGTCGAACACCACCTCGCCGTCGCTGAGATAGCCGCGCCCTTCGAGCGCCGCGGGCACGTCGAGGATGCGCAGGTACTGGTGCTCCCACACGGTGACGGTGGCGGCGCGCATGTCGGTGATCATCCAGAGCACAGGCTCATCGGTGCGCTGGTGCTCGACCTTGATCTTCGCCACGAGGGGAACTTCGAGCAGGTAGCGCCAGATCGCGGCGTACGCGTGGGGCGACTCCGTGAGGAGGTGGTTCACCGTCAGGGTGTGCGCGGTGAAGTCGTCGTCCCCGCCGCTGATCGTGTAGTTCGCGATACCGCGCGTCTCGCCGGCGGCATCGACGTAGCGGATGGCGCGCAGCTTCTTGCCGCGCTCGTCGTCGGCGGCCGAGGTTCCGGCGATCTGTGCGATGCGCAGCGGCCAGAGGTCGACCTGTCCGGGGCTGCGCACCATGAGGCGCGTGTGCAGCTCGCCCAGGTGCTCGGCGAAGCGCTCGTTGGAGATGTACTCGACCTGCCCCGCGGGCGTCGGACCCGACCAGGTGACGCGCCGCGCGTTGACCTCGTAGTCGGCCGCCCATGCCGCCGGAGCGAAGCCGTAACGCTGGTAGAGCGACGACTCGCTCACCGTCAGCATCGCCATCGGCAGGCCCACCGAGACCGCCGCCGCGAGCTCGCCCTCGAGCAGGGCACGGGCGATGCCGCGCTTGTGGTGGGTCGACGCCACGGTCACCGTACTGATCGCCGAAGCCTCGATCGTGCGGTCGCCGGGCACCGCGAGGCGCGAGACCCAGGAGTTGCTCGTACCCGCCGGCTCAGGACTCGTGCTGGAGTCGTCCCACACACCGGTGTTGCGGCGAGCGCGATTGGCCTCGAGGTACTCGGTGTGACGCTCGGCCGTGAGCCGACCCCCATGAAATCCGCGCGTGGCCGCCTCGGACCAGGCCTCCACCGCCGCGCGATCGGACATGTCGAGCAGTGCCATGCGCAGGCCCTGCTCGGCCAGACGGGCTGCAATGGCCGCGTCGACGGGCTCGGTCAGGTGCTGATTTCCCACCGCTTCAGGCTAGCCGCAGCCTCCGTCCTCGCTGAGAGCGCCATCCGGCCCCTTGCCACCGCACCATGAGCGGCGTGAACTGGGTGGCATGTCACTCCACGACGAGAACGGGATCGCACCCGATTCGGGCATCACCGGTCCGGCCGACGCCGCACCCATGGACATCGACCGTGACACGCAACTCGATGACGACGACCTGGATGACGAGGCGGACGAGGACTCGCCGACCGGCGTCGACGCCGCTGATGTCATCGCGACCGACCCGGCGAGCGATATCGACGCCGAGACCGGGCAGGTGCGCTGATCGCGCAGCGGCTCACGACTTGTCGATCAATGTCAGCAGCTTCTTGGACGCTTTGGCGATGTCCTTGTGACCGTACTGGGCGGCGCGGGACTCCATGGAGATGACCGCGCAGCGGTGCACCTTCGTGTAGTCCCCCATCGGGAACTCGAAGCGCCCTTCGTCTCAGGGCTCGCCTCGCTGTCGACGCCCAGATGCCACTGAGAGAACTCGTCCCACGAGTGCGTCTTCAGCCACGCGGTTTCCTCCTTGGCTGGCAGGGCGTCCTCGCTCCAGTCGTCGCGTTCGTCGCGCACCACCTTGCCCGCCTTGATCAGCTTGCGGGCGTTCTTCACGGCTTCCTTGTTCAGCTTCACGGACATGCCTCCAGCCTGCGCCTCCGCCGAGGGTGAGCGCCGGATGCTCAGGTGCCTTTCACAGATCGCTCACCTAACCCGAAACCCGCGTTTCGTCAATACCCTGCCCTGATCGCCGCGGGACGCTCAGAGTGGAGGCATGTCTTCGCCCCGACACCGCCGCGAGCTCCCGCACGAGAAACCGCAACTGCGCTACGACCCGCCTATTCCGCTGCGCAGTTCGGACTTCGACGCGGTGTCGCCCATGCGGCGTCCGGGAACGGACGACCACCGCACCACCACGACGGGAGGGTCTCGGAATGCACGACGATAACGGCCGGGGACCGGCTCAGTGGGTCCCGGAGCGGATCGAGCGCGAACCGAGTGGTGACGGTCCGGCGCAATGCGACGACCTGAACTAACCGGTCGGCTTCTCCCACATCAGGGCCTGCGCGGCGAGCGCGAGGCTGCGCAGGGTGGCGGCATCGGCTGACGAGAAGGTGCGGGGCGCGCGATCGATAACGCAGAGCGTGCCGACGCGTTCACCGCCCGGCGCTTCGAGCGGATAGCCGGCGTAGAAGCGCACGTCCTCGCGGCTGGCGAGCCAGGACGCATCGCGGAACTCGGGGTCTGCGTGGACATCCTCGACCACGTACACACCCGGCGTGCGGATGGCGACATCGCAGATCGTCGAATCGCGCGGAACCTCACCCCGCGGAAAACCGGCGGTCGCTTTCGACCACATCCGGTCGTTGTCGATGAAGTTGATCGCGGCCGCGTCGACGCCCAGCATGTCGCGCGTCATCGCCACGATCCGGTCGACCGCCGGATCGGGTGGTGATCCCACCACCCCGAGTCGGTCGAGGGCACGCTGTCGTGCGGTCTCATCCTGCGGCAGTCCCGGTCGGTGCGCCCCGAGCGCCAGAGCACCGATGACGGCGGGCACAAGTTCCAGTGCCCAGGCCTCGTAGACCGCCGACGCGTCCCGCTCGAGACGGACCCCGGCCCGGCGCGGCCCGAACTCGACGTATTCGGCGACACCCGACTCGGCACAGGCCTGCCGGGTCACCGCGTTCTGGCGGGCGATCCTGCGCTCACTCCAGGACACCACGAAACCCGGAGCGCCCATGTCGTGCATGAACGGAGCGACTCCCGCGAGAAGCACCGGGAGCGTGGTCGGTGCCTGCTCGGCGACTGCGTCGAACAGCGACTGCAGCTGCCGACGGTACTTGGCGAACGGCATCATCGTCACGATCTCGGTCACCCCACCGAGAATGAGCACAGCGTCGAAGCGCTCGAGGCGCTCAGCGCGCATCGCCGCTGCCGCACGGAGGGCATCGAAGCCCTCGATTCCTCGAACCTCGACATCGGCACCCCGGCCGGTGCGGCCGGCAAGGGCACGCGCCAGATGCCCCGAGAAGGTCAGGTCGTAGGACGCGACGCCGATGCCCTCGACGACCGGAGAGCCGAGCACCAGCACCCGGTCGGGGTCGGGGCCGCGGCCGTGCGCGATCGGGGGTCCCGACGGTCGCGCGAGTTCCGCATCCCGTCGCACGATCGCCTTCGCCCACGCGTGGGCGGGCGCCCCGAGGGTCGCGTGCACGACCGACTCCCACACAGTCCACACCCCCTGGAACCTGATCCGGCGGCACGATGGTGAGCCGTGCCGAACCCTGTCACCCAGGATAGGCCTCCATGTCCCCCATTGCGAGGACATGAACGGGTCAAGAGGGCGAGCGTGTCGCGGCGAGTCGTGCGCGCTCGGCCACCAGCCAATCGGGCATTTCGACCAGCAACTGCTTGATCTGTGCCGTCGTCATGACGTCGGGCTGACCGGCACGGGCGAGCCCCGAGTTCGAGATGCCGAGGCGGCGAGCCACCTCGCTGCGCGGGTGCGGGCCATCGCGACGCAGGGAGACGAGCCACTCCGGCGGATTCTCGGTCAGGGCCGCCAGCTGCTCGCGGCTGAGCGGGGTGCGGCGGAATTCCTCCGGCGCAGCCGGCAGATAGATCGACAGCTTCTTGGCCGCAGTCTCGGGCTTCAGCAGCTGCGTCTTCGGCGGCTTGGGCTGCTGCCTGCGGTCCTCACGCTGCTCATCCACCGCTCCAGGCTAGCCTGGCCGGGTGCCCGAGCCGTTCGTCGTCGCATTCGTGCCGGGGGTGACCCCCGGCAAGTGGGCGCGCATCTGGTCCGAGCGGATGCCGCGGGTGCCTCTGGAGCTGCGCCCGGCATCCGAGACCGATGCCCTCGCCGCTCTCGGTGGCGACGCCCAGATGGCTTTTCTGCGTGACGTCACCGCCTCCGACGACCTGCACGTCATTCCGCTGTACCGCGAGCAGCCGGTTGCAGTGGTCGCGCGCGACTCGGTGATCGCCGCGGTCGACACGGTGACGCTGGCCGACCTCGCGGGCTTCACCCGCGTCGAAGGTCAGGACGCGGCGGCCGTCGAGCTGGTCGCCGCGGCCGGAGGTGTGACGATCATGCCGCAGTCGGTGGCCCGTTCCCTCTCGCGGAAGGACGTCGTCGCCCGCCCGGTGACCGACGCCGCCGACACGGGAATCGGCCTGGCCTGGCCGGTGACGGCGCAGCATCCGCTCATCGAGACGTTCATCGGCATCGTGCGCGGACGCACGGCGAACTCGTCGCGTTAGCCGGCGATCGCCTTCTCGATCGACATCACCAGGATCACCCGGTCGGCCTTGTCACGGGGCGGCACCTGGCTGGGGTCGCCGTAGCGGTTCTGCAGATGCACGTAAAAGGCACCCTCGGGATCCGGGATCGTCTCGATGAGCCGCCCGCGGACCTCGAGATACTCCAGCGGGTTGCCCGGGTCGAAGATGGCGACGCTCATCGACGGGTTGTGCTGCAGGTTGCGGTACTTCGCGCGGTAGGTGGTGTGCGTGAAGCGCAGGGTGTTCGTCGGCTGGTCCCAGTCGACCCACATCGGGTTCACCTGCACCGTGTCATCGGGGCGGATGGTGCCGAGCATCACGAAGGTGGGCTCGGTCAGCAGATGGCGGCGTTCGTCGGGGATCACCGTCTCATCAGATCACATCACTCCGACGCCGGCGCGGCTCACACGAAACGTACCGCCCCGGCGACGCGGGTGCGCACCTCGAAGAGGTCGGTGCCCCCGGTGCCGACGCCCGGGAGCCCGGTACGGACCAGGTCGGCCAGCCGAGGCCGCTGCACGAGGAGCGCCTGCGATCCGCGCACCGATCCGAGGTCCATGACCCCCTCGGGCGATGCGTCGTCGGGCACGACGATCGCGAGCGCCGAGAACTTCACCCGTGCCTGCCGGGCGAAGGCGCGGGCTCGCAGGGACAGCTCATGCACCGGGCGCTCCCCCGCGGCCAGCCCCGCACCGATGAGCTCGCCGCGCTTGGTCTTCACCGGCTCGCCCCAGTCTTCGCTGAGCATCGCCCACAGCCCGGTGGGACCGAGCACGATGTGGTCGAGCTTGCCCTCGGTCGTGGCGACGTCGTGCCAGATCGTGAACCCGATGCCGAGCGCGGCGAGGGCCCGGGCCGTGTCCTCCTCGGCCACCGCATCCGCCAGCAGGTGCCGCACCTCGCGCGGCGCCGACCGCAACAGGGCCGGGTCGTAGGGGTCGGGCACCGCCACGCCGCGACCCACCCACTCGTGCAGGAGGTCGAGGTAGCGCTCGCGGTACCAGCCGCCCGGATGCCCGTAGGTGCGGGCCTGAGGCCGGGAATCGGGACGACGCGGCGGGGCAGCGGGTGCCCAGCTGCGCGACTCGCCCGCGCCGTCGCGCACTCCGCCGCGGTCGTACGCGGCGCGTGCCTCCGGAGTGCCGACCTCCTGCCACGCCTGCTGCACCGCGTGGAAGTGCGCCGCCGCGCCTCCGGTATCCGGATGCGTCTCCCGCAGCTTCGCGCGATAGGCCCGGCGCAGCTCGTCCTGGCTCGCGGTTGCGGCGACGCCCAGAACCTCGTAGGGCGAGCGAGCCAGGGGCCCGTCGGCCCGGCTCACCAGCCGCCCCCGCCGCCTCCACCCCCGCCGCCGCCGGAGAAGCCGCCGCCCGAGGAACCCCCCGAGAAGCTGCTGAACCCGCTGCCGCTCCAACTCGACCCGCTCGTCGACACCGGCGCCGGCGCGCTGGTGCCGGTACTGAGACCGGAAAGCAGCGAGCTGAACGCGTAGGCCTGGAACAGGCCCTGGCCGGCGTACCAGTCGGGCTGGATCCCGGTCTCCTGCAGGTGCACCTCGAGCTCGCGGGCCCAGGACTCCTCGACGCCCCAGATGACCGCCCAGGGCAGCAGCTTCTCATAGAGCTTGACGACCTGCCGGCCGTCGGTGGTGTCGATGCGCTCCGCCCCCGTTGCGCTCTGCAGGTAGGCGAAGCGATCCTTCTCGGCGAGGTCGAGGTACATCTTCATGCCGAGGAGGTAGTCCATCGTCTCGGCGCCGTGCTGGCTCAGGGTGGTGCGCTTGCGCGCTCCGAACGCGGCGATGCCGATGCCGACGAGCCCCGCGATGAAGGTGAACGGCCCGATGAGGAACCCGAGCCAGCTCGAGAGCGCCGCGCCCACGAGCCCCAGCACGGTCGCGGCGATGGACCCGATCAGGAACCACCGTCCTCCGGGGGTCGCCACCCGCCCGCCGTGGAACCCGCTCTGCACCACCGCGCTCGGTAGGGCCGCCACCAGGGGCCGCAGCGCCGCCGCCAGATCGGAATCCCCGTCGCGCTGCAGATCCCGCGCCGCACCCGGTTCGGCCCCGGGCCCGAACAACGCGTCGACGACCGCCTGCTCCCAGCTCTCCAGCCCGGTCGGGTCGACGAGCTGCACCGCGTAGTCGGCGCTGGCGGCATCCTGCACCGGGTACCCCAGCAGCCGGATCTTGCGCTTCACCGCCAGGCTCACCAGCTGCGCCTGCAGCGCCGTGCTGCCGCGCTCGATGAACTGGGCCGCGATCATGATGTCGAGACCCTTCGGCGCCGAGTACTGCGGAACGATGAACCCGGTCGGCTTCACGAGGGGCCGGCGCAGAACCGCGGCGGCGACCACCCCGAGGACCACGGCGACACCGCCCCCGCCAAGCCCGAGCAGCACCGCCCACGGCGAGGGCGCCGGGCCGAGGTCGACCGGTGTGACAGGGACACCGGGTTCGTAGGGGTTGCCGTTCGGGTCGGGCGTTCCCTCGACGAACGTATGGGCTGCGAAGCCGACCACCATGGTGAGGTTCTCACCCGGCGCCAGGTCGTCGGCCCCGGCGGTGATGACTGCGGTGCCCGCGGGCGACGGCGCGGGGGCGATGCCCCGGCTGCACGGATCGCCGGCGTTCTCCGGCCCCTGGTAGCAGGCGTTCTGACCGCTGAGGGCAGCGATCAAATCGGGGTCGTCGAGCGTCAGGGTGGCGGTCACCTCGCCGAAGGGCTGCTGCCATCCGGTGCCGTTGACGTCCCAGTAGAACTCGTCGTCGTCGGTGTCGGGGAAGTACCTGATCGTGTCGGTCTGCGTGTAGTGGATCACATAGGTCTGCACGCCGTGAACGTAGGTGTCGGCGTCACCGATCTGCACGATGGTGAAGCCGCCGTCGGTGTAGTCGGTGTAGGGAAGCGCGGTGCCGTTCTCGTCGGTGACGGCGAGCACCTGCGTGCCCAGATTCACGTCTCCGTAGTAATCGGGGATCGAGCGCAGCAGACCGTGGTTCTGATCCGACGACGGGAAGACGGCGACGGCGGTTTCGACCACATCCAGAGCAGCCCGTCGATCGGCCGTGCGGCTGAGCGCGTACGCCGCGTCGAACGAGCGGAACTCGAAGTCGGAGACGTCGCCGGGCAGCGCCGCCCAGCCCGCTCTCTGCGGCTGAGCTTCGGATGCGATGGCCGGCAGGGCAGGCAGGCTCACGAGAGCGAGGGCCGCCACAGCGGCGAGCAGTCGTCGGGTGCGCGGCATGACTCGACCCTAACCGTAGGGTGGAAGGCATGGACTCACCGGGTGTGCCCCGCCGCGCGAGCCTCGAGGTGCTGCGCGCCGAGGCCGGCGACGAGCTCACCACCGTGGTCTTCGAGCGCCTGCGCAGCGGCGAGGACCCGTGGGCGTTCATGGAGGAGATCCCGACGATCGACGAGCTGGTGGTGCTGATGCTGCGCGCCGAGCTCATCGAGGCCGACGGGGGCCGCATCCCCGGCCACGACGTCAATTACCGCATGCTCCGCCAGATCGCGCTGTCCTACCCGGGGCTGGCGCCGACGGTGTCGGCGATGATCGCCGATCGGGAACGGACCTCCGCATGAGCGCACCGACGGGCGCCGGAACGGGCCCGACCGCCCTGGCCATGATCGAGTTCGCCGCCGACGGCGGTGCGACGCTCGGGCACCGTTTCGTCCCGGTCGACGAGCCGCAGCTGAACGTCATGGACCTGTCCGCGACCCGCGGAGACGGCATCTTCGAGACGATCAGCCTCGGCGGCGGCCATGCTCAGGCGCTCGACCCGCACCTGCGGCGGTTCGCGCATTCCGCCGCGTTGCTCGAACTGCCCCCACCCGACCTCGACGCATGGCGGGAGGCCGTGCTCGCCGTCGCGGCGCAGCTCGGCCCGGTCGACGAGGGGTTCGTCAAGATCGTCCTGACCCGGGGCATTGAGGGGCAGGACGTGCCCACCGGCTGGGCGTACGGAGCGACCTCGCCCGATCACAGCGCAGCGCGCACGGTCGGCATCCGGATCGTGTTGCTCGACCGCGGCTACCGGCACGACGTCGCGCAGACCTCCCCGTGGCTGCTCGCGGGCGCGAAGACGCTCAGCTATGCGGTGAACCGCGCAGCGTTCCGCGAGGCGGCGCGGCGCGGCGCCGACGACGCGCTGTTCGTCAGCAGCGACGGGTACCTCCTCGAGGGCGCGGTGTCGAACCTGGTGTTGCGCTCGGGAGATGAGCTGATGACTCCGCGAACCGATCTCGGCATCCTCGAGGGCACGACCCAGCACGACATCTTCACCTGGGCGAGCACCCAAGGGTTCCGCACGTCGTACGAGCTGCTCACGCCACAGGATCTCGCCGCGGCCGACGCCGCCTGGCTGGTCTCCAGCGTGCGGCATGCCGCGGCGGTGCGCGCCGTCGACGGGCTGGAGCGCGCCGTCGACCGGGAGGTGTCGGACCGCATGAACGATTACCTGCGCGCACGCACGACGTAGCGGCCCCGAACGGCCCGGCGATGACGAATGGCCCCGGGTCTAGAAATCCCAGGGCCATTCTGTAGTCGATTCGGAGGCCACCGACCCGCGAGCTCTCGGGCCGGGGCACGGTCCGTCAGGACCCCGCATCCGCCTCCGCGGCTTTCGCCTCGGCGACGGCGCGGCCCTCGCAGCGCGATCCACCGGTGTCATTTCTGACCCCGGCGAGCCGTCCGTTTCGGGTTTCGCCTCATCGGTTGAAGGAGAGATTACTCAGCGCACAACGGCGCACAAGCCGTGAAGTCTCGCTAGATGGTTGAGGGTTCAGCGAGGGCCGGGCCGACCCGTGTCGCCAGACCCGCCGGAGGGGTCGGTGCCGTCGGAGGGGTCGGAACCGTCGGAGGGCTCGGTGCCGCCAGGGGTCTCAGTGCCGCCAGTGCCGGGGCGATCGGTGTCTGCCCGGTGCTCGGAGCGCTTCGACTGCCGGAACGCGGCTCCGAAGGCGACGCCGATTCCGACGCCGATCGCGATGCCGGCTGCCACATTCCCGAGAGCGACACCCAGCGAGATACCGATCGCGATTCCGACGAGCAGGCCGGTGGTCCAGCTGGAGGCGTCCCCCCAGGAGGGTCGTCGGCTGCTCGAGGACATGTCCCCGACGGTAGCCGCGGAGAATGAGCGGCGGCTGGGCGGGGCCGACGACGATGCTGGGGATGCGATGGGGGCGTTAAATACTGGCGGCGGTGACTCTTCCGAAACCGGATACCCCCGTATGCCGGTTCACGTAGGTGAAGAGATCACCGCCGCCTCTAGTCCCCCAACTAGTGCAATCACGAGATTAGGGGCTCTGCTACGCATGTGTATGCCCCCAGTGCGGGTGTCCGCCGTGAGGGGGACTCAATGGGGTACAAAGAAATTCGCATGTCCCGGCGAACGGGGGACAAACGAAGGGCCCCCGATTCCGCGTTCCCCCTGGCAAGCCAGGCGGTTCGTCGAGTCCCGAGGGCCCTTCTGTTACTTCGGAGCTTGCGCCCCTCAGTGATGTTGAAGTTACTGGCAGGTGAACAGCGCGCGCAAGACGTGAAGTCTCGCTAGATAGTTGAAGGTTCCGCCCGCTCAGCCGGCCGCCGTGACCGCGTCGCGCAGCAGAGTGACCAGCGCCTGCAACTGCACCGAGCCGGCCTCCTCCTCGGCCGCGGCCTCGCCGTCGAGCGCACGCGACGCGAGCCCCGCCTTCGAGTCGATCAGCTCGGAGATCCGGCCGTCGATCGTGCCGGCGGCGATGATGCGCCACGCCGTGACCGGCAGCTCCTGACCGATGCGGTGCACCCGGTCGATGGCCTGGGTCTGCTCGGCGTTCGTCCACGACAGTTCCGCGAGCACCACGTTCGACGCGACCTGCAGGTTGATGCCGACACCCGCCGTCATCAGCGAGCAGACGGCGACCGCCACATCCGGATCGTTGGTGAACGCATCGATCGCCGCCGTGCGGGCCTTGGCGGTCTGCTCGCCGCGAATCGACACCGTCTTGACGCCTGCCGCGGCGAAGTGCGCCTCGGCGGCGTCCATCACGTCGATGTGCTTGGCGAAGAAGACCACCTTGCCGACGTTGCGAGCCAGGTTGACGGTGTAGTCGGCCGCCGGCGTCGCCTTGGCCCGGCCGATGCGCCGGACCATCGCGAACACGTTGTCGCCCGATTCCGAGCCCTTCGACTCCTCGAGTTCTGCGGCGGCCACCATGCGGATCGCGTCGTCCTCATCGAGTTCCGGCCGCGCCGCCGTGAACCGGCGATAGCGCTCGACCAGACGGGCGATCAACGCGGCCTCCGCCTCGCGAATCGAACGGCCCGACTCGCCGTCGAGTTCGACCGGGATGTCGGCGATGCGCCGCGCGGGGATGTCAGCGGCGACGTCCTGCTTCTTGCGCCGCACGATCCCCATGTCGATCACAGCGGAGCGTGCGGCGGCGAAGAAGCCGGGATCACCGGGATCGAGCTCGGTGTCCTCCAGCTTCTTCATCAGGCGCGGCAGAGGCTTCTTGTCGTCGATCCAGCCCAGGTACTGCCAGATCATCCGGAAGTCCTCGATCTGGTTGATCAACGGGGTGCCGGTGAGGGCGATGAACAACGCATTCGGCTGGCTCGCCCGGATCGAGCGCGAGAGCGCCAGCACGTTCTTCGACCGCTGAGAGTCCTTGTTCTTGATGAAGTGCGCCTCGTCGACCACCATGCCCTTGAACCCGCGACGTGAGAGCCACGCCACGTGCCGGTCGAGCACCTCGTAGTTGACGATCACCACATCGGCGAACGCGTCGATGTCGTCCCCGTCGCCGTGCACCACCGTGGCGGTGCGGTGCGGCGTCCACTTCTCGACCTCGCGCGACCAGTTCACCTTCACCACGTTCGGCACCACCACGAGCAGCGGGTACGAGCCGGTGACGGATGCTGCGAGCAGCGCCTGCGCCGTCTTACCGAGACCCGGCTCGTCAGCGAGCAGATAGGTGCGGTGGCCGGCGCGAGCACTCTCGATGAAACGCGCCTGGTGAATCATCAGCTCCAGCCCGCCGGGAGCATCGAGCGACCGCGGGGCGGGCAGGTTCATCGTGGCGGATCCGCCGCCGGCACCGGTCTCGAAAGAGCGGAACAGCGGATCGATGAGCTCCCAGTTGTTCAGTCGACCCTCGAGCGCCGGCTTGGCCTGCACGGCCGAGAAGTCGGGCGCCAGGAACGGGTTCGACATCTGGTACTGGCGCACCGACTGCGGGATCACCTGCTTCTCGGCCTCGGCCGACACCGGCTCGGGCTCGCTGACCACGATCAGGTCGTCGGGGCTCAGCTCGTTGCCCGACTCCAGCAGCATCGCGCGGCGCACCTCCTGGGCGGCCGGGGTCAGTGGGGCGGGGTCGGTGAGCAGCTGGATGAGGCTGGTGTCGCGCGAGGCGGTCTTCGCCATGATCGTGGCGATGCCGTCGAGGCGGGTCAGCTCTTTGGTGCGCTCGGCATCGGTGAGGCCGGTGTCGGCCTTGATGCGGGCGCGCTCTTCACGCACCAGCACCGCGACGACGCGGAACCGAGTGCGGTTGCTCGGGCTCACCTTGCCACGCTCGGCGGAGTTCTCGATGGTGCGCACGGTGCGCGCGAGCACGGGGATGATGCCGGTCTCGTCCTGATGCTGACGACGGCGGGTCTGTGCCGCCGGGCGCTTGCCGGATCGCTGGCGCTGGCCGGATGTGGCCATGTGTCTCCTCGCCGTGGATGCCGGTGCCCCACGGCCGTTCGGTGAATTCTCGGCCTGGAGGGCCGGAGCGGAATGCAGAGTGCCGCTCGTCTGATCCCGAAACCGGCTTGGCCGGCGGGGACGAACCGCGATGCAATATTAGCACTCACGTCCCCCGGATAGGCTCGGAGTGTGCTCCGCCTCACCGTCCGCGCCCTCGCGCGACGGTGGCCCGAGCTGCTCGCCTGGTACCTCGCGGGCTGGGCCGCACGGCTCATGCTCATTCAGTTCGCCGGCTGGGCGGGCTCGACCAACTCTCTGATCGGTCTGTCGCTGCTGCCCCTGGCGGTGCTCGCCCGGCTGGCCAGCTACATCGGGATGTTCCTCGTGCTGCGCTCGGAGATGACCCGATACGAACAGATCGAGAGCGTCGTCGAGCGCACCGGCGGCGTCGGGGCTCCGAGCTTCCTGTCGTCGTGGGCTTCCACTGTCGGGGCGGCGCTGGTCCCGTTCTTCGTGATCTATGCGGCGTGGGGCCTCACCGCCGAGGACGGCCGTGCGTACACCCTGTCGGCCCTCAACCAGACAGACTTCGGCGCCGACTCAGCTCAGGTCACCCCGCTCGACACCCCGTTCACGTGGCAGACCGTCACCATCGTCGTGGTCGCCTTCGTGCTGCGACGGGTGCTCGCGCATTTCGCCGACCGGCTCCCCCGGTGGGTCGGCATCATCTCGACCTATCTCGAAGCGGTGTGGATCTTCATCGCCCTCGCGTTCATCGGCGACCTGCTGGCGGGCATCCCCGAGTGGCTGGCGACACGGCGCATGTTCGCATGGGCGGTCGACGGCTGGGGGCAGCTGCGTTCAGAGTTCCGAGTGGTCGAGTGGCTCGGCGACGCGCTCCAGTGGACCTCGGTGCAACTCGGGAACGTGGTCTTCCAGCCGCTCGCCTGGCTCGCCCTCGCCTCGATCGTTCTTGCCGGCGCGTTGCCGCTCGCCGCCCGGCGACGCAGCGTACGGATGCGGCGGGCGCGCGCGTCGTTCGGGCGGCAGTGGTCGAGGCTGGGGCCGCGCACCCGGCGCATCCTGATGCTGCCCGTCACCGGCATCCTGGAGCGCTGGCAGCCCGTCGCCACCGCCTTGCGCCTGATCTGGGGCGCTGGGCCTGCCGCACTGGGCGTCTACGTTCTGGCATTCGCCGTGCTCACCGTCGGCACCAGCTGGCTGCAGACCGCGCTGTATCACGCGTGGGGGCCCCACGAGGCGGGATGGTGGCTCGCCTGGGATCAGCCGCTCAGCCTGCTGGTCGGGGTGCTGACCTTCCCCGTGCAGATCTGCCTCGTCGCGGCAGCCTTCGACCGCTGTTTGCGTGCCCTGGACGCGAGGACCACCGACGCCGAGGCCGTCAATGTTCTAGCTGGAGCTGATACCGAGGATTCAGCGACCCGTCGCTGATGATGAGCCGAGCGTCGTCACCGACGCCCTCGGGGACGACGAATACGGCCTCCCAGTCGAACGCGGTGCCCTCACTGAGATCGCAGTACCCGTGCAGGTCGCCGCTCGGGTAGTAGTCGATCTCGCCCGAGGCGGTCTCCCACACCCGGTCGCCTTCCGGACCCGGAGCGATCAGGAGCGCCTGACAGGAGAACACGTCCTCCGGAAGGCCCGTTGCGTCGACGTGGATGAGCGCCGAGACCGCTTCGGTGCCCTCCAGCAGGCCGACCTCGCGACCCGTCTCGGTGTTCCACGGCACCACGTTGTACCCCGTGAGCGTGAGAGTCGCTGTGAGGCCTGACAGCTCCTGAGCATCCGAACCCGGGCGGTCGGTGGCGTAGGTTCCGGGGTCGCCGCTGCGCACGACCACCGGGTGCTGAGCCTCGGCACCCACGTACCGGAACCAGGCGATCGACATCGCCGCGGCCAGCGCCGCGGGAATGAGCACGACCAGCGCGGCCAGCGCCCACCGGTGTCTCCGGACCCAGGTCATCCGACCACCTGAGCAGGAGGCACGCGCGCTGGCTCGGCGATGGTGATCGACGGCTCGTGGTCGAGAGAGGTGAGATCGAGCGTGTACTCCAGCACGCCGTCCAGGTCGCCGCCCCCGAGCGGCCCCGAGGTGCCGGCGAAGGAGATGACCGCGTGCGTCGCACCCGGATCCTCGAGCGCCGACAGCGGCAGTTCGACGAGCACCGAGCCGGCCCACGGCAGGTCCGGCTGGCCCGACGCTCCGTTGTCGAGGGTCGCGAGGTCGGCGCGCTCACTGAGCCGGTAGTGCGTGTCGCCGATGCGGAAGGCGCCGCTCAGCCCGCCGCGCGAGATGCGTCGCGTGAACTCCAGATCCACCACCAGCCAGACGCCGTTCGTCGCACCCGTCCACTCGGGAGTCTGGACGCGGTCGGCGAGGCGCGCATCGGTCACGGTCACGGTGATCTCGCGGGTCGCGGTCTGCTGATCGAGCGCGGGGATGGTGCGCACGAAGGGCGCCTGGATCACCTCGTCGCCGGGAGCGGCCAGCGTCAGCCCGAAGGCCGCAGCAACGCAGGCAGCCGCCACCACGATTCCGCGGGCGCTCATCGGCGGTCCACGTTCCGAATCGCGTAGCCCACGGGGAACGGATCCCAGACCGTGCCGTACGAGAGGAACGACTCGCGCTGCAAGGCGTCCGAGAGCTCGACCCGCACGTCAGCGCCCTCGGTGACGAGTCCCGGGGTGAGGGTGTACACCAGCAGCAGGTCGCGCGGAAGCCCGGGGTTCAGCTCGGGAAGCGTCGAGTCGTCGAGTGCCAGCACGTAGTCGAGCACGCCGAAGGCGTGTGGATCGAAGCCGGGCACCACGGGTGCGATGTACTCGTCGAGTTCGGCGGACGAGGCGACATCGTGCGTGACGTTGGTGACGGTCGTCGCGACGACCAAGTACTCGATGCCGTCCTCGGGGTCGGCCGGGCCGTAGGCCGGGTGCACGTTGCTGAGCCAGGCGTCGTCGACCCGGATGTCGAACCGATGACCGTGCAGCACCTGATTGGACGCGTAGGGAGTCAGCGTCCGGCTGACCAGCGTGACCGTGTCCCATCCGCCGAGCGGCCAGGCGAGCAACGCGCCTGCCGCCGCGACCGCCACGACCCACACCAGCGGGTGCAGGCGGGTCAGCCGCTGCCGCAGGGTCAGTCGCGCCATCAGCGCCGCGAATCCTCCGCGGTGTACGGCACCTTGATCAGCACCCCGGCGAGGACGAACGCCAGGATCGCGACATACTGTGCCGCCACCCACCAGGGCCCGCTGATTCCGAGCGGGAACACCGGGTTCCAGACGACGGCGAGCGCCAGCATGATCGGCAGCCACCACCAATGCCGTGCCTGGTAGGCGAACACCAGCACGATCAGGGCGAAGATCGATGCGATGTACCGGAAGACGATGAACGCTTCGCTGTCGAGCAGCGCGATGCCGACCAGCAGCGCCACCGCGGCCAGCAGGCCCGGAGCCAGGGCCAGGCGCCGGAACGCCGGCCGGCCGTAACGATCGCGATTCCCCGACATCGCTCCCAGACTAACGGCCCATTGCCGGCGGTCCCTCGCTCCACTACCGTTCGGCCATGGGTTTCTTCGGTGATCTCCTGAACTCGGCGAACCAGGCCCTCGGCGGGGCGGATGCCGAGGTCATCCAGAACGGCATCATCGGGCGCGGCGAGGTCCTCGGCGTCGACGCCTCGGGCATGACGCTGCAGATCGGCAACGGGCTGGTCGAGCGCAAGTGCACCCTCACCCTCAACGTGATGATCGACGGGCAGCAGCCCTGGCAGGCGCAGGTGACCCAGCGCATCCAGGAGGTCTACATCCCCCAGCTCACGGCCGGCGGAGCGGTCGTCGCGGTGCGTGTCGACCCGAACGATCACAACCGCATCGCGATCGACTTCGACACCCCGGTGCCTGAGGTGACCCTGCCGGCGAGCGAGGGCACGAACAGCGCGGCGTGGATCCTCGAGCACGGCAAGCCGATCACCGTCGTCCTGGTTGCGAACTCCCCCATCGGGGTCAAGAACGCCAAGGGCGACCCGGTTCAGGCGCTGACCCTCACCGTGGCGACCGGCGTTCCGGAGCCCTACCAGATCCAGGTGGGCAACGCGGTGCCGGCCTCGGCTCTGCCGCTGGTCTTCCCGGGATCGAAACTCCACGCGAAGCTCGGCGACGGGCCCAACGATGTGGTGGTCGACTGGGCGGCGGGCGCCGTCAAGGAGTAGGCGCCGGTCGCAGACCGCGTGTCGCGGGCCCCTCGAGCAGGGTGCCGTCGGGAGCAAACCGCGAGCCGTGGGCCGGGCAGTCCCAGGAGCGCTCGTAGTCGTTCCACTGCACGACGGCTCCCAGGTGCGGGCAGACGGCGCAGACCTCGTTCGTCGCGCCCGCGACCGTCGAGACCGCTGTGGGCACGAGTCCCCGGCGACCGACTTCTCCGTGGCCCTCGAGGGTGCGCTCGGGCACCGGATGCGTGAGGGCCCGCGCCCAGGATGTCGCGTACCAACGGGCGACGGCCAGGTTCTCGCCCAGGCCTACGGCGAAGGCCGCCGGAAGCGTCACCCGCCGGTGCAGGGTGCGCTGCCAGCCGGCGGAGTCCCCCAAGATGTCGCCCACGAGGGTGAGCGCCGTCGCCACCCCGTTCGTCATGCCCCACTTGGAAAAGCCCGACGCCAGGTACACCTTGCCGCCGCCACGCGGCAGCCAGCCGACGAAGGGCACGCCGTGCGGGGTCAGGTAGTCCTGTGCCGACCACTCGGCCACCGGCTCGGCACCGGGCCAGTTCTCGCGTGTCCAGGCGGCCAGATCGTCGGCCTGCGCCTGCTCCGAGGCAGCGCGCCCGACACCGTGGCTGTTTCCCCCGGTGAGCAGCAGCCCGCGCGCCTCGCGCACCGAGCGTGTGGGCTGCTCGACACCGAGGTACATGCCGGTCGGCAGGTGATCCTCGTCGACCCGCCACGCCTGGGCGTAGGAGCGCTTCGCCGCGAGCTTGGCGAAATACAGGCCGCGATCGAGGATGACGTGGCCGGTGGCCAGCACGACCCGGCGCGCCCGCAGCATCCGATCGCCCACCCGCACCGTCGCGAATTCGGCCAGGCGCCCCGCCTCGACCCCGGTGACGCGGGCGTCACCGGTCAGGGTGCCCCCGGCATCGCGCAGCTCGCGCGCCAGGGCAGCAACCAGCTGCAACGGCTCGATCTGGCCCTGATCGGCCAGCCGCACCGCGCCATGGGTGGGAAACGGCAGCCCGGCGTCACCGATCAGCTCGGTCGGGAGGCCGTGCGCACGCGCCAGCCGGTGCTCGGCCTCGACCTGGGCGACGCCCTCCGCGGTCGCGGCGTAGGTGATCGCATCGCGGCGCTCGAACGGGACGCCGTTCACCGCCGCGAAGCCGGCCAGCCACTCGAACGCGGCGGACTGGCTCTCGACGTGTGCCGCGAGGGTGGATGCCGTGGCCCGCCCCCGGATGCGCTGCAGCATCGTGCCCTGCAGTTGGGTCACCTTCGCGGTCGTGTGCCCGGTGGTGACGGCGCCCGGCTCGCGCGCCTCGAGCACCACCACATCCAGCCCCCGCCGGGCGAACATCGTGGCGGCCGTGAGTCCGGTGATCCCCGCCCCGACCACCACGAGGTCGTGCACCCGGTCGTCGGCCGGGAACGGGTCGGAGGCGATCTGCGGCGCGTCGGTCATCCACAGGCTGGCGTGATCGGACATGCCCCCACGCTAGGCCGTGCGGCCTGCATCGGGGCGGGTCTTGCGTAGGCTCACAGCGTGGACGCAGTCGACAGGTTCCGCGCGCTGCTGCGCATTCCGACGGTGTCCCGTGGTGACACCGCTCTCGAGGATCGCGAGGCGTTCAGCAGGTTCCGCGGCACGCTGACCGAGCTGTACCCGCGGCTGCATGAGCGCCTCGAGCTGGAGGTGCTGGCCGACGGCAGCCTGCTGTACCGCTGGCCCGGCCGGGGCGACGGGGCACCGGCCGTGCTGATGGCGCACCACGATGTCGTCCCCGCCGACGAGCCCGGATGGCGGCACGAACCGTTCGCCGCAGAGCTGGCCGACGATCGTGTCTGGGGTCGCGGCACCCTGGACGACAAGGGCACCCTGGTGGCGATGCTCGAAGCCGTCGAGTCGCGGGTGGCCGCCGGGTTCGAGCCCGCAGCCGACCTCTACCTGTTCTCCGGGGCCAACGAGGAGACCACCGGTGCGGGCGCCTCGGCGGCGGTCGAGCTGCTGTCGGCGCGCGGGGTGCGTCCTGGGCTCGTGCTCGACGAGGGCGGCGCGGTGGCTGCCGACGCGTTCCCCGGCGTCTCCGGCGATGTCGCGTTCGTCGGGGTTGCCGAGAAGGGCATGGCGGGCATCCGGCTGGTGGCCGAGAAGCCGGGCGGCCACGCCGCCACCCCGGCGCGCAACGGAGCCACCACGACGCTCGCGCGCGCGATCCTGCGACTGGAGCAGCATCCGGCGCCCGCGCGCCTCAGCGCGCCGGTGGCACAGATGCTGCGCGCCCTCGCGCCGCGCACGTCGGGTCTGCAGCGACGGCTGTTCCGCAGCCCGGAGCGCTACCGGCGAGCGCTGGTGCGCATCCTCGCGGCGCGCGGCGGCGAGGGCGAAGCGATCGTGCGCACCACGCGTGCCGTGACCCGGCTGACCGGCAGCGCGGCGGACAACGTGATCGCCGAGCGGGCGACCGCGACCGTGAACGCCCGCATCGCGGTCGGGTCGAGCGTGGCGCGCACCGTCGACGAGGTGCGGCGCGCCGTCGGCGACGAGGTCCGGGTCGAGCTGGTGGCGGGCGGCGACCCGTCGCCGGTGTCGCCGGCCGCGGGGCCCGAGTGGGACCGCCTGACCCGGGCGATCGCCGCGACGTTCCCCGAGGCCGTCGTCGCCCCCTACGTGATGCTGCAGGCGAGCGACAGCCGGCATTTCACGGCGATCAGCGACACCGTGTACCGGTTCATGCCGTTCGACCTCACCGCGGCCGAGCGTGGCACGCTGCACGCCATCGACGAGAGCGTGCGGGTCGCGACCTGGCTGCGCGCGATCGACTTCTTCGACCGGTTGCTGGGCGAGCTCTAGTCAGGTGCCGGGGGCGGTCTTGGCCAGCCAGCCGTCGAGCTTGCTGGGCTTGTCCGAGACGATGCCGTCGACCCCGTAGGCGGTCGCCTCCCGCCAGCGTTTGACCGAGTTCAGGGTGTACAGCAGCACCCCGAGACCGGCGGCGTGCATCTCGGCGACGGCGTCGGGATCCGTCTCGAGCGACCACGGTGTCGTCATGATCGCGATGGCGCCGTAGAACCTCGCGAGCCCGACCGGGTCGGCCGGCAGGTCGCGTCGGATGATCACCCGCGGGATGGCGGGGGCCGCCTCGCCGAGGTTCGCGATCGTGCCGAGGTGGAACCCCGCGAACACCACGCGGTTCTGCACACCGCGGGCGTAGACCTCGGCCAGCACGATGCCGATCTCGTCCTGGGTCCAGTACTCCTTCAGCTCCACCAGTGCGCGCTTGTGCGGCGTCGCGGCGAGCAGGTCGAGGAACTCCCCCAGTTGTGGAATGCGCGTCCCGGCGAACTTCTTCGCGTACCAGGACCCGGCGTCGAGCGCCTCGACCTCGGCCAGCGTGAGGTCGGCGACCGCTCCGGTTCCGTCGGTGGTGCGATCGACGGTCGGGTCGTGCAGCAGCACCGGGTAGCCGTCGGCGGTGAGCTGCACGTCGGTCTCGACGATGTCGAGCCCCGAGGCGAACGCCGCCTGGAATGCCGGCATCGTGTTCTCGGGTGCGTCGGCGCGGTCGCCGCGGTGCCCCGCCACGAAAGCCGGCTCCCCCGGGGCGCGCAGCGGCCCGATCAGGCTCGGGGCGTAGGCCTGCACCGCCTGCGGGACGAGGACCAGGACGAGCACCGTCGCCACGGTGAGGGCGCTCGCGAGGGACGCTCGCGCGAGGGGATGCGTGGTCGCCATTGACCGGCTTTCGGGAAGAGTCCGTCAGGGTCCCTCGACCGTAGCACGACCGTTACCGTTTCGTTACATGAATTAGATGAGCGCCTTGGTGTGCCAGACCGTCTTGGTCTCCACCGCGTTCAGGATGCGGTCGAGGCTGCGCTCGGGCACGCCCGGTTCCGGCCGCGTCACCCGCTTCAGCGTGTCGGCGGCGGAGATCTCCAGGTCGATCCAGTCGAGGCCCTCCGCCCCGGTCAGATCGAGCGCGTTGACGTCGGCGTGCGACGCCAGCCACGGCGCGATCTCGGCGGGCGACCCGGTCAGGATGTTCGCCACGCCACCCGGCACATCGCTCGTCGCGAGCACCTCGCCCAGACTGATGGCACTGAGCGGCCGGCTCTGATCCGCGACGACGACTGCGGTGTTGCCGGCGACGAGCGCCGGAGCGAGCACCCGGGTCAGGCCGAGCAGCGATCCGCCCTTCACACCCTGCGGCGCGATGATCGCCACCACCCCGGTCGGCTCGGGCACCGACAGGTTGAAGTACGGACCGGCGACCGGGTTGCCGCTGCCGGCGACCTGCACGAACTTGTCGCACCACCCTGCGTACCAGACCCAGGTGTCGATCGTCTCATCGACCTGCGCGGTCGCGGCTGCGGCCGAGCCGCCCTCGGATGCGGCGATCTCCTCCACGAACTGCGCGCGGCGTCCGTCGAGGATCTCCGCGACGCGGTACAGCACCTGGCCGCGGTTGTAGGCCGTCGCACCCGACCAGCCCGACACGGCCGAACGGGCGGCGACCACCGCATCCCGAGCGTCTTTGCGGGACGCCTGCGCGGCGTTCGCCAGGAACGCGCCCTTGGCCGACAGCACCTCATAGGACCGGCCCGACTCGGAGCGCGGGAACGCGCCGCCGATGTAGAGCTTGTAGGTCTTGGGAATGGTGAGGCGGGTCACTTGCGTCCTCCCTTGGTCGTGGCGTTGGTCAGGTAGGCGGCCAGACCGTGACGACCGCCCTCGCGGCCGTAGCCCGACTCCTTGTACCCGCCGAACGGCGAGGCCGGATCGAACCGGTTGAAGGTGTTGGCCCAGATCACGCCGGCCCGCAGCTTGTCGGCGACGGCGAGGATCTTGGAGCCCTTGTCGCTCCAGATGCCGGCCGACAGCCCGTACGGGGTGTTGTTGGCCTTCGCGATGGCTTCGGCGGGAGTGCGGAAGGTCAGCACCGACAGCACCGGCCCGAAGATCTCCTCGCGGGCGATCGTCGACGAGGTCTCGACGCCCGTGAAGATCGTCGGGGCGAACCAGAACCCGTTCTCGGGGATCACACACGGTGCCGACCAGCGCTCGGCGCCCTCGCGCTCGCCGATGTCGCTGAGGGTGCGGATGCGCTCCAACTGCTCGCGGGAGTTGATCGCACCGATGTCGGTGTTCTTGTCCAGCGGATCACCCAGGCGCAGCGTCGAGAGCCGGTTCTTCAGGCGCTCGACCACCTCGTCGTGGATGTTCTCCTGCACCAGGAGGCGCGACCCGGCACAGCAGACATGGCCCTGGTTGAAGAAGATGCCGTTGACGATGCCCTCGATCGCCTGATCGATCGGCGCGTCGTCGAACACGATGTTCGCGGCCTTGCCGCCCAGCTCGAGCGTCACCTTCTTGCCGGTGCCGGCCACCGCTTTGGCGATCTCGCGGCCGACACCGGTCGACCCGGTGAAGGCGACCTTGTCGACGCCCGGATGCCGCACCAGAGCCGCGCCCGTCTCACCGGCGCCCGTGACGATGTTCACCACACCGGCCGGCAGGTCGGCCTGCTGCAGGATCTCGGCGAACAGCAGCGCGCTCAGCGGAGTGGTCTCGGCCGGCTTCAGCACCACCGTGTTGCCGGCGGCAAGCGCGGGCGCGATCTTCCACGCCAGCATCAGCAGCGGGAAGTTCCACGGGATCACCTGCGCCGCGACCCCGAGGGCACGGGGCGCGGCACCGAGGCCGGCGTAGTCGAGCTTGTCGGCCCAACCGGCGTAGTAGAAGAACCAGGCCGCGACCAGGGGCACGTCGACATCGCGGCTTTCCTTGATCGGCTTGCCGTTGTCGAGCGATTCGGCCACCGCCAGTTCGCGCGCGCGCTCCTGCACGAGCCGGGCGATGCGGAACAGGTACTTGCCCCGGTCGGCCCCCGACAGCTTCGACCACGTCTTGTCGTAGGCCCGGCGCGCTGCGGCGACCGCCTTGTCGACGTCGGAGGCGTCGGCGGATGCGATGGTCGCGATCTTCTTCTCGGTCGCCGGACTGATGGTCGAGAACGACTGCCCGTGACCATCCACCCAGTCGCCGTCGATGAACAGGCCGTAGCTCTTCTGCAGGTGCAGGATGCTGGTCGACTCGGGGGCGGGCGCGTACTCGAGGAAGCCGCGGCCCTGGATCTCGATGTCCTTCATGATGTCCTCAGTCGATCGTCACGTAGTCGGGGCCGGAGTAGCGGCCGGTCGTCATCTTCTGCCGCTGCAGCAGCACGTCGTTCAGCAGGCTCGAGGCGCCGAACCGGAACAGGTGCGGCTGCAGCCACTGCTCGCCCACCGTCTCGGCCACGGTCACCAGGTAGCGGATCGCGTCCTTCGACTGCCGGATGCCGCCCGCCGGCTTCACCCCGACCCGCTCGCCCGTGAGGCGGTGCCAGTCGCGCACCACCTCGAGCATGAGCAGCGTCACCGGCAGCGTCGCGGCCGGCTGCACCTTGCCCGTGGAGGTCTTGATGAAGTCGCCGCCGGCCAGGATCGCCAGCCAGGAGGCGCGGCGCACGTTGTCGTAGGTGTTCAGTTCGCCGGTCTCGAGGATCACCTTGAGGCTGGCGTAGCTGCCGTCCTCGCGCCGGCAGGCCTCCTTGACGGCCACGATCTCGTCGAACACCTGGCCGTAGCGGCCCGCGAGGAAGGCGCCGCGGTCGATCACCATGTCGATCTCGTCGGCGCCGGCCTGCACCGCGTCCTGGGTGTCGGCCAGCTTCACGCGCAACGAAGCCCGCCCGCTGGGGAACGCGGTCGCCACCGCGGCCACCGAGATCAGTCCCTCGTCGGGATCGCCGTGCGCGGCACCGAGGGCCGCCACCGCATCCGGCACCTTGTCGCCGTAGACGCAGACGGCCGCCACCCGCGGCGTCGTGGCGTCCGACGGATCGGGAGTCATCGCCTTCGCCACGAGCGAGCGCACCTTGCCGGGGGTGTCGGCGCCCTCGAGCGTGGTGAGGTCGATCAACTCGATGATGCGGTCGAGCGCCCACTTCTTCGACGTGGTCTTGATCGACCGCGTGGCGAGGCCCGCGGCACGCTGCTCGAGGCCCACGGCGTCGACACCGGGAAGTCCCTCGAGATGCAGGCGCAGGCTCTTCTCGGTGAGCTCGCTGCCGAGCAGGGCGACGGCGCGTTCGGCCGGTGCCAGGCTGACGGTCTGTTCGATGGTCATGCGTCCTCCAGAAGGGCTCGCGCGGTGCCCTCGTCGCTGACGAGGACCGTGCACAGCCCGCTCATCACGATGGCGCGCGCGACATCGTGTTTGCTCTGCCCGGCCACCACGAAGATCGCAGTCGCCGCGCTGCGGAGCTGGTCCAGGCCCAGCCCCACCGTACGCTCATCCAGAGCCGGGTCGACGATGTTGCCGTCGGCGTCGATGTAGCGCCCGACGACGTCGCCGACGGCGCCCTTGCGCACCAGTTCGGTCACATCGGCGGGGGTCAGGTAGCCGCTCTCGACCAGCACCGAGCTGGCGTCGGCGGTGCCCGCGCTGTAGAGGTAGGCGGATGCCTTCCCGGCCCGCTCGAGCACGTCGGCGACCGTGCGGTCGGCTTCGATCGCGCGCTTGGTCTCGAGTCGCTCGAGGATCGCGGGGCTCGGCAGCAGCACCGCGTGACCGTTGCCGCGCTGGGCGATGGTCCCGGCCATGTTGGCCGCACCGCCGGGCCGACGGTTGAGGCTCACGCCCCCATTGATCTGCACGACGGTGACGCCGTTCGCCCACCCCTGCGGCAGCCGGTCGGCCACCTCGTTGAGGGTGCGGCCCCAGCTCACGCCGAGCACGCGCGGCACGGGCCGCAGGCTCGTCAGATAGTCGGCTGCGGCCTGAGCCACGCGGCTGGTGACCGTCTCCGGATTCTCGGGCACCGGCACGATGACCGCGTCGCGCAGGCCGAACCGGCTGCACAGGTCGCGCTCGAGTCCGAGGCGACGGGCACGCGGATGCACGATCTCGATGCGGACGATCCCCGACTCGCGCGCCTGGATCAGCAGGCGGCCCGCCTTCCAGCGGGAGATGCCCAGCAGTGCCCCGATCTCGTCCTGCGTCTTGTTGTCGTCGTAGTAGAGCTCGGCGACGCGCACGGACAGCAGCTCGTCATCTCGGGTCATGGTCACCTCCTCGCCTCCAACGCTAACCCGACATTCTGCATCCGCGCGCATGGATGCTCAGATGAGCAGCAGGTGCGCGCTCAGACGCGCGCGCGTGCTCCTGCCGCGAGCAGGTCGCGGTATTTCTGGAAGAACCCCGCCGCATCGACCTCGTCGATCACGCGCACGTTCGGCGCGTTGCGCTGGGGCCGGTCATCGAACAGCGAGTACCCACGGGTCAGTTCGCTGCTCGTCTCCACCGCCACGTAGCGCGGCGACTCGCGCACGATCAGGCCGGGCTCGACCATCAGCATCGCCGTCAGCGAGTCGGGGTGCGTGCTGCCCTCGATGCCGACGCTCGCGTTGAACTCCTTGTTGGGGGTGTCGAGGATCGTGAAGAAGCGTGCCAGGTCGGTGGGGATGGCTGCCAGGTCGTCGAGCTGGTCCTGGGTCCAGGTCGCCTGCGCCAGGGTCAGGGTCCAGGTGACGATCGTGATGTCGAAACCGGCGCGCAGCACGATATCGGCGGCCTCGGGGTCGACATAGAAGTTGTACTCCGCAGCCGCGGTGACGTTGCCCACCGAGTTGTCGGTGCCCCCCATGATCCAGAGGTGCCGCACCTTCTTCGGCAGGTCTCGGTCCAACAGCACCGCCGTGGCGATGTTGGTCAGCGGCCCGATCGCCAGCAGGTCGATCTCACCCGGGTTCTCGGAGACGATGCGCGCGATCGCCTCGCTCGCACCCTCGGCGCTGGGCTGCTGCACCGGAATCGGCCAGTCGTGGTTGCCTTTGCCGTCGCCGTGCGCCGAGGCTGCGTACCACGGGCGCATCATGGGCACGCGTGCTCCCAGGTGCACCGGCACCTCTCCCCCGCGCCCGGCCTGATCGACCGTGATGAGGGCGTTCTGCACCTGTTGGTCGAAGTCGACGTTGCCCGAGACGATGGTGATCGCCTCGAGCTGCGCCTGCGGGTGCAGCAACCCGACGAGCAGCGCGAAGCTGTCGTCGGCTGCGGTGTCGGTGTCGATGATCATGCGCACCATGGCGGCTCCTCGTGTATCGGACGGTTCAGGGGGCGACGCCGGGCTGACCGACGGTCTCGACGGTGACGAGTCGCCGTGGTTCGGAGAGGGTCAGCGCCAGCGCCAGACCGATGGCGGCGAGCACCGCGGCGATCACGAAGACCCCGAGATAGCCGACGAGCGGGGCGATCCAGCCCGCCACCAGCGGGCCGATGATGAAGAACGGCGCCAGCAGGGTCGAGGTGGTGCCGAGGTAGACGCTGGTGGCGGATGCCGGGGCCAGCTCGATCGACATGTTCGGGTCGCCGATGATGGTGGTCGCATTCGCGCCCCCCAGCGCGACGAAGACGAGCACGTAGGCGAACAACGAGTTCGCGAAGATCGCCCCCGTCATCCCGGCCACGAGCAGCGCCGCACCGAGCACCACGACGGTCTTCCAGCCGGCGTAGTTGCCCAGCAGGCTGAGCGCGAAACCGAGCAGCGCCTGCGACAGGATGAACACCGCCGCCAGCAACGCCGCATCCGACGGAGCCAGCGGCCCGGCGAGCCCGCTCACGACCACGAACCCGACGCCCATCGTCGACAGGGCGATGAACGCCCGGGTCACCAGGAACCGGGTGAAGGGCCGGTTGGTGCGCAGGATCCCCGGAATCTGGCCGAGGGTGTGACGGATCGGCTGACGGGGCTCTGCCAGCGGGTACGGCGCCTCGCGCAGGAACGCGATGAAGAAGATCGACAGGAACGACAGCCCGAAGCAGATCCAGAAACTCACCTGGTTGCCGACCGGGAAGGGCAGGGTGCGGATGAGGCGCTCGCCCACGAGCGCCGCCGTGAAGCCCAGCGCCCCGCCCAGCAACTGCGACACCGCGTAGTACCAGCCCCGGCCCTGCGTGAACGCCTTGGCGATGAAGTCGCCGTAGACCGGACCGATGAGACCCGTGGTGATCGCGTATCCCCCGAAGGCCAGGAAGAAGAGCACCAGCACCAGCCCGCTCGACAGCACGCCGATGGTCTGCGCGACCACCGCGATCGCGAGGATGCCCACGCGCTCGGCGATGATGATCGCCAGCATCGCCGGCTTGCGCCGCTCGCGGCCGGCGACCAGGTGCGCCCCGATCAGCTGCGGCAGATAGTGACCCACCGCGTAGATCGCGCCGACGAGGCCCACCAGCAGCGCGCTTCCCGAGAGCGCCTGCACGAAGGCGGGGATGATCGTCGTCTCCGACAGCAGCGAGATCGCGAACGCGAACGTCGCGCCGTCGAGGATCAGCAGCGCCAGATTGCGTCGCTGATACCCGTCCATCGTGCGCATGTAGTCGGGCGCCACCGCTCGGAGGCGCGCGACGTCAGCGCCTACGGCCACGACATCCCCGCCTTGTCGTCACGGATGAGGTTGCGCAGCGCCTGCACGGCCGTGCCCAGCAGCTTCTCCATGTGCGGGTCGGTGTCGTCGGTGCCGTCGAGCCACATGCGCATGATGCCGCCGGCCCGCACCCGGTGGATGCTGGAGATGACGAAGATCGCTGCCGCCTCCATCTCCGACGAGATCGCACCCCCGGCCACGAACGCGTCCCAACGGCGATGCAGCTGCTCGGCCATCGGCATCCGGTCGGGCTCGACCTCGCCGTAGAAGGAGTCCTTCGACTGCGAGACACCCAGACGGTACGGGTGCCCCAGCGTCTTCGCGGCATCCGCCAGCGCGAAGACGACCTGCGGGTCGGCCACCGCGGGGAACTCCATCGGCAGGTAGTGCGACGTGGTGCCCTCGTCACGGATCGCGGCGGTGATCACCGCGAGTTCTCCGGTGAACGAATCCGGCTGCATCGCGCCCGACGTGCCGACGCGGATGAAGGTGTCGGCGCCGATCTTGATCAGCTCCTCGACCGCGATCGACGCCGACGGGCAGCCGATACCGGTGGAGACCACGCTGACCTTCTCGCCGTCGAGCGTGCCGGTCCAGGTCTCGTACTCGCGGTTGCTGGCCACCTTCACCGGGTCGTCGAACAGCTGCGCGATCGGCTCGCACCGCCCGGGGTCGCCGGGCAGCAGCACGTACCGGCCGACATCGCCGGCCTTCAGCTGAATGTGGTGCTGCAGCTCGGTCGCGTTCACTTCGCCACCGCCGCGCGGTCCTGTGCGATCATCTCGCGCATGCCGGCGATGGCCGCGGCCAGCAGGTCGCCGAGGCCCTCCTGGGCCAGCTCCTCCTCGGTCATCGGCGCCTGATCCCAGTGGCCGAAGATCTTCATGATGCCGCCCGCGCGCACCCGCAGCGTCGCCGCCACGATGTAGAGCGCGGCCGCCTCCATCTCCGAGCAGATCGCCCCGCCCGCCATCCAGGCGTGCCAGCGCTCCTGCAGGCGTGCCGCCACCGGCATCCGACCCGGCTCGTGCTGGCCGTAGAACGAGTCCTTCGACTGCGAGATACCGATGTGCACCGTCTTGCCGGTCGAGCGCGCACCGATCGCCAGAGCACGGGTCAGCTCGAGGTCGGCCACCGCCGGGAACTCCATCGGCAGGTAGTGCGAGCTCGTGCCCTCGTCGCGGATCGCGCCCTGGATCACGCCCAGGTCGCCGACCCTGATGTCGGGCTGCATGGCCCCCGAGGTCCCGACCCGGACGAAGGTGTCGGCGCCGACCTTCACCAGCTCCTCCATGGCGATCGCCGCCGACGGGCAGCCGATGCCGGTCGAGGTGACCGACACCATCTCGCCGTCGAGGTAGCCCGTCCAGGTCTCGTACTCGCGGTTCTTCGCGACCAGCTTCGGGTCGTCGAAGAGCCGTGCGATCGGTTCGCAGCGGCCGGGGTCGCCGGGGAGGAAGACGTAGCGTCCGACCTCTCCGCGGGCAACGCCGATGTGGTGCTGTCGTTCGGTGACGTTCATTGCGGGTGGGGGTTCCTTCCGGTGTTTCAGGACTTCTTGAACGAGTAGGCGATCGTGACCGCGATGGTTCCGAAGAACGCCAGCGCAGACACCAGGAACAGGCCGGTCACGAACTCCGGGCTGAACTGGATCTCGGCGCTCAGGCTCCAGAGCCCGCGGTAGATCGAGTAGGCCGACAGCCCGGCGATGACGATCACGCCGATCCCGCCGATGATCCAGTCGCGCGCGCGCACCTTCACCTGGCGATAGCTGGTCTTGAAGCCGTTGGAGCCGAAGCCGCGCGACTCGAGCGAGATCGACAACTGCTGCACGCGCTCGATGGCGCCGACGAACACGGGAACGAAGCTCGGGAGCACCGCCGAGAAGCCGGTGCCCTTCATGCCGCGGGACTTCTGCGCGCTCATGATGATGCCGAACTCGCGCTGGAACACCGGGATGAGCTGCAGCGTCATGGCCAGCATGAAGTTCAGCGTGTACGGCATCTTCAGCTTCGCCAGGCTGGTGAACAGGTCGCTCGGGTGGGTGGTCATGACCACCACCAGCGCGATGATCAGCGAGGCGACGATGCGGCCGAGCAGCACCAGGCCGTAGTACAGCCCGTCGCCGTAGAGCGCGAGCGGACCGATCGACCCGACCTGCGTCCAGGGACGCTCGACGGCCGGCGCGATGATCTGCAGCGCCAGCAGCGACGACCCGATCGGGATCAAGATGATCATCGCCTTGAGCAGCGGCTTCACCACGCCGGCGATGATGCCGACCAGGAAGGCGACCACCGCCATCACCCCCAGGATGAGGATGTTCTGCGTGGCGAACGCGAGCACGATGTAGCCGACGACCCAGATGAGCTTGGCGATCGGGTTGATCCGGTGGATCACCGAGTCGCCGGGGATCATCGAGATCGGTAGTGCGGCGGTCATCGTCATGATGCGGCTCCCTTCTGGGCGGCGACCGGCTTGCGCGCGGTCTTCTTTGCGCCGGCGCGCTGTTCGATGTCGTCGGCGAGTTCGCGCGGCGTGAGGGCGACCGGCCCGCCCAGCGGCACCACCGTCTGCATGGCGATCTGCGTGATCTGGGGTGCCTGCAGGTTGGTGCGCGCCATCAGCGGCTCGTCGGCGAACACCTCGCGCGGCGAGGCGTCGGCGATGATCTGCGTGTTCTTCATGACCACGACGCGTTCCACGACATCCGCCAGAAGCGGCATGTCGTGCGAGACGCAGACCACCGTGGTGCCGTCCTCGCGGAGGCGCCGCATCAGGTCGTTGATGATGTGCGTGGTCTGGTGGTCCTGCCCGGTGGAGGGCTCGTCGAGGATCAGGATCGAGGGCTGCATGGTCACGATCGAGGCGATCCCGACCAGCTTGCGGATCGGGAAGCTCACCCGATACGGGTGCTCCTCGAGCACATCCTTCAGGCCGAAGAACTCCACCGCGCGCGCCACGCGCTCGGCGATCTCCTCCTCCGACACACCGATGTTGCGCGGGCCGAACTGCAGCTCGGCCTCGACGGTGCGGGCGAACAGCTGATGATTCGGATTCTGGAAGACGTACCCGACGTGCGCCGCCATCTCCTGCACCGACTTGCCCGCGGTGTCGATGCCGTTCACGACGACCGAGCCACTGGTGGGCTTCAGCAGCCCGTTGAACAGCTTGGTGAGGGTCGTCTTGCCCGAGCCGTTCTGGCCGATGATGCCGACGATCTCGCCGTGCTCGATGGTGAGGTCGACATCGTCGAGGGCGACGACATGTCCGCTGGGGTAGACGAAACGGGCCTTCGTCACCTCGATCGCTTTGGGGTCAGCCACGGGGGGCTCCGATCAGGTCACGCACCGCCGCGACGGCGGGCTCGGTGGTCGTGGGGGTCGCGCCCTTCCAGAAGCCGTCGGCGCGCAGCGTCTCGGCGAGGACCGCGGCCTCCGGTGCGCGCAGACCGAGCTCCGTGAGCTTGTCGACCTGCGCGAAGATCTCGGCGGGGCTGCCGTTCATGATGACCCGGCCGTGGTCGATCACGATGACGCGGTCGGCGTACTGGGCCATGACCTCGACCTCGTGCTCGATCACGACGACCGTCATGCCGGCCTCGCGGTTCAGCTTCGCCGCGATCTCGAAGACCTCCTGCTTGCCGATCGGGTCGAGGTTGGATGTCGGCTCGTCCATGATGAGGATCTGCGGCTTCATCGCCAGGACCGCCGCGATCGCCAGCCGCTGCTGCTGGCCGCCGGAGAGTCCGAGCGGCGACCGCTCCTCGAATCCGGACAGGCCCACCAGCGCGAGGGTCTCGGGGATGATGCGGACCATCTCGTCGTACGCCACGCCGGCGTTCTCGAGTCCGAGGGCGACCTCTTCGGCCACCGACATCTGGCTCATCTGGAACTCGGGGTTGTCGAAGACCATCCCGACGAGCTTGGCCATTTCGCGGACCGGGTACTCCTCGACATCGAGGCCGTTGACGGTGACGGTGCCCTCGAGGGTGCCGCCGAGCATGGTGGGGACGACGCCATTCACGCACAGACCCAGGGTGGTCTTGCCGGCACCGTTCAGGCCGAGGATCGCGACGTACTCGCCCGGCATGATGCTCAGGTCGATGTCGCGCAGTGCGGGCTCCTCGGTGCCCGGGTAGCTGTAGGTGACGTTGTCGAAGCGGATGATGGGGTCAGTCATGGGCTCATCTCTCCTCACGGAGGGTCGGTCGAGGGGGAGGCGGCCGGTGGTCAGGCCGGCCGCCTCCGGGGATATCGCGAACGTCGCGGCTCAGGAGCCGGAGTTCGCCGTGATGGCCAGGAAGACCACCACGATCAGCACGCCGATGACGATGCCGGCGACCGCGAGCAGGATGCCCTTCAGCGGCGTCGCCTTGACGATGTTGATGTCGGCCGTCAGCGACTTCGGCAGGGCCTCGATGATCGCCAGCGCCACGAAGCCGCCGATGATCTTGTCCGCCAGCGAGGTCAGGATGTTCGAGGAGAACACCGAACCCACGAGGTTCTGGCCGACCGCCAGGAACGTACCGGTCAGGGCGTCGGCGCCGTTTCCGGTCGCGCCGCCGAAGACCAGGACGATGATCGGCGCCGCGACGATGGTGCACGCGACGGCGACGATGACGTTCAGCAGGAAGAACTTCGGGATGGTCTTGCCGAGGCCCCACGAGCGCACGCCGTAGCCCCAGAGGAGGGCGCCGACGACGTTCACGATGGCGAACGGCAGGCTGACCGGGCCGCTGATCAGCGCGCTACCGGTGTTGGTCAGAACGCCGACGAGGGCACCCCACCACGGACCGAGCACGATGGCCGAGATCGCGGTGCCGATCATGTCGAGGTACACCGGCAGGCGCAGGGCCGAGGCGATGTAGCCGCCGACGATGTTCAGGGCGACGCAGACCGGGATCAGGGTGACGATCAGGGTCGTGGGGAGTTTGGCACGCGCCGACTTGGACTTCTTCGGCGTCGATGCAACAGGTGAAGCGGTGGTCATGAAGGTGCCTTTCGGATCATGTGGAACGGACGGAGGGCGGCGACTCTGCCGGCCTCCGGTGGCGAGCCGGGGAGGGGTGCCCCGGCTCGGGTGGCGCTCTCGTGGAGCGGGCCGTCCAACCACGGACGGACGACGATGTCTCGCTGCGTGCGTTCGCTCATGAGCGGAACGCCTCGGCGAGGAAGCGGGAGAACACGACCGCGTCGGCGCGCAGGGCGACCCGTGCGTTCGCGGGGCCGGTGCGCCAGGCGCGGGTGTCGAGCACCATCTCGCCGAGCGTGTGCTCGCCGCGGGTCTCGACATGGACCTCGCCCTCGACCACCTCGGTGAGCACCTCGGGATGCACCAGAGCAGCGATGCACAACGCGTCGTGCACCGGGGCGGTCAGCCGCGGCGCGGCCGGGTCGTCGGGGTAGTGCTGGATGCGGTGGCGGATCAGCGCCGCCGAGCCGGTCGCCGCGGGGGTGCCGATCTCGTCGAAGGCGTCGCAGTCGTCGAGCCCCAGCTGGGCGCTGTGGGTGGCATCGAGCGGCAGGATCAGCACATCGCGGATCCCGGCGCTGAACACCGCCTCGGCGGCCTCGGGATCGACCCAGAAGTTGAACTCCGCCGCCCCCGTCACGTTGCCCCAGCCGCGCGCGCCCCCCATGACGACGAGACGACGGATGCGGGCCGCCAGCCGCGGTTCGCTGATCAGCGCCAGCGCGATGTTGGTCAGCGGGCCGGTGGCCACCAGCACCACCTCGTCACCGCCATCGGCCATGATCGTGTCGACGATGAAACGCACCGCCGACTCCGGGCGCGCAGGCGTCGTCGACGGCGGGAAGTCGAGCTCGTTCACCTGGAACTCGGGGTTGTCGCCGTTCAGCACCCGGCGCGGGATCGGGAAGTCCGGCCGCACGATCGGGCGGTCGGCCCCTGCGAACGCCGGCACCGACGAGCCGATGTGGTCGAGCACCCGCAGGGTGTTCTCGAGCGTGTAGTTCAGGGCCACGTTTCCGTTCACCGCGGTGACTCCGAGCAGTTCGAGCTCGGGGTGGCAGGCGGCCGCGAAGATCGCGACGGCGTCATCCGTGCCGGTGTCGACATCGAGGATGAGGCGGGTGGTCATGCGGAGAACTCCCTCTCGGTAGCGGCGGAGCGGCGGGACATGTGCGTGACGACCCGCAGTTGGCGCGAGTCGATCCAGACGTCGGAGTACTCCACGACGCGGCCGTCCGCCAGCAGCGTGACCTGCTCGAGGTACTGCACCGGCTGCTGCGGCGGCAGCGCGAGAGCCTGCGCGACCTCCAGCGGGGCCGCGACGGCGCTGAAGCTGCGGCGGGCGGTGCCGATCTCGAGGCCGTACCGGGTCTCGAGGGCGCCGAACAGGGTGGTCTGCTCGAAGTCGAGGCTCTCGATTCCGGGGGCCAGGTCGAGGCGCACGTAGTTGTGGAGCAGGGCGATCGGCACCTCACGCGCGCTGCGGATGCGCACCAGGCGGAACGCGGGAACGCCCTCGTCCAGGTGCAGCAGCCGCGCCACGGCGAAGGGGGGCAGCGACACGTCGCAGGACAGGACGCGGGTGTCGAGCGTGATGCCCTGGCTGGCGAAGTCCTCCGACAGGGTGCTGAGCTTCTGCGCGGTCGCCGGCTCCATGAGGGTCTCGGTGACGAAGGTGCCGCGGCCGGGGATCTGCTTGAGCAGCCCCTCCTCGATGAGGGTCGCCAGTGCGCGGCGCAGGGTGCCCCGGCTCACGCCGATCTCCTCGGCGAGCCGCGGCTCGGGCAGCAGCCGGTGGTCGCGCGGCCACTCCCCCGAGACGATGCGGGCGCGGATGGCGTCGGAGATCTGGGCATGCAGCGCGGCTCCCGCGCCCGGATCGATGTCACCCCCCGGACCGAACTCGAACATCGCCGCCATCGGTCAGTAGCTCCGCGTTCCCGCGCCGGTCGTGCCGGTCACGATGGCCACGCCGGCACTGGTGCCGACCAGGGACGCACCGGCCTCGAGAAGCGACACGGCGTGCTCGAAGCTCTTGATGCCGCCCGAGGCCTTGACCTCTGCTCGCCCGGCGGCGCGCTCGACCAGGTAGCGGATGCTCGCCGGATCGGCGACCTCCACGGCTCCGCTCGAGGCGTTCTTGAGGTACGCGGCCCCGGCTTCGAGCGACAGGTCGACGGCGGCATCGCGTTCGGCGGGCGTCAGCAGCGGCAGTTCGAGCATCACCTTGACGGGAACGCCCGCGGCGACGACTGCGGCGATGTCGTCGCGGAACCGGTCGTATTCGCCGCTTCTCAGCCAGCCGATCTGCACGCCGATGTCGAGCTGGCCGGCTCCGAGCCGCACCAGTTCCTCGGCCTCGCGCGCCTTGCCGGCGGTCGTCATCACGCCGACCGTCGGGAAGTCGAGGGCGGATGCGATGGCCACCCCGGTGCCGGCGAGCTCGGCCGCGACGACATCCACCCACGACCCCGCGACCATCGCCGCCTGGAAGCCGTACTGGACGCATTCGCGAGCGTGCGACAGCACCTGGTCCCGTGTGGTGCCTGCCTCGATGAGGGTGTGCTGGATGTAGGGGGCCAGTTCCGCGGGCGAGGTGATCGCGAGAGGAGATGCGGTGGTCATCGGGCGGTGGCCTCCTCGCGGGCTCGGGTCAGCATCTGCTCGACGTCGTCGCGTCGAGGCAGTGCGGGAATCACCTCGGGGATGCCGACGGTGAAAGCTGCGGCGGCCGCGGCGAACCGCGCCGCGTCGACGGCGGACGCGCCCTCGGTGAGCGCGACGGCAAGGGCGGCGGTGAAGCTGTCGCCCGCCCCGGTGGTGTCGATCACGGCATCCGGGGTCACGGCGGGCACCCGCTCGGTGCGCTGGCGGTCGGCGACGACCGCACCCGCCCCGCCGCACGTCACGATCGCCGTGCCCCCGTACCACTCGAACAGGCGAGCCAGGCACTCGTCGATCGAGGAGCCGGGGGCGTCCACGAGCTCGGCCAGCTCACCCAGGTTGGGCGTGATGACGTCGGCCAGGCCGACCAGCTCCCGGTCCCGCGTGGCGGGGGCCGGGTTCAGGAGCACGGGGATATCGGCGTCGCGGGCCGCCTGGACGGCGCGCCGTGCGACGGGGACGGGCACTTCGAGGGAGACCACGAGCCGGTCGGCGGCTTCGATGACCGCGTCGAAGCCGGCGACATCCTCCGGTCGCAGAGCGGCGAGTGCGCCGTCTGCGATGGCAATGCGGTTCTCCCCCTGCGGGTCGACGAGGATGAACCCCGTCATGGTCGCCTCCGCCGTACGCACCACCGCGCCGGCGTTGACGCCTTCGTCCGTCCAGAACCGGATCGCGGCGTCGCCGGCGTCGTCCGTCCCGACGCCGGTGAAGAGCGCGGACTCCTGTCCGAGTCGCCGGATGCCGACGGCCTGGTTGGACCCCTTGCCGCCGTGCCCGCGCGCGAGCCGTCCGCCCGACACCGTCTCGCCCGCCTGCGGAGCACGCGGCACGGTCATGGTCAGACCGACCCCGTACCCACCGACGACTGCGATAACCATTGACGACCTTGTCTCTGGACAAACATGTACAAGGAAACGTAGGAAGCGCCGACCGAACCGTCAAGGTTCCTGAGCGTGAATGCTCACATGCGCACCCGGATTCCCCCATGAGCAGCGAATGAGCGGTGATACGGCGTCGCTAGGCTGATCGCATGACCGCCGCCACCCCCGGGCCGCTCCGGAGCACACTGCAGTGGGCCGACCTGGTCACCGGGTTGCTGCTCACCGCCATCGGTGGTCTGCTCGCCCTGGTCATGCTGAGCCAGCTGGCGCAACTCGCCGGACTCAGCGTGATCTGCGAGGGGATCGCCCCGGACGGCGCACGGTGCAGCCCCGCGTTCCTCACCGGCGCGATCATCGTCGGATACGCCATCGTGATCTTCGCCTGGGCGCTCGGCCTGGGCCTGCTGATCGTGCGCGCCGTGCGCCGCCGCACCGTCTTCTGGGTGCCGCTGGCGAGCGTCGCCGTGATCATCGCCGCGTTCTACCTCGTGGCGATCGTGCTGAGCACGAGCTATCAGCCGACGGGCTGACCCGCCCGCGACGCCGCGACCTCATCCTCGAGGTAGCGCGGCCGGCGCAGCACGACGAAGGCGGGGGCTGTGAGCACCATGGTGCCCAGCAGGAACCAGAGCGCGGCATCCCAGCCGCCGGTGGCATCCCGCAGCAGTCCCACGATCAGCGGCCCGAACGCTCCCAGGGCGTAGCCGAGGCCCTGCACGAACCCGCTCAACGCCACCGCGCCGACACCGGTCCGCGTACGCAGGTTGATCAACGTCAGTGTGAGCGGGAACACCAGGGGTCCCGAGCCGACGAAGATCGTCCAGAGCAGCGGGGCCGCGGCCGGAGCGAACAGGAACCCCGCATAGCCGGCGAGGAACAGACCGAGGGCGGTGACCAGCAGCGGGGTGATCGTGGGCAGCCGCTGCGCCAGAGGCGGCACGATGAGGGCCGCCGGCAGGCCGCACACCGCGAACACGCCGAGCAGGAGGCCGGCCTGCGCCGCGTCCACCCCGGAGATCTCGGTGGTCATCGCGGGCAGCCAGGCGAACATGGCGTAGACCGTCATGGTGGGCGCCGCGAACAGCAGACCCATCGACCAGGCGATCGGCGACCGGAACACCCGGCGCCCGATGCCGGCATGAGCCGTCTCCAGCCCTCGAGCGTGCGTGTCGAGATTCTCGACGTGGCGTCCGTGCCGCACGGCCTGCCAGATCCACGGCAGCGCCGCCACGATCGACACCAGCGCCCAGACCCCGAGCGACGACCGCCACCCCGAGGTCTCGGCGATCGGCACGGCGACCGCAGGCGGAATGGTGGCCCCGACCGACATCACCGTGACGTAGACGGCCGTCATGGTGCCGATACGGTCGGGGAAATAGCGCTTCACGATCGGCGGCAGCAGCACGTTGCCCGAACCCGCACCGAGCAGCGCCAGCACCGTGCCGACCAGCAGCAGGGTGGAATCCGGGGCGACCGCGCGGATGAGGTGGCCGGCCGCGCCGATCAGGGTGGCTGCCAGCAGGGCCCCCTCGAGCCCGAGAGCGCGCGCGACGAGCGGTCCGATCAGTCCCGAGAGGCCGAAGATCACCGGCGGCGCGGCACCGATGACCGCCAGCACGAGGTGATCCAGCGGAATGTCGGCCTCGACTCTGTCGACGACCGGCGACAGCGCGCCGACCGCGGTGCGCATCGTCAGCGCGACCAGAGCGATGCCGGCGAAGGCCAGGAGGCGACCCCGCACCAGCGGGACCGGCGCGGTCGTCGTCATCCCGCCAGCCTAGGACGCGGCAGCGACCAGCACCTCGCGGATGCGCCGCTCGTCGGCCTGCAGCTGGGCCACCAGGGCATCGACGCCGTCGAACCGCTTCATCGGGCGGATGTATTCCACGAACTCCAGGTTGATGGTGCGGCCGTACAGGTCGAGGCGCTGGTCGAGCAGATGCGCCTCGACCTGATGCTGCGGGACGCCCTCGAACGTCGGATTGTTGCCGATCGACACGGCGGCGCCGAAACGCTCGCCGTCGACCGTCGCCCAGGCGGCGTAGACGCCGTCGAGCGGCAGCATGCCCTCGATGTCGGGATCGAGGTTGGCCGTGGGATAGCCGAGCTCGCGCCCCCGCTGCTCGCCGTGCACCACGCGCGAGCGCACCGCCGGGAGCCGCCCGAGCAGCTGCGCCGCCGCGGAGATCTTCCCCTCCGAGAGCAGCTCCCGGATCCAGGTGGACGACACCCGACGCCCACCGCGACCGTAGTCCTCGATCATCTGCACCTCGAACCCGAGCGCGGACCCGAAGCCTTTCAGTGCCTCGAGATCGCCCGACCCGCGGTCGCCGAACCGGAAGTCGCGCCCGGCCAGCACCAGCTCGGCGTGCAGCGTGTCGACCAGGATGCGCGTCACGAACGCCTCGGGCGAGAGCCGAGCCAGTTCTTCGGTGAACGGCAGCATCAGCACGGCGCCGACCCCCGCCGCCTCGAACAGCTCGACCTTCTGCGCCGGGCTCACCAGCGGCTCGGGAGCACGGTCGGGCCGCAGCACCGCGAGCGGGTTGCGGTCGAAGGTCACCACGGCAGGGACCAGACCGCGCGCCTGCGCGGCATCGCACAGCTGGCGCAGCACGTCGCGGTGCCCGAGGTGCAGTCCGTCGAACTTGCCGACCGTGACCGCCGAGGGCCCGAAATCGCGCGGCACCGCGTCGCGCGAGGGATACAGCTCCATCAGGCCGGCACCGCCGCCCGACGCCAGAGGTACCACAGCCCGAGCACCGGGAGCACGAGCGGTACCAGCAGGTATCCGGCGCCGTACGCGCTCCACACGGTCGACTCCCGGCCGAACGGGTCGACGCTGTCGAGCCCGAGCACCGCCGGGGCGAACAGGCTGATGGTGCCGACGATCAGCACCCCGGCGAGCTCGAAGCAGATCGTCACGAGGGCGAGGCGGCGAAGCCCGAGCGCGAGTGCGACGGTGGCGACGAGGTAGACGACCCCGGCGAGAGCCGACAGCACGAAGGCCACGGGCGCCTCACCGAATCGGTCGATGATCTGGAACACGGATCGCCCGGTCGCGGCGATCGCGAGGATCGCGTACACCGCGACGAGCACGCGCCCGGCTCCGCGGGCAGGTCGCAGCTCGGTCACCGTTTCAGCGTAGCGGGAGGCGGTCAGGCCAGCTGGACGGTCCAGATCTGGTGCATCCGGTACGCCATCACGGCCACCGCCAGCGCCCCGACGCCGAGCACGAAGGTGCTCCAGCGACCGCGATCGGTGAGGGCCCAGAGCACCGCGAGCGGTGGGATCACCGCCGCGGTGATCAGGTACACCCAGAACTCCGCCGGATTGCCCGAGGGAGGGTTTCCGGCAGCAGGGGCGACGAGCGCGATCACGATCTGCGCCAGCAGCAGCACCTCGACCAGCACCAGCGACAGCACGCTGACATCCGCCGGGCGCCGCCCCGCGAGCCCCAGTGCCACACAGAGCACTCCCGCGAGAACCGCCACACTCACCAGCACGATCGTGTAGCCCAGGATCATGTCGTCTCCTCCACCGGGAAGTTCACCAGCACGCGCGCGCGACCGCCGGTCACCTCGGCCAGCCCGATCAGTCTGCCGGATGCAATGGCCGCCACGACCGGGGCATCCGCGGCGTCCAGCGCGATGCGCTTGCCGTTCGCGAGATCCGCGGCCTGCACCGGAGCAAGTTCCGCCGTGGGAAAGAGCTCCCCCGCGATCGCCGCGGGCGCCCGCAGCGCCTCGGGGCCGATGTCATCGAGCGCCACGGCATCCCGCACCTCGAACGGGCCGATCGCCTCGCGCCGCAGCGCGGTCAGGTGCCCGCCGACCTGCAGATCGCGCCCGAGATCGCGAGCGAGAGCGCGGATGTAGGTGCCCGAGGAGCACTCGACCACGACGTCGAGGTCGACCGTTTGCGCACTGCGGCGCTCGTCGACGATCTCGAAGCGCGACACCGTCACCGAGCGCGGCTCGAGCACCACCTCTTCGCCCGCCCGTGCCCGGTCGTACGAGCGGCGCCCGTCGACCTTGATGGCGCTGAAGCTCGACGGCACCTGCTGCAGCGCACCGGTCAGGGCGGTAACCCCCGCGTCGATGCGCTCGCGGGTCACGCCGCTCGCGTCGGCCGTGGCGATCACCTCCCCCTTGGCATCGTCGGTGTCGGTCGCGACACCGAGCCGGATCGTGGCGGCGTAGCGCTTGCCGAGCCCGACGAGGTAGGTCAGCAACCGGGTCGAGCTGCCGACGCCCAGCAGCAGCAGGCCGGTGGCCATCGGGTCGAGCGTGCCCGCGTGGCCGACCTTGCGGGTGCCGAGGGCGCGCCGAGCACGGGAGACCACGTCGTGACTGGTCATGCCATCCGGCTTGTCCACGAGGAGGATGCCGGTGGGACTCACCCCTTCAGAATCTCATGCGGGTACGGGAACCAGCGCAGCTCCTCGAAGTCGGCGGTGGTCTCAGGAGCCGGCACGGCATCCGCTCGCCCGCTGCGCGCCGCTGCGATCTCGGCACGCGCCAGGTCGAGGTAGTGCGACAACTCGAGCCCCGGTGCGCGGCGCCGGCGGTCGGGGTAGCGCATCTCGCCGGAGTCGTACGAGATCTCGTGCAGCGACATCGGCGGGGTGAGGAGGTCGGCGTCGTGGTGCCGCCACAGCCCGCTCATCGGCTCGAAGCGGTAGAGCGGCAGCAGTGCGGCGCCGTCCGAGGCGACGAGCGCGACGGCGTCGAGGATGTAGCGGAAGGTCTGCTCGTCGATGAAGTAGTTGAAGTTCACCCGCACCCACCCGGGCTTGATGCCCTCGCAGCCGGTGCTGATCTCGCGCTCCAGCGCGTGCGAGAGGTCGGGGTCGATGCCGAGCAGCCGGTGCCCGTACGGGCCCGCGCACGAGCAGCCGCCGCGGGCCTGGATGCCGAACAGGTCGTTCAGCAGGGCCACGACGTAGTTGTGGTGCAGGTAGCGCTTCGCGCCGGGGTGGCGGATGACGAACGAGACGATCGAGAGCCGCTCGGCATCGCGGCTGCCGAGGATCTCGATGTTCGGCGCAGCGCTCCACGCGGAGATCGCGCGCGAGACGAAATCCTCTTCGCGCCGCCGGATCTCCGAAACCCCGACCGCATGCTTCAACTGGAATACCAGCCCGGCGCGGATCGACTCGACGATCGCCGGGGTGCCGCCCTCCTCGCGGTGCTCGATGTCGGGGTGGAAGTCGTGCCCGTCCTGGTAGACGTACGAGACCGTTCCGCCGCCGACCACATCCGGCACCCGGTTGGTGAACAGCGAGCGTTTGGCCACCAACACCCCCGGAGTACCCGGTCCGCCGATCAGCTTGTGCGTCGAGATGAACACCGCATCGAAGCTCTCGGGCGCATCGGCGGGGCCCATGTCGATGTCGACATACGGCGCAGCGGCCGCGAAATCCCAGAAGGCAAAGGCGCCGTGCTCGTGCAGCAGAGCCGAGACGGCCGCGGTGTCGGTGATGATGCCGGTGACGTTGGACGCCGCCGAGAACGAGCCGATCTTGAGCGGCCGGTCGTCGTGGAGCTCCAGTTGCTCGCGCAGGTGCTCGAGGTCGACGTGGCCGTCGCGGGACTCGCGGATCACGACGACGTCAGCGATCGACTCGCGCCAGGACAGCTCATTGGAGTGGTGCTCGAACGGACCGAGGAAGACCACGGGGCGCTGGTTCGGCGGGATGGCGTCGGTGACGTGCCAGCGATCGTCGAGCGCCGAGGGCACCCGCAGGCCCAGCACCCCGATCAGCTTGTCGATGGCGTAGGTGGAGCCGCTGCCGCAGAACAGCACCACGTGGTCGTCGGTCGCGCCGGTGCACTCGGCGATGATGTCCCGCGCCTCCTCGCGGAAGCGGCTGGTCTGCAACCCGGTTCCCGAGGACTCGGTGTGCGTGTTGGCGTACAGCGGCAGAACGGCGCTGCGGATGTAGTCCTCGATGAAGCTCAGCGAGCGGCCGGAAGCGGTGTAGTCGGCATACACCACGGGGCGCGGGCCGAACGGTCCGTCGACGACGTCATCGCCGCCGATCACCGAGGCCCGGATCGTGTCGATCAGGGTCATGCCCCCGAGGTTACTGGCGCGCCAGGTCCCTCAACAGGGCCGCTTTGGTGGGCATGGCCGCCGTGAGCATTTCGCGCGCCTCGGGATCGGTGTCGTACTCGGCGCCCATCCGCAGGCCGACCAGGGTGTTGATCATCATGCCGCCCTGCAGGAAGCCGGTCGCCTCCTCTGCGCTGAAACCGGCCTCCTCGCGCAGCAGGCGGTACACCTTGAGGAAGCCGGCGCGCGCGACGGGGCCGATCTCGGGGTCGGCGCCCAGCATGAAGCCCTGCATCAGACTCAGAAGCAGCCCGCGGTCGGCCAGCAGGTCGACGTAGCGCCGGCCGATGCACTGCGAGAGGTCGTCGCTCAAGGGGTGCGCGATCTCGTCGCGGAAGTGTGCGATCAGCGTGTCGAGCGAGCGCCCGAGCACCTGCTGGAAGAGCGCCGCCTTGGTGCCGAACATGCGCACCACGTAGGGCTGGCTGACCCCGGCGGCTTTCGCCACCGCGTCCGTGGTGGCGCCCACGTACCCGCGCTCGCCGAAGACCGCGGCGGCGGCTTCGAGGATCTGCTCGCGGCGATCCTCGGACTTCATGCGGCCGGCGGGGGCCTCGGAGGTGGACACGCTTGACATGTTATCAGGCGATAACCTATCTTCCTTGGTAATCATCCGATTACAACAACCAATCCCTGGAGGTACCGTGCCCACGCGCCGCATCCCCTTCGTCCTCGCCGTACTGGCGACCGGCATCCCGATGTTCATGGCCACCCTCGACAACCTGGTCATGACCAACGCACTTCCCGTCATCCACGCCGACCTCGGCGCGTCGGTCGAAGAGCTGCAGTGGTTCATCAACGCCTACACCCTGGTGTTCGCCAGCCTCATCCTGCTGACCGTCGCCCTCGGCGACCGGTTCGGTCGGCGCACCGTGTTCCTCGCCGGGATCGCCGTGTTCACCATCGCGTCGGTGTTCGCCGCGCTCAGCACCGACCCGGCCCAACTGATCGTCGCGCGTGCCATCCAGGGCATCGGCGGGGCCGGCATCATGCCGCTGTCGCTGTCGCTGCTCGCAGGCGCCGTCGAAGACCGCCGCCGGCCCCTCGCCATCGGCATCTGGGGCGGCATCGCCGGCCTCGGAGTCGCCGCCGGCCCGCTGATCGGCGGCTCGGTCGTCGAAGGCTGGAACTGGCAGGCGATCTTCTGGATCAACGTTCCCGTCGGCATCCTCGCCATCCCGTTCGCGCTGTGGGTGCTGCCCAACGCCTTCGGAGCCCGCGTGCGGCTCGACCTGGTCGGCGTCGCGCTCGCCGGACTCGGCGTCCTCGGCCTCGTCTACGGCATCGTGCGCGGCAACGACGCCGGCTGGGACTCGTTCGAAGTGCTCGGCGCGCTCATCGGCGGCGCCGTGCTGCTCGCCGCGTTCCTCGGCTGGGAGAGCCGGCACAGCTCGCCGCTGCTGCCGCTGCGCCTGTTCCGCGACCGCAGCTTCAGCATCGCCAACGTCGTCGGCTTCGGGTTCAGCTTCGGCATGTTCGGCGCGGTGTTCATCCTCATCCAGTACCTGCAGGTCGTCCAGGGCAGCAGTCCGCTCGAAGCCGCCATCCAGACCACGCCGTGGACGATGGCCCCCATGGTGATCGCCCCCATCGCCGGAGCGCTCATCCCCCGCATCGGCACGCGGCTGCCGATCGTCACCGGGCTCACCCTGCAGGCCGCCGGGCTGTTCTGGCTCGCCTCCACCATGGCCGACGACACCCCCTACCTGACGATGCTGCCGGCCTTCATCGCCGCCGGGGTCGGCATGGCGCTGGTGTTCGCACCCTCCTCGACCGCGGTGCTGGCCAACCTCGACCCGCACGACACCGCCAAGGGCTCGGGCACCAACTCCACCCTGCGCGAGATCGGCGTCGCCCTCGGCATCGCCGTCCTGACCGCAGTGTTCACCGGTGCCGGCGGGCAGCTGACCCCCAGCGGGTACGTCGACGCCGCGATCCCGGCCATCGCGGTCGGCGGAGCGGTCCTGCTCGGCACCGCGGTGGTGGCGCTGTTCCTGCCGCACGGACGGACGCAGCGCACCACCCCGGTGGCGGTGGCCGAGGCGCCGGAGCTCGTCGGAGCCTAGGCTCGGACTGTGCGCATCGCAGTCCTCGGAGCAGGGGCGGTCGGCGGAACGCTGGCCGCCCTGCTCGCACATCACGGTCACCAGGTGGAGGTGACAGCGCGCGGTGAGCAGCTCGAGGCGCTCCGGATGCAGGGGCTGCGTCTCGAGGGCGGCTGGGGCACATTCGCGGTGCGGGTGGAGGCCGGGGCGACGCTGACGACGCGGCCCGAGCTGGTGCTGCTGACCACCAAGGCGCAGGATGCCGCGGACGCCCTGCGCGCTGAGGCTGCGGTGATCGAGGGGGTTCCCCTCGTCGTCGTGCAGAACGGCCTCGGCGGGCTGCGAGTCGCCCACGAGGTGCTGCCGGGCTCACCCCTGATCGGCGGGCTGGCGTTGTTCGCGGCGTCGTACCTCTCCCCCGGCACGGTGGAGGTCACGGGACCGAACCCGATCATCGTCGGCGCCGGGCCGGCCTGCGACCAGGCGACCCTGGCATCCGTCGCCGCCGTGCTGCGCGAGGTGCTGCCGGTCGAAGTCACCCCCGACATCGCGGGGGCCCAGTGGACCAAGCTGCTCATCAATCACGTCAACGCACTGCCGGCGATCACCGGGCTGTCGGTGCAGCAGGTCGTGGGCGATCGCGGGCTGCTGCGGGTGATGACCGCCTCGATGCGCGAGACCGTGCGGGTGGCCCGTGCGCTCGGGGTGCGGTTCGGAACGGTTCAGGGGGTCTCGGGCGCGGTGCTGGGACTGATCGGTGTGGCTCCGCTCGCGCTCGGAGCCGCATTCCCGCGGCTGCTCGCCCGGCGCATGGGCGACGTGCCGAACCCCGGGTCGACGCTGCAGAGCATCCGGCGTGGGCGGCTGACCGAGATCGACTTCCTGAACGGGGCGGTGGTGGCCGCGGCCGCCGAGCGCGGGATGACACGCCGGTGAACTCGGCACTGGTCGACCTGGTGCACGAGGTGGAGCGCACCGGACGCTTCGTCGCCCCCGACGAGGTGGTCGAGCGCGTGCCGGTCAGCAGGCGACCGGTCAGCAGGCGTCGGTAAGGATCTGCCGGGGGGACTCGGGATCGGTGTCGTCGACCACGATGGTCGCCTGGTCGCGCGGCTTCGTCTTCTCGTAGAGCGCCTGGGCCGCCGCAGTCACCGGATCGGGAGCCTCGGCGACCCCGTCGAGCCAGATCGACGCGTTCCACAGCCCGCGCAACTCGGGTCGGCCAAGGAACGGTCCGTCGAGGAGGAGCATCGCATCCGCCGGCCCGGACAGCCACTTCGGCTCGATCTGCCGACCGGCCGCCGCGTCCCAGGCGGCGGTCACGAAGCCGGTGCTGCCGTTCATTCGGAACGGCTCGAGCAGCACCCGGCGAAGCACCGAGTAGTCGTACGAGTCCTCGTACCGACCCACCGCCGAATCACGCCCCTGCGCTTCACGGTCGGCCCGCGCCCGCAGGAAGTCGTCCATCGACGCGCGGAACACCTCGATCCCGCGCTTGCGCAGCGCCTCGGCGAGGTCGTCGGCGAACGCACCGGTTCCCGCACCGGCGGCGCCCTCGACCGCCACGATGGTGCGGCCGCGACCGTAGTTGTGCTGCAGTTGCTCGGCGATGCTGTCCAGCACCGCCCGGCGCGACGGGGACCAGCGCATGCTGCGGCTCGATGTCATGGGTCCCAGCGTACGGTGGCTGTCATGACCGAGATCGTGCTGTTTCACCACGCCCAGGGGCTCACCGGCGGCCTCGTCGCACTTGCCGATCGGTTGCAGTTCGCAGGGCACACCGTCCACCTGCCCGACGTCTACGGCGGCGCGACGTTCGCCGACCTCGAGTCGGGGCTCGACTACGCCGGCTCGGTGGGGTTCGACACTCTGCTCGAGCAGGCGGTGGCCGCGACCGAGGGTCTTCCGGCCGACGTGGTGTACCTCGGCGTCTCTCTCGGGGTGATGCCGGCGCAGCAACTCGCGCAGAATCGCGCGGGTGCTCGGGCGGCCGTACTCGTCGGCAGCGCGGTTCCCGCCGAGGCGTTCGGCTCCTGGCCCGCGGGCCTTCCGCTGCAGATCCACGGGATGGACGCCGACCCGATATTCGTCGGCGAGGGAGACATCGACGCCGCACGCGAGCTCGTCGCCGAGGCAGGCGCCGAGCTCTTCCTCTACCCCGGCGAGGGGCACCTGTTCGTCGACAACAGCCTGCCCGACTACGACGAGAACGCGACCGAACTGTTCCTCGAGCGCACGCTCGCACTGCTCGAGCGCGTGGGGCCGTGAGTCTCGCCGACACCATCGCCGACTGGTACGAGCGGGGCCACCGCGACCTGCCGTGGCGAGCCGAAGGGTTTCCGGCGTGGGGCATCCTGATCTCGGAGTTCATGCTGCAGCAGACACCGGTCGCGCGGGTCATCCCCCGGCTCGCCGAGTGGCTCACCCGCTGGCCCACCCCGGCCGACCTCGCCGCCGTGCCACCGGGCGAGGCGGTGCGCGCCTGGGACCGGCTCGGCTACCCGCGGCGGGCGCTGGCCCTGCACGCCGCCGCGACCACCATCGCCGAGCGGCACGACAACGTCGTCCCGCACGATGTCGACGCGCTGCTCGCCCTGCCCGGAGTCGGTCCGTACACCGCGCGCGCGGTGGCCGCGTTCGCCTACGGGGTGCGCACCCCGGTCGTCGACATCAACGTCCGCCGCGTGCTGGCCCGTGCCGTCGAGGGTCGCGGCGAGCCGGGCCCGGCGCAGACCGCACGAGAGCTGGCGCTGATGGAGGAGCTCCTCCCCGTCGACGAGCACCGGGCGCGACTGCTCAACGCCGGGACGATGGAGCTCGGGCAGACGGTGTGCACCGCGCGAACACCGCACTGCGAGGCGTGCCCGATCGCGAGCGCGTGCGCGTGGCGGGCGGCGGGATATCCGCCGTACGCCGGCCCCGCGGCACCGCGCCAAAAGCCGTACGCCGGCAGCGATCGTGAGGTGCGGGGCCGCATCCTGCGCGAGTTGCGCGCCAGCGACACCGCCGTGCCCGCCGAAGCGATCGCGGCGCTCTGGCCGGATGCCGTGCAGCTCGAGCGGGCGCTCACCGGCCTGCTGCGCGACGGCCTCGTCACCGCAGACTCGGCCGGCGGCTACGAACTGCCGACGGGGCGGTAGCGCTCCGCCCGTGCTCCGGAGGCGAAGTCGGTGACATCGATGAGCTCCAGATCGATCAGCCGGCTGAGCCCCTGGAACAGCGTCGGCCCATGCCCGGCGAGCTTCGGGAACACCACGAACTCGTACTCGTCGATCAGACCCGCCTCGGCCATCGCCACCGGCAGTCGCACCCCACCGATGTAGAGGCTGCCGCCCGGCTGCTGCTTGAGCGCCCGCACCGCCTCGACCGGATCACCCTCAAGCTGCTCGGCGTTCCAGTTCGGGTCAGCGGCGAGGGTGCTCGAGACCAGATACTTCTTCGCCGGGTTGATGGTGTCGGCGAACGGCTGCAGCGACGCCGGGAACTCGCCCGGGTCGCGCCAGTACTCCATCAACTCGTACGTGGTGCGGCCGAAGATCAGGGCATCCGCTTGGCGGATCATCTCGGTCGCGTGCTGGTGCACCTCCTCGTCCGGCACGAACGCGGTGTGGCCGACGCAGCCGTCGAGAGTGACGTTGATCGAGTAACGCAGCTGGCGCATAGCCCGAGTGTGACAGGCTCGGAGTCGTGCCCACCACCCCGTTGCGACTCACGGCGGAGGCCGCGCACGACGAACTCGCCGCCCGGCTCGCGCAGTTGCCGGGCGAACTCGAACTCAGCCGCGAGTTCCCGCCCGAGGTGGAGGCCGAGGCGCAGCGGGTGGCGGCCGAGCGGCCGCTTCCGGATGCCGACCGCACCGACCTGGAGTTCGTCACGCTGGATCCTGAGGGGTCGAGCGATCTCGATCAGGCGTTCGCGATCGAACGCGACGGCTCAGGCTGGATCGTGTTCTACGCGATCGCCGATGTTCCGGCGTTCGTGGCCCCCGGCGGCGCGATCGATGCCGAAGCGCGCACCCGCGGACAGACGGTCTACGCGGCCGACGGCCGCATCCCGCTGCACCCGACCGTCATCAGCGAAGGGGCGGCATCGCTGCTGCCCGGCAAGGTGCGCGGAGCCTTCGTCTGGGAGCACCACCTCGCCGCCGGCGGAGAGGTGACCCGCACCCGCGTCGCCCGTGCCCGCATCCGCAGTCGCCGGCAGCTCGACTACCTCTCCGCCCAGTCCGATCTCGATCACCGCTCGGGCCCGGACGCCGCCCTGCTGGCCCACCTGCGCGAGGTCGGCCAGGCCCGCGTCGCTCTCGAGGCGCACCGCGGCGGAGCAAGTCTCTCGACCCCCGAGATCCTCGTGTCGATGCAGGACGGCCGCTACACCCTCGACCGCCGCGCGATGCTGCCGATCGAGACCTGGAACGCGCAGCTGTCACTGATGACCGGGATGGCGGCCGCTCAGATGATGCTCGACGGCGGCGTCGGGATCCTGCGGACCATGCCGCCCGCCGACGAGGGCGCGGTGGCCAAGTTCCGTCGGCAGACCCGGGCGCTCGGGGTGCCGTGGCCCGAGGGGCAGCGCTACGGCGACTACCTGCGCACCCTCGACGGCACCCTGCCGACCCACCTGGCGATCCTGCACGCGGCCGCCTCGCTGTTCCGCGGAGCCGGCTACACCCCGTTCGACGGCGCCCCGCCCACCGAGACGCTGCAGGCCGCGGTGGGAGCGCCGTACGCCCACGTCACCGCGCCGCTGCGGCGGCTCGTCGACCGCTTCGGCCTGGTGATCTGCGAGGCGCACTCGACCGGGGCCGACGTGCCGGCGTGGGCGCGCGAGGCGCTGCCCGAGCTGCCCAAGATCATGGCCCGCTCGTCGAACACCGCCAACCGACTCGACCGCATGACGCTCGACGCCGTCGAGGCGGCCCTGCTGGCCCCGCGGATCGGGGCCGAGTTCGACGCGGTCGTGCTGAGCGCGGGCGGCATGTCGGGGTCGAACAAGAACGACGGCGGCACGGTGCAGCTCACCGATCCGGCCGTCGAGGGTGTGTGCGACGGCCACCTCGAGCCGGGAACCGATGTGCGCGTGCGGCTGGTGCAGGCCGATATCGCCACCGGCACCATCCGGTTCGTGCTGGCACAATGACGGCATGCCCGAGCTGCCGGAGGTGCAGGCGCTGGTCGCCGATCTGGGGTCGCGCCTGACCGGCGGGCGCATCGCCCGGCTCGATGTCACCGCCTTCGCGGCTCTCAAGACCTACGACCCCGCGCCGTCGGTGCTGACCGGCGCGACAGTCACCGCCGTGACCCGCCACGGCAAGTTCCTGGACCTGACGGCGGTCGGTGCGGCGACCGAAGACAAGCCTGTGCACCTGATCATTCATCTTGCTCGGGCGGGTTGGCTGCGCTGGCGCGAGAACGCCCCCGCACCCGGATCCGGCCGCGGCAAGGGCCCGATCGCCGCCCGCCTGGTGCTGGACGACGGTTCGGGGTTCGACCTCACCGAGGCGGGCACGAAGAAGAGCCTGGCGATCTATGTCGTGCGCGATCCGGCGGAGGTGCCGGGGATCGCGAGATTGGGGCCCGACCCGCTGGAACCGGGGTTCACCGCCGACGTGCTCGCCGGCATCCTGAAACGCGCCGGGCGCTCACGCATCAAAGGTGTGCTGCGCGACCAGTCGACGATCGCCGGGATCGGCAACGCCTACTCCGACGAGATCCTGCACGTGGCGAAGATGTCACCGTTCAAGGCGGCCGACATGCCGCCGGAGGACGTTCAGACCCTCTACGCCGCGATGCAGTCCACTCTGCGCGACGCGATCGCGCGGGCCGACGGCGTCTCGGCCAGCGAGTTGAAGGCCGAGAAGAAGTCGGGCCTTCGGGTGCATGGCCGCACGGGCGAACCGTGCCCGGTGTGCGGCGACACCGTGCGGCAGGTTATCTACAGCGACTCGACGTTCCAGTACTGCCCCACCTGCCAGACCGGCGGCAAACCGCTCGCCGACCGGGTGCTGTCGCGCCTGCTGAAGTGACCCCCGCGTCGGTCGTCGGTCGAGTAGCGCGAAGCGCATATCGAGACCACGCCCGAGGACGCGAGAGATTCAGTCCTCGTCGGCCTCGTCGAGTTCGCGCGGCTTCACATACGGGTCGGCGTCGCCGGCGTACTGAGCGGATGCCGCCGCAGCCTGCGCCTCGGCGTCACGCTGGGCCGCCTCCCGCAGCAGCGAATCGATGGCGGCCGCGTTCTCGGGGATCGCGTCGGGGATGAACTCCAGTGTCGGCGTCAGCCGCGCCGTGATGTTCTTGCCCACCTCGGTGCGGAACATGCCTGTCGCCGCCTTCAGTGCCGCTGCCGAATCCGCCCGCTCCTGGTCGGTGCCATACACCGTGTAGAAGATGCTGGCGTGCTGCAGGTCGCCCGTCATCCGCACATCGGTGATGGTGACGAAGCCGAGGCGGGGATCGCGCAGCCCGCGTTCCAGCCGCTTCGCGACGATCTCGCGAATGCGGTCGGCCATCTTGGCCGCGCGATCACCCTGCCCTGGCATCGTGTCACCGGTGCGCGCTTAGGCGCGCACCTTCTCCTTCATCTCGATCGTCTCGATCTCGTCGCCGATCTGGATGTCATTGAACTTGCCCAGGCCGATACCGGCCTCGAAGTCCGTGCGCACCTCGGTGACGTCGTCCTTGAACCGCCGCAGCGAATCGATGGTGAGGTTGTCGCCCACCACGACGCCGTCACGGATGACGCGCGCCTTCGCATTGCGGGTGATCGTGCCGCTGCGGACGATTACACCGGCGATGTTGCCGGCCTTCGACGAGCGGAAGATCTCGCGGATCTCGGCGACACCCGACTGGACCTCTTCGAACTCGGGCTTGAGCATGCCCTTGAGCGAGTTCTCGATGTCTTCCAGCGCCGCGTAGATGACGGAGTAGAAGCGCACGTCGATGCCCTCGCGAGCCGCGCGCTCACGCGCCTTGACATCCGGCCGCACGTTGAACCCGATGACGATCGCGTTGTCGATCGTCGCCAGGTCGATGTCGGACTCGGTGACCGCACCCACACCGCGGTGCAGGATGCGCAGCTGGACGCTGTCGTCGACCTCGATCTTGAGCAGGGCCTCCTCGAGCGCCTCGACGGCACCGGAGACGTCACCCTTGATGATGAGGTTGAGCGAGTCGACCTTGCCCTCGGCGAGCGACCGGGTGAAGTCCTCGAGCGAGATGCGCTTGCGGGCCTTCGCCAGCTGCGCGTTGCGCTCGACGGCCTCGCGCTTCTCAGCGATCTGGCGCGCGGTGCGGTCCTCCTCGGTGACGATGAAGGTGTCGCCGGCGCGAGGCACCGTCGACAGACCCTGCACCTGCACCGGGCGGGACGGCCAGGCCTCCTCGACCGGGTCGCCGTTCTCGTCGATCATCGCCCGGACGCGGCCGTACGCCATGCCCGCCACGATCGCGTCACCGACGCGGAGGGTTCCCGACTGGATCAGCACGGTCGCCACCGCGCCGCGGCCCTTGTCGAGCTTGGCCTCGATCGCGACACCGCGGGCGTCCTTGTTGGGGTTCGCACGCAGGTCGAGCCCGGCATCCGCAGTCAGAAGCACCGCGTCGAGCAGCTCGGTGATGCCCTTGTTCTGCAGGGCGCTTACGTCGACGAACATGGTGTCGCCACCGAACTCCTCGGCGACCAGGCCGAACTCGGTCAGCTGCTGACGCACCTTCGCCGGGTTCGCGCCCTCCTTGTCGACCTTGTTGACGGCGACCACGATCGGAACACCGGCGGCCTGCATGTGGTTCAGCGCCTCGACCGTCTGCGGCATGATGCCGTCGTCGGCCGCGACCACCAGGATCGCGATGTCGGAGACCTGCGCACCACGGGCACGCATGGCGGTGAACGCCTCGTGACCGGGGGTGTCGATGAAGGTGATGGCGCGCTCGATGCCGTCGTGCTCGGTCCAGACCTGATACGCACCGATGTGCTGCGTGATGCCGCCGGCCTCGCCTGCGACCACGTTGGTCTGGCGGATGGCGTCGAGCAGCTTGGTCTTACCGTGGTCGACGTGGCCGACGACGGTCACCACCGGCGGGCGGATCTCCAGGTCTTCGTCGTCCTCGTCCTCGAGCTCCTGCTCGAGGTCGATGTCGAAGCCTTCGAGCAGCTCCTTGTCCTCGTCTTCGGGGCTGACGATCTGGATCTTGTAGCCCAGCTCCTCACCGAGGATGCCGAAGGTGGCGTCGTCGAGCGACTCGGTCGCCGTCGCCATCTCGCCGAGGTGGAACAGTGCGGTCACCAGCGCGCCCGGCTGCACCGAGTACTTGGTGATCTGCTCGAGCTTGTCGGCCAGGTCGGAGATCGACGCGCCGCGGCGCATGCGGATGACGGTGTTGCCGTCACCGCGGGGAATCGCGACGCCGCCGAGCGACGGCGCATCCCGCATCTCGAACTCGGCCCGCTTCGTCCGCTTCGACTTGCGCGCGCGGCTCTTGCCGCCGCCACGACCGAAGGCACCCGCGGTGCCGCCGCCGGGGCCGCGACCGCGACCGCCGCCACCACCCGGACGACCGGCGAACCCGCCGCCACCACCGGGCGCGCCGCCGGGACGCTGGAAGCCGCCACCGGCACCGCCGGGACGACCCGGCCCGCCGGGACGCTGCTGGAACGGGGCACCCGGACGACCGGGGCCGCCGGGGCGCGGGGCGCCGGGACGCGGGGTTCCGGGGCGCGGAGCCGCCGGACGCGGGATGGCGCCGCCACCCGGACGCGGCATGCCCTGGCTGCCCGCGAACGGGTTGTTGCCGGGACGCGGGGCGCCGGGACGCGCCATGCCCTGAGTGCTGGCGAACGGGTTATTGCCGGGACGCGGGCCGGCCGGGCGCGGGGCCTCGGGGTCGGCGGGTGCTGCGGCCGCGGGCTTCTCGGCCGCGGGAGCCGGTGCAGGTGCGGGGGCCGCGGCCGCCGGAGCGGGGGCCGCAGACGGCGCCTCGGCCGCGGGCGCCTCAGCCGCGGGGGCCGGCGCCGGCGCGGGAGCCGGCTTCGCCGCCGGCTTGGCCGCAGGCTTCGCCGCCGGTGCGGCCGCCGGCTTGATGCCGTCGGCCTCGAGCGCCGCCTTCAGTCGGCGCGCGACGGGCGGCGCGATGCTCGAGGACGCGCTCTTGACGAACTCGCCCATGTCTTTGAGCTTGTCGAGCGCGATCTTGCTGTCGATGCCGAGCTCGGCCGCGACTTCGTGTACGCGTGGGTTGGCCACATTTCTCCTGTTCGGGGGTCCACTCCCGATCAGGAGCGGACGCTAAAGGGTGAGGGAACTCATTTCGAGTCGCTCATCAGTTGTCCATGGTCTTTTCAGCCCATTCGTTAAGGGATTCGGTATCCGTAACGGTCGTGCGCAGCGCCCGGCCGAAGGCCTTGCGCTTCACCGCGTTCTCGATGCACCCGCTCTGCGGATGCACCCACGCGCCCCTGCCCGGAAGCCTGGCCGCGGCATCCGCCACGACCTGGCCGTTGCGCGCCACCACCCTCAGCAAAGAGGATCGGGGAGCACGCTGCCGGCAACCCAGGCAGGTTCTGACGGGTTCCATGCTACTCCCTGCGGCGGGAAGGCCGCTCAGTCCTCCATGACCGAGTCGGGCTGGATGTCGATACGGGCACCCGTGAGCTTCGCCGCGAGGCGGGCGTTCTGCCCCTCTTTGCCAATCGCGAGGCTCAGCTGGTAGTCGGGAACCAGGGCCCGCACGGCGCGCAGCCCCTCGTCGACCACGAAAGCGCTCGACACCTTGGCCGGGCTGAGCGCGTTCGCCACGAACGTCGCCAGGTCGTCGGCGTAGTCGACGATGTCGATCTTCTCGTTGTTGAGCTCGGCGGTGACCGCGCGCACCCGCTGCCCCAACTCGCCGATGCAGGCGCCCTTGGCATTGATGCCGGGCTGCGTGGCACGCACCGCGATCTTGGTGCGGTGCCCCGCCTCGCGCGCGAGGCTCGTGATCTCGACCACGCCGGACGCGATCTCGGGCACCTCGAGCGCGAACAACTTGCGCACCAGGCCCGGGTGGGTACGGCTGACCGTGATCGACGGGCCCTTCAGCCCCTTGCTCACGCTGGTGACATAGACCCGGATGCGGCTGCCGTGCGTGTACTCCTCGCCCGGAACCTGCTCCTCCGGCGGCAGGATAGCCTCGACGGAACCGAGGTCGATGTGCACCATCTTGGGGTTCGGGCCCTGCTGGATGATCCCGGCGACGATGTCACCCTCGCGCCCGCGGAACTCGCCGAGCACCTTGTCGTCGCCGATGTCGCGGAGCCGCTGGTTGATGACCTGCTTGGCGGCGAACGCCGAGATGCGGCCGAAGTCGTCGGGGCTGTCGACCGCCTCGCCGATGACGTTGCCCTCGTCGTCGTGCTCGGGCACGAACACGGTCACGTGCCCGGTCTTGCGATCGAGTTCGACGCGCGCGCCGGACTCTGGAGCCTGGTCGGTGTGCTTCAGGTAGGCGGTCAGGATCGCCTGCTCGATGATCCCGACGAGTTCCTCGAAGGGGATCTCGCGTTCGCGCTCCATGAGCCGAAGCATCGTCAGATCGAGGTCCACGTCCGGCCTCCGCTATTCAGATAGGCGCCCACCACCTCAGGGCGCGGTCTCCAGAGTACCGGAGGGGCGGACCGAGCGCCGCTCACACGCGTGGCGCACCGATGGCGGCCGCGATGCGCGCGACGAGCAGGTGCGGCTCGTTCGTCACATCATCGGCGTGCACCTGCATCACCCGAAAGCCGGCGGCCTGAAATCGTTCGCGCCGCGAGATGTCCCGGCGCCAGGCACGGGGGTCGGTGCGGTGATGATCGCCCTCGTACTCGATGACCAGACGGCGGTCGCGATACAGCACGTCGGGATGGAGGCCGACGATCTCGGGGTTCAGTTCGGGCTCGGGCAGCCCGGCGCGCACCAGCAGTAAACGTAGGCGCGTCTCCATGGGCGACTCGGCGCCGACGCGCACCTCGCGCATCGCCCCGCGGGCCCGTGCGGCGCCACGTGCTCGCGCCGGGATCGCTGCGGCGAGGCCGTCGACGGATGCGATGGCGGGCTTCCGCGCGACCCGCCGCGGAGTGACGAGGTAGTCCCCCACCGCGACCAGGTCGTCGTGGTCGAGCATGGAGGCGAGCTGCACGAACACCTGTGCGGGCCCCACGACAGGGAGGGTGCCCAGCATGGTCACCTCGAGGGCGGAGGATCGATGCCCCACGACGCCCGCACGCACGGGGCGACTGGCGCCTCCCGAGACAGTGACGTGGATGAGATGCTCGAACCGGCGGGGCAGCGGGGCCCCCCAGAGCCACGCTGCGGTCGTGTGACTGAACGCCGCACCTGCGGGGAGCACCAGCAGAAGCGCCTCGCAGCGCTGCCGCAGGCCGACCGCCTCCCCGCCGATGATGTGGACCCCGTGATACGGATGGGTGACATCTGCGGCACGAACCCGCGAACGGGGAATGCCTGCACCGCGCAGCTCGCGCGACGCGATCGGCAGCCCGATCTGCAGCGGGTCGACCGGCGTTCGACGGGTCACCGGGCCAGCCTGGCTCGCCTGCGCTCTCGGCGCGCGGAGTCTCCACAGCATCCGCACCCAAAGCGCGTCGAGAGGCGGATTCCGGCGGGTAATCGGCCATCGCACCCGCCATTTCTCGCCGCTCGCCGCGCCGAAGGGCGGATGAATGCGCCCGAGTTAGAGCGCGGAGAGCAGGTCCGCGGCGGGGAGCTCGCGGCGCTCGCCCGAGCGGCGGTCCCAGAGTTCGACGACGCCGTCCGCAGCACCTCGGCCCGCGATGACGATCGTCGGCACGCCGAGCAGTTCCGCGTCACCGAACTTGACGCCCGGAGACACCTTGGGCCGGTCGTCGAGCAGCACCTCCCGACCCGACGACTCGAGCGCCGCCGCCACCTGCTCGGCCAGCTCCAGGGCCGCTGCGTCCTTGCCCGTCGCGATCACGTGCACATCGAACGGTGCCACCTCGGCCGGCCAGATGAGGCCCCGCTCGTCGTTGTTCGCCTCCGCGATGACCGCCATGATGCGCGTCACGCCGATCCCGTACGAGCCCATGGTGACGGTGACCAACTTGCCGTTCTCGTCGAGCACCTGCAGCCCCAGGGCGTCGGCGTACTTGCGGCCGAGCTGGAACACGTGCCCGATCTCCATGCCGCGGGCGAGCTCCACCGGGCCGGAGCCGTCGGGCGCCGGGTCACCGGCGCGCACCTCGGCGACCTCGGCGGTGCCGTCGGAGCCGAAGTCGCGCCCGGCCACCAGCCCGAAGACGTGCTTGCCGTCGGCGTTGGCGCCGGTGATCCAGCCCGAGCCGTCGGCGACGCGCGGGTCCAGCAGGTACCGGATGCCGGTCGCCGACTCCTCGCCCAGCACGGCGCCCTGGGGTGACCAGGGCCCGATGTAGCCCTTCACCAGCAGCGGATGCTTCTCGAAGTCGGTGTCGACGGCCGCCTCGACCTCGGCGGGGGCGAACTGCACCTCGGCGCGCTTCATGTCGACCTCGCGGTCACCGGGAATGCCGACGACCACCACCTCGCGCGTGCCGTCGAGATGCGTCAGCGCGAGCACCACGTTCTTCAGGGTGTCGGCGGCGGTCCAGGCCCGCCCGTCGGGTCGGGGGTGCTTGGCGTTGGCGACCTCGACCAGGGTCGCGATCGTGGGAGTGCCGGGCGTGTCGAGCACCTCGGCGGGCGTCAGCTTCTCGTAGGAGCGCGGCTCGGCGGGCGGGGTGACGTACGCCTCGACGTTGGCTGCGTAGCCGCCGTCCGAGCGCACGAAGGTGTCCTCGCCGATCGGGGTGGGGTGCAGGAACTCCTCCGACCGCGACCCGCCCATCGCACCGGCGTCGGCCTGCACGATGGCGTACTCGAGGCCGAGGCGCTGGAAGATGCGCTCGTAGGCGTCGCGGTGCTGCTGGTACGACACGTCGAGCCCGGCGTCGTCGATGTCGAACGAGTACGAGTCCTTCATCGAGAACTCGCGCCCGCGCAGCAGCCCGGCGCGGGGGCGGGCCTCGTCGCGGTACTTGTCCTGGATCTGGTAGATCGACAGCGGCAGGTCCTTGTACGAGGTGTACAGGTCTTTCACCGTGAGGGTGAACACCTCTTCGTGCGTGGGCGCGAGCAGGTAGTCGGCGCCCTTGCGGTCCTTCAGCCGGAAGATCCCGTCGCCGTATTCCTCCCAGCGGCCGGTCACCTCGTAGGGTTCGCGCGGCAGCAGCGCGGGGAAGTGCACCTCCTGCGCGCCGAAACGTTCGAGCTCTTCGCGGATCACCTTCTCGATGCGGCGCCGCACCCGCAGGCCGAGCGGCAGCCAGGCGAAGATCCCCGGCGCCTGGCGCCGGATGTATCCGGCGCGGATCAGCAGGCGGTGGCTGGCAACCTCCGCGTCGGCGGGGTCGTCGCGCAGAGTGCGCACGAACAGCTGGGTCATCCGGGTAGGCACGATGCCAGCCTAATGACGCGTTCCGGATGCGATGGTCACGCCGTCGGCGGAACGTACGCCGAGCGCAGCCGCTCCTCGGGCACGAGCCACTCTTCGCCCTGCTCGCCGCGGATCACCCACTGCCCGCTGCGGGCGGTCGTGGTGCCCTCGAGCGTCTCGATCACCTCTCCCGCACGGGCGGGCCGGGCCTGCACCGAGCCGGTGCGTTCATAGCGTCCTGGCCGGCCGGTCGGGCGGTGCGTGGCCTCGAAGATCCCGGCGGCGACCGAGTGCGTCGACCCGCGCTCGTCAACGACCTCCCAGTCGCCGGGCGAGCCGTGCAGGGTCTCCCCGGATGCGGTGGTCCACGACCAGGCCTCGTCGCGTTTGCGGGCGGTCACCTCTCCGCGGCGGGCGAACGTGCGCCATTGCACGTCGTCGAACGACCGGTACCCAAGCGTGGACAGCAGTTCCAGGCTGGAGCGCACGCCGTCCCGGGTCTTGTCCCGTGCCGCCTCGTCCAGTCGCTCCCAGTCGCGCAGGTCGGGGTGTCGACGACGGCGGTCGTCGCGAGCCGCGCCGTGCCGCCAGCCGTGGGATTCGAGGTGCCGCCGCCACGATTCGTGTTCGAGCTGCGCCATCCGCTCCAACTGCGTCGCGGAGGGCATGCCCGCGCGATCAGCGCCGGCGCCCCAGCTGCGTCCGACCGCGATGGCCGAGCCGAGCGTCGCGAGCACCTGGCGCACGTTGGAGGCTCGGTAGAACGCGCCGAGCTGTTCCCAGGGGCGACGGGATGCGATGGCCGGGTCGGGGTGGGCGCGGCGGTAGCGCTCGTGGCCGAGTCGCGCGATCCGTTCCCAGTTGTCGATCGGGCGACCGTTGCCGGCGTCGAGGGTGGTGCCGAAGGCGCGGACGTGGGCGAGAAGCGGCTCGGCTCCGAGCCCCACGACCTCGGCGAACCGGGAGTAGACCGGCCAGTCCGGCTGCCCCGCCCCGAGGACGGCGGCGAGACGCTGGCCGTCGGCCCCGGGCTCGCCGGTGAACACCACAGCCGGATTCGACGCACCCTCGGCGGCCTCCTCGATCCCCGCTGCGGTCGGCGCTGCGGCTGTCACCGTGGCGCGGACGCCGCCGGTGTTGCCGTAGCGCACCTGCGAGAACTCGTGCTGTTCGAGGATGGCGACGGCGTCGGGGTCGATGACCACCACCGGCGGCACCGGCGGCTCCCCCAGCACCTCGTGCTCGCGCCCCTGCTGCGCCAGTTCGCCGAGAATGGCGAAGGTCAGCCCCGAGCGTCCGGCCAGGATGACCCGGTCCGCGCCGACACCGAGCAGATCGTCGACGACCAGCCGTGCGGTCACCTCGTCGGCGCTGATCGTGTCGACCACCCAGTCCGCGGCGCGCACGAGGTAGCGGCGGCGCCAGTCCTCCGCCTGCCAGGCATCGTCGATGCGCACCAGCACACGCACCGGGCCGCCGGCCCTGCGGCCGGCGACGGCCCCTTCGATCGAGCGCACCAGCCGCTGCGCCGCCGTGCTGTCGGGTGAGAGTACGGCGAGTGAGCGCAGGGCGCTGCCGGCGGGTCCGCGCCGGATGAGGCCGCGCACGGTGGCCGTGTTGGCGGGATCTCCGGTGACGACGCGCCAGCCCGCCGCTCGTGCGCTGCGCACCCAGGCGGCCCCGACATCCGGAGTCAGCACCACCCGCACCGTGCCCGCGGCGCCCACCGCCAGCGCCGGCAGCAGGCCCGCAGAACTGTCGTCGACCCCCACTGCCAGGGTCACCCGCGGAGCCAGCCGCACGAGCGCACGGTCGAGCTGCCCCCGCAGCAACACCGCCACCGCTCGGGTCGCGGCGACGAACAGCACGGTCAGCACCACGAGTCGCCCGAACTGGAGGGCGAGCGGCGGGTTGTCGGGGCATGTCACCCCGTCGAACATGCTGGTGTCGTAGCTGTTGAGGACGAACGCCAGCACCCGCTGCACGACCGAGAACCAGCGTGCCTCACCGACCGGCGGGCAGCTGGCGTAGGCGGCGACGGCGAGCACCACGGCGGAGACGGTTCCCGCGGCGAGGAACACCAGGGCGAACGACAGGGAACGGTGCCGGCTGGGCCATGCCCAGGCTCCGAAGGCCAGGAACCCCAGGATGAGGGGGATCGCGACCGGCTCCCAGGCGGTGGTGTCGTTCCAGCGCGAGAGCCACCCGGGCAGCGGTACGAAGATCGCCAGCACGAGCAGGCCGACGGCGAGGATGTAGCCGGCGAGCGCGAGGCGCGCGGCGACGCGGGCGACGGCGCTCATCGGTCGCACCCCAGGTCGGCGGGGGGTGCGGTGCCGATCAGGGTCGACCATTCGTCCGCGGTCAGGTCTCGGCCGGCAACCGCGCACACGGCCGTGCGCCACTCGGTGGGCACCAGGCTGAGTCGGCTCACGGTCGAGGGTCGCGGGGGCGCGGCGATCTCCTGGGTCGACAGGATGAGGGCAGAGCCGTCGGGCGAGAAGGCCGCGATGGTGAAGCGGTTCTCCTGTTGGGGCACGGCGATCCGGCCGAATACCGTTCCGCTGCGTGCGAGGTCGAGCAGCTGCAGCGTGCCGGTCGAGCCCCCGGTCGCCAGCAGCCGGCCGTCGGCGCTCAGGGCGGGCGGCGGGTTCTGGTCGGCATCGGCGGGACGTGAGGACACCTCTGCGCCCGACGAGTCGAGCACCGTGTCGGTGCCGTCGGTGAACACGTGCAGGCGGGAGTCGCCGTCATAGGCCGCGGCGCTCGGGTCGGCGCTTTCGTAGAGGACCTCGCCGGAGGCGACGTCGACGACGCGCAGGCCGATGTCGGCGAACAGCGCGAACGCGGTCGACTGATCCGGTGCGATGCCGTAGATCAGCGGCAGCGGCCCGGGGAAGCGGTCGGCGAACGGTTTCGACGTCGTCTCGGCGCCATCGCGCTTCACGGTCATGACGGAGCCGTCGTCGGCGAGGACCGTGGCCGCGCCGGTCGAGGCGTCAGCGCGCACGCTGATCACGACTACCCCGTCGTCCAGCGGGATCGGGAGGGAGTCGGCGACCTCGAACGTCGTCGCGTCCGCCAGGTACAGCAGGTGATCGGTGGACGAGGCGACGGCGAACGTGGTGTCGTCCCACCATGCGGCCGCGGTCAGACCGAACGCGCCATCCGGGTCGATCGGCAGACCCTCCCCCGTGCTGAGGTCGACGGCCACCGGAGACCCCCCGGAGATCGCCTGCACGAGCACGCGGTCGCCGCTGTCGTTCACCGACATCACCTGCGGTCCGCAGGCCGTGCAGCCCTCGGGTACGGGCACCGCGAACTGCGTCGTGATCCGTCCCGCCTGCGACAGGTCCCAGACCAAGGCGAAGTCGCCGGTGCCGTTGACCAAAGTGTCACCGCGGAAGGTCAGCGTCTCGGCGTTCACGTTCCCGGCCCCCAGCAGCGCGATCGGCGGTTCCGGCAATGCATCGGGTGCACGCGCGGTGGACACATAGATCGCGCCCGTGTCCATCACGGCCAGCCGGGAGCCGGTGTCGTCGAGCGCCACGTCCAGCGACCCGGCGAGCTGGCTGGTGGCGACGCGATCCGCGGGATCTCCCTCGACGGTCCCGCCGTCGGACACCGAGCCGACGACGTTCCAGATCGAGTAGTTGACGGTCTTGTCCAGGGACCCGACGAGTGCGTTTCCGTCGCGCGACACTCCGAAGACATTCGCGGCGATCCCCAGCGTGTGCTGGCCCGAGGCGATGACCGAGGCGTCGTCGAGCGAGATGCGCGCCCAGAATCCGGCCTGGTTGAAGGTGGTCAGCTCGTGATCGCCGAACCCGATGCGGCCGCCGAACGGCACGGTGCCGACGGACGTGTACACGCTCTCGCCCTGGTCCACCCCGCGGCGGAGGAGGGTCAGCCACGTGGATCGGTTCGAGACCGCCAGGTAGCTCCCGTCGGCCGAGAGCGCGACGAGGGTCGCCGGCGTCTCGTCCGCGGGAGGCGGCACGGTCGCTTCAGTGTCTCCGGCCGGGGTGACGATGCGCACCGCGTCGTCGCCGGCGACCGCGGCGACATCGGCACCGTCATCCGACACCGCGATCCAGCCGACGGGAGCGTTGAGGTCGGCCAGGACGGTGCGCTCGGCCCCGTCCCAGCGCGAGACGGCCCCGGAGGCGTCCCCGGTGAAGACGGTGCCGTCGGCGGCGACGGCGGTCGCGTTGACGCGCGCACCGACCGCGAGGGTCCTGACCAGTTGCGGACTGGTGGTCGCCAGCTGGAACAGCGCCGCCCGGGTCTGTGCGTCGTCGTTCATCCGCTGGGCCTCGACCGCGAGCAGCGATGCGGTCTGCAGGTCGGTGGCACTCAGCGTGATCGCTTGTGCCGCCAGCTGCCGGGCCAACGCGATGCGCGCCTGCTCCGCGGCTGCGTTGCCGTTCACCACAGCGATGACGGTGGCGACGAGGGATGCCACGAGTAGCGCCGAGAGCGCGATCACCCCGCCACGCGCGAGACGCAGTGCGCGGCGGCGCTGCTGCACGTTCTCGCCGATCAGCTCGTCGCGCTCCATGCCGCGGATGGCGGACGCGAGGTCGGCCACGCGCTCGTTGAACCGGGGGTCTGCGGTGCCGAGCGACCCCTCCGCCTCGAACCAGGGCATCTCGACCCAGCGCGGCTCCTCGGGGAACGCCTTCGAGAGCGCCCGGTTGACCGCCGTCGACCGCTTCCAGTCGAAGTCGTTCGTCTTCGGGTCCCAGTACATCTCGCCCTCGTCGAGGACGAGCAGGATGCGGTCAGCCGACTTGTGCTCGAGCCACCAGGTGATCTCGGTGGTCACGTACTGCGACGCGGCGGACTTCGGGCTGCACAGCAGGATGAACCAGTCAGCCTCGGTCAGCCCGCGCTCGATGTTCGACCAGAGGCCCGTGTTGGCCGACATTGTCGCGTCGTCGAGGAACACCCGCGACGAGCGCAGTCGGTACCAGGGCTTCGCGAACCGCTCGATGCCGTTGCGCAGGGCGACCGCGAGCCCGCTCGACGCCGAGCGCGAGTAGGAGATGAAGGCGTCGAACCGGGCTGCCACGCCCCGAGACTAGCGGGGCGGGTTTCGATACGCGGCCTGCGGCCGCTCCTCAACCAGCGATACGGCGGCCTGCGGCCGGTACTCAACCAGCGATACGCGGCCTGCGGCCGCTACTCAACCAGCGGTGACGACCTCGGGGCTGCCCAGCTCGCCGGGAGGCATCTCGGCCGCGAGACGGTTCGCCTCCTCGATGAGGGTCTGCACGATCTCCGACTCGGGGACCGTCTTGATCACCTCACCCTTGACGAAGATCTGGCCCTTGCCGTTGCCCGAGGCGACGCCGAGGTCGGCCTCACGGGCCTCCCCCGGACCGTTGACGACGCAGCCCATCACCGCGACGCGCAGCGGCACCGTCATGCCCTGCAGTCCCTCGGTGACGTCGTTGGCGAGCGTGTAGACATCGACCTGCGCCCGTCCGCACGAGGGGCACGACACGATCTCGAGCTTGCGCTCGCGCAGGTTCAGCGACTGCAGGATCTGCAGGCCCACCTTCACCTCCTGCGCCGGCGGGGCGGACAGCGAGACGCGGATGGTGTCGCCGATGCCCTCCGAGAGCAGGATGCCGAACGCGGTCGCGCTCTTGATCGTTCCCTGGAACTCGGGGCCGGCCTCCGTCACACCGAGGTGCAGCGGCCAGTCGCCGCGCTCAGCCAGCATGCGGTACGCCTTGACCATCACGACGGGATCGTTGTGCTTGACCGAGATCTTGAAGTCGTGGAAGTCGTGCTCCTCGAACAGCGACGCCTCCCAGACGGCGCTCTCGACGAGAGCCTCGGCGGTCGCCTTGCCGTACTTCTCCAGCAGGCGCGGGTCGAGCGAGCCCGCGTTGACGCCGATCCGGATGCTGACCCCGGCATCCTTGGCGGCCTTCGCGATCGCGCCCACCTGGTCGTCGAACTTGCGGATGTTGCCGGGATTCACCCGCACGGCGCCGCAGCCGGCGTCGATGGCCTGGAACACGTACTTCGGCTGGAAGTGGATGTCGGCAATGACCGGGATCTGCGACTTCTTGGCGATGATGTGCAGCACGTCGGCGTCGTCCTGCGACGGCACGGCCACACGCACGATGTCGCACCCCGATGCGGTGAGCTCGGCGATCTGCTGCAGCGTCGCGTTGATGTTCGTCGTCGGGGTGGTGCACATCGACTGCACGCTGACCGGGGCGTCGCCCCCGACCAGCACCTTGCCGACCTTGATCTGGCGGCTCTTGCGACGGGGTGCGAGGACTTCGGGGGCCGGTTTCGGCATCCCGATGTTGACGGCTGGCATGCCCTCAGCCTACGGGCGTCAGCCCCGGATGTGCTGAGCCAGAGCGGCGTCGAACTCGGCCGGCTTGTCCAGGTGCGGGCCGTGGCCGCAGTCGTCCCAGGCGAGCTCGGTGTAGCTGCCGCCGCCGGCCCGGTAGCGCTCCAGCACCGCGCGCGTCTGGGTCACCATGGGCTGCGCGGGCGCGACCTCGTCACCCGGCCAGCCGGGGATGACGCCCAGCTGCCCCAGGTAGTTGATGTCGAAGAACGAGGTGTCCGACACGATCGCGTCGTCGACACCGCGGATCCACAGCACGCGCGGCTTCACGGGGAGGTCGGCGATGCCCGACAGGTTGCAGTAGGCGGGCGCCATCGTGTTCAGGATGCCGCGGGTGCCGGCCGCGAATCCGGGCCACAGCTCGGTCGCCGCGGAGTCGCCCGGGTAGTTGTCGTCGCCGACCTTGGTCGACAGCATCGACTCGACCCAGAGGTCCTCGTTGGGCACGTTCTCGGGGTGCTTGACGTAGGCGCTGCGGTACACGGCTCGCGGCGACACCTGGGGATCGTCGCTCGTGTCGCCGTCCTGCAGGCGCTTCACGAACTCCGGGTTCGCCGCGCCCCCGCCGACACCCGCGCCGACCGCGTCGTTGGGCGTGCCGCCGGGGCCGTGGGTGCCGCCGAACCCGTAGGGCGAGACGGGCGACTCGAGGGTGACCGACTCGATGCGGGCCGCGTGGTCGAGCATCAGCTGCATCGTGACGCCGCCGCCCATGCTCCAGCCGACGACGTGGAAGCGGTCGACCCCCAGTGCGTCGAGCACCGAGATCACATCGTCGGCGAAGTCGCGCAGGCCCCGGGTCGCGTCGACGGGGAGGGTCTCGCTGTCGCCGAAGCCGCGCAGATCGATGGCGAGAGCGCGCACGCCGGCGGGCAGGGCGAGCATCGTCGGCATGTAGAACTGCGCCGACGACACGTTGCCGTGGACGAACACCACGGGGACGCCCTCGCCGGCGCGCTCCAGCACGTTGGCGGTGAGTCGCGGGGTGGTCACCGAGTGGGCGACGATTCCGTCGAGCAGGGTGGCGGACATGGGAACTCCTTCGTTCGAGGGCGGGTGGGTCAGAGCAGTGAGCGGATGACGTCGGCGACCTGGCGTGCGCCGGGTTCCGCCATGACGATCGAGTAGTGGTTGACGTCGGCCACCTCGACGACGGCGAGTTGCGGGATGTCGGCGCGGAACTCCTCCATCCGACCGGGTGGGTACAGCGGCTCGGCGTTCAGCAGACCGCGAGGGGCACGCAGAGCGGTGACCGGCATCCGGAGTCCCCGCAGGGCGTCGAGGTACCAGTCCGGGCCGAACTGATCGCCGGAATCGACCAGCACCGCCTCGCGCCGCGCCGACGGGCGAAGGCGCGGCGGCTCGCCGACGAGGTCGTAGCGCAGGTAGTCCTCGACCGCGGGGCCCCAGAGCTCAGTCATCGCCGGATGCTCGCGCCAGAACGCGAGATAGTCCTCGATACCGGCGAACTCCTGGTCGAGCCGGGCGAGAGCCGGGCCAAGCGCCGCCTGCAGCAACTCGGGCAGTGCCATGCCATCCGGCAGGACGAGCGGGAACCCGCCGTCGATGAGAACGAGACCCGACACCTCCGCGATGTCGGCCAGCGCCACCGCCGCGAACGCGCCCATGGAGTGTCCGACGACCACCGGCGAGCGCATGTCGTAGGTCTGCATCAGCGTCGCGAGATCCTCGGCGTGCTGACGCAGACCGTACGGCGGCGGCAGCTCGCGGCTGCGGGCACGCCCGCGCAGATCGGGGGCGAGGATGCGGTAGCCGCTCAGCTGCCCCGCCAACTCCAGGAAGGCACGGCTCGACGCGGTCACGCCGTGGATGGCAAGGATGGTGGGCGCACCGTCGTCGTCGGGGCCGAAGCGGTAGCCGTGCAACTCGCCGCCGCGCACATACGCCGTGAAGGGGCTGCCGGTCATCGTGCGCTCCACCCGCCGTCCATCAGGTGCGAGGCGCCGGTGACCATGCCGGCCTCGTCGCTGCAGAGCCACAGCACCTGCGCCGCCACCTCCTCGGGTTCGAGCAGGCGCTTGATCGAGGACTCGGTCAGCATCACTTTCTCGATCACCTCGGACTCCGGGATGCCGTGCACGCGCGCCTGGTCGGCGATCTGCTTCTCGACGAGCGGCGTGCGCACGTACCCCGGGTTGATGCAGTTGCTGGTGACCCCGTGCGGGCCGCCCTCGAGGGCCGTCACCTTGCTGAGCCCCTCGAGCGCGTGCTTCGCGGTCACGTAGGCCACCTTGTACGGGCTGGCGCGGACGCCGTGCACCGAGCTGATGTTGACCACGCGCCCCCAGCCGCGGGTGTACATCCCGGGCAGCACGGCGCGCGTCAGCAGGAAGGGCGCGGTGACCATGAGGTCGATCATCCGCCGGAACACCTCGGGCTCGAACTGCTCGATCGGCGCGATGGTCTGAACGCCCGCGTTGTTCACGAGGATGTCGGCATCGAGGGCGACGGATGCCAGCGCGTCCAGGTCGGCGAGGTCGAGCACCAGCGCCTCGCCCCCGATCGCGGCGGCGGCCCGGTCGGCGCCCTCGGCATCCCGGTCGATAACGGTTACTCGTGCTCCGGCGCGTCCCAGCGCCGTCGCGGTCGCCAGGCCGATGCCGCTCGCGCCACCCGTGACGAGGGCGTGTCGACCCTCGAGCTGCGCTGCCATGCAATGCACGCTAGTGCAGAGGAGGGGCCGCGAAACCCTTCCGGAATATGCAAATATGCAGACGTGAGTTCGCAGTTCAGCGCCGACGATCTGCTCATCCTGCTCGCCGTCTCGCGCACCGGCCGGTTCACCTCGGCCGCACGCGAACTCGGTCTCAACCACACGACGATCGCTCGCCGGATCTCCGCGCTGGAAGACCGCCTCGGGGGCCGCGCTCTCGCGCGGGGCGGCCCGGGCTGGGTGCTCACCCCGCTCGGCGAACGCGCCGTGGCCGCGGCGGAACAGGTCGAGCAGGCGCTCGCCCCTTTCACGGAACCTGTCGACCGCGGGCTCAGCGGTCTCATCCGCCTGTCGGCCACCGACGGGTTCAGCGGTTTCATCGCCTCACCCGCGATGGCGGCGCTGCGCCGCCGGCATCCGGGCGTGACGTTGGAGATCATCACCGGCACTCGCCAGGCTTCGCCCCAGCGCGTGGGCGCCGACCTCGAGGTGGTCGTGGGCCGGCCGCAGGTGCGCCGCGCGGAGGCGGTGCAGCTCGGGGAGTACGTGCTCGGCCTCTACGCCTCACGCGACTACCTGCGCCGCCGGGGCACCCCGGCAACTCGCGCCGAACTGGCGGGGGCGCCGTTGATCTACTTCATCGAGTCGATGCTGCAGGTCGACGCGCTCGACGACGCACGCCGCGCGGTGCCGGCGATGGTGGACGCGGTCGCGAGCACGAACGTCTACGTACACGTCGAAGCGACCCGTGGCGGGGCGGGGTTCGGTCTGCTGCCGGCGTTCCTCGCCGACCCGCACGACGACCTGGTGCGCCTGTTCCCGGACGAGGTGGAAGCCCGCCTGCCGTACTGGCTGGTCGCCCGTGCCGAGGCGCTGCGCCGGCCGGCGGTCGGCGCGTTCGTCGATGCCCTGCTCGCGCGGATGCGCGAGGTGCAGCCAGAGCTGCTGGGCGCAGGCAGCAGCGCGGCGGGCGCGGCGGGCGCGGCGACGACGGCTAGAACACGCTGATCGGGTTCACGATGTCGGCGTAGATGAGCAGGATGCTCATCGCACCGAGCACCGCGGTGACGACCAGGGTCACGGGAACCAGTCGCGCGGTGTCGACCGGCCCGGGGTCGGGACGTTTCAGCAGCTTCGCGACCCGGCGCCGCAGCGCCTCCCAGAGAGCTCCGGCGACGTGGCCGCCGTCGAGCGGCAGCAACGGAACGAGGTTGAACACGAACAGGGCGACGTTGAGCCCGGCGAGGATCTGCAGCAGCGACGCCAGACGGTCGACGAGCGAGATCTTGTCGTAGCTGGCGATCTCACCGGCGACCCGGCCGATGCCGACGACGCTGATCGGCCCGTTGGGGTCGCGGTCGGCGCCGCCGAACGCCGCCTGAGCGACCTGGACCAGGCGTACGGGCAGCGTGATGATCACTTTGCCCACCGAGACGATGTTGTCCCCCACCGCCGGCAGCACCGCGGTGACCGGTGCCGGCCGGATCTCCTGCACGTAGCCGATGCCGATGTAGCCCACCTGCTGGGTGACCATGTTGCCGCCGAGGTCGGTGACCGGCTGACCCAGGCTGTTGCGCACCGGCAGGGCGTTGGTGATCGGGGTGAGCGCGACGTGCTGCTGCGAACCCGCCCGCTCGATCACGACGTCGAGCGTCGTGCCCGCCGATGCACGGATGATCTCGCCGATCTGGTCCGCGCTGGTGATGGCGGTGCCGTCGATGCTGACGAACCGGTCGCCCGGCTTCAGGCCCGCTGCCGCTGCCGGAGTCGGCGGGTCGGCCGGGGTGCACTCGGTGCGGCTGGTGTCGGTGGTGAGGCACTCGCTGACCCCGCCGATCGTGGTGGTGTTCTGTGCCCACCCGAAACCGCAGAGCACGATCGCATAGAGCACGATCGCGATCAGCAGGTTCATGCTGGGCCCGCCCAGCATGATGACGATGCGCTTCCACACCGGCAGCTTGTAGAAGACGCGGTTCTCATCCCCTGCGCCGATCTGATCGGCGCTCGACGTGCGTGCGTCCTGGACGAGCGTGTCGAAGAAGCCGGTGGATGCCGTGCGCGGCTTCGATCCCGGTTTACCGGGCGGGTACATACCGGCCATCGAGATGTAGCCGCCGAGCGGCAGCGCCTTGACGCCGTACTCGGTCTCGCCAACTTTGCGCTTCCACACCGTCGGGCCGAACCCGATCATGTACTGACCGACCTTCACGCCGAACTTCTTGGCCGGCATCAGGTGCCCCAGTTCGTGCAGCCCGATCGACAGCGCGAGCCCCGCCAGGACCACGAGGATGCCCAGCACGAAGAGCAGCACGGTTTCCACGTCGGTCAGGGTACGTGACGGAGTCTGTGAACGCGCGTCCCCGTTGTGGTGGGTCGGCTGTGAACGGTTCGGGCTATCCGCGGCGCGGGCGGAACAGGCGCGCGACCAGCGTCCCCAGGGCGAAGAGGACGAGCAGCGCCGCGGCGGCCCCGACGATGACGACGACACCGAACGGGATGCCGAACACCGTCACTGGGCGGGTCACCGTGTACGCCGGCTGCAGCGGCGCGTCGTCGCCGGCCTGCACGACGACGAGGTCACCGGGGATCTGCACCTTCGGCGACGGGAAGTACAGGTCGACCACGGTGAGATACGCACCGAGATCGGCGACCACGGCCGGCGCTGGTCCCGCCCATGCCGTCGCCGCCTGCGCCAGCGGTGTCGACGGGTCATCGATCCCCGTCACCTCGGCGCGGTGATCCTGCACGATGTAGAGCCGCGCCTGCTGCACCGTTTCGGCGCGCTTCGACAGCGCCATCGGGTACACCAGCCGGTCGGAGTCGAAGGTGAACCGCACCGGGTCGAGCATCCCGTCGAGCGGTGCGTCGCCGGTGAGCTTGAGGGCGACGAAGTACCAGCCCTTCGCGACGTACTCCTGCAGACCGTCGGCGATCTCGGGGCGGATGCCATAGCCGTTCTCGTCGAGCCAGGCGTTCAGCCCGGAGGCGTCGTCGGCCGCGAGAGTGGTGGCCTGCACCGGTCCGAGTTGCACCTGATCGAGCACGGTGGGCGGTCCGCCCGCCGACGAACCGTCTCCCCCGCCGGTGGCCCACCAGTCGTCGACGACGACCTCTTTGGGGGCGATGGCGTCCTCGATGAGCGCGAAGGTGCCGCGGTCGCCGGTCGTGACGGTCGCCGGCGACGGGGTGGGGAAGATCAGGCCCATATCGTCCGCCTCGGTCAGCATGTCCAGGATCAACTCGATGCGCTCCTGCGAGCCGTCCCACGACAGGATCGCGAGTTCCTTGTCGACCACGACGTCCTGGCCCGGTTTCGGCGCGGGTGCCCCGCAGGCGCAGGCGACGGCCGGTGCGGCGACCTGCAGACCCAGCAGCAGCGCCGCGGCGGGGACGATGGCCAGGAACCTGGTCTTCATGCCTCCAGTATGGCGTCGGCGCGGGCGCGGGCCCATCGCTCCGCCTCGAGCACGCCGTCGAGGGTCATCGGCATCGGATCGTGTGCGTCGACCACCCGCTGGACGGTCTCGACGATGCTCAGCCACGGAATCCGGCCGGCGTGGAATGCGGCGACCGCCTGCTCGTTCGCCGCGTTGAACACGGCCGGGTAGGTCGCCCCCGCCGTCCCGACCTGCTTGGCCAGGTCGACGGCCGGGAAGGCGACGGAGTCGAGCGGCTCGAAGGTCCAGGTCTGCGCCGTGGTCCAGTCCAGCGGCACCCCGACCCCCGCAACCCGGTGCGGCCAGTCGAGCCCGAGGGAGATCGGCAGGCGCATGTCGGGCGGGCTCGCCTGGGCGATGGTCGAGCCGTCGGTGAACTCGACCATCGAGTGCACGATCGACTGCGGATGCACGACCACGTCGATCGCCTCGTAGGGCACGTCGAAGAGCAGGTGCGCCTCGATCACCTCGAGCCCCTTGTTGACCAGGGTGGAGGAGTTGGTGGTGACCACGAGCCCCATGTCCCATGTGGGGTGGGCCAAAGCTTCCTGCGGGGTGACCGAGGTGAGCGAGTCACGGGTGCGCCCGCGGAACGGACCGCCGGATGCCGTGAGCACCAGGCGGCGCACCTCGCTGTGCTCCCCCGCCCGCAACGCCTGCGCGATCGCCGAATGCTCAGAGTCGACGGGCACGATCTGGCCCGGCCGCGCGGCGCGGGTGACGAGGTCGCCGCCGACGATCAGGCTCTCCTTGTTGGCCAGCGCCAGGGTCGCACCCGATTCCAGGGCGGCCAGCGTGGGCGCGAGGCCCACGGATCCGGTGATCCCGTTGAGCACCACGTCGGCCGGGGTCGCACGCACCAGCGCGACCGCCTCATCCACCCCGAGCGCGGTGCGCTCGACGCCGAAAGCGGATGCCTGAGCGGCAAGCCCCGCGGCATCCGACCCGGCGGCGAGGCCCACGATCTCGAACCGGTCGCGGTTCGCGGCGATGACATCGAGCGCCTGGGTGCCGATGGAACCGGTGGAGCCGAGGATCAGGACGCGACGCACGCTGTCAACCTATCCCCCACTCCACCGGCACCCGGCGTCAGGCGGACGCGGTCGCGAGGATGTCGACCACGAACACCAGGGTGTCGTCGGCCGCGATCCCGGCGGACGAGTTGCCCCCCTGCGGGCCGTAGCCCTGGTCGGGCGGGATGATCACGACGACGCGCGACCCGACGGTCTGACCGACGAGAGCCTTGCCGAACCCGGCGATCACGCCGTCGGTGGTGAAGGTCGCCGGCCCGCGGCCCCAGCTCTGGTCGAACACCTCGCCGCCGGTCCAGTTGACGCCCTGGTACTGCACGGTGACGCTGTCACCGTCGCCGACCTTCGGACCCGACCCGGTGATCACGGTGGCGATCTTCAGGTCGGCGGGCGGCTCGGCGTCGGGAATGGTGACGCTGGGCTTGCCGTCGGCGTCCCATGTGATGGCGGGGAAGCCGTCGGGCAGCGGCGAGGGGTCGCCCTCGGCCTGGGTGGGCAGCACGTCGACGACATCGACGACGAAGACGACCGTCTCGCCGGCACCGATGCCGAGCTGGTCATTGCCGGTGTCGCCGAACGCGTCGGCCGGCGGGACGACGCTCACGACGCGCGACCCGACCGTGGAGCAACGGATCGTCTTGACCAGACCCGGGAGGAGGGCCGACTCGTCGACGGTGGCCTGGAACAGCTGAGCCGCGTCATAGCCGGTCGAGTCGAGCGATTTGCCGGTGGAGCCGTTGTAGACGCTGAAGTGGATCTGGGCGGTCGCGCCGTCCTGCACCTCGGCTCCGTCGCCGGTGATCACCTCGGTGCGCTGCAGCGCCGACACGCTGAGCGGCGCATTGAAGTCGACCTTCGGCTCGGTGTCGAAGTCGCCGGTCACGGTCACCGCGTCGGAGATCGGACCGCTCGGTGCGCAGCCCGCGGGGGTGTCGGTGCCCGCCGGTGACGGCTCGGATGCGGTGTCGGGGGCACAGGCGGCGAGGCCGATCAGGAGGGCGGGCGCGGCGAGCGCGACGGCGAGACGGGAGGTACGCATCCGGCTATCCTCCCCCATCCGGCCTTGACGCGAGCTTAGGCTCGATGCATGACCGCGCTGGGCGACCTGACCCCCACCCCGCGCCCGCCGGTCCCGCCCCGGCGCTGGCCGCTGGCACTGGGGGTCGTGAGCACGCTGCTGATCGTGGGCGTGGTCGTCGTGCTGTCGCCTTGGGACCGGTCGCGCGGGCAGTGGCTGCAGGATCAGTTCACGGTGCTCACCCAGCCCTCCCCGGCCGACATCACCGCGATCGCGGACGCGACCGGGATGAGTGACGACGGCCGCCTGATCTTCCTCGCCTCCACCCCTGAGGTCGAGGACGCCGATGCCTTCAACGCCGACTGTCAGGTGGAATCCCGCGGAACGCTCGGCTGCTTCGATGGCAGCGACATCTACATCTACCGGGTCACCGATCCGCGTCTGCGCGGCACGATCGAGGTCACGGCCGCCCACGAGATGCTGCATGCCGCGTACCAGCGACTGTCGCCCGAGGAGCGCGCGCGGGTCGACGCGCTGGTCGCCCAGGCGGTGAAGGCGCTTCCGGCCGACGACCCGGCTTTCGCCGACCTGGCCTCGTACCCGAAGTCCGAGTGGCCCGACGAATGGCACTCGCGCCTCGGCAGCGAGTTCGCCGGCCTGCCCGCGGCGCTCGAGAAGCACTACGACCGGTACTTCAGCGACCGCGCCAAGGTGCTGGCTCTGGCAACGGCCTCGACGGCGCAACTGCGCGACCTCGAGGCGCAGCTGAGCGATCTGCAGACCCGTGCCGACGCCCTGAGCGACGAGATCACGACCCGCACGGCGGCGTATGACGATGCGCTCGCCGCCTATGACGCCGATGTCGCGGCATTCAATGAGAAGGCCGACTCCGGGGGGTTCACCTCGCAGGCGCAGTTCGATCGCGAGCGCGCCGCCCTGGTCGACCGGCAGCGCGACCTGGCTCGTGAGCAGAAAGCACTGAATCAGAAGGTCACGGAGTACAACTCGCTCGTTGCCCAACTCACCGCGCTCGACGCGGACTACGCCGATCTCTATCACAGCCTCGACAGCACGTCGGGGCCGAGCGGCGCACCGCAGGGGTAGCGCTACGAGCCGGCGGGCTCTGCGGGCCGGGCTGCCGCGGGCGCTTTGGCCCGAGCACCGAGCACCTGCTCGACCCCGGTGACCAGGCCGATCAGCACCGCGACCGCACCCAGGGCGACGACCGCCGGCAGAAGCGCGAACACGGGGATGAGCAGCACGAAGGCCGCCGCTCCGGCGAAGCGGATCAGCGCCCACTCGCCGGCGACGCGTCGCCAGATGACCGCCGTACCGGCGACGTAGAGGCCGATGCCGCCGCCGAGTGCCACCGCGCCGAATACCCCGAACGGCTGCGCCTTCTCGACCATGTGCATCGCCTGCTCGACGCCGAGGGCGGCGAGCACGACACCCGCGACGAGGGCCAGGTGCAGGTAGGTGTACACGTCGGTGGCGGTTCCCGTGCGGCGCACACCTTCGCGCTCGGCCACGGCATGCTCGGTCTTGGCCGCGAAACGCGCGAAGTAGATCCACCACATGCCGACCGCGAGCCCGACCGCCAGCACCGAGCCGACGATGATCGCCACGCTGACCGGTTCGCGCCCCACGCCGATCCCGATGGCGACGATCGACTCGCCGAGGGCGAGGATCACGACGAGGCCGTGTCGCTCGGCGAAGTGCGTCACCGAGTTCAGCCGCCACTCGCCACCGCGCGAGGTCAGGTACACCAGCGCCAGGTCGAGCACGATCGCGACCAGCCAGATCCAGACCTGGTACGGGGCGCCCACCATCGCTCCGATGACCAGCAGGGCCGCGGCCGGAATGAGGGCCGCGCTCATGCTCAGGATGACCTGCCGGCGCAGTGCGGCATCCGACCCCGCGGCGATCACGTAGGCGACGGCGTGAACCACTCGCACCGCCGTCAGGCAGATGACGAACACGATGGGTGCGAACAGACCGCCCGGCAGGTCGGAGTACGCCTCGGGGATGACGAGCGAGACCAAGAACATGAGCGCGATCGCGAGCAGGACGGCGATCCGCACCACGCCGCGGTCGGCGTGCGCCTGATTCGCCAGCCACGTGTAGGACGTCCACGACCACCAGATGAGAGCGAGGATCACGAGGCCCTGCAGCACCGAGAGAGCGTCGTGGCCGGTGGACATCAGGGCACTCACCTGGGTGAAGGCGAACACGTAGACCAGGTCGAAGAAGAGCTCGAGCGTCGTGGCCCGGTCGCCTTCGCGCGAGGTCTCGGCAGCCAGCAGCCGCGACGAGAACGGGTTCTTGATCGTCATGCGGCGAGCTTGATCGGGGCCCGCGGCACCGCCAGGTCGATGACGGCCGCCTCGTCGGCGACCTCGCGCAGCAGATCGAGAACGGTCATGTCGAGCGCCTCGCAGATCACGGCGAGGATCTCGCTCGAGGCCTCTTTGCGGCCGCGCTCGATCTCGGACAGATACGGCATCGAGATGCGCGCCTCGTCGGCGACGACCCGCAGCGTGAGCGAGCGGTCCAAGCGGATGCGGCGCAGCGTCGCGCCGATGGCCTGCCTCAGCAACATGGCACGACCCTAACCGGGGCGTCCGACGCCCCGCAGCATGTCAGGCGCCCGCTTCGCTCTCAGCGGACAGCGCCGGGCCCGACGCGACCTCGGTCACCGGCTCGTGATGCACCGGGAAGTTCACGCTCGCGGCGATGAAGCAGATGCGTTCGGCCTCGTCGTGCAGGCTCTGGGCCAGCGCAGGGTCGCCGGATGAGATGGTCACCCGCGGGCGCAGCGTCACCTCGGTGAAGTGCCCGCCCTCACCCTCGGTGCGGATGCTGCCGGTCGCCTCGTCCGTGTACGCCTCCACCACGATGCCGTGCTTCGCCGCCAGGTAGAGATAGCTGAGCAGATGGCACTCGACGAGGGCCGCCATCAGGGTCTCCTCCGGGTTCCAGCGGTCGGCGTCGCCGTGGAAGGCCCGCGCGGCCGATCCGAGCAAGGGCGGCCGCCCCGGTGTCGTCAGGGTGTTGTCCCGGCCGAAGTCGCGATGGCCGGAGGTACCGGTTCCTCGATTGCCGGTCCATTCGACGGAAACCGCAAAAGAATGGTCCATTTCCTTCGAATTCCCTTCCTCGACGCACATTTGGCGCGCGATTGCGCAGCAAGCCGCGGCCAGGCCCGGGGTCTAGACTCTGAGGCATGTCCGACACGCTTGCTCCCACCGTAGAGGCCGTGCCCACCGAGCGCCGGGTGGTCACCGCGATCCCCGGACCGAAGTCCGCCGAGCTGCATCAGCGCCGCCAGGCCGTGGTCTCGGCCGGCGTCTCCTCCGCCCTGCCGGTCTACATCGAGCGCGCCCACGGGGCCGTGCTGGTCGACGTCGACGGCAACGCGTTCATCGACCTCGGCGCCGGAATCGGGGTCACCACCGTCGGTCATACCGTCGACACGGTGGTCGAAGCAGCCCGCGAGCAGCTCGGCGACGTGCTGCACACGCTCTTCACCATCACGCCCTACGAAGAGTACGTGCGGGTCTGCGAGCTGCTCGCCGAGCACACCCCCGGCGACTTCGCCAAGAAGAGCGTGCTGGTCAACTCCGGCGCCGAAGCGGTCGAGAACGGCGTGAAGATCGCCCGCAAGTACACCGGGCGCAACGGTGTCGCGGTGCTCGAGCACGCCTACCACGGGCGCACCAACCTCACCATGGCGATGAACTTCAAGGCCTCGCCGTACGCGACCGGGTTCGGCCCCTTCGCCGGTGACGTGTACCGCGCGCCGAGCTCCTACCCGCTGCACGACGGCCTGTCGGGCGCCGACGCCGCCAAGCGCACCATCTCCTACCTGGAGAAGACGGTCGGCGCCTCCGACCTGGCCTGCCTCGTCGTCGAGCCCATCCAGGGCGAGGGCGGCTTCATGGTCCCCGCGGAGGGCTACCTGCCGGCGCTTCAGGAGTGGTGCACCGCCAACGGCATCGTGTTCATCGCCGACGAGATCCAGAGCGGCATGGCCCGTACCGGCGCCTACTTCGCCAGCGAGCACTTCGGGCTGGTCCCCGATCTGGTGCTCTCGGCGAAGGGCATCGCGGGCGGCCTGCCGCTCGCGGGCGTCACCGGTCGCGCCGAGATCATGGACGCGTCGCAGCCGGGAGGCCTCGGCGGCACCTTCGGGGGCAACCCCGTGGCCTGCGCAGCCGCGATCGCGGTGTTCGAGCACATCGAGCGCGACGGACTGCTCGGCGAGGCGAAGCGCATCGAGGGGGTGCTGAAGCCCGCCCTGCTCGAGCTGCAGAAGCGGTTCCCGATCATCGCCGAGGTGCGCGGCATCGGCGCGATGCTGGCGATCGAGTTCGTCGACCCGGCCACGCACGAGCCGCTGGCCGACGTGCCCGGCAAGGTTGCGGCGTTCGCCGCCCAGCAGGGTGTGCTCGTGCTGACCGCCGGAACCTATGGCAACGTCATCCGGTTCCTGCCGAGCCTGGCCATCACCGACGCCCAGCTGACCGACGCCGTCGGCGTCATCGGCGACGCGCTGGCCGCGCTCTAAGACGGTGCCCGCGGCGCTCTCGCCCGCCGACTGCGTCGAACTGGCGGTCGTCGAACGCGACGGCTTCGTCGAGTCGCGCCACCTGGGCGCGGCGGTGCTGGTGGATGCCGACGGCCGGGTGCTCGAGGCGCTGGGCGACCCAGCGGGGCTGATCTACCCCCGCTCGGCGGTCAAGCCCCTGCAGGCCACGGCGGTGCTCTCCACCGGTGTCGTGCTCGAGGGCGAAGAACTGGTGCTGGCATCCGCCAGCCATGCCGGCTCACCCGCTCACGTGGAAATCGTGACGCGCATCCTCGCCTCGGCGGGGCTCGACGAGTCCTCGCTGCAGTGCCCGCCCGACTGGCCGCTGGACTCTCTGGCACGACACGAGGCGCCCGGCCCGCGACCCATCACCATGAACTGCTCAGGAAAGCACGCGGCGTTCCTGGCCGCCGCGGTGCACGGCGGGTGGTCGACCCGCGACTATCTCTCCCCCGAGCACCCGGTTCAGCGGGCGGTGGCGGCGACTATCGAAGAGTACGCCGGCGAGCGGGTGGCGCACTGGGGCATCGACGGATGCCACGCCCCCACCCCGGTGATCTCGCTCGCCGGACTGGCCCGCGCGGCATCCCGTGTCATCACCTCGGGTTCGCCCCTGCCCGCCGCGACTCGGGCACACCCGTGGGCGATCGACGGCACCGGGCGCGAGAACGCGGTCACCATCCACGAGACCGGCGTGTTCGCCAAAATCGGGGCCGAGGGGGTGCTCGTGCTCGTCACGGCAGACGGTCACGCTGTTGCGGTGAAGACCCTCGACGGAGCCTCCCGCGCGCGCACGGCCGCGGGCCTGGAGCTGCTCGTGCGCGCCGGACTGGTCGAGCGCTCGCACGCGGATGCTGTGGTCGCGGAAGTCGTCGACCCGGGGCTGCGGATCGCCTTCTGAGCCGCCGCGCTGGCTCACGCGGATGAACTGCACTCACTCACGCGGATGAGGAGTTCCGGTGCGACGCGCCCCGGCGAAGCCGGCGGGTTGGGCGTGTCGCGGGGGAACTCCTCATCCGCACGCAGAGGTCAGGTGTTCTGACCGAGACGCTTTCGCCGGATGCCCGCAGCGACCTGGGCGATGATCACACCGATGATCGCGATCAGGAACACCGCGGAGGCGATCACGTTGGCCTGCGCGGGGATGCCGCGCGTCGCCGCCGTGTAGATGTACTTCGGGAAGGTGACTGCGGCACCGGAGTTGAAGTTGGTGATGATGAAGTCGTCGAAGCTCAGCGCGAACGACAGCAGTGCGGCGGCGATGATGCCCGGCAGCAGCAGGGGGAAGGTGATCCGCCAGAACACCTGCGCGGGGCTCGCGTACAGGTCTCGTCCGGCCTCCTCGAGCGCCGGATCGAGGCTCGCGACCCGCGCGCGCACGGTGACCACGACGAAACTGATGCAGAACATCGTGTGCGCCAGGATGATCGTCACGATGCCCTTGGAGACGCCGGCGGCGAGGAACTGCGCAGCCAGGCCCGCACCCAGCACCACCTCGGGGGTGGCCATCGGCAGGAACAGCAGCAGGGTCGTCGCGGCGCGGAACCGGAACCGGTAGCGCACCAGGGCGATCGCCATCGCCGTGCCGAGTGCGGTCGCCAGCAACGTGGCGACCACGCCGACCAGGATGCTGTTGCCGAAGGCCTCGCAGACCTCCTGCTGGTCGCAGATGTTGATCCAGTTGTCGAGGGTGAACCCGCGCCAGGCGATGTTGCTGCGCCGCACCTGGTTGAACGAGAACACGATGGTGTAAACGATCGGGATCAGCAGGAAGACGAAGGCGAGGATCGCGTAGACCCCGAGACCCCACTTGCCCACGCCGAGACGGAAGGGGCGACGCGCCGGGGGCGGCGTCGCCTTCGAGGTCTCGGCGATGGCGGTACCGGCCTGAACGCTCACAGCAGGTCCTCCGTTCCCGCGCGCTTCACGTAGATGCTGACGATGACGAGGATCACGAGCATCAAGACGATCGACAGCGCGGCAGCGGCTGGGTAGTTCTGCAGCTGCAGGAAGTTCGCCTCGATGACGTTTCCGATCATGGCGGTGTCGGGTGCCCCGAGGAAGCTCGTACTGGCGTTGATGTAGTCGCCCGACGCCGGGATGAAGGTGAGGAGGGTGCCCGAGACGACGCCGGGAAGCGACAGCGGAAGCGTCACCCGCAGGAACGTCGTCGTCGGGCTGGCATACAGATCGCCGCCGGCCTCGACGTAACGCAGATCGAGGCGTTCGAGCGAGGTGTAGATGGGCAACGTCATGAACGGGATGAAGTTGTAGGTCAGACCGAAGATGACCGCACCCGGGGTGCCCGTGATGTGCGCACCTTCCGGCAGGATCGTCAACGCGTTCAGCACCGTGAGCACCGGGCCCTCGTCGCTGAGGATCTGCTTCCAGGCCAGTGTGCGCAGCAGGAAGCTGATGAAGAACGGGGCGATGACGAGCGTCAGGGCCAGCGCCTGCCAGAGCGGGTAGCGCCGCAGTTTGACCCCGATGAAGTACGCCAGCGGGTAGCCGAACAGCAGGGCGAGAACCGTGGCCAGAGCGGCGTATCCGAATGAGCGGACGATGTGCGGGAAGTACGTCGTGATGACGGTGACGTAGTTATCCCATTTGAACGCGTACACGTAGTCGCCGATGTCGCCGAACGGACCGGGTGCCTTGAAGCTGGTGATGATCAGGGACACCAGCGGCACCAGGAAGAACAGCGCCAGGTACAGGGCGCCGGGCAGCAGCAGGAAGAGCGCGATCGGGCTGCGGCGGCGGACGACAGGTTCGGCGACCGCCGGAGTCGACGCGAACGCACCGAATGCCACCTAGGCCTCCTCGAGCTCGGATTCGAGCCGCTCGCGGCGCTGGGTCGCGATCTGGCTGGTGTCCTCATCGGGCTCGAACCGCGGCATGGTCGCCGGATCATCCTCGAGGCCGAATCCGTGGTCGATCGTCCAGGTGAGCCACACCTCGGCGCCGAGGTTCACGATCGGCCCGAACGCGAGGTTCTGCGAGAACACGGTCAGCAGACCGAGGCCGGGCACCTGCACCTGGTACTGGGTGCTCACGCCGCTGAACGAGACGTCGACCACCCGACCGGGACCGACGACGTTCAACCCGGCGGCGTCTTTGGGCTCGGCCGTGACCACCGCGACTTTTTCGGGGCGTACCCCGATCGTGACGTCGCCGGCGTGGCGCTGCGCGCGTTCGCGCGGCACCGACAGCTTGCGGCCGGCGATGTCGACGACGAGGGTGTCACCCTTCGACGAGGTGACCGGTCCGGTGAACAGGTTGGACTGACCGAGAAAGTTCGCCACGAACGACGTCCTGGGCAGCTCGTAGAGCTCCTCCGGGGCGCCCATCTGCTCGATCTCACCCTTGTTCATGACCGCGATGGTGTCGGCCATGGTCATGGCCTCCTCCTGGTCGTGGGTGACGTGCAGGAAGGTCAGCCCGACGTCTCCCTGGATCTGCTTCAGCTCGATCTGCATCTGTCGGCGCAGTTTGAGGTCGAGCGCGCCCAACGGCTCATCGAGCAGCAGCAGCGCCGGGCGGTTCACGACGGCACGGGCGAGCGCGACGCGCTGCTGCTGACCACCCGAGAGCTGCTGCGGACGCCGCTGCGCCACATGGTCGAGTTCGACCAGACGCAGCGCCTCGTGCGCCAACTGCATCGCGTTGGGGATGTGGCGGCGCTTCAGGCCGAACGCGACGTTGTCGATGATCGTCATGTGCGGGAAGAGCGCGTAGCTCTGGAACACGGTGTTCACCGGCCGCCGGTAGGACTTGGTGGTGGTCACATCCTTGCCGCCGATGAGGATGCGGCCCGCCGTCGGTTCCTCGAGTCCCGCGATGAGACGCAGGGTCGTTGTCTTGCCGCACCCGGACGGGCCGAGCAGCGCGAAGAACGATCCCGCGGGGATCGTCAGATCGAGCCGCTCGATCGCCGTGAACCCGGGGAACCGCTTCGTGATGCCGACCAGTTCGAGGTCGGCACCCGACTCGGCGAAACTGGTCGCCACCGTCAGGCCCCCAGCAGCACGCTCTGGAACGCGGCGCCGAAGGTCTGCTCCTCAGCACCCGTCAGCGTGCGGAAGACCTTCACCGTCGACAGCGTCTGAGCGTCGGGGAAGATCAGCTGGTTCTCGGCCAGGTCGGGGTCGATCGCGGTCGCCGCCTCCTTCGCGCCGACGACCGGGGTGATGTAGTTCACCCACGCCGCCACCTCGGCCGCGATCTCGGGGTCGTAGTACCAGTTGATCAGGGCCTCGGCGTTGGCCTTGCGGGTCGAGCCGACCGGGATCAGGAAGTTGTCGTTCCACAGCGTTCCGCCGCCCGAGGGGATGCGGAACTCCCACTTGTCGCCCGCCTCCGCGTTCAGCGAGGTGATGTCGCCCGACCACACGATCGCGGCGAGCGTGTCCTCGTTCTGGAGGTCTTCGATGTAGGAGTTGCCCTTGATGTTGCGGATCTGGCCGCTGGTGACCTGCTCGCGGAAGATGTCGAGCGCGGCGTTGAACTCGTCCTCGCCCCAGTCGCCGGAGATGTCGACGCCGTTGTTGGCCATGATGATGCCGAGAGTGTCGCGCATCTCGCTGAGCACACCGACGCGTCCCTTGAGCGACGGGTCCCAGAGGTCGTCGACCGACTCGAGGCCATTGGGCAGCTTCTCCTTGTTCCAGCAGATTCCGGCGAAGCCGCCCTGCCACGGCAGCGACTGGGTGCGGCCCGGGTCGAAGTCGACGTTCAGGAGGTCGGGGTTGAGGTTGGCCTTGTTGGGGATGTTGGCGTCGTTCAACGTCTGGGTGTAGCCGCGGGTGATCCAGCGGTTCACCATCCAGTCGGTGAGGCACACGGTGTCGGCGCCGATGTCCTTGCCGAGGGCCAGCTGGTCCTTGACCTTGCCGTAGTAGGAGTTGTTGTCGTCGACGTCGACGCGGTACTCGGCCTGGATGCCGGTCGCCGCGGTGAAGGCGTCGAGGGTCGGGTGGTTGCCCGAGTCGTCCTCGTCGAGGTAGAGCGCCCAGTTCGCCCAGATCACGGACTTGTCGTTGGCCGAGTTGTCCGGCGGAGGCGTGGGCTTCGTGGAGCCGGTGGGGGCACAGGCCGCGAGTGCGAGGGCGGCCGCACCGCCGGTGGCGCCGGCCAGAACCGAGCGCCGGGTCACCTGGTGGCGACGAGCCTGCACGACGAGCGAGCGGATCAGCGGATCTTCGGGGAGGGAGTTCTGCATGGGATGCTCCTTCAGCACGTTCGGAAGGCGGCGCCCGCGCGCCGTGGATCGATACTGGCACACCCTGCGCGGTGTCGGAATGTTTTGAAGCTGTTTACGTCGATTCCGTCACATAGATTTTACGAAATCAGCGGTTTTCGGGCCGTTAAGCTACGGATTCCGAGGTGCGGGCGCGATCGGCGCGAGGCGCAGCACGGCGCGGACGGTGACGCCCTCCGTCGCGAGCCAGCATTCGCCGGGGGCGCTGCCCAGCGGCGGGGGAAGCTCCCGGGAGCGCAGGAGCGCGCGATGATCGGCCGGGGCGCAGCCGGTGAGCACGATCGGCCACTCCCGTCGCGCGAGGGTGAGAACCGGCCAGTCTGCCAGCCACGCGTCGGGGTCTCCGACGACCAGTGTCGGCACCGCGGATGTCATGACCTGAAGTGCGGACGCCTCGGGCACCGCTTCGTGGCCGAGGCGGATGACCCGCGCTCCCGCGCGCTGCGCGTCGTCGGCGATGGCACGAGGCCGCGCGGCGACGACAGCGAGCACCGGATGCGACGCCAGGCTCACGACGGCCGGCTCGGGCACCGCGGGGCGCGGCAGCTGCACTCCGGGTGTGCGCGCCACTTGGATGGCTGCACCCCGCCAGAACCCGGCGCCGGGCACGAGATCGGGATCCCATTCGCCGTGAGACCCCCCGGCCAGCAGGTGATCTTCGCGCGATGTCTGGCGCAGCAGCAGACGCGAGCCGAAGAGGCCGGCGAGCGACGCCAGGTCGCCTGCGGGGCGACGTGCGGTGACGATGACTCGTCGGCTGCGCTCTCCCGGCTCGCGCAGGAGCACTCCCAGGGCGTCGATCATGTCGTGGCGGTAGTCCGGATCGACTCGGCCGAGCAGGGCGTCGAGGCCGTCGATGATGAGCAGCCCGTCGTGGGGAGGGTGGCTCACCTGCGACCAGGCGTCCGCGGGCTCGTCGGACAGCACGGCGACCGGAATCCCGGCCCGGCGTCCGGACTCGAAAAGCGTCGTGGCCAGGGTCGTGGCACCGGCTCCGGGAGCACCGAGGACGAGGAGATGCCCGTGCGTCGACGGGTCGTAGGCGGCGACGGGCTGGCGCTGCTCGGCCGGGAGATCGACGAGCCCGAAGGGAAGACCCGGGGCAGCGGGCAGATCGTCGAGGTCGAGTTGGGCCGGGAGCGGGTCGAGCCAGGGTCGTGGCGCGCTCGTCCCCGAGTTCACGACGGATTCCGGTGCGGTGGCGCAGCGCTCCGCGTCACCGGCTGACGCGAGTGCGATCTGCACCGGGCGCGCCCCGGCGTCCCCGGCGATGACGGCTCGGCCGCGCGGGGTGAGCGCGAGCCGCGAAGCCGAATCGTCGCCCACCATCGCGATGCTGTCGGATCGATCGGCGACGCGCAGCGAGATGCGCAACCCGATGTTGGCCAGCATGGCGTCACGCACCACCCCCGCCGGGCGCTGTGTGCAGAGGACCAGATGCAGCCCCAGCGATCGGCCGCGCGCCGCGAGGTCGGTGAACACCTCGTGCAGCGCGGGGTCCGCGGCCACCAGAGCGGCGAACTCGTCGACGACGATCACGAGCCGCGCCAGCACCCCCGGAGCCAGCTGCCCGATCTCGCGCGCGCCGTGCTGCGCGAGCACCCGCTCACGCCGGAACACCTCGGCCCGGAGGCTCTCGATCGCTCGCCGGGTCAGCCGCGCGTCGAGGTCGCTCAGGGTTGCGAGCACGTGCGGCAGCGGAGCGAGCGGGGTGAAGGCGGCGCCGCCCTTGAAGTCGATGAGGAGGAAGGCGACGTCGTCGGGCGATCGCCCGTGCGCCATGGCCAGCACCCAGCTGATGAGGAGCTCGCTCTTGCCCGATCCAGTGGTTCCTGCGACCAGTGCGTGCGGGCCATCCGCGACGAGGTCGAGCGAGACCGGACCCTCGACACCCACCCCGATCGCGGCGCTGAGACCCTCTCCACCGGACGTGCTGAGAAGGTCGCCCAGCGCCGCGCTCGGGGGCAGCGCTGCGCTCTGCGGACGCCGGCCCGCGGCATCCGCACGACGGGCGAGGCGCTCGGCGAGCACACCCGCCTGCTCGCGGGTGCAGGCGTACATCTCGTCGGTCACGTCGAGGACGATCCCACAGTCGGCCGGGAGGGCGTCGCGGCCGTCCGCCCACGCCACGACCAGGTCGGGCTCGTCGGGGCGCTGCCAGATGTAGCACTCCCGCTCGTGCGTCACGACATCGTGCGGAAGGACCCGCACCCACTCCTCTGCGCGCGGTGCGCACAGCACCCCGGTCTCGGGCGGGATGCGTCCGGCGAGCTGCACGGCGATGCCGCGCGCGACCGCACGCTCTGTGACGGAGCACCCGGTGATGCCGACGCCCCGTCCGGCGTCGATCAGCAGCGGAGCCGCGGGCACCTGCACCGCGAGACGGACCAGTTCGGGGAAGCTGTCCACGTCGCCGGTCAGTTCGACGCTGCGAGCGCTGTCACCGGTGCCGACCCGCACCGCGAGCGGTTCCCGTGCGTCCCACGCGGGCGCCGAGGCCAGACCGGCCAGCCGCTGGCGCTCCCGCTCATGCGCCTCGAGAATCCGCTGCCGGGCCTTCTGCTCGTCGATGCGGAGCCGCTCCCGCTCCCGCCGTGCCGTGCCGCGCCGGCCCCGCGCCCCGTCGATCACCCCGCCGAGGGCGACGACCGGCCCGAGCAGGGCGAAGAGCAGGCTGAACACCGACCCGGTCAGGGCCCAGAGCGCGAGCGACACGATGACGGGTGCGGCGGTGGCGATCCACGGGAAGGGCGGCCGTGCGGATTGCTCGGGAGGCACGGGCACCGCGATCCGCTCGACGGGGGTGGGGGGAAGCACCCGCCCAGCCCACTGCACGCGTGCCGCGCACGGCGAGGTGCCCACGGCATCCGTGGAGCACCCCGCCTGTGAGCGAGAGGTCGCGAGGGGTCAGCTGACGACGAAGAACTGCTCGCCGAGGTCGATGCGGGTGCCGCGGACCACGAAGTAGCGGCGGCCCGGCTCGCAGCGCCGCGGCTCGGCCTCGGGCTGACGCACCACCGAACCGTTCGTCGAGTAGCGATCGCTCACCCAGAACCGGCCGCCCTCCTGTCCGAACTCGAGGTGGGTCTTGGAGACCGACTTGCCGACGTCGAAGATCGACACCAGCTGGTCGACGTACTCACCGGGCTGAGTCGCGGGATTGCGGCCGATGAGCCCGGCGCCCGAGACGGTCACACTCTCGCCCGTGCTGAACTGCAGCACGAAACGGTCCCCACCCCCGCCGGCGGGCACGATGCGGGTGGCTTCGACGTCCTCATCGTCGTCGAGCGCCGCTCCCCACGGGAACGGGTCGGGCATGGTGCGGGACCGCACACCCGCGGGTGCGGGTTCGTCCAGGTCGTTCTCGGGCATGGCGGTGTCCTTCCGGGGCTGAGAGTCGGATTCCGGGGGTTCTGGGGAGTCTGCGGGCGCGTCGGAATCCGGCTCCTCGGCAACCGGCTCCTCGGCAGCCGACGCCTCCACGACGGGCGCCGCGGCGAACGGCCACTCGGGCTCGACGGGCTCGACGACAGCGGTGTCACGCGGCCCCGGCACGACGGCCGCGAGCACGAACCCGCACTCGCCGCAGAACACGTCGGCGACGTCGACGCGCGAGGCGCACTGCGGGCAGCGCGAGACGGCCGGGTCCTCACTCGTGGCGGATTCGGGGCCCGACGCAAAGCGGGCGTGGTCCTCGTCGGCAGCCCCGACAGACGCTCCGACGAGCGACTCGACGAGCACCGCGCGGCCGCATTCGCCGCAGAAGAGCGCTTCACCGGGCAGCTCGGAGCCACAGTATCGACAGATCATTCGCGGGTCCCCTTGATCAGATTCCGAACACTATAGCCACCGAGGGATCGCAGTGAAATGAGTGCTTTCAGGCGTCCCCGGCGGTTCACGTTGCCGTCGAGGACGGCTCTCAACTCGCTGACCGCGTCCCAGACATGGTCGGCATCGGTGGGCTGCGGCTCATCCGGAGCGAACACCGCCCGGTCGGCGACCGCAGCCAGCACCCGGCTGGGGAGCGTGCCGACGACCCCGGCGAGTTCGGTCCTGGTCGCGGCCGGCGGGGGCGCGTAGCCGTGATCGATCACGGTGTCGGCGAACTCCTGCCATCCGCCGCGGATGCGTTGCAGCACGTCGGGCGCGGTGCGGCGCAGGCGCCGCCGGCGCAACTTGGCCAGCACGATCAGGGCGAACGGGGCGGTCAGCACGCCCGCGATCGCCAGCACCAGTCCGCTGACGCGCAGGGCGGCGAGCAGCCCGGTCAGGAACGGGTCGAGACCCTCCGGGTTCTGCTGCTCGCTGTCGGGGGTGGACTGATCCTGGTTTGCGTCCGGCCGGTCGGGCGGCGGCGGCACGATCGACTGCGGGCGCGCCACCTGCGACGGGTCCTCGGGCTGCTCCTCCGGGATGGGCCGCTCCGCGGGCACGGGGTCGATGCTCACCCAGCCGTACTCGGCGGTGTTGACTTCGATCCACGCGGTGACGTCGGCGCCGCGCACCCGCACCCCGTCACCAGCGGCATCGGTGCGGAACCCGAAGACGACGCGCGCGGGGAACCCCAGCTGCCGCGCCATGAGGGCCGCGGCGACCGCATACTGCTCGGCGTCGCCGATCATCTGCGGTGCGGTGAACAGCTCGGAGATCCGGTCGGCGGCGTGACCGGACCGGCTCGGGGGTTCGTCGGGTCCCAGGCCGTGGCTGATGTAGCCCTCCTGGGTCAGGCCCGAGATCGCGGCCACCAGTTGCGCTCCGGGGTCGGAGATGCCCTCGACGTAGCCGTCGAGATGCAGGGCCAGTGCGTCGGGGAGCTCGCCGAGACGCGGCACCGGTGCCGATCCGGGGGTCGCGGCCGACAACTGCGCCTGGGTCGGCTGCGAGGGGATGACCGCTTCGAGCCGGTATCGGTCGCCCCCGGTCAGCCCGCCGATGACGGCCGCGGTGCCGCTGGTGTCGTTGTATGAGAAGGCGTCGCGCAGCCGCCCGGCGCGGTCTCCCTCGAACTGCACCGACTCCATCAGCCCCACGGTCGGCACCCAGACGCCGCGGTAGTCGGCGACCGTCACATCGAGCGAGACCCGGGTTCCGGTGATCGCCGACCGGTCGATGCCCGACGGGATCCGTACGAAGCTTCCCGACGCGCTGTCGACCTTGTCGCTGCCGACGGCGTACACCACGCCGTCGTAGCTGTCGAGAGTGGCGATGCGGATGAGCGCGTTGTCCGGCAGACCGTCGACGGTGAACTCGGTCGCTCCAACTCGGTCGTCGTGCAGGTAGCGGCGCAGCCCCGACAGTGGGCTGGTGTACTCGCGCGGGTCGAAGGGCTGCTCGATCGCGGTGCGCAGCACGTCGCGCTCCCCCGTGGGCGGCAGCACCGTCGCGGCTCCGACCGACGCGACCGCAGCGACCGCCAGCAGTGCACCTCCGGCGACCAGGTTGCGCACGCCCGCCCCGCGGTCCACATCGCCCGTCCCCGCGGCATCCGTCGCCCGTGCCAAGGAACTGATGGCGTCCCGGCGCCTGAGCGACCTGCGCCAGATGAGCCAGATCAGCACCACAGCCAGCAAGCCCAGCGCCGCCGGCACCGGCCAGGGCACGCTCTCGGGCCCGAACGCGATCCCCGCGATGAACATCGCGATCGGGGGCAGCACGCCGAGCTCGCCCCAGCGGGCACGCAGCGCGACGCTCAGGGCCACGATCGTCCCGGTGAGCACCATGACGAAGGCGGGCACCAGAAGTGCCTGGTAGTCGGCCACGGGCAACGCGATCGTGAGCAGCTGTTTCCAGCCCAGTGCGATACCGGCGAGCAGATCGCGGATGCCGGTGAGCGAGGGCAGGAACCCGGCGATCGCCCCGTCGGGCACCGCCAACGGGACCCCGGTGAGCACCAGGACGGCGAACCCGACGAGGATCACGACGTACGGCTTCCAGCGGAACCGCGCACCGAGGATCGCCACGACCGAGCCGAGCACCGTGGTGACCGCGGTCATGACGATGAACCGGGTGTCCTGGTAGATCGGCCACAGCGCGCACGCTGCGAGGGCGGTCGCCGCCCACAGCAGCAGGGTGTTGATGATGACGAACCCCGTCGTCAGCCGGCGGGTCATGCCACCGCCGCCCTGCGTGCCAGCGCGATGCGCAGATCGTCGAGGAAGCCGATGGTGAGTACGCTGAGACCGGCCACACGGCGCAGACCCGGCACGGCATCCGGGTCGCAGATGATCGCCACCACCTCGACCCCGAGCGGGAAGGAACGCGATGCGGCGCGCAACTCGGCGGCCGACACTCGCGATCCGCAGACCAGGAACGCGACCGAGATGCCGTCGACGCCGTCGCTGGCGACCCGCGCGACGTCGCGAATGTTGAGCGCCGCAGCCGCGACGTCGACGATCGCGAGTTCGTCGAGCAGCCGGGTGGGCACATGCGTCGCCAGCGACCGCACCGCCAGCACCTTTCTCTTGGCGAACTCCGGCGTCACCGTGCTCACCACGACCGAAACCGTGCGGCCGTCGCGGATGGCGCGCACGCCGAGGCTGCCGGCGACGCTCACGGCGAGCTCGAACTCCTCCTCACTGGCGTAATCACCGGTCGCGAGGGTCAACGCCACGACCAGGTGGCTGCGCCGGGTCTGCTCGAACTCGCGCACCATGAACCGCCCGGTCTTCGCGGTCGATTTCCAGTGGATGTAGCGCCGCTCATCGCCCGGCTGGTATTCGCGCAGGGCGTGGAAGGCGACGTCGCTCGAGGTCAGATCGGTGGTGGGCGTGCCCTCCAGGTCGCGGATGAGACCGGTGCTGGTGCTGGGGATGCCGATGGTGCGCGGGTGCACGACCAGCTCGGCGGACTCCGTCCAGATCAGCTCCCGGCGCACCAGACCGATCGGGTCGGCCCTGACCGTGCGCACCGGTCCGACCGGCACGATCCCCCGCTTGGCGGTGGGAACCGCGAACTCCTGCTCGAACACCGCGCCCGCCCGCAACCCGGGCATCGCCAGTTCGGCGAGTCCGCGCCCGACCGGAATCTCGACCTTCACCCCGAACGTGCGCCGCCGCCGGGGATTGGTCACCGTGATGCGACCCCGTGCCGGGTCACCGACCACCACGCGCTTGTGCGGCAGGCTCAGCTGCATCGTGAACGGCGACCGACCGATCAGGTACACCGCCGCGACGACCACCAGCACGACGCATGCCCACCCGACGACGACGAGTTCCAGCCAGCCCAGCCGGTATCCGGCCGCCAGTGCCACGGGGATCACCGCCAGGATCACCCAGCCCAGCGGAGTGACCACGCCCGCCACACGTGCGAACCCCCGAGACAGCACACCGCCCGCGACGCGACCCAGGCGCACCAGGGCGACCACGGCATCCGCGAGCACACCGGTGCGCGCACCCACCAGACGGGTGCGCGTGTTGCTCACGCCGGCGAGCTGGTCGCGGCGCTGCGTGTCGTCGCGTCGGCGCGACGCGCGGGGAGCGGGACGGGGATCGGTCACACGGCTTGCCGATCGGTCGGCGGAGCGGTCTCGAGCAGCAGCTGCCCGATCACGCTCGACGGGGTCACCCCGTCGAACTCGGCCTCCGGGTCGAGCACGAGGCGATGCGCCAGCACCGGCTCGGCAAGGGATTTCACGTCGTCGGGGACGACGTAATGCCTGCCGCTGGCCGCGGCGAGCGTCTTTGCGCTGCGCACCAGGGCCAGCGCGCCGCGCACGCTGACGCCGAGGCGCACCTCGGTGGCGCTGCGGGTCGCATCGACGAGCCGCGAGACGTAATCGTTCACACTCGGATCGACATGCACCGTCCGCGCCAACTGGGCCATCTCGAGCACCGCGTCGGCGGTGACGACGGGCGGGATGGTGACGTCGTGCGCTTTGACGCCGGCCCCGTCGAGAATGCGGAGGGTGGAGGCGTGGTCGGGATAGCCGATCGATGCCTTCAGCATGAAGCGGTCGAGCTGCGCCTCAGGCAGACGATAGGTGCCCGCCTGCTCGATCGGGTTCTGCGTGGCGATCACCATGAACGGCAGCCCGACATCGTGGGTCTCGCCGTCGACGGTGACGTGCCCCTCCTCCATCACCTCCAGAAGCGCCGCCTGCGTCTTCGGCGATGCGCGGTTGATCTCGTCGGCCAGCACGATGTTGGCGAACACCGGGCCGCGGTGGAAGTCGAACGAGCCGGTGCGCTGGTCGTAGATGCTGACCCCGGTGATGTCACCGGGCAGCAGGTCCGGTGTGAACTGGATGCGACTGGAGCTACCGGCCACGGTCTGCGCGATCGCCCGTGCGAACGAGGTCTTGCCGGTGCCCGGGTAGTCCTCGAGCAGCAGGTGCCCCTCGCTCAGCAGAGCGACGAAGCCCAGCCGCACGACGAAGGTCTTGCCGAGCAGCACCTGCTCGACACCGGCCACCATGCGGCCGAACGCCTCCTGGAAGGCGGTGGCCTGCTCCGGGGTCATCGTCATCGGGTTTCCATCCTTTTTCCTCGCGCGCGGGTCAGAACTGACCCCACGCGTACTCTCTCGTATAGGTCGTGCCGTTGGCGGTGATCGTGACCACCAGGTCGGGGAAGCTGCGCCCCAGCAGACCGCCGTGCACCTCGCACTGATTCGGCGTCGCCGGGTCGTCGTCGGGGCCGCAGCTCACCGACACGTCGGTGTAATCCACGCCGGCGGGCAGCGACGTCCAGCCCCAGTACCCGGTCGCGTCGAGCACGCCGTCGGACGCGGTCACCACCGACTGCAGATCGCCGGGCGTCGAGTTGTTCACCGCGACCCCGCCGAGCGGGAACACGGGCGACCACGACGCACTGCAGAGCGTGCCCTCCGGGTAACTCGCGCAGGCCTTCACCTGCACCGACAACTGATTGCCGTACTGCGAGCCGTTGCCGGTGGTGAGCAGCGTGCCCGTCTTCACCGGTTCGGACGCCGACTGGTCGGTGGCGCCGCCGATCAGCCGATACACGAAGCGGTCGGCATCCGACGGACCCGACGCGATGCTGAAATCGTCGAGCCGGAAGTCCCAGGTCGACGGCGAGCTCTGCACCGGCCCGCTGGTCTGGATGCCGGTCGCCGTTCCCGGCGCGGCGCGCGGCGTCACGGGGACCACCGTGGAGTCGGTGCAGCCCTGGCCGTTGTAAGCGAAGACGATCATCGAGTACGTCTTGTTGGGGGTGAGCCCGCCGAAGGTGGTGCTGGTCACGCCGCCGCTGAGGTGCCGGGTGTACGTTCCCGCAGGCGGCGGGCTGACGACCGGCGAGCCCTGGTCGACACCCGTCACCGTGCAGGTCGGGGTGCGGCCGGTGTAGATCGACACGTAGAAGTTGCTGATCGCGGCGCCGTTGTCGGAGAACACGCCATCCCAGGAGATGCTCGCGGTGGTGCCGTCGGTCACCGAGCCGGATGCGCTGGGCGCGCCGGTCGCGATCGGCGGCCCCGCGGGCACACCGGATGCGGAGGCCTCGTTCCAGGTCGCCAGGCTGTTCGGTGCCGAGTTGCGGGCGCTCACGCTGAATCCGACGGAGCTGCCGTTCGCGATCGAGGGCGCCTGCACGTTGCGCGAGTATCGCGTTCCGACCGGGTCGGACGGATCCACGTTCACCGTCTCGGTGACGCCGCCGACCGTGACAACGTACGTCTCGATCGGGCTGCCCGCACCGCCGTCGGGCTTGGACCAGCTGACCCGCAGGCCCTGGTCGAGGGGGCGCCAGGACAGGCCGCTCGGCGGCGGCGGGATGACGTCGGACCAGATCTGCCCGGCCAGCGCACTCGGGGCCGAGGGCCCGATCTCGTTGATCGCCACCACACTCAGCCGCACCGCGTTCGAGGGGCCATTACCCGGCGTGCGCAACTCGCAGCCCACCGTGGTGGTGCAGGTCGTGACGCCGAGCGCCGAGCCGTCCGCCGCCGACGTCATCGTCACCTCGTAGCCGGAGATCGGCGAGTTGTTGAACTGGCCCGGCACCCACGACAGCTTCAGCAGCCGGTCACCGAACTCCGAGACGCGCACGTTGGTCACCGGGTCGGGCACGTCCTGAATCGAGATGGTGACATTGCCCCAGACGTAGCGGTTCGGGTCGTTCGTGGCATCGGCGACTTCGTACTGCAGGTTGATGTCGGCCGGCGCGGCACTGGTCGACACGGTCACGCTCAGCTTGGCGTTGTCGGCGCTCGGCGTGATGGTCACCCCGTCGGGGATGGCTCCCCCGGCCAGGCCCCGGATCGCGATGACGCGCAGCGGCGTATCGGGGAACGGGTTGTTCGCCTGGTCGTTGGTGAGCACGTCGACCGACGTGGTCTCGCCGCGCTTGGTGACCGCGCGATCCGCGACGGGCTTGGCCAGCGGCCGGGTCGACGGCACCACCTGCAGCATGATGCTGCCGGCGCGGCCCTCGTTGATCGCATCACGCACCCCGAGGCCGATCGACGTGCTCGAGCCCGTGACGGCCGTCGGCTTGGCCTTCAGCACCAGGCGCTGGCCGTTGAGGGTGTAGTCGAAGCCTTCGGGCAGCGGCTGCAGGACCGAGTACACCAGCTCGTCGAGGTCGTCGTCGTAGGGGTAGTTGGTGAGCCGCAGCAGGTCGAGCTCCTTCTCCTCCCCCGGCTCGAAGTTCACGGTGCCGCCGGTGAACACCGGGGGCTGGTTGTCGCGAGGCTCCACCTCGATGGGCAGGGTGAGGATGGCGGTGTGCCCGGACGGGTCGTCCGCCGATGCGCCATCGGTCACCTCGAACGTGATCGACGCCGGGCCGAAGTACTTGTCGGCCGAGGTGAACTCCAACGTGGTGTCATCGACGACGAGATCCGCGCCGTTGGCGTGGGTGGCCCGCACCGAGGTGGTGTCGCTCAGTCGAACGGTGCTGCCCGCGAGCGCGACCACGTAGTCGTTGATGTCGATGCGCAGGGTGTCTTCGCTCTTGACCTTCAGTGGCGGGGCGGTGCGATCCAGCTGCGGGAGGGCATCGGCGTAGCCGGGCACCCAGATGAAGGCGTACGAGCGGATGGCGTCGTCGTCGGGGTGCGAGACCGAGAACGGGATCACCTGACTCTTCTGCCCGATCGTCACCCGGATCCGCTTGTCGGGCAGCACCTGGGCGCCCGAGGAGAAGCCCTGGACGAGCGCCACCCCGAGCTCGCTCGCGTCGCCGTCGGGGAAGAACACGTTGTCGAGCACCGCCACGTCGAGGGTGTCGTGATCGAGGACATCGCTCACCGCGAGCACCGTGTCTTGCGCGATCGGATAGCCCAGGGGCGCGTCCGCGTCGACCTTGACGTAGATGAAGGCCTGACTGGTGCCCCCGGAGGCGTTCTGGATCGTGTAGATCACCGAGTAGTCGCCCTCGACCTCGGGCGGCGTGATCGTGACGATCTTGTCGTCCTCGATGACCGCCGAGGTGTCAGCGGTGTTCGGGGTCGCCGCCGTCACAGTGAGCGGGCTGCCGTCGGGGTCGGAATCGTTGGCGAGCACCTGCACCGAGATGCTGCGGCCCGGCCGCACCGTCACCTCGTCGGCGTTCGCGACCGGGTTGCGGGCGCCGTCGAGCGGCGCCGAGATGCCGACGCGGACCGTGCCGTCCGCCCGTGCCCCGAGGGCGTCGATGACGCTGTAGTCGAACTCGTCGGTGCCCGATGAGTAGTCGCCCGCGCGATAGACCACATACCCCGGCCCGACTTCGAGCACCGACCCCTTCTCGGGGTTACTGGCGACACCGATCAGCTGCACCGAGTCACCATCCGGATCGATGCCCGACATCGGGATCTCGATCTTGACCTGCTCGCCGGCCAGCACACGCGCCGTCACCCGCCGGGGCGTGGGGGCGTTGTTGGTCGCCAGGTCGACCTCGCGAACGGCGATATCGACCCGTGCCTGCGCGGTCTGACCATCCGGCCCGGCGATCGTGTAGACCGCGCTGTAATTGCCCGCGGTCTCGGGGGCGAGATAGCGCAGCCGGTCGCCCGAGACGAACAGCAGGCCGCCGCCCCCCGGAAGGTCCTGTGCCAGCTGCGGCTGAAGGGTGATGGGCACCGCGTCGGGGTGATCGTCGTTGGCGAGCACGGGGATGTCGATCACGTCGCCGACGCGCACCGTCACCTCGTCGTCGGTCGCGATCGGCGGCTGCAACTGCTCGAGCGCCGGCAACTCGACCACCGTGATGGTGCCCTCGGCCTCGGCGAGGCCATTGCTGATGCGGTAGCTGAACGTGACGCTGCTGCCGTCGAGCGGAGCCTTCAGCGTGACACGGACGTCGCGCTGATCGAGCACCTCGGCCTGGATGGGGCCGTTCGGGTCGATGCCGGTCACTCCGGTCACGACCAGGACCCCGCCGGCCGGGTCGATGTCGGTCTGCGTCGGGTCGACCGTCTGGTTCTGGAGGGTATGGACGAAGATCGTCTTGGGCACCGTGATCGGCCGGGTGTTCGAGTCGGGCGGGGCCGCGACATCGATGCGCACCAGACCGGTGGCGGTCTGGTCGCCGTCGGTGACGGTGAACTCGATGTAGTGGGTGCGCACCTCGTCACTCTCGAAGGTGAAGGTGCCCGCCTCGAAGCTCGGGTCGATCTTCGAGCCGGGTTTCGCCGGAACGGCGTTGAGCCGCAGGTTGCCGTTGCCGCCCCGCACGTGCGACATCGGACGCACCGTGATCTCCTGCCCCGCGGTGGCCAGCGCGATCCATGGCTCGATCACGATCGGCACCTCACCGGCCGGTTTCACCGTCACCGCGACACTGCCGTTGCCCACCGCCTGCCCGTCCGACATGGTGAGCGTCACCGACTTCTGCCCGCTGCCCTCACCCGAGTCGGAGAAGACGACAGCGCCATCCGGTTTGTAGCTGACCCGGTCGGGGGACGCGGTCGTGGCGCTGGTCAGGTAGAACGCATCCCCATCGGGGTCGACCCAGTCGCCCTGCACCTGGCTGGTGACACGACCGCCCTCCTGCACGGTCGCCTTGGTGGTGCGCACCTGGCGCGGCGGAGAGTTCTCGCCCGGTTGACGCACCGTCACGGTGACGGTCGCACTGTCGGTGCCGCCGCGCCCGTCGCTGATCGTGTACCCGAACGTGATCGTGCCACGGGCGTCGTCGGGCAGGGTGAGCAGCAGCTGCTGGTTGCGGGTGACCAGGTCGAGGCGGCCGACATCGTCGGAGACGCCCGTGGTCTGAGTGATGACCAGAACATCGGCGTTGGGGTCGTAGTCGTTCAGCAGAACGGGCAGCAGCGTCGCTTTCCCGGGCCGCGCGCCGAACTGGTCATCGACCGCGACCGGCGGCTTCTGCTCCGGATCGATCTGCGGCGGGACGTCATCGTCGTTCTGCTGCTGCTGCTGATCCTGGTCTTCGACGATCAGGTCGTCCCAGTTGTCGATCAGCTCGCCGTTCTGCTGAACCGCCCAGGTGGCGCCCGACCGGGTGTCGTTGAGCACGGCATGGCCGGTGTTCACCGAGAAGGTCAGGGCGGCCGCGCCTGCCATGCCCTGAAGTGGCAGGGTCGAGCCGTCGCCACCCTCACCGAGACAGCGCCGGAACGCGGTGCCGTTGCTCCACGCACCGTACTCGCAGCCCGCCAGCACCAGTGGCGGCGCGACGGATCCGGACTGCCCGTTGATGAGCGGTACCGGCGCGGCGCCGCTCAGCGGCACGCTCAGCAGAGCGTCCCGCGTGCCGACCAGCACGCGCTCGGAGGCAGGTCCGGGCTGCTGCAGCACGGCGCCGGCGGTCGGGTCGATCTGTGTGGTGAGGTCGACCGAACGCCCGTCGAGATACAGGATGCGCGTGCCGGTGTCGAGGACGGCCCACCGGTCGCCGACCGCCGTGATCTGGTACGCGCGCGACCCGGAGTCGGGGTTCAGGCGCCAGCTTGCGCTGACCTCGTCGGACCGGGTGGCATCGACCCGGCGCACCTCGCCCACCTCGGGCGAGTAGGCGTACAGCACGCCGTCCGGTGTGACGGTCACGACGGCATCACTGCCGAGGCTCAGGCTGGCCGGGGCGGTGGCGTCGAAGCCCCCGAGCTCGACCAGCGGCAGGATCCAGAGCTCGCCCGTGCCCGCCTCGAAGATGACGATCCGGTCGCCGGCCAGGAACACCTCAGCCTGGTCCGGAGGCAGCGCCGCACTCTCGGAGATCGTGCTCGTGGCCGGGTCGACCGTCTCGACCGTGGCGTTGGCGTGGTCGACCAGCAGCACCGTCTCGCCGTTCTGCACGGTCTCCAGCTGCGCCGCCTGGGCGCGCACGACGGCATTCAGCTCGAACACCTCGGCGTTGGCCCGGCCGATCGCCTGCTTGCTGTCGTTCGCGACCCACACCGAGCCGTCGTTCAGCTGCATCTTCTGCGCCGTGTAGCCCGTGGACACGATCGCGACCGCGGCGATCACCGCGGCCACCACGACGCTGCTCGTCACGGTGGCGGCGAGCGAACGGTGGGCCTTCAGCCAGCTCCAGAACATGGTCAGCCCTCGACGTCGATGCACTTCTCAGTGCTCGGCGCGCCGACCTTCCCCTGGCGATTGACGCTGACGGTGATGCAGACGGTGTCGCCGGGCTGAGCGTCGACCCGGAACTGCGGTGACAACTGCACCGACGAGGTGCCGTCACGCACCTGGATCTGGTAGCGGTCACCGTCGTCGAGGCCGGGGTCGGGCCAGCTGAACTGCACGGTGCCGCCCGACTCCGTGGCCGAGATGTCGGTGACCGTCGGAATGCCGGTCGAGTTGGCTGCCCGCAGCAGCACCACCAGTGCAATCGCGCCGAGTGCCACCACGAGCACGGCCGCACCGACCAGCACCCAGGTGATCACCTGCTGTCGCCTGCTCATCGGCGCGGGCCGGCTCTCGCTGAACCGGTTGGGGCCGCTCGCCTCGCGCACGGTGCCGACCGGCGAGTATCCGTCCGCGGCCGCTGCCGCGCGCCGCCGGCGGCGAGGTGCGGCGGCTGCGTTGCCGGGCAGCGGGCGCAGCCGGGTGCGGTCCTCGAGGTCTTGCACGGTGGCGCTCGCCCACTCGTCCATCGCGACCTCGATCGGCGTCTGCGAGACGCCCAGCTCGGTCTCGATCACCTGCAGTTCGCGCACGAAGTCGAGCGCGCTGGCGGGCCGCAGTTCGGGTTTGCGCGACATCGCGCGTTTCAGCAGATTCTCGAGGCTCGCGGGGACGTCGGCGCGGCCGATCGGCTGCGGCTTGGCGCGGGCGATGCGCGACATCAGATCGGTCGATGAGTTGGAGCCGCCGGGCACCTCGAAGGGCGATCGGCCCGCGAGCAACGAATACACCGTGGCACCCAGCGACCAGACCTCGCTGGCGATGGTGCCGGGAGTCTCATCCAGCAGCACCTCGGGTGCCGACCACGGGATCGACAGGCCGACAGAGTCCTCTTCTTTTGCCACGGCGATCGAGGCGGCGATCCCGAAGTCCGACAGCACCGGGTGGCCGTACGCGGTGAGCAGGATGTTGGAGGGCTTGATGTCGCGATGCAGCACCCCGGCTCGGTGGGCGGTTTCTACCGCCGACCCGATCTTGACCGCGATGCGGAGCACCTCGGCGACAGAGATCCGCTCGCGCCGATACCGTTCGCTGAGCGACGCCGAGCACAACTCCATGACGAGGTAGGGCCGGCCGTCCGCCGACACCCCCGCCTGGTACACGGTGAGGATCGAGGGGTGACCCGACAGCTGAGCCATCAGGTTCGCCTCGGCCTGGAACATCTGACGCACCTGGTCGTTGACGACCTCGCTCAGCATGACCTTGACAGCCACCTGCCGACGCGGCATGTTCTGCTCGTAGAGGAACACGTCGGCGAAGCCGCCCGACCCGAGCACATGCACGTAGGAGAATCCGGGCAGCACGGGAGGCTGGGACGGCAGACGGCGCGCCACGATCGGTCCCCCCTCTCAGCCGAAGAACTCAGTCATTCTAGGCAGCGGGCCTGGGCGAAACGCCTGGTCCGCCCCTGAACGGGGGCCGGGTCCCCGTTCCCCCAGATCGGGCTACGACTCGGGCGCCTCGAGCACGTCGACGACAGCCACGGTGACGTTGTCGCGACCGCCCGCCGCGAGCGCCGCGTCGACGAGTGCACCGGCCGTCTCGTCGGCCGGCATGCCGGCCGCCAGGTGCAGCCGGATCCGGTCGTCACCCAGCTCTTTGGTGAGCCCGTCCGAGCAGATGAGCAGCCGCAGCCCGGCGCGCGCGGGAACCATCACCACGTCGGGCCGCGGGTCGTCCCGGAACCCGAGTGCGCGTGTGATGACGTTGCTCTCGGGGTGGCTCTCGGCCTCCGAGGCGTCGATGATGCCCGCGTCGACGAGTTCTTGCACGACCGAGTGGTCGGTGGTCACGCGCACGAGGTCGTTGTTGACGATGCTGTAGACCCGACTGTCGCCGATGTTGAACACGGCGAAGACCGGAAGATCGTCGATCAGCATGAGGGCGGCGCCGGTGACGGTGGTGCCGACGCCGATCGGGATCCCCTCGGCCAGCGTGTCGATGTCGTTCGCGGCCGCCGCGAGCGAGGACTCCAGGGTCTCGATGTCGAGGAACGTGATGCCCGTGCGCGGCCGCAGGTGCTCGACGGCGGCGGCACTGGCCCGGTCGCCGGCGGCATGGCCGCCCATCCCGTCGGCGACGGCGAACATCGGCGAGGCGACCACGACGCTGTCCTCGTTGCTGGCGCGCCGATTGCCGACGTCGCTGCGGGCGGCCCAGCTGAGCACGATCTCGCCGCCCGACGGCAGCGGGATGCGATGGGCGCTGCGGTCCTTGCCGAGATGGCTCATGCGTCCACCGTCAGCCGCTCGGGCGAGAGCACTTCGAGCACGTTGCCGTCGCCGAGATCGATCAGGGTGCCGGGGGTCACCACTGCCGACTCGCCGCGCAGCAGCGTGCGGGGCTGATTCCCGGGGATCATCACCCGCGACCCGTTGGTCGAGCGCATGTCGGTGGCGACGACCGCGTCGCCGGTCCAGCGCAGTTCGAGGTGGGTGGCCGAGACCTCCTTGCCACGGCTCGGCACCGTGACCAGGCGCACGCGGCGGTCGGATGCGACGCGCGGCACGCTGGGACGCCTGCCGAGATAGACGGTGAGGTCGAGGTTCACCACGACTCCGTCGGCCATGCGGAGCCGGTACGGGCGACGCGCAGGCGGATCGGCGGTGACCGCAGGCGCCTCGCGCCGAGCGGGCTCGGGTGCGGGCGATGGCGCCGCCTCGCCCTCCGGCTCGGTCGCGGCAACGCCGGGCAGCGCGGCCTCAGGCAGCCGACCGCGCTCGGGCTCCGGCGGCTCGACGAGCGCGGGCGGCACGGGCCGCTCGACGCCGAGCGTGTGCTCGAGGTCGTCCGTGCCGGTCACCCGTCTATTCTGCGCCCCCGTCACCCGCCGATGTACGACATCACGTGCTTGATGCGCGTGTAGTCCTCGAACCCGTACATCGACAGGTCTTTGCCGTAGCCGGAGTGCTTGAACCCGCCGTGCGGCATCTCGGCGACGATCGGGATGTGGGTGTTGATCCACACGCAGCCGAAGTCGAGGTGCTTGGCGAACCGCATCGCGCGACCGTGGTCCGTGGTCCAGACCGACGATGCCAGCCCGTAGTTCACTCCGTTCGCCCACTCCAGCGCCTGCGCCTCATCGCGGAATCGCTGCACGGTGACGACCGGTCCGAAGATCTCGTGCTGGATCGCGTCGTCTTCCTGCGCCAGCCCCGACACCACGGTCGGCTCGATGAAGTAACCCGTGGAGCCCTGACGCACTCCCCCGGTCTGCACCTCGGCGTGACCGGGCAGCCCTCCGATCACCCCCATGACGCGGTCGAACTGGTTCTGGTTGTTCACGGGGCCGAAGAACGCCGACGCATCGTGCGGGTCGCCGGTTTTCACGTTGGCCCGCACATGCGCGACCATCGCCGCGACGAACTCGTCGTGCACGTCCTCGTGCACCAGCACCCGGGTCGCGGCCGTGCAGTCCTGGCCGGCGTTGAAGTACCCGGCCATCGCGATACCCTCGACCGCCTTCTGCAGGTCGGCGTCGGGGAAGACGATCACGGGTGCCTTGCCCCCGAGTTCCAGGTGCACACGTTTCAGGTCGGAGGCGGCGGCACGAGCCACCTCCATCCCGGCCCGCACCGACCCGGTGATGGAAACCATCTGCGGGGTGCGGTGCTCGATCATCGCCGCGCCGGTGGTGCGGTCGCCGGTGATGACGTTGAGCACGCCCGGCGGAAGGAACTGGGCGGCGATCTCGGCCAGCAGAAGCGTCGACAGCGGCGTGGTGTCGCTCGGCTTCAGCACCGTCGTGTTGCCGGCGGCGATGGCGGGCGCGATCTTCCAGACCGCCATGTTGAGCGGGTAGTTCCAGGGTGTGACCTGCCCGATGACGCCGATCGGCTCGCGGCGGATCGAACTGGTGTGGTCGGGCATGTACTCCGCGGTGGCCCGGCCCTCGAGATTGCGAGCCGCCCCGGCGAAGAACCGCAGCTGATCGACCGACAGCAGGATCTCATCCGCCACCAGGCTCGCCCGCGGCTTGCCGGTGTCCTGGGATTCGAGGTCGGCGAACTCGTCGGCGCGACGTTCCATCTCGTCGGCGATGCGGAACAGCGCGAGCTGCCGCACCGCCGGTGTCTCCTCGCCCCAGACCTCGAAGGCCCGTTCCGCCGCGGCGAACGCCTTGTCGACATCGGCGGCGCTGGAGACGGGCGAGGTCGCATATGCCTTCTCGGTGGCCGGGTCGATGACGGCGAAGGAGTCGTCGGCCTCGGCCTCGACATAGTCGCCGTCGATGAAGTTGCGCAGATTCTTCATGCGCCCAGACTACTGATTTCGTCACTATCCGGGGCACTAGATTGCGGAATCGCTTGTACGACCCCGTTTTCACTGACAGAATCAGTCCCATGCCGGGACGACCCAAAGCCGTGGTGCTCGACGACGTGTCGAAGGCGATCGTCGAGCAGTTGCAGCAGGACGGCCGGCGCTCCTACGCCGAGATCGGCAAGGCCGTCGGCCTCAGTGAGGCGGCCGTGCGCCAGCGCGTGCAGAAGCTCACCGAATCCGGGGTGATGCAGGTCGTCGCGGTGACCGACCCGATGCAGTTGGGCTTCTACCGCCAGGCGATGATCGGCATCCGGGTCACCGGTGACGCCACCCGCGTCGCCGAGGCGCTGGGGTCGATCGAGGCGGTCGACTATGTCGTGCTCACGGCGGGCAGCTTCGACGTGCTCGCCGAGGTCGTCTGCGAGAACGACGACGACCTGATCGAGCTGCTCAATCAGCGCATCCGCGGAATCTCGGGCGTGCAGTCCACCGAGACGTTCGTCTACCTCAAACTGCACAAGCAGTTCTACAACTGGGGAACCAGGTAAGGAAGCAGCACCATGACGACCACCGAACAACCCGTCACCACCTTCAACGACAGCGAGCTGCAGCAGAAGGCGAAAGATCACCTCTGGATGCATTTCGCCCGCCAGTCCGTGCTCGAGCAGCACGGCGCCCCGATCATCGTCAAGGGCGAGGGGCACCACATCTGGGATTCGCACGGCAAGAAGTACATCGACGGCCTGTCGGGCCTGTTCGTCGTCAACGCCGGCCACGGGCGACGTCGCCTGGCCGAGACGGCGGCGCGGCAGGCCGAAGAGCTCGCGTTCTTCCCGATCTGGTCCTACGCGCATCCGTCGGCGATCGAGCTGGCCGACCGCCTGGCCGACTACGCCCCCGGCGACCTCAACCGCGTCTTCTTCTCCACCGGCGGCGGCGAAGCGGTCGAGACCGCGTTCAAGCTGGCCAAGTACTACTGGAAGCTGCAGGGCCGCCCCACCAAGCACAAGGTCATCTCGCGCTCGATCGCCTATCACGGCACCCCGCAGGGCGCCCTGGCCATCACCGGCATCCCGGCGATGAAGGAGATGTTCGAGCCGGTCACCCCCGGTGGGTTCCGGGTGCCGAACACCAACTACTACCGCGCCGAGGAGATGGGCTTCACGGGCACCGAGGCCGAGTTCGGCGTCTGGGCGGCGAACCGCATCGAGGAGATGATCCTGTTCGAGGGCCCCGAGACGGTCGCGGCCGTCTTCCTCGAGCCGGTGCAGAACTCGGGCGGATGCTTCCCGCCTCCCCCCGGCTACTTCCAGCGGGTGCGTGAGATCTGCGATCGCTACGACGTGCTGCTCGTCAGCGACGAGGTCATCTGCGCGTTCGGGCGCATCGGGCACATGTTCGCCTGCGACGAGTACGGCTACGTGCCCGACATGATCACCTGCGCCAAGGGCATGACCTCGGGCTACTCGCCGATCGGCGCGACGATCGTCAGCGACCGCATCTACGAGCCCTTCCGCCACGGCAACACCGCGTTCTACCACGGCTACAC
>DATJFV010000047.1:0-8761 GCA_035495435.1 Pseudolysinimonas sp.
CCTCGTCGTCTGGCCGATCGACCAGACGAGTCTGGTTCCCGTCGTCGATGAGGCTCCCGCGGGCACGGCGGTGGTGTCGATGGGCGTCCTGGTGCGCGACACCGCGCGGCTCGACGCGCACGTCGGCTTCGATGCGCGCGCCGCGGGGGCCGCTCAGGCGCACCTGCTGCTCGAGGGCCTCGGCCTGCTCCCGAAACCGGATGTCGCGACGGCGACGCCCGCGCCCTCGGCGACCCCGGCATCCGGCCCGTTCCGTATCGAGCTGGTGGCCGGGTCGCCCGACGACCCGCGCACCACCCCGGCATACGACGGCGCGATGACGGTGCTCGAGCCCTACCTCGACGCCGGCACGCTGGTGGTCGGCTCGGGTCAGACCGAGCTGTCGCAGGTGACCACCCTGCGCGGCAGCGACGCTACCGCGGCCGAACGTCTGAGAGGCATCATCGCCGACCAGTACGCGGGGGCGGTGCCGGATGCGGTGCTCGCCACCTCCGACGAGCTGGCTCGCGGGGCGGCGGCCGCGCTGCTCGACGCCGGCGCGGTGCCCGGAGACGGCTTCCCGGTGGTCACCGGTCGCGGCTGCGAGTTGCGGTCACTCGCCGCCCTCGTCGACGGGCGGCAGTACGCGTCCGTCCTGGAAGACCCGCGGGCGCTCGCCGACGCGGCGATGCACGTGCTGCAGGACGGCCCCGCGGCCGCGGTGGGCGTGACCGTGGACAACGGAGCGGGTGAAATCCCCGCGGTGCTGGTCGCGGGCGTGCCGGTCCGCGCCGTCGACATCGACGAGGTCGTCGTCGGTTCGGGTTATTGGAGCCGCGATCGCGTCGACGACGCCATCGCGGAGTTCGGGCACCCCGCGGCCTGAGTCAGCCCTTGTCGCTCTGCAGCTGGATCAGGGTCTTGATCAGCGCGTCGGCGTGACGGTCCTCGCCGAACTTGGCCACCGCATCCGAGATGCCCGCCGACCACCCGATGCGTGCCGCCGCACCGTGCGCCAGCGAGCTGACCACGGTGTCGTTCGCGAACGACGCCATCGCGGTCTGCTGATACGGCGGGTAGTCGGAGGGGTTCGCGTCGGTGCGCGCCGGGATGGAGCCCTTGGCCAGGTTGAACGCCTTCTGCCCGTCGGCCGAGCTGATGGTGGTCAGCCAGTCCTTGGCGGCCTGCTCGTGCGGCGCACCGACCGGCAGCGTGAACGAGTCGGCGAGGAAGTCGAACACCCCGTCGGTGCCCGGCGTCGGGAAGGTCGTGTACTGGTTGTCGTAGGTCTGCCCGGCCTGCTCGAAGGCGGCCTCGGCCCAGTCGCCCATCACGTTGTAGGCGGCGTCACCGTCGATGACCAGCTGGGTCGCCTTGTCCCACTCCATCGCGGAGTGGTCGGGGTTGGCGAAGTCGAGCAGCCGGCCGTAGTCGGTGACGGCCTCGCGCACGCCGAGCACGTTCCAGTTGGTGGCGCCGGTCCACAGGCCCGAGTACTGGTCGGGTCCCAGGTCGGCGATCAGCACGTTCTCGAACAGCTGCAGCTGGGTCCAGTCGGTGCCGAGGGCGAGCGGGTACTCGACGCCGGCGTCCTGGAGGGTCTGCATGTCGTCGATCCAGGCGTCGAGGGTGGCGGGCGGGCTCGTCGGGTCGAGCCCGGCGTCCTCGAGCACCTGCGTGTTGGCCCACACCACGTTGGCGCGGTGGATGTTGCTCGGTACCGAGTAGATCTTGCCGTCGACGGTGAGGCGCTCGATCAGCGTCTCGGGGAACACCTCGTCGAGACCGTTGTCGGCGTAGAACCCGGTGAGGTCCTGCAGGCGACCCGCCTCGATGTAGTCGGTCAGCTCGGCGCCGGCGTGGGCCTGGAAGGTGTCGGGCGGGTTGTCGGCCTCGAGCCGGGCGGCGAGGGCGGCCTTGGCGTTCGAACCCGCTCCGCCCGCGACCGAGGCGTTGAGGAACTCGATGCCGGGGTACTGCAGCGCGAACGTGTCGACGAGCGCGTCGAGCCCCACCTTCTCCGAGCCGGACGACCACCAGGTGAACGCCTCGAGCTGATTCGGGTTGTTCGGGTCGGAGCCCGACCCGGCGGCCGAGCAGCCGGTGAGTGCAAGGGCGGTGGCGGCGACCGCAGCAACGGCGGTGACGAGTCGCTTCATCGGGAGTCCTCCAGGGAGCGCGTCCGTCCCACCGACGGAGCGCGCCAGAGCAACTATCGGGGCGCGGGCCGAGGGGCGGAAAGTCCCTGACCGGGTGCCGCCCGCGCGGGGGTCAGCGCGGGGCGCGCGCCGCGTACGCCCTGCGGATGCCGGGCCGGGTGTCGAGGGCGGGTTCGGCCTCCAGCGCGACCGGCCAGGCCGGGCGCGATCCCGAGAGCACCCATGCGGCCTGCACGGCAGCGCCGGCGGCGACGTACTCACCCGGTGCCGGAACGACGACGGGCACATCGAACACCTGCGCCGCGATCGCCGAGACGGCGGGGTTCTGCGCCGCACCCCCGATGAGCAGGATGCGGCGGGCGTCGACGCCCTGCACGCGCACGGCGTCCAGCCCGTCGGCCAGTCCGCAGAGCATGCCCTCGATGGCGGCGCGGGCGAGGTTCTCGCGGGTGGTGGACGCGAGCGTCATCCCGAACAGGGTGGCGGTCGCGTCGGGCAGGTTCGGGGTGCGCTCGCCCTCGAAGTACGGCTGCAGCACGAGTCCGTGGGCTTCGGGCTCTGCCGCGAGGGCGAGTCGGCCGAGTTCGTCGTGGTCGACTCCGAGCAGCGCGGCGACCGCGTCGAGGATACGCGCCGCATTCAGGGTGGCGACGAGCGGCAGGAAGGCGCCCCCGGCATCCGCGAACCCGGCGACCGTGCCGGACGTGTCGGCGACCGGGGAGCCGGTGACCGCGAAGACCGTGCCCGAGGTGCCGATCGAGACGACCACGTCGCCGACGTCGGCGCCCAGGCCGAGCGCGGCGCCGGCGTTGTCGCCCGCGCCGGGGCCGATCACGACCGAGGTTCCCGCGACGTGACCCGCGCTCTCTGCCGGGCCGAGCACGCGCGGCAGGATCGCGTCGTGCCCGAGGGCGGCGATCAGCAGGTCGCGGTCGTACTCGCCGGTGGCGGGCGACCAGTAACTGGTGCCGCTGGCGTCGGAGCGGTCGGTGACCAGTTCGGTGAGGTCGGGGTGGTCGGGGCCGAAGCCGCGCAGCCGCCAGGTCAGCCAGTCGTGCGGCAGCGCGACCGCGGCGACCCGTGCCGCGTTGTCGGGCTCGGCGTCGCGCAGCCAGCGCAGCTTCGTGGCGGTGAAGCTGGCGACGGGGACGCTGCCGGTGCGCCGGGCGAGCTCGGCCGCACCGAACTCATCGGTCAGCGCGGCGGCGGCCCCGGCCGAACGGGTGTCGTTCCAGAGCAGAGCGGGTCGGATCACGCGGCCGTCGACATCCAGCACCACCATGCCGTGCTGCTGGCCGGCGACGGAGATCGCCGCCACGTCATCCAGCCCGCCCGCAGCCGCGAGCGCCTCCTGCAGGGCATCCCACCAGGCGGCCGGGTCGACCTCGGTGCCGTCCGGATGCCCCGCCCGGCCCGAGCGCACGATCTCGCCGGTGTCGGCGTCGCGGATCACCACCTTGCAGCTCTGCGTCGACGAGTCGACGCCGGCGACGAGGGTCACGTCAGTCCTTCCTCCGCCGGTCGAGTAGCCGCGAAGCGGCGTATCGAGACCATAACGTGGTGGGTCTCGATACGCGCCTGCGGCGCTACTCGACCGCCGAGTTCCGTCAGCGGGCACCCATCAGGTGCTCGGTGGCCAGCTGCTGCAACCGCACGAACCCGAACCCCTTGGCGCCGAAGTACGCCGACGCGTCGAAGTCCTCCCACGCGGAGCGGTCGGCGATCAGGTCGTCGTAGCTCTCGCCGGCGCCGAGCGTGGTCTGCGCCAGCTCGGGCACGCGGGCGGCGGCCAGCGCCTCCTGCACCTCGGGGTCGGCACGGAACGCGGCTGCGCGCTCCTTCAGCAGCAGGTAGGTGCGCATGTTGGCGGCGGCGGAGGCCCACACGCCGTCCTCGTCCTCGGTGCGGCTGGGCTTGTAGTCGAAGTGCAGCGGGCCGGTGTAGGCCTGCCCGCCGGCGGGTCCGCCGTGCTCGAGCAGGTCGACCAGGGCGAACGCGTTGTGCAGGTCGCCGTGACCGAAGACCAGGTCCTGGTCGTACTTGATGCCGCGCTGACCGTTCAGGTCGATGTGGAACAGCTTGCCGTGGTACAGCGCCTGTGCGATGCCGGCCTGGAAGTTCAGTCCCGCCATCTGCTCGTGCCCGACCTCGGGGTTGAGGCCGACCATCTCGGGCCGCTCGAGGCTCGAGATGAAGGCGATGGCGTGCCCGACGGTGGGCAGCAGGATGTCGCCGCGCGGCTCGTTGGGCTTGGGTTCGATCGCGAAGCGGATGTCGTAACCCTTGTCGACGACGTACTGGCCGAGCAGGTCGACGGCCTCCTTGTAGCGGGCGAGCGCCTGCTGGATGTCTTTGGCCGAGTCGTACTCGGCACCTTCGCGCCCGCCCCACATGACGAACGTCGTCGCGCCCAGCTCGGCGGCGAGGTCGAGCTGCCGGATCACCTTGCGCAGCGCGAACCGGCGCACGGCCCGGTCGTTGGAGGTGAAGCTGCCGTCTTTGAACACCGGCGCGCTGAACAGGTTGGTGGTCATCATCGGGATCACCAGGCCGGTGTCGGCGAGTGCGCCCTTCAGGCGGTCGATCTGGGTCTGGCGCTCGGCGTCGGTGGAGCCGAACGCGAACAGGTCGTCGTCGTGGAAGGTGAGGCCCATGGCGCCGAGCTCGGCGAGCTTCTCGACGACGTGCACGACGTCGAGGGCGGGGCGGGTGGGTCCGCCGAAGGGGTCGGTGCCGTTGTAGCCGACGGTCCAGAGGCCGAAGGTGAAGCGGTCTGCCTTGGTGGGGGTGGGAATGCTCATGGGCGTGTCTCCGGCATCGTTGGCGATAGCGTTCTCGTGCAATCTAGCGGTATAAGTTGATTAGGGCAACATAAACAGGAGGTGCGGATGGCACTGCTCAGCACGCGCCGCCACAACCTCTCGGCGATCCTCACGTTGCTGCACCACGACGGCTCGCAGCCGCGCTCCGCCCTCACCGCGCAGACCGGGCTCAACCGCTCCACCGTCGCCGCCCTCGTCGGCGAACTGGCCGAACTGGGTCTGGTGCACGAGACCGACCCCGACCCCACCAACCAGGTCGGCCGGCCGAGCCCCACCGTGAACCCCGACAGCCGCAACCTCGCCATCGCGATCAACCCCGAAGTCGACGCGGTGACCGTCGCGCTCGTCGCCCTCGGCGGGCACGTGGTCGACACGCTTCGCCGCGAGACTCAGGGCGTGCCCTCGCCGGATGAGGCGGTACGTCTCAGCGCCGCGCTCGTCGACGAGCTGGTCGCCCCGCTCTCTCCGCGATCCCGGGTGCTCGGAGTCGGGGTCGCCGTCCCCGGCCTCGTCCGTGCCGACGACGGCCTGGTGCGCCTCGCCCCGCACCTGGAGTGGCGGGATGCCCCCGTCGCGGCGATGCTCGCGGAGGCCACCGGGTACGACGTCGCGGTGGGCAACGATGCCCGGCTGGGCGCACTGGTCGAGCACATCTACGGCGCCGGTCGCGGCTACGACGACCTGGTCTACCTGAACGGTGGGCCCTCGGGCATCGGCGGCGGCGTCATCGCCGGAGGTCGCCTGATCGGAGGGGCCAGTGGCTACGCGGGCGAGTTCGGGCACACCCGCGGCGCCGGGAGCGGAGACCTCGAGTCGCTGGTGCGCCGCTCCGAATTGCTGGCCGTCGTCGGACGCACGGCGGCGAGTGCCGACGAACTGGAGCAGCTGATCCTGCGCTCCGACGACCCCGCGGTGCTCGCGACCGTGCACGCCCAGCTCGCCGCTCTCGCGCCGGCGCTGGGAGATGCGGTCAACATCCTGAACCCGCCGCTGATCGTGCTGGGCGGGTTCCTCGGCACGATCCTCGCCCGTGACCCGGCGTACCTCGACGAGCGGGTCGCTGCACAGGCGCTCGCCGCCGCCTACGAGGACGTGCGCATCGCCCGCGCCGCACTTGGCTCCGACCTGCTGATGATCGGTGCGGCCGAGCTGATCTTCGCGCGTCTCCTCGCCGACCCGGCGCGGGTGCGCGACCTCGCCGCCTAGACCGGGGATCCGAAGCGCTGCGTCAGCCAGGCGTGCTGGCGGTACCAGTTGTGCAGCTCGCCGCCCTCGTGCCCGTTGAACTCGTACACCGTGATGTCGCGGTCGGCCGAGGAGCAGAGGTTGTAGGCGGCGAACACCGTCGAGGGCAGCACGATCTCGTCCATCAGCCCCACCGAGAACAGCGCGGGCACGCGGAGGCGCCGGGCGAAGGTGGCGCCGTCGATGTACGACAGGGTCTCGAAGACCTGCTCGACCCGATCGCGATGCACCGCCAGGTAGCGCGCCACCTCGGTGAAGGGTGCCAGCGGCGTGAGCTCCACCGAGCGGCGGATGTGGCAGAGGAAGGGCACATCGGGCATCGCCGCGGCGGGTACGGCAGACAGCGCTGCGGCTGCCAGCGTGATCGCGCCGCCCTGGCTGCCGCCGGTGACCGCCACCCGCGCCGGATCGACGAACGGCAGCGCCGCCACGACATCGAGCAGCAGCACCGCGTCGGTGAAGAGCCGCCGGTAGTAGTAGGTCTCGGGGCTCTCGATTCCGCGGGTCATCACCCCGGGGAACGCCGGTCCCGTGCCGTGCGGGTCGGGGGTGACGCCACCGGATCCCCACGCACTGCCCTGGCCGCGCGTGTCCATCAGCACGTGCACGAACCCTGCGGCGGCCCACGTCAGGCGCTCGCCGGGCAGCCCGCGGCCGCCGCCGTAGCCGACGTATTCGACGACCGCGGGTCGCGGTTCGTCCCCGTGCGGGCGGGTGATCCAGGCGCGCACCGGCTCGCCTCCGAAGCCGGAGAAGGTCAGGTCCGTGACCGTCAGCTCGGTGAACGGGCCGGCCACAACATCCAGCACCGGATCGGAGGCGAGTGCCCGCGACTCGGCCAGCGTCGCCGCCCAGAATGCGTCGAACTCGGCGGGTTCGGGGATGTCGGGCCGGAACACGCGCAACTCGGCCAGGGGAAGGTCGGTGTGGGGCACGAGGCGAGATTAGCGAGAATGGACGGCATGACCACCACAGGCTCCCCCGACTACCGCGACCACGGACTCGAGTTCCCGAAGGACTTCGTCATCGGCTCGGCCACCGCGTCGTACCAGATCGAGGGGGCGGCGCATGAGGACGGGCGCGGGCCCTCCATCTGGGACACGTTCAGCCACACGCCCGGACGGGTCGTCAACGGCGACACCGGCGACGTCGCCTGCGACCACTACCACCGCCTCGACGAGGACCTCGACCTGATGAAAGAGCTCGGGCTCGAGGCGTACCGGTTCTCGATCGCCTGGCCGCGTATCCAGCCGCTCGGCTCGGGGGCCTTCAACCCGAAGGGCATCGAGTTCTACTCCCGGCTCGTCGACGGGCTGCTGGCCCGCGGCATCCGGCCCGTTGCCACCCTGTATCACTGGGATCTGCCCCAGGCGCTCGAGGACGCCGACGGCTGGGTCAACCGCGACACCGCGTACCGTTTCGCCGAGTACGCCGCGCACACCGTCGAGGCCCTCGGAGACCGGGTGCACACCTGGACCACGTTCAACGAACCGTGGTGCTCCGCCTACCTCGGCTACGGGTCGGGCGCCCACGCCCCCGGTCGCACCAACGGGGCGGACGCGCTCGCGGCGGTGCACCACCTGAACCTCGCGCACGGGCTGGCGGTGCCCGAGATCCGGCGGGCGGCGACCAACGACCCCGACGTGTCGATCACGCTCAATCTGCACGTCATCCGGGGCGAAGACGACACCTCGCCCGAAGCGAAGCGGCGCATCGACGCGCTCGCCAACCGCGCGTTCCTGTCGCCGCTCCTGCGCGGCCAGTACGACGCCGATCTCCTCGAGGACACCGCGGCGGTCACCGACTGGTCGTTCGTGCGCGCCGGCGACACCGCGCAGATCCATCAGCCGATCGACGTGCTCGGCGTCAACTACTACTCCACGGTGACGGTGAAGATGTGGGACGGCGTCTCGCCGCGCGCCAATGCCGACGGTCACCAGAACGTCGGCGGGTCGCCGTGGCCGGGCAGCCCTGATGTCGAGTTCCTCGTGCAGGAGGGTCCTTACACCGACATGGGCTGGAACATCGCCCCCGACGGGCTCGAAGAGCTGCTGGTGTCGCTGCACGAGCAGTTCCCCACCCAGACGCTGATGGTCACCGAGAACGGGGCCGCGTTCCCCGACCGGGTCGTCCACACCGAGGCGGGGCCGCGGGTTCCGGATGCCGATCGCATCGACTATCTGAACCGGCACTTCACGGCCGCGCACCGAGCGATCGAGCGGGGCGTCGACCTGCAGGGCTATTTCGTCTGGTCGCTGATGGACAACTTCGAATGGGGTTACGGCTACACGAAGCGGTTCGGTATCGTGCGGGTCGACTACGACACGCTCGAGCGCGTCCCGAAGGATTCGGCGCGCTGGCTGCAGGAGGTCATCGCCACCCACCGCACCCCCTCGCCGGTCGAGTAGCGCGCAGCGCGTATCGAGACCTACCCCAGAGCGCTGGTGCTCTCGCGCACAACGAGGCTGGTCGCGAGGTCCATCCGCGGCACGTTCTCGAGCGGTGCCTCGGCCATCTGCAGCACCAGCCGGGTGGCTTCCTCGGCCATGCGCCGCA
>DATJFV010000048.1:0-21690 GCA_035495435.1 Pseudolysinimonas sp.
CAGGCACCACAGCACGCCGACCGGGTCGACAGGGCGGTCACCGCCGCTGACCAGCGACGTGCCGACACCGATGAGCAGCACGCCGAGGAACGCGACGCCCGCGCCGATGGCGAGCCACCGCGGGATGCCTTCGCCGAGGAAGATGCCGGCGCCGAGGGCGATCAGGATCGGGCCGATGTTGACGATCATCGCGGTCGTTCCGGCGTCGAGGGTGTGCTCGGCGAGGTTCAGCGACACGTTGTACGCACCGAACCACCCGACGCCGTAGACGACCAACCGCACCCAGTCGCTGCGCGCCGGCCGCACCCAGGTGCGCTGCGCCGCCACGAGCACCGAGAGCGCCACGACGCCGACCACCAGCCGCCCGAGCGCGAGGGCACCGCCGGGCACCGACGGCGCGACCCCGCGGATCACCACGAACGCGCTCGCCCACGCCAGCACGGTGAAGCCGATCGCGGCGAGCAGGAGAACGCGGGACGGCGGTGCGGTGGTCGAACTCACTCGCTCACGTTAGGCCCGGCCGCCGACACGGCGACAGCGAGAAACGGACACGGCACCGTCAGAAGCTGCTCGCCGCGCGAATCTGCTCAGACGCCCGCCCGCTCGCGCCACGCGAGCAGGTTGTTGACCGACTCGTAGTCGAACGCCGGCCCGGTGATCGCGGCCTGCATGAGCCGCACCCCGAGTTCATAGTGCCGCTCGAGCACGGCGATCCGGTCGGTGCCGAGGCCGCGCACGCTGACGCCGGTCGACAGCTCGATCTCGTCCATGTCGCGGCCAACCTCGTCGCACCAGCCGCGCAGCACACCGAGCTTGTGCTCCAGCTCCTCCGGCCGGGCGAACGAGTGCCAGATGTCGGCGTGCTCGGCGACGATGCGCAGCGTCTTCTTCTCGCCACCGCCGCCGATCAGGATGGGGATACGGCGGGTGGGCGCGGGGTTCAGCTTCTCCCACCGGGCACGGATGCGGGGCAGGTCGGCGGCGAGGGCGTCGAGCCGCGAGCCGACCGTTCCGAACTCGTACCCGTACTCGTCGTAGTCGCGCTCGGCCCAGCCGGAACCGGTGCCGAAGATGAAACGGCCCACGCCATCCCGCGCGCTGATGTGATCGATGGTGCGGGCCATGTCGGCCTGCAGGTCGGGGTTGCGGTAGCTGTTGCAGTTCACGAGGGGGCCGAATTCGACGCGCGAGGTCTGCTCGGCCATCGCGGCGAGCATGGTCCAGGCCTCGTAGTGCATGCCGTCGGGGTCGCCCGAGAGCGGGAAGAAGTGGTCCCAGTTGAAGATGATGTCGACGCCCAGGTCTTCGAGCCGGGCGATGCAGTCGCGCAGCTGGGCGTAGGTGGCGTGCTGGGGGGCGATCTGCACGGCGACGCGCAGCGGGCGAGAGGAGACCATGCTCCCGAGCCTAGGGCGGTGGGCGAACCGTCGCCGGGTCAGGGCCGCCGTTCATCCGCAGCGCCGGGAAAGCGCTACCGCCCCAGCATCCGCTGCAGCGCTGCCAGCTCCTCCGCCGACGGGCCACCGTCACCGGCTTTCGCCGCGCCGCCGCCCAGCCCGAAGCCCGAGCCTCCGGCGGCTGCACCACCGACCGGCTTTCCGGCGGCGAGCGCCGCGTTCTCGGCGGCGCGCTTGGCCGGGTTGCCCGACTTGGACTTCTTGGCCTGCTGCTGCTTCTTCTTGCCGCCGTAGGAGGCGCCCGGAATCGGCCCCATGCCGGGAACCTGCGGCACACCGCCCTTGGCGACGGTCTTCATCATCTTGGCCGCCTGCTCGAAGCGCGCCACGAGCTGGTTCACCTCGGTGACGGTGGTGCCCGAACCCTTCGCGATGCGCAGCCGGCGCGAGCCGTTCAGCAGCTTCGGGGTGTGGCGCTCTTGCAGGGTCATCGACTGGATGATCGCCTCGGTGCGGGTGATCTCGCGCTCGTCGAAGTTGTCCAGCTGCTCGCGCATGCCGCGCGCGCCGGGCAGCATGCCCAGCATCCCCTTGATGGAGCCCATGTTCTTGAGCTGCTGCATCTGCTTCAGGAAGTCGTCGAGGGTGAAGCTGTCGGTGGCGAACTTCTCGGCGGTCTTACGCGCCTCGTCTTCATCGAACGCGCTCTGCGCCTGCTCGATGAGGGTGAGGATGTCACCGAGGTCGAGGATGCGCGACGCCATGCGGTCGGGGTGGAACGGCTCGAAGTCGTCGAGCCCCTCACCCGTGGAAGCGAACATGATGGGGCGCCCGGTGATCGAGGCCACCGACAGCGCGGCACCACCGCGGGCGTCGCCGTCGAGCTTGGACAGCACCACCCCGGTGAAGTCGACGCCCTCTTGGAAGGCTCGCGCGGTGGTGACCGCGTCCTGGCCGATCATCGCGTCGATGACGAACAGCACCTCGTCGGGGTCGACGGCCTTGCGGATGTCGGCGGCCTGCTTCATGAGCTCGGCATCGATGCCGAGGCGCCCGGCGGTGTCGACGATGACGGTGTCGTACTGCTTGCGCTCGGCCTCTTTCACGCCCGCCCGCGCCACCTTCACCGGGTCACCGACGCCGTTGCCGGGCTCGGGCGCGAACACCGGAACACCGGCCTGCTCGCCCACCACCTGCAACTGGGTGACCGCGTTGGGGCGCTGGAGGTCGCTGGCGACCAGCAGCGGGGTGTGGCCGTCTTTCACCAGCCACTTGGCCAGCTTGCCCGCGAGGGTCGTCTTGCCCGCGCCCTGGAGCCCCGCGAGCATGATCACGGTCGGCGGCTTCTTGGCGAACTCGAGGCGCCGCTGCTGACCGCCGAGGATGCGGATCAGCTCCTCGTTGACGATCTGCACCACCTGTTGAGCCGGGTTCAGCGCCTTGTTGACGTCGTCGTCGAGCGCCCGCTCGCGCACGGCGCCGGTGAAGTCTTTGACCACCTCGAGCGCGACGTCGGCGTCGAGCAGCGCGCGGCGGATCTCGCGGACGGTGCCATCGACATCCGCCGGGGTGAGCTTGCCCTTGCTGCGCAGGTTGCGGAAGGTCGCGGTGAGGCGATCTGAGAGCGTGCCGAAGGTAGCCATGGTGCCCCCATCCTATTCGGGGGTGCCGGAGCGCGGCCCGGCTAGCGGTTGGCGATGAAGATCGCGGTGGCGACGACGGCGGGGATGAGCCCGATCACCATCGAGATCGCCGACAGGATGCGGTGGCCGCCGCGGATGAGCCCGACCAGCCCGATGATCACGGCGACGAGCGCGAAAACGGCGCCGAGGAAGAACAGCACGATGTACGGGGCGGTGTTGCCGCCGGTGCCGTCGAGCGCGGCCGAGACGATGTTGCCCAACTGGGTGTAGAGCAGCACGGCACCGACGATGCCGAGCACGATGCCGAGCAGCGGGGTGGCGAGGGCGGTGCGCTTGTCGGCCATGCCCGGATTCTAGGGTGCGCCGCTAGCCTGGGGCCATGCCGGTGCTGCCGTTCCAGGGCCATGAGCCCGCCGTCGATCCGTCCGCCTACATCGCACCCACCGCCACCCTGGTCGGCCGGGTCAGCATCCGCGCGGGAGCCAGCGTCTGGTTCGGGGCCGTGATGCGCGGCGACACCGACGACCTGGTGCTCGGTGAGGGCAGCAACCTGCAGGACAACGTCGTGGTGCACGCCGACCCCGGTTCCCCGGCGATCATCGGCGCCGGGGTGAGCGTCGGGCACGGTGCCGTGGTGCACGGCTGCCGCGTCGAGGACGGCTGCCTCATCGGCATGAACGCCACCGTGCTGAACCGGGCGGTCATCGGCGCCCAGTCGCTGGTCGCCGCGGGCGCCGTCGTGCTGGAGGACACGGTCATCCCGCCCCGGTCGCTCGTCGCCGGCGTGCCGGCGAAGGTGCGCCGCGAACTCACCGACGACGAGGTCGCCGCGCTGGCACGCAACGCCGACGAGTACGCCGCCCGCGCCATCCGGTACGCCGCCGAGCACTGACGATGCTGCCCGCCCTGCTCGGTCTGCGCCCCGTCGGCCCGTCACACACGGCGCTGGCGGCCCGGGTGGGGGGGCGGGTGGTCGTCGTGACCGGAGCCTCGCGCGGCATCGGGGCGGATGCGGCGCAGCGCCTGGCGCTGGCCGGCGCGCGGGTGGTGCTGGTGGCCCGTGACGCGCAGACGCTCGAGCCGGTTGCGCGGCGGATTCGCGCGCGGGGCGGCTGGGCGCTCGTGGTGCCGGCCGATCTGCGCGACCCGGATGCTGCGGCCGCCGCCGCGGAGCGCATCCTCGCCGAGGCGGGCACCCCCGAGATCGTGGTGTCGAACGCCGGGCACTCGATCCGCCGCCGGCTCGTCGACTACGCCGACAGACCGCACGATGTGACCCGCACGATCGGGGTCAACTACATCGGCCCGGTGGCCCTGCTGCAGGTGCTGGCGCCCGCCATGATCGCCGCCGGGCGGGGGCAGATCATCTCGATCGGCTCGATCAGCATCGACGTGCCCGCCCCCGGCTGGTCGGTGTACGGGGCGTCGAAGACCGCGTTCGACGTCTGGCTGCGCGCCGTCGCGCCCGAACTCAGCCCGCACGGGATCGCCGTCACCTCGATCCACCTGCCGCTCGTGCGCACGCGGATGAGCGCGCCGACCTACGGCGACGCCCGGGTCGCGATGCGGCCCGTCGACGTCTCGAAACTGATCGCCCGCGCCATCGTCGACCGACCGCGGCTGATCTCACCGTGGTGGGCGCGGCTCGCCGGGGCCGTGCTGGTGGCGTTCCCGGGCCTCGGCGACCCGGTGCTGCTCGCCTACGAGCGGCGGCTGGGGGCGGGCGGCACCGGACCAGGCGGCACCGGACCGGGCACCCCCGGATGAGCACGCTGCGCGGCGGACCGGGATTCGGGGCACTGCTCACGCTGGCACGGCACGCCGCCCGCGCGTCGCCCGCGGTTCTGCGCCGCGGAGGCATGGCAACCGCCATCGGACTCGCCGCACTGCGCTCCCCCGACCAGCCGGTGCTGGTGCGCGAGCACGACACCCTGACCGGGCGCCAACTCGACAGCGCGCTGCGCGCCACCGCCGCCGCAGTCGCCGAACGCTTCGCCCCCGGGTCGCGGATCGCACTCCGCGGCGACGGGGGGATCGCCTTCGTCGTGGCGCTGGCCGCCGCCGCGCTGGCCGGGGTGGATGCGGTGGCGGCCGGGCCGCGCACCGGCGCCCTCGACGGAGTGAGCGAGGTGGACGCCTGGGAGGTGTTCGTGCGGCCCGACGCCGACCCGCCCGCCTGGCGGGGCCGGGGAACCGGGCGGGTGCAGCTGCTGTCGACCGGCACCACGGGGCTGCCCGTCGCCACCGCGCGGGGTCGGCTGGGCCTGCGGTCGATGCTGCAGCTCGCCGACGCCGACCGCCGGCTCGGGCGGCTTCCCGGGCCGGTGCTCGTGCTGGCGCCTCCGGATCACGGGCACGGGCTGAGCATGGTGCTCGCCGGGCTGGTGCGCGGGCGGCGGGTGGTGCTGGCCAGCGGGCAGCGTCCCGCCGAGCAGGAGGAGGCCGCGGCACGGCACCGGGTGCGCACCATCAGCGGCGTGCCGGCGCAACTGGCGCGGCTCGAGGATTCCGCCTACGAGCGGGTCGAGCTGGTGGTCTCCGGGTCGTCACGCCTCGACACCGCGCTGCGGGCACGGCTCGAGCGGAACGGGGCACTCGTGCTCGACTGCTACGGCTCCACCGAATCGGGGACCGTCGCGATCGACGGCCGGCCGCTCGCCGGCGTGACGATCGAGGTGGACGGTGACCACCGCATCCGGATCACGTCGCCGCTCGGCGGGCGGCGTCGCGACCCGGGAGACGTGGGACGCATCGAACACGGGCGACTGATCGTCGACGGCCGCACCGGCGAACTCGTCGACACCGGCGGCGAACTCATCTCCCCCGCCCGCATCGAGTCCGAACTGCGCGCACTGCCCGGAGTGGCCACCGCTCGCGTCTGGACCGAGCCGGACGACCTGCTCGGCTCGCGGCTCTGCGCCGACGTCGCCGTCTCGGAGCCCGCCCTCGACGCCGCAGCGCTGACGCACCACCTGACGCAGCACCTCGGCCGTGCCGCCGTGCCCCGCACCCTCGTCGTGACCCGGACCTGATCGCCCGGGGAAACGGAACCTCAGCCCACCAGTTGCTGCGCGAACGCGTGCGGGGTGAACCCGGTGAGGTCGCCGATGCCCTCACCCTGACCGACCAGCTTGATCGGGATGCCCGTCTTCTCCTGCACCGCCAGCACGAACCCGCCCTTGGCCGAGCCGTCGAGCTTGGTCAGCACCAGCCCGGTGACACCGGCGTGCTCGATGAACGCCTCCGCCTGCGCCAGACCGTTCTGGCCCGTGGTGGCGTCGAGCACCAGCAGCACCTCGGCGATCGGAGCGAGCTTCTCGACCACCCGGCGCACCTTCGACAGCTCGTCCATCAGGCCGCTCTTGGTCTGCAGCCGTCCGGCGGTGTCGATCAGCACCATCTCGATACCGTCGCGCTGCGCCTTCTCGACGGTCTGGAACGCGACCGACGCCGGATCCTGCCCCTGCTGCTGCGGGCGCACCACCTCGGCACCGGCCCGCTCGGCCCAGGTGGCCAACTGCTCCACGGCTGCGGCCCGGAACGTATCGGCGGCACCCACCACGACCGAGCGGCCGTGGGTGGCGAGGAACTTGGCGAACTTGCCGATCGTCGTCGTCTTGCCGACCCCGTTCACCCCGACCACCAGCACCACCGCCGGACGGTTGCTGAGGGCGAGGGTGGGGTCGAGGCGGGCGAGACGTTCCTCGATGACCTCGCGCAGCATCCGCTGCAGGTCGGCCGGATCGTCGGTGCGGAACCGCGCCACCTGCGCCCGCAACTGCTCGACGATCTGGTCGGTCAGGTCGGGGCCGAAATCGGCGCTGATCAGTGCGTCTTCGAGGTCGCTCCAGGTGCTCTCGTCGATCGTGGCGCGCGCGAACATGCCGCGCAGCGCGTTGCCGAGGGACCAGGACGCCATGAGCCCAGCCTAGGCTTGTGAGGGTGTTCGCCTTCATCCGCCACGGCCAGACCGACTGGAACCGCGACGACCGCCTGCAGGGCTCGAGCGACATCCCGCTGAACGACACCGGGCGCCGGCAGGCCCACGAGGCGGCCGAGCTGCTGCGCGACGGGGGCTGGCAGGCGATCGTGAGTTCGCCCCTGCAGCGCGCGCGTGAGACGGCGCAGATCATCGCCTCCGACCTCGGCATCGAACTGGGGCCGGCGTACACCTCGTTCATCGAGCGCGACTACGGGGTGCACGAGGGCGACTCGTCCACCGGGATGATCGCGAAGTACCCCGACCGTCGCTACCCCGGTGCGGAACCCCTCGACGACGTGGTCGCCCGCGGACTGACCGGGCTCGAGCAGGTGGCGGCCGACTTCGGCGAGACGCCGACGATCATCGTCTGCCACGGCACCATCATCCGCTACACGCTCGCCCGGCTCGCAGGGCGGCGGCTGCCCGGCATCCGAAACGGGTCGATCTCGACCCTCGAGCTCGAGAGCGGCGACTGGCGCGTGCTGAGTGTCAACGGAGAACCGCTGTCTCAGGTGCCGGTGCCCCCGGACGAGCGCCCGATGCCCGGAGAGCCGGTCACGCGCTAGGCGTCGCGACCCGCTGCCCCACCACGGCGCTCACGCCGTCCTGCCGCATCGAGACCCCGTAGAGGGCGTCGGCGATCTCCATCGTGCGTTTCTGGTGGGTGATCACGATCAGCTGCGAGTTCTCGCGCAGGTCCTGCATGATCGTCAGCAGCCGGCCGAGGTTCGCGTCATCGAGCGCCGCCTCGACCTCGTCCATGATGTAGAACGGGCTCGGCCGGGCCTTGAAGATGGCGATCAGCAGCGCCACCGCGGCCAGCGACCGCTCACCACCCGAGAGCAGCGACAGGCGCTCGATCTTCTTGCCCGCCGGACGCACCGTCACCTCGATACCGGTGGTGAGCAGGTTCTCGGGGTCGGTGAGGTGCAGGCTGCCGGTGCCGCCGGGGAAGAGCACCGGGAACACCTGGTTGAACGCCGCCTTCGTGTCCTCGAACGCGGCGCCGAAGATGTCCTGCATCTTCTCGTCGATCTCGTCGATGATCGTGAGCAGGTCTTTGCGGGTGGCGGTGAGGTCGGCGAGCTGCTCGGTGAGGAACTTGTGCCGCTGCTCGAGCGCGGCGAACTCCTCCAGGGCGAGCGGGTTGACGCGGCCGAGCTGGGCGTACTTGCGCTCGGCGGCCGCCAGGCGCGCCTGCTGCTTCGCGCGGTCGAACGGGACCGTCGCCGGGTGAGTAGCCGCCTCCGGCGGCGTATCGAAACCGCTCTCGGGGGCGCTGGTCTCGGGGGCGCTGGTCTCGATACGCGACGCATCGGCGTCGCTACTCGACCGGCGGGGTTCATCGGCGTCGCTACTCGACCGGCGGGGTTCATCCACGGGAACCGGCACGTCGGGGCCGTACTCGGCGACGAGCACCTCCTCATCGAGCCCCAGCTCTTCGGCGGCGCGCTCGAGCAGCGTCGACAGGTGCAACCGCTTCTCGTACGCCTGCATCTCCAGGCCGTGCACGTTCTCGTTGAGCGCGTTCAGCCGCTCGCGCAGCACACCCTCGTTGCGGCGCAGCTCGGCCAGCTCCTCGTTCTGCTTCGAGCGATCCGCCTCGGCGGCGGCGAGCGCGACCCGCGCCTGCGACACCGACCGGTCGGCGATGTCGAGCACCGCGGGCAGTGCATCGAGAACGCGGGTCGCGGCCTCGATCTGATGCTGGCGCAGCACCGCGAGCCGTGCCGACTCCTCGGCGGCGGCGCGCTCGGCCTCGAGCTGCTTCTGCAGCGACTCGGCCTGAGCCACCTGCGCCCGCACCCGCTCACGCGCGGTCTCGAGATCGACCCGGGCCTGCACCTCGCTGGCCCGGGCGCTCTCCAGTTCGACCAGCAGCGCGTCGCGCGCGCTGACATCCAGGATGGGACGGGGCGTTGCCGCGTGCTCGTCGCGGTCCGCGATCGCGCGCTCCACCGCCGCATCCGCCTCCGCCACCGACGCGGTGAGCGCCACCAGCGCCTCGGCCAGGCGCTCCCCCTCGGCGGACGCCGCTTCGAGCGCCACGCGGGATCGACCGAGCGCCTCACTGCGCTCGGCGAGCCGCGCGTCGAACTCTTTCAGCGCCGCCGCCGCGGTGGCCGCGTCGATCTGCGCCAGGTCGAGCGCCTCGCGCTTCTCGGCCAGCGCGAACTTGCGCCTCTCGATCGAGGTCGTCACCTCGACCAGGCGCTCCTGGGCGCTATCGCGCTCGGCGACCAGTTCGAGCTTGGAGCGCCCGCCCCCGGAGCCGCCGCGCAGCACGTGCTGGGTGAGCACATCGCCGTCGCGGGTGATGACCGTGAAGTCGGCCAGGGCGGGCCAGTGGGCGCGGGCCGCATCGAGGTCGTCGACCACGACGACCCGGGCCAGCAGGCCACGTACTCCGTCGGGTGCGGTGACCAGGTCGGCGGCGGGCTCGACCCCGCTGGGAAGCCCGCCGATCGCGTCGGCCCCCGCGGCATCCGCCACCACGATCTCGACCCGCCCGGCGTCGCCCGAGCGCGCCGAGCGGAGAGCATCGATGGCGGCATCGCGCGTGTCGGCGAGCACCGCATCTGCGAGCGACCCGAGGGCTGCCGCGATCGCCGCCTCGTAGCCCGGCCTGACCTGCATGTGCTCGGCGACCAGACCGCGGATGCCGGTGGCCCCGACGATCGAGCCGGAGCCGTCCTTCTGGTCGAGGGCCAGCGACAGCGCGCTGGTGCGGGCCGCCAGGGCGTCGCGCTCGCGCTCGGCGGTGTGCAGTTCGTCGCGCAGCGACTCGACATCGGCCTGCAGCGCGGTGACCGTGGCAGCCGCCTCGTCCACGGCGCGGGCGAGGGTCTCGTCTTCGTGATCACCGCCGTCGGCGCCCTCGAGTTCGAGCAGTTCGGCGCGGGCGCGCTCGCGGCGCTGCTCGGCCTGCTCGAGCGCCGTGCGCGACCGCTCCAACTCGGCGTGGGTGGCTGCGCGCCGCGACTCGGCCGCGTTCACCTGCCCGGCGAGCCGGCCCTGCTCGAGGTCGTGCTGCGACACCAGGGCGCTCTGGGCGCTGATCTCCTCATCGAGGGAATCGAGGCTGCTCTTCGCCGTCGCCGTCGCCGCGGACGCCCGACCGAGCACCTCTTCGGCCTCGGCCACCCCGGCCTGCAGCCGCTGCGCCTCCTCGCGCGCGTCCTCGACCATGCGGGGCGAGATCGTCGTCGTCATGCCCGGCAGCTCGGCCTGCTGACCGAGCAGCGCCAGGCGCTGGTTCGCAAGCGTGAACAGCGAGCGCAGGTGGTCCTGCACCTGCTCGAGCCCGAACGCGACACGACGCGCGTCATCGACCGCATCGCCCGACATGGTCTGCTCGAGGCGCCCCTGCCGCAGTTTCGCCTGATCCAGCTGCTCTTGCAGCACCAGGCGCTCGGTCTTGCGTTCGCTCTCGCTGCGGCCCACGTCGTCGATCGAGGTGCGCAGTTCGACCACCTCGTCGGCGAGCAGGCGCGCCTTCGCGTCGCGCACGATGGCGGCGATGGTCTGCGCCTCGCGGGCGATCTCGGCCTGCTGCCCCAGCGGTTTCAGCTGCCGGCGGATCTCGCCCGCCAGGTCGCTCAGGCGGGTGAGGTTGGCCTGCATCGCCTCGAGCTTGCGGATGGTCTTCTCTTTGCGGCGGCGATGCTTCAGGATGCCGGCCGCCTCCTCGATGAACCCGCGCCGCTCCTCGGGGGTGGCATGCAGCACCTGATCGAGTTGCCCCTGCCCGACGATGACGTGCATCTCGCGGCCCAGACCCGAGTCGGAGAGCAGCTCTTGCACGTCGAGCAACCGGCACTGCTCACCGTTGATCGCGTACTCGCTGCCGCCGTTGCGGAACAGGGTGCGCGAGATGGTCACCTCGGTGTACTCGATCGGCAGCGCGCCGTCGCTGTTGTCGATCGTCAGCAGCACCTCGGCGCGGCCGAGCGGCCCGCGCGTGGCGGTGCCGGCGAAGATGACGTCCTCCATCTTGCCGCCGCGCAGCGTCTTGGCACCCTGCTCGCCCATCACCCAGGCCAGCGCATCGACGACGTTCGACTTGCCCGAGCCGTTGGGCCCGACCACGCAGGTGACGCCCGGCTCGAACGCGAATGTGGTGGGCTGCGCGAAGGACTTGAACCCTTTCAGGGTCAGGCTCTTCAGGTACACGGGGCTCCCACGGACACGGCGGCGGACCCTCTACGGTACCGGATGCTTTGACACCCGAGAACGGCCGGGATACCGTGAAGTCTCCACCCGACGGAGGAAGTCTCATGAGCCCCGCCCGGCCTGCACTCCTCTCCACCCCGTTCCTCGCACTCGCCCTCGTCCTCGTCGGCTGCGTCGCCGAGGCCGCCCCGGCACAGACGCCGCTGACCCGCGCCCAGGCGTGCGAGGCGATCGGCGAGGCGGTCGCCGGGTTCTACGACACCGTCAGCCCCGGTTCCACCACCACCCCGATCGCCCCCGCGAACCTGCCGGTGATGGCCGGGTTCGTCATCCCGACGCCGACCTGCTCATTCCAGGTGCGCCCCGACCCCGCCGTGGTCCCCGGCGACGTGTTCACGATCGAGAACTTCTACCTCGACTACGACGAGACCATGACGGTCACGCTCGCCGAGAGGCTCGAAGCCGCCGGGTACAAGCGCAAGAACCCCGACTTCGCCAGCTGGGCGACCAGCCGCCTCAACCGGTCCTACAGCGCCGCCGTGCAGACCTTCAGCCCCGGCGATGGGCAGGATTACAGCAGTGCCGCGGCGCACTATCGTCTGCTCGACCTCACCGTCGGCCAGAACTGATGCCGCGGGTCGAGGAGCTCCCCGTCCCGGAGAGCCTCGACGGGGCCGGCGGAGCGGACTTCTCCGCCACCGTCGAGGTGCGCAACGCGGTCGAGTCGGCGCTGTACGGCACGAGTGATGTCGCGGTGCCGGCGGACGAGATCCTGGTGCACTGGCATGACCGACACGAACCGCAACGGCTGTGGGCGGTGCGGGCCGACGGGCGGATCGTGGCCCGCGGGATCCTCGGCTGGCAACTGGGCAACGCCGAAGTCGCCTGGATCACCATCCAGGTGCTGCCGGGGCACCTGGGTGCCGGGATCGGAAGCGCGCTGCACGAGGTGCTCGAGTCGGAGGCGCGGGGCGCCGGGTTCGGCCGCATGCTGGCGTACGCGGTGCACCCGGAGGGCCCCGGCGAGCGCCTCATGCCCCCGACGGGCTTCGGGTCGGTGCCGTCGGACAACCGCGAGGTGCGGTTCCTGCTCGACCGCGGGTGGCGGCTGGAACAGGTGGAGCGCGGCAGCCGCATCCCCCTCCCCCTCGATGCCGGCCTGCTCGCCGGACGTCTCGCCGCCGCCCAGGACGCGGCCGGCCCCGACTACCGGGTGCACACGTGGGCGGGCCCGACACCCGCCGAGTGGCTGGTCGACCAGGCCGTGCTGCACACGCGCATGAGCACCGACGCTCCGTCGGCCGGCCTCGAGGAGCCCGAGGACGTCTGGGATGCCGCACGAGTCGCCGAGCATGAGGCCCGCCTGGCCGAGGCACCCCGGATGACCCTGACCGCGACCGTCGAGCACCTGCCCACCGGCCGCCTCGTCGGCTACACCCAGCTCGCCGTGCCGCACGACATCCGCCGCCCGGTCAGCCAGGAGGACACGCTGGTGCTGCGCGAGCACCGCGGTCACCGGCTCGGGATGCTGCTGAAGGCCGCCAACCTGGCGCACCTCGAGCAGGTGGCGCCCGGCCACCCCGGGGTGCTCACCTGGAACGCGGAAGAGAACCGGCCGATGCTCGACGTCAACGAATCAGTCGGATTCGAACCGATCGGCTACGAAGGCGCCTGGAGAAAAGACCTGGTCTAGGCGCTGCGCGGGGCGCGCGCGAGCCGAATGCGCTGACAGAACGCGCAGAAGTGGCTGCCGCGGTTCATGAAGCTCTCGCGCACGATCGGCCGCCCGCACCGCGGGCACGGCAGCCCGGTCTGACCGTAGGCGTTCAGCGAGTGGGAGAAGTAGCCGCTGGCACCGTTCACGTTCACGTACTGCGCATCGAAACTCGTGCCGCCCTCGGCGAGCGCCTTGCCGAGCACCAGCCGCACCTCGGCCAGCAGGGTGCGTGCGCGGGCGCGGCTGAGCGACCGGGTCGGCTGGTCGTAGTGAATGCGCGCGGCCCACAGCGCCTCGTCGGCGTAGATGTTGCCGATGCCGCTGACCAACGTCTGGTCGAGCAGCGCGCGCTTGATCGTCGTGTCCTTACGCGCCAGGGCGGCGAGGAACCGGCCGTCGTCGAACAGCGGGTCGAGCGGATCGCGGGCGATGTGCGCCACCTGGCTCGGGATGCGCTGGTCGGCTCGGTCCGGCGCGTCCAGCGCCGGCACCAGATCGTCGATCGCCATCGAGCCGAAGATGCGCTGGTCGACGAAGTCGATGCGCACCGCGCCGTGCTGCGGATGGACCACGTGGACCACGATGCGGGTGAGCCGATCCCGCGGAGCATCCTCCTCGCGCAACAGCACCTGCCCGCTCATGCCCAGGTGCACCACCAGGGCGCTGTCGTCACCGGAGAACGGGATCCACATGAACTTGCCGCGCCTCTGCGGTTCCGCCAGCACCACCCCGGTGAGCCGGGCGGCGAAGTCCTCCGGCGGGCCCGCATGGCGCCGCAGCGACCGGGTTTCGAGCACCTCGACCGACTCGACCTGCGCGCCGGTGGCGGCGGGAGCGAGCCCGGCGCGCACCACCTCCACCTCGGGAAGCTCGGGCACCTCAGTGCTTCTTCTGCAGCAGCGACCACGCGGTGAGCGCGGCGGCCATCTCGGCCTGCTTCTTGCTGGTGCCGTCGCCCTCGGCCACGGCGGTGCCGCCCAGCAGAACGGTGGCGTGGAAACGCTTGGAGTGGTCGGGGCCACTGTCGGTCACGGCGTACTGCGGCAACCCTTTGCCCATGCGGGTGGAGAGCTCTTGCAGGCTGGTCTTCGGGTCCATGGCGGCGCCGAAGCGATCGGGTTCGGCCAACAGCGGCGCGATCAACCGCAGCACCAGCGTGGTCGCGGCATCCGGACCTTCGGAGAGGTAGGCGGCACCGATCAGTGCCTCGACCGCATCCGCCAGAATGGACGCCTTCTCGCGCCCACCGGTCAGCTCCTCACCGCGACCGAGCCGCAGGTGCGCTCCGAGACCGATGCGGCCGGCGATGTCGGCGAGGGCCACCGATGACACCAGACTGGCGCGCCGCTTGGCCAGCTCGCCCTCGTCGAGGCCGGGGTTCTCGGTGTAGAGCATGACCGTGACGGCCTGCCCCAGGATCGAGTCGCCGAGGAACTCGAGGCGCTCGTTGTGCGCGAGACCGCCGTGCTCGTACGCGTATGAGCGGTGCGTGAGGGCGAGCTCGAGCAGCTCGGGATCGATGGCTACACCGAGCGCCTCGCTGAGGGATGCGTGATCGTCAGCGAGGGGCGTCGGTTCGGCGGCGTGTGACGCGTCGCCCGAAGGGCGAGCCATCAATGCTAAACGTCGGCGACCTTGCGGCCCTTGTACTCCATGTACAGCGGGGTGCCGGCGCTGTCTTCGACCACCTTGGCGCGGTGCGGCAGGGAGTAGACGGTGCGCCCGTTCTCGACGCTCTTCACGAGCTGCACGGGGGTCGCCTTCCACTGCGAACGGCGGGCGTGCGTGTTGGCGCGCGACTGCTTGCGCTTGGGAACGGCCATGGTGATCCTCTTAGTTCTTCTCGGAGTCCGGGGTGAAGCCCTCGAGCGCCGCCCACCGGGGGTCCAGCACTTCGCGCGAGGGCTGCTCCGGCTGGTGCACCAGCTTCTCGCCCGTTTCCGGGTCGAGGCCTGGGCAATCCGGCCGGCAGACCGGCTGGAACGGCAGTGCCAGCACCACCGCATCCCGCACGACCGGTTCGAGATCCACGTGATCATCTCGAACCGCGAAGTCGAAAGCTTCGTCTGCAGAATACGCGAAAAGCTCCTGGAATTCGACTTCGACCGGGATGGTCACCGGGTCGAGGCAGCGCACGCACTCACCGGAGGCGACCGTGTCGACGTCGGCGGAGACCAGGATCCCGTCGTGCAGCCCCTCGAGGCGCACCTCGAGGTGCAGCGGCGTGCCCTCGGGGACGACGGCGGCACCGGCCCCGAACTGCTCGGGCGCGGGCACCTCGATCGTGCGCTCGCGCATCTCGCCCGCCCGGTGGACGAGGTCGCGCACATTGACGCTGAGGGGGTTGGTCGCTGCAGGCACGAGGGACGAGTTTACGCGCTAGACGGCCTCCACCGCAGTGAAGGCCTCGTCGTAGATCGCGAGAGCCTTCGCCACATCCGCATCGGTGACCGTGCACGGCGGCACCACGTGGATGCGGTTGTCGGCGGTGAACGGCAGCAGCCCGCGCGTCATCAGTTCGGCCTTCAGCAGGCCCACCGTCGCCGCGTTGACCGGCTGGCGCGTGTCGGGGTCGGCGACCAGGTCGAGCGCCCAGAACACGCCGAGCCCGCGCACCTCGCCGATCATCGGATGCTTCCGCGCCAGTTCGGCCAGGCCCGGTCCCAGCACATCGGCTCCGATTCGGGCGGCGTTCTCGATGATCTTCTCGTCGTCCATCGCGTCGATCGAGGCCACGATCGAGGCGGCGGCGAGGGGGTGACCCGAGTAGGTCAGCCCGCCGGGGAACACCTGGTCGTCGAAGGCGTTCGCGATCGACTCCGAGAGGATCACCCCGCCGACCGGCACGTAGCCGGAGTTGACGCCCTTGGCGAAGGTGATCAGGTCGGGCACGACGCCGTCGGGGTTGATGGTGCGGTTCTGGTGGGCGAACCAGTCGCCGGTGCGGCCGAACCCCGACATCACCTCGTCGATGATGAGCAGGATGTCGTAGCGGTCGGCGAGGTCGCGCAGGCCCGTCAGGTACCCGGGCGGCGGCACCAGCACGCCCGCGGTACCGGGAACACCTTCGACGAGGATCGCAGCGATCGACGACGGTCCCTCGACCTGGATGATGCGCTCGAGGTGGTGCAGCGCGCGCTCCGACTCCTGCTCGGGCGAGTCGGACCAGAACTCCGAACGGTAGGCGAACGGCCCGAAGAAGTGCACGTGCCCGCGGGAGAACTCGTTCGGTACCCGCCGCCAGTCGCCGGTCGCGACCACGGCCGCCCCGGTGTTGCCGTGGTAGCTGCGGTAGTGGGTGAGGATCTTGTCCTTGCCGGTGGTGATGCGCGCCATCCGCATGGCGTTCTCGTTGGCGTCGGCGCCGCCGTTGGTGAAGAACACCTTGCCGAACGCGGGGCCCGCCTTGGCGAGGATGCGCTTCGCGGCCTCGCCGCGGGCCAGGTTGGCGTGGGCGGGCGCGACGGTGGCGAGCAGCTCGGCCTGATCCTGGATGGCTTTCACCACCTTGGGGTGGCCGTGGCCGATGTTCACGTTCACCAGCTGGCTGGAGAAGTCCAGGTAGTGCTTGCCCTGGTCGTCCCACACCTCGACGCCCTGGGCGCCGGCGATGACGAACGGGTTCAGGGCGCCCTGGGCCGACCAGGAGTGGAAGACGTGGGCGCGGTCGAGGTCGTAGGCGAGCGAATCGCTCATGGGTATCGGTGCTTTCTCTGGGGTACGGCTCAGGATTTGGCCGTCACGGTGTCGCGGAGCGCCGGGATCACGGTCTCGCCGTAGACCCGCAGCGTCTCCTCCTTATTGTCGTGCTGGAGGTAGCCGGCGAACTGGTCGCAGCCGAGCTCTTTCAGCCGGGTGAGCTTCTCGATGTGATCGTCGGCGGTGCCGAGCACGCAGAACCGGTCGACGATCTCGTCGGGCACGAAGTCGACGTGCTCGTTGCCGGCCTTGCCGTGGGTGTTGTAGTCGTAGCCGGTGCGACCCGCGATGTAGTCGGTCAGCGCCTGGGGCACCGCGCCCGACTCGCCGTACTTCGTCACGATGTCGGCGACGTGGTTGCCGACCATCCCCCCGAACCAGCGGCACTGGTCGCGCATGTGGGTGATGTCGTCGCCGATGTAGAACGGAGCGGCCACGCAGAACTTGATCGACATCGGGTCGCGGCCGGCGTTGTCGGCGGCATCGCGCACCGTCTGGATCATCCACTTCGCGATGTCGAGGTCGGCCAGCTGCAGGATGAATCCGTCGCCCACCTCGCCGGTCAGCTTGAGAGCCAGCGGTCCGTACGCGGCGACCCAGACATCCACCTCGCTGCCGGTCGACCAGGGGAAGCGCAGGGTGGCGCCCTTGTACTCGACCTCGCGGCTGTTGGCCAGCTCACGGATGACGTGGATCGACTCGCGCAGTTCGGCCAGCGTCGTCGGCTTGCCGTTGGTGACCCGCACCGCCGAGTCGCCCCGGCCGATGCCGATGACGGTGCGGTTGCCGTACATCTCGTTGAGTGTGGCGAAGACGGATGCCGTGACGGTCCAGTCGCGGGTCGCCGGGTTGGTGACGAACGGGCCCACCTTCACCCGCCGGGTCTCGGCGAGGATCTGGCTGTAGATGACGTACGGTTCCTGCCAGAGCAGGTGCGAGTCGAACGTCCACACGTGCGAGAAGCCGTACTGCTCGGCCAGCTTGGCCAGGTGCACAGTGCGACTCGCGGGAGGGTTGGTCTGCAGAACGGCGCCGAAATCCATGTGAAATCTCCGGTGATTGAGGAGCGCGAAGCGCGTATCGAAATCCGACGTCAGACCAGGTACTGCGACAGGCCGCGCTTGACGAAGCGGCCATCGCCCTTGGCGCCGAGGTACTCGCCCTTGTCGACGATCACCTTGCCGCGGCTCAGCACCGTGTCGACGTGGCCGTCGATCTCGAAGCCCTCCCACGCCGAGTGGTCCATGTTCATGTGGTGGGTGTCCTTCGAGATGGTGGTGTGCCCCTTCGGGTCGTAGACGACGATGTCACCGTCGGCACCGGGAGCGATGACGCCCTTCTTGCCGTACATGCCGAACATGCGGGCGGGGGTGGTGCTGGTGAGTTCGACCCAGCGCTCCAGGGTGATCTCGCCCGTGACGACGCCCTGGTACATCAGGTCCATCCGGTGCTCGATCGAGCCGATGCCGTTCGGGATCTTGCGGAAGTCGCCGACGCCGAGCTCTTTCTGACCCTTCATGCAGAACGGGCAGTGGTCGGTCGAGACCATCTGCAGGTCGTTGGTGCGCAGCGCCTGCCACATGTGGTCCTGGTGGCCCTCGGCGCGCGAGCGCAGCGGTGTGGAGCACACCCACTTGGCGCCCTCGAAGTCGCCCCACTCCTCGCTCGTGGCGCCGAGCTGCTCCTCGAGCGACAGGTAGAGGTACTGCGGGCAGGTCTCGCCGAACACGTTCTGGCCCTTGTCGCGGGCCCAGGCCAGCTGCTCGACCGCCTGCTTCGCCGACACATGCACCACGTACAGCGGGGCACCCGTCAGGTTGCCGAGCATGATCGCGCGGTGGGTCGCCTCCTCCTCCATCTGCCAGGCGCGGGCGATCCCGTGGAAGTAGGGCGTCGACTTGCTCTGAGCCACCAGCTGCTCGGCGAGCACGTCGATGGCGGGGCCGTTCTCGGCATGCATCATCGTCAGCAGCCCCAGGTCGGCGGCGGTCTGCATGGCGCGCAGGATCTGGCCGTCGTCGGAGTAGAACACCCCCGGATAGGCCATGAACATCTTGTAGCTGGTGATGCCCTCGTCGACGAAGCCGCGCATCGCCTGCAGCGAGTCCTCGTCGACCCCGCCCATGATCTGGTGGAAGCCGTAGTCGATCGCGCAATTGCCCTCGGCCTTGGCATGCCACTTCGCCAAGCCGTCCTGCACCCGGGTGCCGGTGGTCTGCACGGCGAAGTCGATCACCGTCGTCGTGCCGCCCCAGGCCGCAGCCCGCGTGCCGGTCTCGAACGTGTCGCTGGCCTCGGTGCCGCCGAACGGCAACTCGAAGTGGGTGTGGGCGTCGATGCCGCCGGGGATCACGTACTTACCGGTGGCGTCGACCACCGTGTCAGCGGAGATGGTGCCGAGCGGCGTCGTGCCGGGGGCGATCAGCGCGACGATGCGCTCGCCGTCGATCAGCACATCGGCCTCGGTTCGACCGGTCGACGACACCACCGTGCCGCCCGTGATGAGTGTGGTTGCCATATCAGTCCCTCTCGCTGGTTGAGGAGCGCGAAGCGCGTATCGAAACCGGAAAACCGAACCCCGAACCGATCACGGCTTCGGGATGGACGTGTACGACTCGGGTCGGCGGTCGCGGTAGAACTGCCAGTCGTCGCGCATCTGCTGCACCATGTCGAGGTCGAGGTCGCGGATGAGCACCTCCTCGTGCTCGCCCGAACCCTTCTCGCCGACGAAGTTGCCGCGCGGGTCGATGACCTGGCTGGTGCCGTAGAAGTCGACGGCGAGGTCGCCGTACTCGTTGTCCTCCTTGCCCACCCGGTTGGGCTGCAGCACGAAGTAGCCGTTGGCGACGGCCGCGGCAGGCCCCTCGACCTCCCACAGCCGGTTGCTCAGGCCGGGCTTGGTGGCGTTGGGGTTGAAGACCATGTGGGCGCCGTTCAGCCCGAGCTCGCGCCAGCCTTCCGGGAAGTGCCGGTCGTAGCAGATGTAGACGCCCACCTTGCCGACCGCGGTGTCGAAGACCGGGTAGCCGAGGTTGCCGGGCCGGAAGTAGAACTTCTCCCAGAACCGGTCGAGGTGCGGGATGTGGTGCTTGCGGTACTTGCCGAGGATCGTGCCGTCGTTGTCGACCACCACCGCGGTGTTGTAGTACACCCCGGTCATGTCCTCCTCGTAGATCGGCAGGATCATCACCAGGTTCAGCTCTTTGGCCAGCTTCGCGAAACGCTGCACGATCGGACCGTCGGCGGGCTCGGCGAACCGGTAGTACTTCTTGTCCTCGGTGATACCGAAGTAGGGTCCGTAGAACAGCTCCTGGAAGCAGATGACCTGCGCCCCCTGCGCTGCGGCGTCCCGCGCGAACTGCTCGTGCTTGTCGAGCATCGACTCTTTGTCGCCCGTCCAGGTGGTCTGGGTGATGGCGGCGCGGACGACGGTCATGCGATCTCCTTGCGACAGGGTCGAAGCTTCATTGCTTTTTGTTATTGTTCGCCGTAAACATTTCTCTGACGTTACGGAGCGCCACGACACGCGGGCGTATCCCGAAAACTACTGGCGGGTGACGATGAAGTCGATAGCGCTGTCGATCGAGGAGCGCTCGCCGCAGGGCATCGCCGGCGGGATCGCGCGGCTCATCACCACCGGCGACCTCGCCCCCGGCGACCGGCTGCCCACGGTGCGAGCACTCGCCGCCGACCTCGGGGTGTCACCCGCGACCGTCAGCCACGCGTGGCAACGGCTCGCAGCAACCGGGCTGATCACCAGCCGGGGGCGCAGCGGATCGTTCGTGCGCTCCGTGCCGCGGGAGTGGATGCCGCGGCGCTACCAGGGGCTCGACGGCACGCTCGAGGCCCGGCTCGACCTGTCGCGCGGCACGCCCGACCCGGCGCTGCTGCCCGCCCTCGGCCCGGCGCTGTCGCGGATCTCCACCGCGGCGCACACGCCGTCGTACATGCAGAAGCCCGACATCCCCGAACTGCACGACCTGCTGCGCGACACCTGGCCCTCCCCCGTCGAATCGATCACCGTCACCAACGGGGCGCTCGACGCGATCGACCGGGCGCTCGCGGCGCTGGTGCGCTTCGGCGACCGGGTCATCGTCGAGAACCCCACCTTCCCGCCGTTCCTCGATCTGCTCGAGCACCATGGCCTCGACCCGGTCCCGGTGGAGCTCGACCGCGAGGGGATGCTGCCCTCCGCCTTCGCCGCCGCACTGCGCTCCGCCCCCGCCGTGGTGCTGCTGCAGCCGCGCGCCCACAACCCGACGGGCACGTCGCTGTCGGTCGAGCGTGCTAAAGAGCTGGCCTACCTGCTCTACCGCAGCCGCATCGCCGCGCACGCCTTCGTGCTCGAGGACGACCACTCCGGTGCCATCAGTACCTCGCCCGACGTGACGCTGGCGACCTGGCTGCCCGAGCGGGTGCTGCACGTGCGCAGCTTCTCGAAGTCGCACGGGCCCGACCTGCGCATCGGCGCCCTCGGCGGGCCGCGCGAACTGGTCGACCGGGTGGTGGCGCGCCGGCTGCTCGGCCCGGGGTGGACGTCGCGGATGACGCAGCGGCTGCTGTTCGAACTGCTGACCGACCCGGTGTCGGTGCAGGAGGTGGCGACGGCGCGCGACACCTACCGCGACCGGCAGGTGCGGCTCGCATCGGCCCTCCGGGCGAACGGGGTCGACGCCGTGCCCGGCGACGGCATCAACATCTGGCTGCCGGTGGCCGACGAGCGCAGCGCCATCGTCGAGCTCACGGCGGCCGGCATCCGCGTCGCGCCGGGCGGCCCGTTCCAGGTGGGTGACGGCGAAGGCGGACGCGTGCGGGTCACCGTGGGTGTCGCCGGCGACGACGTCGATGTGGTGGCGCGGGCTCTCGCGCAGGCGGCGCGCGCATGAACGTCACGGTGCTGGCCGGCGGCGTGGGCGGTGCGCGGTTCCTGCTCGGAGTGCGGGCGGCGCTGCGCGACACCGATGCGGCGATCCGCGCCGTCGTGAACACCGGCGACGACATGTGGCTGGCCGGGCTGCGCATCACCCCCGACCTCGACTCGATCATGTACGCGCTCGCCGGCGTCAACGACACCGAACG
>DATJFV010000049.1:0-15115 GCA_035495435.1 Pseudolysinimonas sp.
CCCTGCTTCTTCTCCCAGCGGGGCTCGCCGTAGCTGCGTTTCACCAGATCCCCGGCGAGCGCCTCGGCCCACGCCGGGTCGATGGCGGCGACGGTGCGGGCGAAGAGGCGGCTCGTCTCGACCAGTTCGGCCGCCATGACGGCCGGCGGTGCCTTCTTGGCAAGGCCGGAACCCGGGAAGATCGCGAATCGCGCGTTGCGCGCGCCGAGGTACTCGCGCGCAGCCCGCCCCGCCGGTCCCGCCGGTTGAGTAGCCGCGGAGCGGCGTATCGAAACCCGCTCATCGCGCAGCCCGATGCGCGATAGCAGCCCCGCCAGCAGCGACCGGTGGATGGCATCCGGGTCGATCTTCGGTGCGCCGGCCTTCAGCGACCCGGCCCGCAGGATCTGCCGGTAGAGGTCCTGCCATTCGCGCACGCGCAGGTAGTTGATGAACTCGGCGCGGCACATGCGCCGGAACGCCGACCCCGAGAGCTCACGCTGCTGCTCTTCGAGGTGGTTCCAGAGGTTCAACAGCGCGAGGAAGTCGCTGGTCGGGTCGGCGAAGCGGGCGTGCGCCTGGTCGGCCTGCGGGCGCTTCTCGAGCGGGCGCTCTCGCGGGTCCTGGATGGAGAGTCCGGCGACGATGGCGGCCACCTCGCGAACGACCCCGTTGCGCCGGGCTTCGATCAGCATCCGCCCGAATCTCGGGTCGACCGGCAGCAGCGCCAGCTCGCGACCGATCTTCGTGATGCGGTCGCCGCCCGACGCGGGGTCGCGGGCGATCGCGCCGAGCTCGCGCAGCAGGTCGAGGCCGTCCTGGATGCCGCGTCGGTCGGGCGGCTGCAGGAACGGGAACGCCGCGATGTCGCCCAGCCCGATCGACAGCATCTGCAGGATGACGGCGTCGAGGCCGGTGCGCAGGATCTCGGGGTCGGTGAACGCGGGGCGCTTCTCGAAGTCCTCTTCGGCATAGAGGCGGATGGCGATGCCGTCGCTGGTGCGCCCGGCCCGGCCCGAGCGCTGGGCGGCGCTGGCCTGGCTGATCGGCTCGATCGGCAGGCGCTGCACCTTGGCCCGCGTGCTGTAGCGCGAGATGCGGGCGGTGCCGGCGTCGATCACGTACTTGATGCCCGGCACGGTGAGGCTGGTTTCGGCGACGTTGGTGGCCAGCACGACACGGCGCCGGATGCCGGGGCTGCGTTTCGTGTCGAACACCCGGTGCTGGTCTGCCGCGCTCAGTCGCCCGTAGAGCGGGACGATCTCGGTGCCGACCCGTCCGCCGAGGGCCTCCTGCGCGTCGCGGATCTCGGTCTCGCCCGAGAGGAACACGAGCACGTCGCCGGCCGGTTCGCGGTCGAGTTCGTCGAGGGCATCCGAGATGCCCTGCAGCAGGTCGCGTGGTTCGCCGATGAGGACATCCGCGCGACGCGCCGCAGTGCCGGCGCCCCCGCGCGGCGTGTCGTCCTCGAACTCCTCATCCGCATCAGCGCCGGGCTCCTCGGCCAGCGGCCGGTAGCGGATCTCGACCGGGTAGGTGCGGCCGCTCACCTCGACGATGGGGGCACCGCCGAAGTGGCGCGAGAAGCTCTCGGGGTCGATGGTGGCCGAGGTGATGATCACCTTCAGGTCGGGGCGGCGGGGGAGCAGCTGCTTCAGGTACCCGAGCAGGAAGTCGATGGTGAGCGAACGCTCGTGCGCCTCGTCGAGGATGATCGTGTCGTAGCGGCGCAGATCGCGGTCGCGGTTGAGTTCGGCCAGCAGCACGCCGTCGGTCATCAGCTTGACGCGGGTGGAGGCCGCCGAGCGGTCGTCGAACCGCACCTGGTAGCCGACCAGGCCGCCGAGCTCCGCCCCCAGCTCCTCGGCGATCCGCTCGGCGATGGAACGTGCCGCGATCCGCCGCGGCTGCGTGTGGCCGATGCGCTCGCGCCCGAGCTCGAGGCAGATCTTCGGCAGCTGCGTCGTCTTGCCCGACCCGGTCGCGCCGGCGACGATCACCACCTGGTGGTCGCGGATGGCGCGCGCGAGTTCCTCCCGAGCTGCGCTGACCGGCAGCTCGGGAGGGTACGTGATCGCGGGGAGGGCGTCCGGCATAGCCCTCCAGCTTGTCAGACCGCGGCCAGGATCTCGCGCTCGAGCCGCTGGTAGCTGGCCTCCATGCCCTCGGTCATGCCGGTGGCCAGGATCATGTCGCGCTGCGCCAGGTCGGGGTAGGTGATGAGCAGTGTCATCAGGGTCACGCCGTCGACCTCGTCGAAGGTGAGGTCGTTGATGTTCGCCGGGAACGGCGCGCCCGTCATCCGCTCGGTGGTGACGATGCGGCGCTCGGGATCGATGACGAGGTTCTCGCCCTCGAACCCGAACGGTTCGCCCACGGTGTCGCCGACCGGCGTCCAGGCGTTGCGGTACGCGCCGCCGACGACGAGGTCGTTCTCGCAGACCGTCAGCTCCCATCCATCGGGGCCGAGCAGCCACTGTTTCATCAGCTCGGGCTCGGTGTGGGCGCGCCAGAGCAGGTGCCGCGGCGCGGCGAAGGCACGGGTGATGCGCACGTGGGTGTCGTCGAGGATCGAGGTCTCGGTGCCCTTGCCGAGCGCGTACTCCCGCAGGTCGGCGAGCACGGTGTCGAGCTGACCGAAGGCCTGCCGCATGCCCTCGACCTGGCCCATGGCGATCACCTGCTCGAGCGCCTCGGCGGTGGGTGAGGCCGACACGGCGGTGAACCGCGACCCGTCGGCGGTGCTCTCGAAGGTGAGGATCATCTCCCCCGGAGGGATGGTGGGGTCGATCTCGCCGTCGGCGTCAGCGAAGGCGTCGCGCACGACCATCCGCTTCGGCTCGTCGATGTCGATGAAGTCCCAGCGCCCGTGGAACCGCTCGCCCTCGGGGGAGGTCATCCAGTAGTGCGACGAGCCGCCGGCACGGAAGTCGTAGGTGTCGAAGGTCGCCGGGTATCCGGGCGGGCCCCAGAAGCGTTCGAGTTGGCGCGGGTCGGCGAAGGCGGCCCAGAGGCGCTCGACGGGGACGGGGAAGTCGCCCACGACGGTGATCGTGAGTGCTTCGGGCTCGGTGGTGACACGGGTCACGGGCATGGTGGTTCTCTCCTTATTCGGTGGGTTCTGACAGCAGCGCGTCGAGGCGGTCGATGCGGCTGCGCCACAGGTCGGCGTAGGCGTCGAGCAATCTCTGCGCCCGGGCGATGGTGGCCGGGTCGGCGCGGACCAGCCGCTCCCGCCCCCGGCTCTTCTTGGTCACGAGTCCGGCTCCTTCCAGCACGGCGACGTGCTTCTGGACGGCGGCGAACGACATCGCGTAGCCCTCCGCGAGCCGGCTCACCGAGGTGTCGCCGACGAGGGTGCGCCGCAGGATGTCACGCCGGGTGGCGTCGGCCAGGGCGTGGAAGATGCGATCCACGTCCGCGTCGCTGAGATCCATTTCTACAACCATTTGGTTGTACGTTACGACGCCCAGGTGAGCGTGTCAAGGTAGAGACATGACCAGCGTTCCCACCATCCAGCTCAATGACGGCCACAGCATCCCGCAGCTCGGTTTCGGGGTGTTCAAGGTCGACCCCGCCGAGACCGAGCGGATCGTCACCGACGCCCTCGAGGTGGGCTACCGGCACATCGACACCGCCGCGATCTACGGCAACGAGCAGGGCGTGGGGCGCGCGATCGAGCGGTCCGGCATCCCGCGCGACGAGCTGTTCATCACCACCAAGCTGTGGAACAGCGACCAGGGCACCCAGTCGGCGATCGACGCCATGGACCTCAGCCTCGAGAAGCTCGGGCTCGACCACGTCGACCTGTACCTGATCCACTGGCCGCGCCCCGACCTCGACCGCTACGTCGAGTCGTGGCTGACGCTCGAGCAGTTGCAGGCCGACGGCAAGACCCGCTCGATCGGGGTCAGCAACTTCCACCGTTCGCACCTCGAGCGGGTGCTGGCCGAGGGCTCGGTCGTGCCGGCCGTCGACCAGCTCGAACTGCACCCCGCGTTCGCGCAGCGCGAGCTGCGGGCCTTCACCGCTGAGCACGGCATCCACGTCGAGGCCTGGGGCCCGCTCGGGCAGGGCAAGTACGACCTGTTCGGTGAGACGGCAATTCAGGATGCGGCGGCGGCGCACGCGGTGACGCCCGCGCAGGTGGTCATCCGCTGGCATCTGCAGAGCGGCATCATCGTGTTCCCGAAGTCGAACTCGCGTGAGCGCATGGCCGAGAACTTCGACGTGTTCGGGTTCGAGCTGTCGGCGGATGAGATGGCCGGCATCGACGCGATCGACCGCGGGCAGCGGGTCGGCAGCGACCCCGACGAGGCCAGGTTCTAGCCACTTCGTCGGTTGAGTAGCGCCGCAGGCGCGTATCGAAACCATACTTCGTCGGTTGAGTAGCGCCGCAGACGCGTATCGAAACCACAGCCGCACGCGGGGGTTTCGATACGCCGCTGTGCGGCTACTCAACCGGCGAGGTCGACCGTCACCCCGCGCGGGGTGTCCACGAGCAGCCCGGTGCCGGCGAACGCGGCCTCGAGTTCGGCGCGGCTCTGGCTGAAGTGCTGCCAGTCTTCGGTGTGCACGCCGACCACCTGCCCGGCCTGCAGGATGCGGGCGGCCTCCACCGCATCCGCCGAGGTCAGGGTCAGGTCGGCGTCGATCTCGGGCACCCGCGCGGCCCCGGCGAACAGCACCGCCACGCCGACGGGCGCGAACCGGTCGGCGATCTCGCGCACCAGCTCGAGCGAGGCGTTGTCGCCGCTGACGTACACGCTCGGCAGGGTCGGTGCCTGCAGCACGAAACCGACGACGGGGCCGATCACGTCCTCGATGCCGGGCGGGCCGTGCAGGGCCGGAACAGCGGTGATGTCGACGAGGCCGACCGAGCGCTGCGACCAGTCGGCCATGCCCACCCACGGGGTGCCGAGGTCGTCGCCCGCCTTCGGGGTGCTGAGCACGAGAGGGGCGGTCGCGGCCACCTCCGCGCCGCGGGTGTCGAGGTTGTCGGCGTGTTCGTGGTGGGAGGCGAGCACCACGTCGATCTGGCCGAGTTCGCCCGGCTGGAGGGCGGGCCCCTGGGTTTTGACCAGGGGCGTGTCGCCGTCGGGGTCGGGGTAGGTCTGCGGCTCGTCGAAGGTGGGGTCGATGAGGAAGCGCAGGCCGCCGTACTCGAGCACCCCGGTGGGCCCGCCCAGGTAGGTGAAGGTGGTGCGACCGGCGGCGTTCTTCTCGGCGTACATAGGCTGACCCTATGGCCAACCGTCTCGCCGCGGCAGTGAGCCCGTACCTGCTGAGCCACGCCGACAACCCGGTCGACTGGTGGCCGTGGGGCGAAGAGGCGTTCGCCGAGGCGGCCCGGCGCGACGTGCCGGTGATGGTCTCGATCGGGTACGCCACCTGCCACTGGTGCCACGTGATGGCGCGCGAGAGCTTCAGCGACCCGGAGGTCGCGGCGTACCTGAACGACAACCTGGTCGCGATCAAGGTCGATCGCGAGGAGCATCCGGAGGTGGATGCCGCCTACCTCGCCGCGGCGTCGGCGTTCACCTCCAACCTCGGCTGGCCGCTGACGGTGTTCGCGACGCCCGAGGGGCTGACCTTCTACGCCGGCACCTACTTCCCGTCGACCGCGCGGCAGGGGGTGCCGGGGTTCCGAGATGTGGTCGATGCGGTGCTCGAGGCGTGGCGCGAGAAGCGCGGCGACGTGGTGGCGACCGGTGCGGCGGTGCGGGATGCGGTGGCCGCGTCGCGTGCGGCAGGTGCGGATGCGGCGGGTGCGGATGCCGCGGCGGCCGGTGCGGTCGACCTGGCGGCGTGCGTGGCCCGGCTGGGGTCTCTCGAAGACCCGGAGTTCGGGGGACTCGGGCGCGAGCCGAAGTTCCCGAATGCTCCGGTGATCCAGTTCCTGCTCGAACGCGGAGCCCGCGGCGACGAGGCCGCGGAGGCGTTCGCGCGCCGCACGCTGGGGGTGCTGGCGGCATCCGGGCTGCGCGACCCGGTCGAGGGCGGGTTCTTCCGGTACGCGACCCGGCGCGATTGGACCGAGCCGCACTACGAGCGCATGGCGTATGACAACGCGCAGCTGCTGTCGGCGTTCGCCGCGGTCGGTGACGAGGCGACGGCTGCGGGGGTCGCGTCGTGGCTGCTCGGGGTGCTGCGTCTGCCGGACGGGGCGTTCGCGTCGGCGCAGGACAGCGAGAGCGTCATCGACGGGGCGCGCAACGAGGGCGGCTACTACGCCCGCGATGCGGCGGCACGCGTCGGGCTGGCGCCGCCGGCGCTCGACGAGAAGGTGCTGTCGGGCCTCAACGGCATGGTGATCGGGGCGCTCGCCGAGGCGGGCGCGCGGTTGGGGCACACCGAGTGGGTGCATGCCGCGCGAGCCGCCGCGGACGCGGTGCTGACCCTGCATGGCCGGGGTGCGGCGCTCGTACGGGCCTCGCTGCACGGGAAACTGTCGGCGGCACCGGCCACGTTGGAGGATTTCGGCGGTCTGGCCGGCGGGCTGTTGCGGTTGGCGCTGGCCTGCGGCGAGGTGCGGTACGCGGTGGAGGCGCGGGAGCTGGTGGAGGCGTGCGCGGGACTTGTTCCGCCGGGTGGGGGAGACCCGGTGCTCGCGGGCCAGGGTCTCGCGACGGAGGGCGATCCGGCGGATGGTGCGTCGCCATCCGGTCGGTCGTTGCTGGCGGATGCGGCGCTGCTGCTTCATGCGCTGACGGCGGACGAGAAGCACCTGGGTCTCGCGCGGGAGGCGGTGGCGCCGGCATTGGCGCTCGCGGGCGAGCAGCCGAGCGCGTTCGGTGCGGCGCTGGGGGTGGCGACCCGGCTGGAGGCTCCGCTGGAGCAGCTGGTGATCGTGGGGGATGAACTTGCCGGGGCGGCGCGGGCCTGGCGCCGCGGGGTGCGGGTGGCGGTGACGGAGCAGCAGTGCGCGGAGTTCGCCGCCGCCGGCTTCGAGCTCTTCGCGGGTCGCGCCCGCGCGGGCGCGTACTACTGCCGTGCCTTCGTCTGCGCCCTCCCCGTCACGACCGAGGCCACCCTGCTCCCCCTGCTGGTCGCGCCGCCGGTTGAGTAGCCGCGAACCGCCCTCGCCGGTTGAGTAGCCGCGAAGCGGCGTATCGAAACCAAGCCCCCGAGCTACGCCGCAGAACTCACCGCCGCCTCCGGATCCGCCACCCACTCCGCCAGAGACCCGTCATACACCGCGACATCCCGCTCCCCGAGCAGCGTCAATGCGAGCGCCGCGGACGCCGCCGCGATGCCGCCCCCGCAGTAGGTCACGACCCGACCCCCGAGCGCCGGCGCCAGCACGCCCTTCAATCCCGCGTCGTCGAGGTAGGTGCGCCGCTCGCGCTCCACGAGTCGCGCGGCGGGAGCGGACGCGCTGCCCGGAATGTGCCGCCGCGCGAAGTCGGCCGAGGGGCTCGCCGACACCAGCGCGGCCTCGTGTTCGCCGGCGAGCACCCCCTCGACGTAGCTCTTGTCGACCCACAGCTCGGGTCGCTCGACCGGGGCGAACACGCGCGGCACCGGCTCGACGTGCCCGAGCTCGAGCACGCGTTGCTCCGCCCGCCACGCCGTGAGCCCGCCGTCGAGCACCGCGACATCGTCGTACCCGAACGCGCGGAACAGCCACCACACGCGGGCGGCCCACTGGCCGTGCCCCGAGTCGTAGACGACGACGGTGCTGTCGTTGCCGACACCGAGTGCCCCGGCAGCCGCAGCGAACCGCCGGGCCGTCGGCCGGGTGAACGGGAAGCGCCCTTCCGGGTCGGAGAGCTCGTCGATCAGGTCGGCGAACACCGCTCCCGGCAGGTGGCCGTCGAGCAGGTACTGCTCGTGACCGCTCACGTACCCGGTGCCGCCGTTGGGACGCGCCCACGCGACGACCGACGCGTCGAGAACGACGAGATCGTCGGCGCCGAGATGGTCGGCAAGCCACTGCGTCGACACCAGGGGACCGAGGAGGGTGGGCATGCCGTCGACGCTAATTGAGTCGCGCGGATGCGTGGGCCGAACGAGTCACGCGGTGTAACCGACGCGGGTGTGGAGGAGAGGCGCTCCCCCTCAGCGCACCGTCTTCCGCGCCGTGATCTGCCCCGTGTCGAACCCCAGCAGGTGAAGCCCCCCGTTGAACCGGGCGTGCTCGACCTTGATGCAGCGGTCCATGACGACGGTGAGGCCTTTCTCCTCGCCGTAACGGGCGGCCTCCTCGTTCCAGATGCCCAGCTGCACCCAGATCGTCTTCGCGCCGATCGCGACGACCTCGTCGATGACCGACGGGATGTCGCTGGCGCGCCGGAACACGTCGACGATGTCGGGCACCACGGGCAGGTCGGCGAGCGACTTGTAGACCGGCTGCCCCAGGATCTCGTCGGCGTTGGGGTTCACGAAGTACAGGTCGTAGTCGCTCGACTGCTGCAGGTAGGTGGCGACGAAGTAGCTCGACCGCGACGGGTTGGGCGAGGCGCCGACGATCGCGATGCTCTTCGCCCTGCGCAGGATCTGCAGCCGTTCCTTCGCCGTCGGCCCCACCCAGGTGCGCTTCGACTTCAGCAGCTTCGCCAGCGGCGACGACGCAGGAATGTCGCAGGTCAGCCCGTTCGCCAACTGCACGGTGTCGGTCGAGGCCACGGTGTCGGTCGAGGCCACGGTATCAGTGCTCACCACGTCATTCTCCCGTCACAGCGGCGGCGAGCGCTTGGTCGAGGTCGGCGATGATGTCCTCCGGGTCTTCGATGCCCACGCTGATGCGCACCAGCCCCGGCAGCACACCGGCGTCGAGCAGCTGCTGTTCGCTCAGCTGAGCGTGGGTGGTCGAGGCCGGATGAATCACCAGCGTCTTCGCATCACCGATGTTGGCCAGGTGGCTGGCCAGGTTGACGCCCTCGATGAAGCGCTGCCCGGCCGCGCGACCGCCGGCGACGCCGAACGAGAACACCGATCCGGGCCCCTTCGGCAGGTACCGCGCCGCCCGCTCGTGGTGCGGGTGCGACGGCAGCCCCGCCCAGTTGACGAACTCGATCCGCCTGTCGGCGGCCAGCCACTCGGCGACCGCACGGGCGTTGTCGACGTGCGCCTGCATCCGGAAGGGCAGGGTCTCGACACCCTGCGCCAGAAGCCACGCCGAATGCGGTGCCAGCGTCGGCCCGATGTCGCGCAACTGCTCGGCGCGCAGCCGGGTGAGGAAGGCGTACTCGCCGAAGTTGCCGTGCCAGTTGAGGCCGCCGTAGTGCGGCACCTCTTGGTCGAACAGCGGGAAGCGCTCGTTCGCCCAGTGGAACCGCCCCGACTCGACGACGACGCCGCCGAGGGTGGTGCCGTGGCCGCCGAGGAACTTGGTCGCCGAGTGGATCACCACATCGGCCCCCCACTCGATCGGCCGGTTGAGGTACGGCGTCGCGACCGTCGAGTCGACGATCAGCGGCAGGTGGTGGGCGTGCGCCACATCCGCGAGCCCCTCGAGGTCGGCGATGTCACCCGAGGGGTTCGAGATCGATTCGACGAAGATCAGCTTCGTCTTGTCGGTGATCGCGGCCGCGTAGTCCTCGGGGTCGGTACCGGCGACGAACGTGGTGTCCACCCCGAACCGGCGCAAGGTCACGTCGAGTTGGGTGAGCGTTCCGCCGTAGAGCGACGACGAGGCGACGATGTGGTCGCCGGCCCCGGCGAGTGCGGCGAAGGTGATGAATTCCGCGCCGAGACCGGATGCGGTGGCCACGGCCCCGAGACCGCCTTCCAGCGAGGCGACGCGCTCCTCGAAACTGGCGACCGTCGGGTTCGCCAGCCGGCTGTAGATGTTGCCGTACTTCTGCAGCGCGAAGCGGGCCGCGGCATCCGCGGTGTCGTCGAAGACGAAGGCGCTCGACTGGTAGATCGGCAGCGCACGCGACCCGTGCACCGCATCCGGGATGTTGCCGGCGTGAATCGCCCGCGTGCGGAACCCCCACGCGCGGTCGTGGATGTCAGACATCGGGCCAGAGTATCCCGGGCTCCCGCCTTGGACGGGCGCTGTTTCCGCGGGTTACGCCCGCACGCGGATGCGTCGGCCGTCGGCGCGCACGAGCGCCGTGCCGATCAGGATGTCGAGCAACTGCGGGTAGGTGACGCCGGCGGAGGCGAACATGCGCGGCACCTGCGACCGGGCCGTGAACCCGGGGAAGGTGTTCACCTCGTTCAGCACCGGCACCCCGTCGACCAGGAAGAAGTCGACCCGCGCCAGCCCCCGGCAGCCCAGCGCCTCGAACAGGGTGACCGCGGCATTCTCGAGGGCGGTCCGCTCGCTCTCGGACACGGCCGCCGGAATGCGGAAGTCGGGCTCGCTGTCGTACTTGCCCGCCGTGTCGAAGATGCCGTCGTCGGGCACCCCGATCTCGAGCAGCGGCCCGCACTCGAGTCGCCCGTCGGGGTGCTCGATCACCGCCACGTCGACCTCGCGGCCGCGCACGAAACCCTCCACCAGCACCGAGTCATCCAGCGCCAGGGCCGCCTCGACCGCCGGCACCACCTCTTCCCGGTGGCGGACGACGCTCACCCCGTGACTGGAGCCCGCCCGGTTGGGCTTCACCACCCCCGGCACGGCGACCCTGGCGAGTCGCGGGTCGTCGGCCGAGCGCACCTGGGTGCCGGGGGCCGTCGCGACCCCGGCCTCGATCGCGACCAGCTTCGTCGCCGCCTTGTCCATCGCCACCGCCCCGGCGAACACCCCGGAGCCGACGTAGGGCACCCCGATCAGATCGAGCAGTGCCGAGACGGTGCCGTCTTCGCCGTGCGGCCCGTGCAGCGCCGGGATCGCCACGTCGGCGCGCCCCAGCACCCGCACCGCGTCGGCGAGGTCGTCGGCGAGCGGACCGGCGCCCGTCTGCGCCCAGATCCCGTCGCGGCCGATCGTCAGTTCGACGATGTCGTAGCGGGAGCGGTCGAGGGCGCCGGCGATGGCGGCGGCGCTGGCGAGCGATACCTCATGTTCGCTGCCGGTCCCGCCGCCGATGACGGCGACCGCGATGCGACTCACGCCGCGGCCACAGCACGCAGGGGCGCGACGGGCGCCGTGACAACGCCCGTCGCCTCCCGCGCGACACGCGGCCCGACCCGCGTGACGATCTCATGCTCGATGGTGCCCGCCCAGTCCGCCCACTCGCGCAGGGTGGGCTCGCCGTCGTCGCCCGGCCCGAACACGGTGGCGGTCTCGCCGACCGCGACTCCGGCGTCGCCGACATCGACGACCAGCTGGTCCATCGACACCGTCCCGGCGACCGGCACCCGGCGTCCGCGCAACAGCACGCAGGCATCCGGCGAGAGCCGCCGCGGGATGCCGTCGGCGTACCCGAGCGGCAGCAGCGCCAGGCGGGTGCGGCGCTCGGGGCGGTAGCCCAGCCCGTACCCGACGCCGGTGCCGGCGTTTACCTCGCGCACCGCGACGACCGGTGCGGTCAGGGTCATCGCGCCGCGCAGGGCGGTGCCGCCCTCGCCGAGCGCGCCGCGGGCCGGGACCGTGTGCGACGGGACCGTGTGCGACGGATCGATGCCGTAGAGCCCCGCGCCGATCCGCACCATGCCGAAGTGCGTCGAGGGGTCGGTCAGCGCCGCCGACGTCGCCCCCAGATGTGCCACCCGCGGAGCAAGGCCCCGGTGCCGCGCCACCCGCAGTGCGTTACGGAACAGCATCACCTGCCGCGCCGTGTCGCGGTGCCCAGGCTCGTCGGCGCGTGCCAGGTGACTCATCACACCGACCACCTCGAGGCGCCCCGCGTCGGCGCCGAGCCGGGCCAGCTCGCAGAGGGTGGTCCACTGGGCGGGATCGATGCCGTCGCGCGACATGCCGGTGTCGAGGTGCAGGTGGATGCGGGCGCGCCGGCCGGTGCGCAGCGCGGCCTCGGAGACCGCCTGCAGCTGCGCCACGCTCGGGATCGCGAGGTCGATGTCGTGCAGCAGCGCGGCGTCGAGGTCCGCTCCCGGCGGATTCAGCCAGCTGAGGATGGGTGCCGACACCCCGCGCCAGCGGAACGGCAGCGCCTCGGCGATGCTGGTGACGCCGAGCCAGGTCGCTCCCGCCTCGAGGGCGGCGAGGGCCGCGGCCCCGTGGCCGAACCCGTCGGCTTTCACCACGGCCATGACGTCGACGGTCGCACCGACCGTGTCGGCGATGGCGCGGGTGTTCGCGGCGATCGCCGCAGCGTCGATCCGGAGTGCAGCGCCCGCGTACATGCTTCGACGCTACGAAGCGCCCCGGCACCGCCGCCTCGGGCTTCGGGATGAACACGATCATCCCCGAGGATGATCAGCGCTCAGATCCCAGCTCGGCTCAGACCCACGACCGGAACCAGAAGTGCAGGTTCAGGTACCACCGGGGAATCTCCATCCCCGTCCAGATCGGCAGGAAGAACGCGCTCAGCACCACGACCAGCACGAGGAACACCCCGACGACCCGCATCCCGATGACGCGCCGCGACTCGGGGTCGCGCGCCGACCCGAGCAGGGTGAGGATCGCGGCCGTCAGCGCCAGGATCATGAACGGCTCGAACGCGATCGTATAGAACTGGAACACCGTGCGGCCGAGGTACAGCAGCCAGGGCAGGTAGCCGGCCGCGAACCCGACCAGGATGAATCCGTCGCGCCGCAGAGTGGCGCTGCCCGGCCCCGGAACCGCCCGCACCCACTGCACGAGCCCGCGCAGCATCCGCACCGCCAGGAACACGATCGCGGCGGTGCCCGCCCACCAGATCAGCGGGTTCGCCAGCTCGAGGATCGTCGAGGCCGAGTTGCCGTTCGGGTGCCAGTACATGCTGGTCGGTCGCACCAGGAACAGCCAGGTGAGCGGGTTGGCCTGGTAGCTGTGCGGGGTGTGCTCGCCCACGTGGTAGCCGTACATCGCCGCCTGGTAGTGCCACCAGTTCTGCCAGTCGTACGGCACCCACGACAGCAGCCCGGTCCAGGCGGTGCCGCCCTCGTTCTCGATCCAGTGCCGGTAGTAGCCGCCGTCGGTGGCGAACCAGCCGGCCCACGACGCCACGTACACGGCGAGGGCGACGGGCACCGTGAGCAGGAACGTGACCGGCCCCTGCCGCAGCACCGTGCCGCCGAGCCAGAGCGGCACCCCGGCGCGATGCCGGGCGATGACCTCGCTGCCGAGCGCGTACACGGCGAAGACGGCCAAGAAGTACAGCCCGCTCCACTTCACCCCGCTGGCCAGGCCGAAGCACACCCCGGCGACGAGCAGCCAGGGCCGGGCCCAGAACACCGGGCCCCAGGCGAAGCGCGACGTGCCGCGGTCCTGCCATGCCATCCAGTCGGCGATGCGCCGGGCGTTGCCCTCGTAGTCGCGCAGCACCGCCGCCGCGCCGAGCAGCGCGAACAGCGCCACCATCGTGTCGAGCAGCGCGACCCGGCTCATCACGATGCCGTTGCCGTCGATCGCCAGCAGCCCGCCCGCGATCACCCCCGCGAGTGTCGAGTGGAACAGCCGCTTCGCCAGCAGCATCGTGACGAGCACCAGCAGGATGCCGCAGACCGCCACCGAGATGCGCCAGCCGAACGAGTCGGCCCCGCCGAACAGGGCCAGCCCGATGGCGATGATCCACTTGCCGACCGGTGGGTGCGCGACGAAAGACGGGTCGCTGAGGTAGATGTCGGGGTGCCCGGCGTTGAACGCCAGGTTCGCGTCGGCCGGCCACGCGCCCTCGTAGCCGAGGTGCATGAGCGTGTAGGCGTCTTTGACGTAGTAGGTCTCGTCGAACACCAACTCGTGCGGGTGCCCGAGCGCCACCAGCCGGGTGAGGGCGGCGACCAGCATCACCAGCGCGGGTGCCCCCCAGGTGTACGCGGCTCGGATGCGGGGGCGGAGCATCGCGCGCTGCCATGCGTCGTCGAGGCGCGACCCCGTGGACTCCATCACCGGCACCAGGTCATCGTAGGGCCCCGTGCTGTGGCGCCCGTTCGCGCGCGCCAGCGGCGAGAATGGCCGGATGCTGATCCTCGCGGCGACCCCCATCGGCAACCTGGGCGACGCGTCGCGCCGGCTGATCGAGACGCTCGAACGCGTCGAGGTGGTCGCCGCCGAAGACACCCGCACCACGCTGCAGCTGATGCGCGCGCTCGGCATCACCAACCGTCCGCGCCTGGTGGCGCTGCACGAGCACAACGAACGCGAGCGGGCGGCCGAGCTGGTGGCGCAGGCGGGCGAACAGGACGTGCTGCTGGTGTCGGATGCCGGCATGCCCGCCGTGAGCGACCCCGGCTTCGTGCTGGTGCAGGCCGCGATCGCGGCGGGGGTCACCGTCACCGCTCTCCCCGGACCGAGTGCGGTGCTCACCGCCCTCGCCCTCAGCGGTCTGCCCACCGACCGGTTCGCGTTCGAGGGGTTCCTGCCGCGAAAGGGCCGGCTGGCGGCGCTGCGGGCGCTCGCCGCCGAACCGCGCACGCTGGTGTTCTTCGAGTCCCCGCACCGGGTGGCCGACGCCCTACGCGACCTGGCGGAGGCGTTCGGCGCGGAGCGACCGGCGGCGGTGTGTCGCGAGCTGACCAAGCTGCACGAGGAGGTGGCGCGCGGCACCCTCGCCGAACTCGCCGAGCACTTCGCCGAGGGTGCACGGGGCGAGATCGTGCTGGTGGTCGGGGGTGCAGCGCCTGCGACCGCATCTCTCGAGGACGGAGTCGCCCGGGTCGAGGCGCTGGTCGCCGGGGGTGCGCGGCTCAAGGAGGCGTCGGCCGAGGTCGCCGAGCTGACCGGGCTGTCGCGCCGGGAGCTCTACGAGGAGGCACTGCGGCGGCGCTGATTCGGGGCGCGGGGCCTGTACCGGAGTCGTTGCTGGGAGTAGCTTGTGCGCGTGTACGACGATGTGCACACGAAAGGCAGAGATGTCCACTTCCTCCCCGAAACCCGACTCCGCCGCCACCGCCGCCCACACCGGCAGCGACGACACCGAGCACCTGAAGGTGCTCGGCTACGACGAGGGCTTCCGACGCTCCATGTCCCTCTGGGCGAACTTCGCCCTCGGCTTCACCTACCTCTCGCCGCTGGTCGGCATCTACTCGATCTTCGCCATCGGCCTCGCGGCCGGCGGCCCGCCCGCCGTGTGGTGGATCTTCATCGTCGGCGCCGGGCAACTGCTCGTGTCGCTGGTGTTCGGCGAGGTCGTGTCCC
>DATJFV010000050.1:0-35741 GCA_035495435.1 Pseudolysinimonas sp.
GCCCTGTCGGCTCGCCCGTCGCTGCCACGGCTCACGATCGCGGTCGGAGTGACGCAGCTGGCGTTCCATGCGGCGTTCTCGACCCTCGGCGAGGCGGCCATCGCATCCGCACCGCATGTGCACGGCGTGATCGAGGTGGGCGCTCCCGCTCACAGCCACGTCGACTCTCCGCTGATGTGGCTGAGCCACGCCGCCGCCGGTGTCGTCACCCTGGTACTGCTGCGCGGTGCGGAAACCGCTGCCTGGCGTCTGCTGGCCGAGTTCGCTCGTCTCGTCCTCGCGCCGTTCTCGGTGCCTGTGCCGCTGCCCGCCCTCGCCCGCCCGATCACCACCCCGGCCGGGCGCGTCGTCAGCCTCACCGCGCGACTTCTCGACCGAGCAGTATCTCGGCGCGGGCCTCCCCTGTCTCACGCGTAACCGAATTCCCCTTACGCCTGAGACAGGAAGAACACCTATGAAGAAGAAGTACCTCGCGCTCGGCGGCGCTCTGCTCGCCGGCGCACTGACGCTGTCGGCACCCCTCGCCGCGAGCGCGCACGACGAGTTGATCGACTCGACGCCGAAGAACGGGCAGACGCTCACCACGCTGCCCGAGACGTTCAGCGTCACCATGAACGAACCGCTGCTCACCCTCGACGGCAGCAACGCGTTCGCTCTGCAGGTCACCGACGCCGCCGGCAACTACTACGGCGACGGATGCCTCACCGAAGACAGCGCGACGCTGTCAACACCCGCGGCACTCGGTGCCGCCGGGTCGTACACGCTGAAGTGGCAGGTGGTGTCGAACGACGGGCACCCGGTGAGCGGCGAGATCCCGTTCACCTGGCAGCCGTCGGCCGACGCCCAGCTCTCGCCGGCGCTCGCCGCGCCTCCGGTCTGCGGCGAGGACCCGCAGCCGGTGGTCACCGACGAGCCGACCAGCGCGCCCACGTCGCAACCGTCGCCGAGCGCGGAGGCGCCCGCGGCATCCGCCATCGACCCCGCCCTGGTGGGCTGGATCGGCGGCGGTGTGCTCGCCGCGGGCCTCGTGGTCGCCGCAGCGATCCTGATCGCGTCGCGCCGCCGACGGGGCTGACGCCCGACCTGACAGAAACGCCCCGCCCGGTTCACTCCGGGCGGGGCGTTCTTGTCAGATCGCGCTACTTCGCGGTGAGCGCAGCCTGCACGTTCTTGCGGCTGGTCAGCACCTGATCGATGAGGCCGTAGTCGAGGGCCTCCTGCGCCGACAGGATCTTGTCGCGCTCGATGTCCTTGTTGATCTGCTCCTGGCTGACGTTCGAGTGACGCGCCAGCGTCTCCTCGAGCCAGGTGCGCATGCGCAGCACCTCGGCCGCCTGGATCTCGATGTCGGACGCCTGACCGCGACCCGCCTCACCCGTCGCCGGCTGGTGGATCAGCACGCGCGCGTTCTGCAGCGCCAGGCGCTTGCCGGGCGTGCCGGCAGCCGCGATGACCGCCGCGGCCGACGCTGCCTGACCGAGCACCGTGGTCTGGATCTGCGGACGGATGTACTGCATCGTGTCGTAGATCGCCGTCATCGCGGTGAACGAGCCGCCGGGGCTGTTGATGTACATGACGATGTCGCGGTCGGGGTCCATCGACTCGAGCACCAGCAGCTGGGCCATGATGTCGTCGGCCGACGCGTCGTCGACCTGCACGCCGAGGAAGATGATGCGGTCTTCGAACAGCTTCGCGTACGGGTCCTGGCGCTTGAAGCCGTAGGCGGTGCGCTCCTCGAAGCTCGGCAGGATGTACCGGCTCGACGGCATGCGGGAGGCGAGATCGCCACCGGCCATGAAGGTGGGGGTTTCCATGATCTGTTCTCCTACTTGCTCTCGGTCGTTCCGCCGCCGCCGACGACGTCGGCCGCCGACTCGCGGATGTGGTCCACGAACCCGTACTCCAGCGCCTCCTGCGCGCTGAACCAGCGGTCGCGGTCACCGTCGGCGTTGATCTGCTCAACCGTCTTGCCGGTCTGGGCCGCCGTGATCTCAGCCAGACGCTTCTTCATGTCGAGGATCAGCGCGGCCTGAGTCTGGATATCGGACGACGTGCCGCCGAAGCCGCCGTGCGGCTGGTGCAGCAGCACCCGCGCGTTCGGGGTGATGTAGCGCTTGCCCTTCGTGCCGGCGGTCAGCAGCAGCTGCCCCATCGAGGCTGCCATGCCGATGCCGACGGTGACGATGTCGTTGGGCACGTACTGCATGGTGTCGTAGATCGCCATGCCGGCCGTGATCGAGCCGCCGGGGCTGTTGATGTAGAGGTAGATGTCTTTCTTGTCATCGTCGGCCGCGAGCAGCAGCAGCTTCGCCGCGATCTCGTTCGAGTTGTCGTCGCGCACCTCCGACCCGAGCCAGATGATGCGCTCCTTGAGCAGACGATCGAAGACACTCGGCTGGAATGTCGGTTCGGCCATGGGGTGGGACTCCTTGTCGTGAGGCTTGGTGTCGAATCTACCGGCGGCGCTTCGCCCGTTCGGCCGTGTTCGCTTCGGGCAGAGTGGGGCGCATGGATGACTGGCAGCGACAGGTCGACGAGGTGTGGGCGCGCGCCGACGCGTTGGGCGCGCAGGGTGTGACGGATGCGATGGACGCGCTGGCAGAGTCAGCTCCCGACCCGGCGCTGGCGGCCTTCGAACGCGCCGGCGCCCGCGACTCCGCCGGCCTCGAGTCGGATGCCGAACCCCTGTACCGCGAAGCCCTGCGGCTCGGCCTGCCCGATGCGGAACGGGCGCAGTGCACCATCCAGCTCGCCTCGACCCTGCGCAACCTCGGCCGCGCGGAGGAGTCGCTCGAACTCCTCGCCACCATCCCGCCCGAGCACGAGTACGCCGGGGCGGCCGCCGCCTTCCGCGCCCTCGCGCTGGTGTCGCTCGGCCGGACGCCCGAGGCGGTGCGGGAGTTGCTGCACGCCCTCGCGCCGACACTCCCCCGCTACCAGCGCTCAGTGCGCGCCTACGCCGACGACCTATCATCCCTGACATGACCCGGTTGCGCGCCCTGGCGTGGGGGGCACTGCGTCCGCTCGCGATCGTGGCTCCGGTGGCGCTGGTGCTCTGCTCGGGGGTGCTGCCGCCGGCACGGCCGGAGACGGGATGGGCGACGCTTCCGGTGACGACGCTGGTGCTGGCGGCGATGCTGATGCTGGCGCTGCTGGCGTTGGCGCGAAGCTTCTCGATCCGCGCACTGCGCACCGGGGTCGCCGGTGTCACCGAGCGCGAGGCCGGGGTGATCGCCCTGCTGACGTTCCTCGTGGCGTGGTGGTGCCTCGGCCTGTCTCTGCTGGCGCATGGGCCGGGCGAGGGAGACGGGCTCGGGTCGCTGGCCTACATCCACGGGATGTTCGGCACGATCGTCTGCACGGGGGTGCTGTTCGCCTGGGCCGTGCGGCGGCCGCGGGCTACCGGGTGAGCTTCTCGAGGGTGTTGAGGTTGCGGGTGGTCAGCCACGGCTTGTGCCTCGACGCCGACTGGGCCTTGCCCATCGCGCTGTCAAGGGTGCTGCCCTTCGGCACCGTCCAGTAGATGACGCCCGGCCCCTCCTTGGCCTGCTCGATGGCCGGGTCGAGGTCGACGGCGAGCAGGTCGTCGCGCACCGAGTCCTTCTCGACGAACACCACGTACGCGTGCCGTTCGTCGCTGCGCGGATACGGGTACCCGGCGATGATCTTCTCGATCTGGGCAACGCTCAGCACGTGCACCCACGCTTCGTAGCCGAAAGCCGCCCGCAGCGCCTGCTCGAGCCGACCCTTGGCGGCTGCCGCGGCATCCGTCGTCGTGAACAGCACGTTGCCGCTGGCCAGCACCGTCTTCACGTCGTCGTAGCCGAGCTCGCGGACGACCGCGGACAGCTCGGCCATCTTCATGCTCACCCCGCCGACGTTCACCCCGCGCAGCAGCCCCACGTACTTCGTCACGAGGTCACCCTAGAACGCGTCGAGCCGTCACTTGTGCAGGTCCCCGTCGCCGGGAAGATGCGAAAGTGACGGCTCGAAGGCGTGGGCCTACTTGTGGTCGTGCCCGTAGTGCTCGTGGCCGGCCTTGCGGCCGTGCGCATCGCGGCCTCCGGCGGGCGCGTGGCCGGCGGCCTGCTCGACGAACTCGGCCGCGTCGCCCGACTCGTCGTTGTTGAGAGCCGCGGCGGTGAACGCGCTGACGTCGACCGACTTGCCCGCCGTGTCGACGACCTTCGACTTGCTGAGCACGTAGGCCAGCGCCTTCGAGCGCGCGACCTCACCGATCATCGCCGGCAGTTGACCGTTCTGCTGCAGCACCTGGATGAACTCGCCCGGCTCCATGCCGTACTGCGCCGCGGCCTGCACGAGATAGGAGGTCAGCTCGTTCTGGCCGACCTTGATCTCCTCCTGCTCGGCGATCGCGTCGAGCAGGATCTGCGAGCGGAACGTCTTCTCGCTGGACTCGGCGACCTCGGCCCGGTGGGTGTCGTCCTCGAGGCGGTTCTCGTTCTCGAGGTGACGGTGCACCTCGTCGTCGATCAGCTTCTGGGGAACGGGGATCTCGACCTTCTTCAGCAGCTCGTCGACGATCTTGTCGCGTGCTTGCACGCCCTGACCGAACTGCTTCGACTTGGCCAGCTGCTCGCGGATGTCGGCGCGCAGCTCTCCGATGGTGTCGAACTGGCTGGCGATCTGGGCGAAGTCGTCGTCGGCGGCGGGCAGTTCGCGCTCCTTCACCGACAGCACCTTGACCTCGATCTGGGCGCTCTCGCCCTCGTGGTCGCCGCCGAGGAGCGGCGCCTCGAACGTGGTCTCCTCGCCCGCGGTGAGGGTCTCGAGCGCGTCGTCGATGCCGTCGATCAGTTCGCCGGAACCGAGCTCGTACGAGATGTTGGACGCCGCGTCGACCTGCTCGCCGCCGATCGTGGCGGTCAGGTCGATGCTGACGAAGTCGCCCTTCGTGGCGGGACGGTCGACGGTGACGAGGGTGCCGAAGCGCGACCGCAGGTTCTCGAGCTCGGTCTCCACCTCATCCGGAGTGACGTCGACCGCGTCGACCTCGAGGGTGAGCTTGTCGTACGCCGGGATGGTGAACTCGGGGCGCACGTCGACCTCGACCGAGAACTGCAGGTCGCCCGAGAAGTCCTTCTCCTCCGGCCACTGGGTGACGTCGGCCTCGGGGCGGCCGAGCGGACGCAGCTTCTGCTCGTCGGCGGCCTCACGGTAGAACTTGTCGAGCCCGTCGCTGACGGCGTGGTTCAGCACCTCGGCACGACCGACGCGCTGGTCGATGATGGGCGGCGGCACCTTGCCCTTACGGAAGCCGGGGATGTTCACCTGCTCGGCGATGTGCTCGTAGGCGTGCTTGATGCTCGGCTTCAGCTCGTCGGGGGTCACGGTGATGTTGAGCTTCACGCGCGTGGGGCTGAGCTTCTCGACGGTCGTGGCGACCAATGGGTACTCCTGAGTTCGGTGATGGTGTGCAGTCGGGGCGACAGGATTTGAACCTGCGACCTCCCGCTCCCAAAGCGGGCACTCTAGCCAAGCTGAGCTACGCCCCGCGGTCCTGGCGGAAAAAGGCCTCGCACAGTCTAGCGGCCCCGCTGGTTGAGTAGCCGCGAAGCGGCGTACCCCGTCGGTTGAGTAGCCGCGAAGCGGCGTATCGAAACCACGCCGCACCGGTTCACGGGATTTGTCGGTGCGCCTGCGCACACTGGTTCACATGGCAGATGTCGAGATCATGGAAGTGCGGGCATTCGAGCCCCGATGCCTCGACTGCGGCGAAACCGGCCCCATCGAGACCAGCGCGTTCTTCGCGATGGCGTGGGAAGAGGGGCATGTGTGCGTCGCAGTGCGCATCGACTCCGAAGAGGTGGAGCTGGCCCGCGCCGGTTGAGGACCCTCCGTCGGTTGAGTAGCGAGCGCGAAGCGCACGCGTATCGAAACCCTTGTGCCATTCCCACAACGTGAGCGCGGCACCATTTGGTCAGCTTCGTCAATGGCCCAGCCCGCGCTCCCGCACCTAGCGTCGAGGTCATGCGCCTGAGCCTCGACATCGACCTGGACCTGCTGACCGGTGACCACGCGACCGAGGTGGGTCGCATCCTCAGGTACTGGGGCGGGGCGATGAAGCAGCTCGACCTGACGCAGCCGCTGCAGTACGAACTCTCCGACTCGGAGTACCGCACCGTCGGGATGCTGAAGCTCGGCTAGACTTCCGAGGCACCTTCGGGGCGGTAGCTCAATGGTAGAGCCTCAGTCTTCCAAACTGATTACGCGGGTTCGATTCCCGTCCGCCCCTCCACATCCCCCCGTCCCGATCGGATCGGTTCGCAGAAGTCGGGTCCGCTCGCCGCGTTCCACGAGTCTCGCTGACGTGAGCGTGCGCGAACGCGCCAACGACTTCGGCACGGCGACCTGCGAGCTCTGGCTTCCGCTCGAGCCGGCCTGTGCGGGCCGAGCCCCGGCCCGCCGAGACGTCACTTCGACAGGTTCACGCACTGGGGAACATGTTGAAGTGACGGTTCGAGGAGCGCCGCGCCGGTTCGGCGCGCTCCCGAAACTGTGACACCTGATCGAGCGTGATGTCGCAGCCACTCGTCTCGGACGACGCGACACCGCGAGAGCGGAGCCCAGCCCGGCGTGCCCTCGCCATTCACCCCGCGATGGCGCATGATGAGAACTCAGGATCACTCGATCGCGGGGGCACATGGCACCGGACACCGACGGGCTGAGTCAGCTCGGCGAGATGATGCGCGAGGAGCGCGTCTACGTAGCGCGCGACGGCGGCGGCCGTGACGGCGGCGAGCAGCGCGACGGCGGCGAGCCAGTTGACCCCGAGATCCGGCGCCGACGACGGCGCAAGGGGCTCATCACCACCGCGATCGTGACTGCGGTCGTGCTCGTCGCATCCGGACTCTATGTCGGCTGGGCGCTGCGCGCACCGATCGGGGCCGCCGAGGCCGTGAGCGAGGTACCGGTCGTCGCTGCCGGGGCGGAGGCGATGCTGCGCATGTCGCCCGAGGGTGCATCGGCGATCAGCATCGCGGGCGCCGAGCCGTACCTCGGCCCCACCGCATCCGGCATCTACGCAACCAGCGGGGGCGACGCGGCACGCCCCATCGCCAGCATCAGCAAGGTGATCACGGCGCTGGTGATCCTCAGCAAGCATCCGCTGAAGAGTTCCACCGACGCCGGGCCGAGCATCACGTTCAGCAAGGCCGACCACGCCCTCTATGACAAGTACTACGTGCAGGGCGCCACGATCGCGGCGATGCCGACCGGCAGCACCCTGTCGCTGCACGACTCGCTCGAAGCCATGCTGGTCGCGTCGGCCTGCAACTACGCAGAGGCGGTCAGCACCTGGGCGTTCGGATCGCAAGGCGCCTTCCTGGCGGCGACCCGGCAGTGGCTCACCCAGAACAAGCTGACCCACACCACCATCGTCGAGCCGACCGGTCTCGACGAACGCAACACCAGCACCCCGCACGATCTGGTGCGGCTGGCGAAGATCGCCATGAAGAACCCGGCGATCGCGCAGATCGTGGCGATGCCCTCCCTCGACGTGCCCGGCATCCCCTCCGTTGCGAACACCAACTCCCTGCTCGGCACCAGTGGCGTTGTCGGGCTGAAGACCGGCACGCTCACCAAGAGCGGATCGGATCTGCTCTTCTCGGCGATGCTGCAACCGATCGCCACCGACCCGACCGTGCTCACCGTCACGGGCGTCGTCCTGGGCGGATACTCGCGACAGTCGGTCAACGCCGACGTCGTTGACATGCTGAGCAGTCTCGTCGAGGGCTTCCACGAGCTGACCGTCGCCACGAAGGGCACTCCGGTCGGCACCTATACGACTGCGTGGGGCGAGTCGGCCCAGATGGTGCTGGGTGACAACGCGTCACTCATCACCTGGTCGGACACCCCCGTCACCGCACGCCTCGAGACCACTGCCCTGACGACCGGCGTCGAGGGTCAGGAGGTCGGCTCCGTCACCTACACGGCCGGCCCGAACACCGTCACCGTGCCGGTCGTTCTCGACGCCGCCATCGCCCCTCCCGACGAGTGGTGGCGGATCACCCACCCGGGCGAACTGCACGAGTGAGGGCGTACGCCCCGCACTAGCCCTGCACGACCGCGACGGTCTCGCGCGCGATCTGCAGCTCCTCGTTGGTCGGCACGACTAGCACGGCAGCCCTGGCCCCGTCGCGCGAGATCACCCGCGCCTCGGTCGACCGTGCGGCGTTCAACTTCTCATCCACCGACAGCCCCAGGAACTCCAGCCCCTCGACCGCCCGCCCCCGCACCACGCTCGAGTTCTCGCCCACGCCCGCCGTGAACACGAGCGCATCGAGCCCCCCGAGCTCGGCGGCGTAGGCGCCGATGTAGCGCTTCAGTCGGTGCACGTACACGTCGGCGGCGAGTCGCGCGGCGGCATCCCCGGCGTCGGCGGCGTCTAGCAGATCGCGCATGTCGGTGTGCCCCGACAGTCCCTTGATCCCGCTGCCCCGGTTCAGCAGCTGATCGAGCCCGGCGGCGTCGTAGCCGGCGACGCGCTGCAGGTGCAGCAGCACCGCGGGGTCGATGTCGCCCGAACGCGTGCCCATCACGAGCCCCTCGAGCGGCGTCATCCCCATCGAGGTGTCGACCGACCGACCACCCGCGATCGCCGCCGCTGAGGCGCCGTTGCCGAGGTGCAGCACCACCATGCGCAGCTCGTCGAGCGGTCGGCCCAGCACCTCGGCGGCTCGCGCCGACACGTACCGGTACGAGGTGCCATGGAAGCCATACCGCCGGATGCCGTGGTCGCGCGCGACCGCAGCGTCGATCGCGTAGGTGAACGCCTCGGCCGGCAGCGTCGCGTGGAACGCGGTGTCGAATACGGCGACATGCGGGATGAACGGCAAGGCCGCACGGGCGGCCCGGACCCCCTGCAGACCCGGCGGGTTGTGCAGCGGCGCCAGCACCGCGAGCCGCTCGATCTCGGCCTCGACGGCGTCGTCGATCAGGGTCGCGTCGGTGAACACCGACCCGCCGTGCACGATGCGGTGCCCGACGGCGTCGATCGACTCGGCGTCGATCCCGGCGAGCGCCTCCGCGATCGCCGCAGAATGCTCGGTGACCCGCTCGATCAGCCCCGAGGTCACGACCGAGCCGGCCTCGGCATCCAGAACCTCGTATTTCAGCGACGACGACCCGGCGTTCAGCACGAAGACGCGGGTCACGACTGACCCTGCGCCTGGATCGCGGTGATGGCGATGGTGTTGACGATGTCGCGGACCAGGGCACCGCGCGACAGGTCGTTGATCGGCTTCGCCAGCCCCTGCAGCACCGGCCCGATCGCCACCGCACCGGCGGAGCGCTGCACCGCCTTGTAGGTGTTGTTGCCGGTGTTGAGGTCGGGGAAGACGAACACGGTGGCGTGACCGGCGACATCCGATCCGGGCATCTTCGACGCGCCCACCGCGGGGTCGGCGGCGGCGTCGTACTGGATCGGCCCCGCCACCGGAAGCTCGGGGGCCCGCTCACGCACCAGGGCCGTCGCCGCTCGCACCCGGTCGACCTCGGCGCCCGACCCCGACTCACCGGTCGAGTACGACAGCATCGCCACCCGCGGCTCGATGTCGAAGCGCCGTGCGGTCGCCGCCGACGAGATGGCGATGTCGGCCAGCTGCTCGACCGTCGGTTCGGGGATCACCGCACAGTCGCCGTAGACCAGCACCCGGTCGGCGAGCGCCATCAGGAACACGCTCGACACCACCGACACCCCCGGTGCGGTCTTCACGATCTCGAACGCCGGGCGGATCGTGTGCGCCGTCGTGTGCCGAGCCCCCGACACCATGCCGTCGGCCAGGCCCAGATGCACCATCAGCGTGCCGAAGTACGACACGTCGGTGACGGTGTCGGCGGCCGCCTGCCGCGAGATGCCCTTGTGCTTGCGCGCCTCGGCGTACACCTCGGTGAAGCGCTCGTGCAGCTCGGGGTCGGTCGTCGACAGCACCTGGGCGGATGCGATGTCGGCTCCCAGCTGCGCCGCGCGTGAGCGCACCGCGGCCTCGTCGCCCAGGATGGTCAGCTTCGCGATCCCGCGCTGGAGCACGATGCCGGCCGCCTGCAGCACCCGGTCGTCGTCGCCCTCCGGCAGCACGATGTGCTTCACGTCGGAACGGGCCCGCTCGATCAGCATGTGCTCGAAGCGCAGCGGCGTCATCACGGGCGACGTGGGAAGACTGAGCCGCCGGATCACCTCGTGCGCATCGACATGCTTCTCGAACAGCGCCAGGGCGATCGCATACTTCTGCGGCGAATCCGCCGCGAGCCGGCTGCGGGCCTGCGTGATCCGCACGGCGGTGTCGAACGTGCCGAGCTCGTTCGTGGCGACCGGAAGCGTCGCACCGAGCCCGTCGAGCAGTTGCTGCACCGCCGGTGCGACCGGGAACCCGCCGTTGAGGATGAGCCCCGCCAGTGCCGGGAAGGTCTGCGACAGGTGCGCCATCACCGCCCCGAGCACCACGTCGCTGCGATCCGCCGGGACGACGACGACCGAGCCCTCGGTGAGCCGGGGCAGCACGTTGTCGACCGACATCGCCGCGACCACCGTGCCGTGCACCGGGCGATCGAGACCCGCCTCGTCGCCGGAGATGAGTGTGGCGTCGGCCGACTCGAGCACCCGGCGCAGCAGCGGTGCGGTCAGCTCGGGTTCCTCGGGGATGGCCCAGCCGTCGATTGCCTGAGCGATCTCGGTCAGGGCCTCCGGGTCGGCGCGGCTGACGATCGTGGCCAGCACCGACGCGTGCTCGGCGGCGAGCTCGTCACGCGACACCCGCGCCAGCCCGGCGAGATCGCCGGCCGACCGGAACGTCCCCGACTCGGCCCGGCCGGCAAGCACCAGCAGGACGGGCGCGGCGAGGTTGGCGGCGATCCGGGCGTTGGTGGCGAGCTCGGTCGGTGAGCCGACATCGGTGTAATCGGAGCCGAGGATGACCACGGCATCGCACGCGCCCTCCATCGCGCCGAAACGGTCGACGATCTGGGCGAGCGCAGCATCCGGACTCTCATGCAGCTCGGGGTAGGTGGTGCCCACGCACGCGTCGTAGTCGAGCTGCGCGCTGGCGTGCTCGAGCAGCATCTCGAGCACGTAGTCGCGGTCGGGTCCCGAGCGCGAGATGGGCCGGAACACCCCGACACGCGCGACCGACCCCTTGAGGCTCTCGAGCAGACCGACCGCGATGGTCGACTTGCCGGTTCCGCCCTCGGCGGAGGTCACATAGATGCGGCTGGCCACGCGATCCACGCTAGTGGCCGGGTGGCCCTCTCCCCAGAGTCCACCCGGCCATCCCCCAGGTACAACAACTGTCCCTCTCACCAGAAGAGACGCGCGCTGCGCCGGATCATGACGCGAGTGAGCGGGTTAAGACGCGATTTAACCCGCTGATGCCCCCAAACGGGGGACTCGTGTCCCCCTTTAGGAGGACTAACCTCTGAAGAGGCGCAGGCGGCCCCCATTCGCCCGCTGCCCAACCACAACCCGATACTCCCGAACATCTCAGCTACCCCCCTGGAGTCACCCCCATGACTGTCAACCCGACGTCTTCCGCCGCGCCCGCCGGCTGGTACCGCGACCCGCTGGGCATCCCCCAGCTGCGCTGGTGGAACGGCATCGGCTGGACCAACCACATTCAGGAAGAGCGCGCCGAACTGCACTCCTGGAAGAACGAGGCGCCGGTTCTGTCGCTCAGCGCCTGAGCAGCGTCTGAGCGCCTCAGCCGGCGGCGTTGAGGAACGCCAGCACGGCCAGAACCCGGCGGTGGTCCGAGCCCGAGTCCTCGAGGCCGAGCTTGCCGAAGATCGCGGTGACGTTCTTCTCGACCGCGCCGACGCCGATGAACAGCTGCGCACCGATCGCCGCGTTCGTGCGCCCCTCGGCCATCAACTGCAGCACCTCGCGTTCGCGCGGGGTGAGCGCCGCGAGCGGATCGGTGCGGCGACCGAGCAGCTGGGTCACCACCTCGGGGTCGAGCACGGTGCCGCCGGCGGCGATGCGGTCGATGGCGTCCACGAGGTCGGCGAGCGAGGCAACCCGGTCCTTCAGCAGGTATCCGATGCCGCCGCTGCCCGAGCCGAGCAGCTCCTGGGCGTAGGCCACCTCCACGTACTGGGACAGCAGCAGGATGCCGGTGACGGGAACCAGCTCACGCAACCGGATGGCGGCACGCACCCCCTCATCCCGGAAGGTCGGCGGCATCCGCACGTCGAGCACCGCGAGATCCGGCGCCAGGTCGGGGGCGGCGGCGAGCAGCTGATCGGCGTCGCCGTAGGAGCCGATGACCTCGTGCCCCGCCTCGACGAGCACCCGCACCAGGCCCTCGCGCAGCAGCACCGAGTCATCGGCGACGACGACGCGCAGGGAACTCACGCGGTCCAGCGTAGGGGTCTCGATACGCGCCTGCGGCGCTACTCGACCGGCGGGGGCAGCACCGCGGTCACCGTGGTGGGGCCACCCTCGGGGCTGGTGACCTCCAGGGTGCCACCGAGGCCGTGCACCCGCTCCTCCAGGCCGGCGAGCCCGTGGCCGTCGACCGGCACGGCGCCGCCGCGTCCGTCGTCGGCGATCACCAGCCGCAGGCCGCCGTCGAGCGACACCGTGACGGATGCCGTGGTCGCCTCGGCGTGCTTGGCGACGTTGGTGAGCGCCTCGGCGGCGATGAAGTACGCGTTGCGCTGAATCTCGTCGGGAAGCACGGTGCCCGCGGGAAGTCCGTCCACCACCGATGTCGGCACCGGTGCGCGCACCGCCAGCGACTCGAGCGCTGCGATGAGCCCGCGGTCGAGCAGGATCGGCGGCGCGAATCCGCGCGACAGCGCACGCAACTCGTCGAGAGCGTCTTTCGACTGCTGCAGGGCCTCCTCCAGCAGTCCGCGCGCGGCATCCGGGTCTTTCTCCAGTTGGCGCTCCGCAGCCGCCAGATCCATCTGCAGGCGTACCAGGCGCTGCTGCGGTCCGTCGTGGATGTCGCGCTCCAGCCGGCGCAGCGCGGTGCCCTCCGCGGCGACGGCCGCGTTGCGCGACGATGCCAGGCCGCTGACCTGCACCCGCAGCTCTTCGCTGGTGAAGGCCGACAGCATCCCGCGGGCGATGCCGTAATGCACCCAGGTGAGACCGCGGGTGACGAACGGCAGGGTCAGCGTGAAGACGACCCCGATGATCAGGGAGAAGACGATGGCCGACGCGCGGCCGGCGGCATCGCTCAGCGGCCCCGAGACCTCACCGGTGATGAGGTTCATGATCCGCCAGCCGCCGTCCGACGGAAGGTAGCCCTGCCACAGCCAGTAGGTGAGGCCGCTCAGCGCCGTCACCGTCCAGGTGAACGAGATCGCCCACGTGATGGTGCCGACGATCGGGTTCACGACCATCGTGTGCAGCAGATAGAGCCAGTAGTGCCCGTCGATGATGGGGGCGATGGCCTTCGCGAACCAGCCGGCTCGCGGGGCGGCGCGATCCCACTTGGGTGCCCGGATCTGCGGGAAGCCCGCCCCGCGCAGCCGCAGCAGTTCGAACATGCCGAAGCCGCGCGCGATGTAGAGACCGGCCAGCACCACGAAGACGCCGATGACGATGAAGATCATCCCGACGCCGCTGAAGAACACCGACGAGGTCACCGAGAGGGCGATGATGACGATCGGCAGCAACGGCAGCAGGAACCCGAGCTCCCGGGGCACCCCCCGCCAGAGCCGGGCGTAGAGCGGGGCCCGACGAGGTGCGGATGCGGTGGCTGCCATGGTCTCGGTGGTCATTCTCCCAGCGTGGTGGTGTCGTGCCCCCGGCGACATGGGGCGCGTCCCCGAGCCGGGGTGGGGTTAGCCCCCGGCCCCCGAGCCCGGCGCGTGGGTCCAGGTGCCGGCGAGCATCGTGGCGTAGACCGGCATCCCGCGCAGCGGCGCGGTGAGCGGATCGGCGTCGGTGACCACGACATCCGCCGCCGCCCCCTCGGCGAGCGCCCGCACGCCGCCCTGCGATGCGATGAGCGCCGCCTCGACCCCGATCGCCTGCTCGGGGTGCCAGGGTTCGCGCCCGTCGCGCGACCTCGTCACGGCGGCGTCCATGGTGACCCACGGATCCAGCGGTGCCACCGGAGCATCGCTGCCGAACTCCAGCACGGCCCCCGCCTCGAGCAGCCGCCGGAACGCGTAGGCCCGGCCACCGCGCCCTGCCCAGTAGTGGTCGGTGACGTCGCGGTCGTCCATCGCGTGTTCGGGCTGCACGCTGGCGCGCACGCCGAGGGCGGCGAACCGGGGGGCGTCGTCGTCGCGCATCAGTTGCACGTGCTGGATGCTGCCGCCGCTGCCCAGCTGCGCGAACACGTCGAGCGCGGCGGCGACGGCACGGTCGCCGATCGCGTGGATGGTCGGGATGAGTCCGGCGTCGAGCCCGGCGCGTGCCGCCGCGAGCAGTTCGCCGTCGCCGTAGGTCGGCAGCCCATGCGCCTCGGGCCCCTCGAGACCGGGGTAGGGGTCGTCGCACCAGGCGGTGCGGGTGTTGAGCGAGCCGTCGGTGAAGAGCTTGTACTCACCCCCGGTGAGCAGCCCGCCGCTGTCGCCGAGTGCGGCGCCGGTGCGGATGCCGCGCTCACGCGCCAGCTCCCGGTGCGCCGGGTAGACCTGGGCCCGCACCCGCAGCCCCCGGAACCCGTCGGCGAAGCGCCGCAGCCAGGCGCCGGCGGCATCGTCGAACTCGAAGTCGCCGACACCGACGACGCCGCGGGCGGCGGCGCGTCGTGCCGCATCCCGCACGAGCGCGTCCAGCTGCTCGGTCGCCACCGTGCTCAGCCGCACGTTCAGGTCGAACGCCGGCTGCTCGCGGAGCCACCAGTCCGCGGCGGAGAGCCCGACCTGCCGCAGTGCTGCCGCGTTCGACCACACGGTGTGCACGTCCCCGCTGACCAGAGCCACGGGATGCTCGACCGCGTCGAGCAGCTGCGGCGTCGGCGCCTCGGGCCACAGCCCGTCGCGGAACCCGTGCCCGACGAGAATCGTGCCCGGCGTGTGCGGGCCGGAGTCGAGGTGCCGGCGCACCAGGTCCACCGCCTCCGCCGCCGAGGTCGCCGCGGAGATGTCGAGCCGTGAACTGCTGAGCGCCCACTGGCCGACGTGCACATGCTGGTCCCACAGTCCGGGGCCGGTGTAGCGCCCCTCGAGGTCGAGCGTCTCGAGGTCGGCGATGCCCATCAGGTCGTGGCGCGCCACCCCGATCGAGCGGATCACGCCGTCGACGATGAGCAGGTCGGTGGGCCGGTCGGCGCCGCGGAGGCGGGCGTTGCGCAGCAGCGTGGCGGTCATTCGAGGTTCTCGGTCGGGTGGTTGCCTTCGGTCAGGGTCATCTCGCGCGCGAGGCCGTGCGCGCTGTACCGGCCGTCGCCGGCGAGGTGGCTGATGACGGCGTCGCGGTCGGCGTCGGTGCGGTTCTGGCTGAGCTTCTTGCGGGCGTCGATGCGGGTGATGGGGATGCGCAGACCGACGGTGCCTCGGGCGAGCCGGTCGGCCTCTTTCGGGTCGATCCGCAGCGAGCGAGCGTGCGGCATTCCCTCCTCGAAGTAGTCGACGAGTTTCTCGAGCACGACCATGTTCTGCTCGTGGGTGAGCACGTCGGGCACACCGTAGAGGTGCGCGGTGACGTGGTTCCAGGTCGGCACCATGTCGTCGGGGTCGCCGTACCAGCTGGGCGAGATGTAGCCGTGCGGGCCCTGCACGATCATCAGCATCTCGCGGCCCGAGCCGATGGCGTGCAGTTGCTCGTCGGGGCGGCCGAAGTGGGTGAGCAGCACGATGTCGTCGGCGTCCTCGTCGAGCATCGTCGGGTAGTGCGAGGCGACCATGCCCTCGTCGGTCTGGGAGACGAAGGTGACCCAGGGGTTCTCGCGCACGAGGCGCTTCACTTCGTCGACATCGTCGAGCAGGTAGTGCGGGGTGCGGCGCATGAGCCCACTATGCCTGGTCGGACTCAGGCCTGGTCGACGGGGCACCAGTAGAGCTTGCGCCCGCCCAGCTCCTGCATGGCGATCGGGGTGCCGCAGACCAGGCACGGCTCGCCGGTGCGCTTGTACACCCAGTGCTCGGGGACTCCCCCGCCGGCCTCGTCGTCCATCGTGTACATCAGGCCGGTCTCGTAGCCGATGCCGAGCAGGTGCACCCAGTCGCGCCAGAGCGCCCGCACCACCTCCTCGCGCACCTCTTTGCCGGGGGTGAACGGATTCTGCCGCGCCCGGAAGAGCAGCTCGGCGCGGTAGATGTTGCCGATGCCGCTGACGACGGCCTGATCCATCAGCAGCAGCGCGATCGGAACACCTTTCTTGCGCACGGTCGCGACGAAGCGCTCCTCGCCCGCGCCGGCGTCGTCGACCAGCGGGTCGGGGCCGAGTTTGGCGATCGTGGCCTGTACCTGCTCGGCGGTCTGCACCTCGCACGCGGTCGGACCGCGCAGGTCGCCCACGACCGTCGGGGTCAGCAGCCGCACCCGCACCTGCCCCACCGGGTCGGGCGGGAACGACTCGAGGTCGGCACCCAGCGACTCCTGCTCCGACATGCGCAGCCGTGTCAGCCGCGGGGCGCCGATCGAGGCCAGCGAGGCTTCACCCGCTCCGCCGACGCTGACGTCGCCGGCGAAGTCCCACGCCCCGTAGAGGCCCAGGTGCACCCGCAGAAACAGGCCGTGGTCGAACTCGAGGAACATCTGCTTGCCGACCGCCCGCGCCGCCACGATCGCGTGACCGTCGAGTTCGGCCGCGCCGCCGGCGAACCTCCCCTGCGGCGAGGTCACCGCGACAGGCACCCCCATGAAGTGCCGGGCGAACTGTCGGGCGATGCGGTGGACGGAGTGGCCCTCGGGCATCAGTCGATCTCGTGCCCGGCGATGGCGCCCGTGGTCTCGTACTCGGCGAGTTGGGCGATGCGCCGGGCGTGGCGCTCCTCGTTGCTGAACGGGGTGCGCAGGAAGGCGTCGATGAAACCGATCGCCTCGTCGAGCGAGTGCTGGCGGGCGCCGATGGCGATCACGTTGGCGTCGTTGTGCTCGCGAGCCAGTTCGGCGGTCGCGATGTTCCAGACCAGCGCCGCGCGGGCGCCGTGCACCTTGTTGGCGGCCATCTGCTCGCCGTTGCCCGAGCCGCCGAACACGATGCCGAGCGCTTCGACGCCCGCCTGCTGGTCGCGCACGACGGCGCGTGCGGCGTTGATGCAGAAGCTCGGGTAGTCGTCGAGCGGGTCGTAGTCGTCGGGGCCGTGGTCGATCACCTCATGGCCCTGCTCGGCCAGGTGATGCTGCAGGTCGGTGCTGAACTCCAGCCCGGCGTGATCGGTCGCGATATGGATGCGCACGCGGTCAGTCTAGGCACCTCCGCCGACCCCCTTGCCGGTCGCCGATCGCGGGAGGACCATGGAGTATGCACGCGCAGAGCACGATCCCGAGCCTCCTCCCCCGGCTCTCGGCGGGGGCGCACCGCAGCCCGCGCAGGGGCGCCTGCTTCATGGAGTTCGCCTCCTACCTGGCGGGCGAGCGCTGGAGCGACCATCCCGAGTGCACCGACCCCGTGCTGGCGACGCTGGCGCGCCTGGTGAACGACGCTGTGCCCGACGACCGGCGCGGTGAACTGGTCACCCACATCCCCCGTGTGGTGGGCCTGCGCGGGGACGACGCGCGGCTCGGGCGCATCGTGGCACTGCGCGCCGCGAGCGCAGCCCTGCCCGTGGCCAGCATGGAGCGGCAGCGGGCCCTCGCCATCGGCATCCTGGGCCTGCGTCGCGACCTCGGCCGCGGCATCCCGGCCTCGCTGTCGCAGGCGGCGCAGCAGGCGCTCGACGCGGTTCCGGATGCTGCGGCCTGGGCCGCGTCGTACCTCGCCACCGCGCGCCTCACGCCGCCCCCTCTGCGTCGCGACGCCCTGCAGGGAATCACCCGGCTCGCCGCCGTCGGCATCGCCGAGGCCTGCATCGAGGATGCGGCGTCACTGCTGATCTCGACCCTGCTCACGGCCATCGCCGACGTCGAGCGGGAGACCGCGCCGGCCCCCGCATCCACGAGGCGGCTCGTTCCCGCCTGAGGTTAGGGTGGAGGGCGTGCCTGCAGAGAACCTCACACGCAAAGAGGCGCAGGAGCGCGCGGCCATCCTCACCGTCGACTCCTACGCCATCGCCCTCGACCTGACCACGGGTCCCGACACGTTCCGGTCGACGACGACCGTCACGTTCGACGCCACCGGCGCCACCTCCACCTTCATCGACGCGATCACGACGGCGGTGCACAGCGTCACCCTGAACGGCACGGATCTGCCCGTCGACGGCGACGGCATCCGCATCGAGCTCGACGGGCTGCAGCAGCACAACGTGCTCACCGTCGTCGCCGACTTCGCATACACCAACACCGGCGAGGGCCTGCACCGCTTCGTCGACCCGGTCGACGGCGAGGTCTACCTCTACACCCAGTTCGAGGTGCCCGACAGCCGGCGCGTGTTCGCCGTGTTCGAGCAGCCCGACCTGAAGGCGACGTTCCAGTTCACCGTCACCGCGCCCGCCGCCTGGGCCGTGGTGTCGAACTCGCCCACCCCCGAGCCCGTCGCGGGCGACAACGACACCGCCACCTGGAGCTTCGAGCCCACGCCGCGCATCTCGTCGTACATCACCGCGCTGGTCGCCGGCCCGTATGAATCGGTGCACTCCGAGGTGCAGAGCGCCTCGGGCCGGGTGGTGCCGCTCGGCATCTACGCCCGCAAGTCGCTGTTCGGCTACCTCGACGCCGACTACATCTTCGACATCACCCGCAAGGGCTTCGCCTACTTCGAGCAGAAGTTCGGCTACCCCTACCCGTTCGCCAAGTACGACCAGCTGTTCGTGCCCGAGTTCAACGCCGGCGCCATGGAGAACGCGGGAGCCGTCACCTTCACCGAGACCTACGTGTTCCGGTCGAAGGTGACCGACGCGATCAAGGAGCGCCGCGTCGTCACGATCCTGCACGAGTTCGCCCACATGTGGTTCGGCGACCTGGTGACCATGAAGTGGTGGAACGACCTCTGGCTGAACGAGTCGTTCGCCGAGTGGGCCTCCACCATCGCCACCGCCGAAGCCACCGAGTGGACCGAGGCGTGGGCCACCTTCCAGGCGATGGAGAAGAGCTGGGCCTACCGCCAGGACCAGCTGCCGAGCACCCACCCGATCGTGGCGACCATCAACGACCTCGAAGACGTGCAGGTCAACTTCGACGGCATCACCTACGCCAAGGGTGGCTCGGTGCTGAAGCAGCTGGCGGCCTGGGTCGGCATCGACGCGTTCTTCCGCGGGGTCGGCCAGTACTTCCAGAAGCACGAGTACGGCAACACCGAGCTGACCGACCTGCTCGCCGAGCTCGAGGCGACGAGCGGGCGCGACCTGTCCGGCTGGGCCGCGAAGTGGCTCGAGACGGCGGGCGTTAACACGCTGAAGCCCGAGATCGAGACCGACGACGGCGGCACCATCACCGCGTTCCGCGTGCTGCAGACCGCTCCGGCCGACTACCCCACCATCCGGCCCCACCGGCTGGCCATCGGGTTCTACTCGTTCGACCACACCGATGACGACGGCACCCTCGCGCCGCGCCTGCGCCGCACCTACCGCGTCGAACTCGACATCGACGGCGCGTCGACCTCGATCGACGAGCTCGTCGGGCTCGCACGCCCCGACCTGGTGCTGCTGAACGACGACGACCTGGCCTACGCCAAGATCCGCATGGACGACCGCAGCTTCACCACGGCGATCGCGCACCTGGCCGACATCGAGGATCCGCTGGCTCGCGCACTCGTGTGGGGGTCGGCCTGGGACGCGACCCGCGACGGCGAGGTCGCCGCGAGCGACTACGTCGACCTGGTGCTGGGCAACATCTCCACCGAGACCGAGTCGACCACGATGCGGCTGTCGCTGACGCAGCTGCTGCAGGTGGCGCGGCAGTACGTCGATCCGGCCGTGCGCGATGAGACCATCACCCGGGTCGGCGACGCGCTGTGGGAGCTCGCGCAGGCCGCCGAGGCGGGGTCGGATGCGCAGTTCCAGTTCGTGAAGTTCTTCGCCGCGATCGCGTCGACTGCGGCGCACGGCGAGGCGCTGGCCGGGCTGCGATCGGGCGCGATCACCCTCCCGGGACTCGAGATCGACACCGACCTGTCGTGGGAGCTCCTCGAGGGGCTCGTGCTCGTCGGGCAGGCGGGCGAGACCGAGATCGCTGCGGCGCTCGGGCAGGACGACACCTCGAACGGGCAGCAGGCGGCGGCTCGCGCGCGTGCGACGATTCCGACTGTCGAGGCGAAGCTGGCGGCGCTGAACGCGGCGGTGACCGACGACACGATCTCCAACGTGGTGCTGCGCAACATGGGTCTGGGCTTCCAGCACGTCAACGACCCGACCGTGCTCGCCGAGACCGTCGGCCCGTACCTCGACGCCCTGTCGCAGGTGTGGAATCGCCGCAGCTACCAGATCGCGAGCTACGTGATCACGTTCTTCTACCCGGGCGCCCTGGCGTCGCAGGCACTGATCGACGCGACGCAGGCGTGGCTCGATGCGGGCCCCGACATCCCGGCCCTGCGTCGTCTCGTGATCGAGAATCTCGCGGGCGTCGAGCGCGCGGTGATGGTGCAGAAGCGCGACCGACAGGGCTGACCGGGCGCGGGCGCGGCGGCCGTCAGATCGGCGGCGCGGTCGAGGCCCGCACCATCAGCTCGGTGGGCAGAATGCGGGACTCGCCGTCGATCCCGTCCAGCGCGAGGTGGACGGCGGCGGCGCCGAGATCACGCGACGGCTGGCGGACGGTCGTCAGGGGCACCGGCAGGTGCATCGAGATCCGGATGTCGTCGAAACCGATCACCGACATTTCGCGCGGCACCGACACCCCGTTGCGCTCGAGCGCCGACATCGCGCCGAGCGCCATCAGGTCAGTGACCACGTAGACGGCGGTGAACCGGGCGTCGAGGTCGAGCAGTTGCTCCATGGCGGCGGCACCGCCGGCTTCGTCGAGCGGGGCGCGGACCACAACGCGTTCGCGAGCCGGCACCCCAGCGGCGTCGAGGGCGGCGTGGAAGCCGCGACCGCGATCCTCGACCGCACGATTGTCGGCCGCGCCCTCGATCATGCCGATGCGCCGGTGGCCCAGCGACAGCAGGTGCTGCACCGCGGTACGCGCGCCGAGTTCGTGGTCGACGTCGACGATGCGCGATCCGGGGATGTCCTGCTGCCGGCCGATCTGCACCACGGGCAGCCGGCCGATCAGCGGCTTCAGTTCGGCCGCCGGAAGGATCGAGCCGACGAGCACGAGCGCGTCGACGTTGCGATCGAGTACCGACGAGATATAGCGCCGCTCGCGGGCGGGGTCGCCGTTGATGCCGTACACCAGCACGACGTGGTCGCTATCGTCGGCGGCATCTTGCGCCCCTTCGGCGAGATCGCCGAACAGCGGGTTGTTGAGCTCGGGCACGAGCATGGCAAGCGTCTTCGTGGCGCCGCGCGCCAGGCTGCGGGCGATGGTGCTCGGCCGGTACCCGAGTGTGTCGATCGCCTGCTGCACCTTCTGGCGCGTGACGTCACCCACGCTGGGAGCGCCGTTGAGCACGCGGGACACGGTGCCGAGCGAGACGCCGGCGAGGTTGGCGACGTCGTAGATGCTGACCCCCGACGCCATCGCCGACCCTCCCTTGGATGAAGCGCTTCATGAAGCGCTTCATCACTCTAGGGCATTGCGGATCGCGCGTCAGTAGGCTGGATTCATGAGTTGGGACTGGGACGCGTTCTGGACGACGGTCGCCGGTTTCCTCGCCGGTCCGTGGGGCATACCCTTGCGCATCCTGCTGATCGTGGTGATCTCGGTGCTGATACGCGGGGCGTTGCACATCGTCATCGGGCGCATCGTCAACCGCGTGGTGAACGGGGTCAAGCGCAAGCACAACGTCGATGACACGCAGGCATTGCAGCACTCCCCCGTGCACGCCGCCCGGGTGGTGCAGCGCACCCGCGCGCTGGGTGGGGTGCTGAACAGCGTCGTCACCACGGTCGTCGTGCTCACGGCGATGATCCTCGTCATCTCCGTCGCCGCACCGGAGGCCACGGCGGCCTTCTCGCTCATCACGGCCGCCCTGGGCGCAGGCCTGGGCTTCGGCGCCCAGAACGTCGTGAAAGACGTGCTCAACGGCCTGTTCATGGTCAGCGAAGACCAGCTCGGTGTCGGCGACGTGGTCGATCTGGGTCCTGCGACCGGCGTGGTCGAGGCTGTCGGCATCCGCATCACGCAGGTGCGCGACGTCAACGGCACCCTGTGGTTCGTGCGCAACGGAGAGATCCTGCGCGTCGGCAACCTGTCGCAGGGGTGGGCGAGGGTCATCATCGATCTCGCCGTTCCCTACGAGGCGGATGTCGACGCGGTGCAGACCCGCATGCTCGAGACGGCGGTCGCCCTGCGCGAGGAGCCGAAGTGGCGCAGGCTGATCATCGAGCGTCCCGAGATCTGGGGCATCGAGTCGGTCTCGGCCGAGGCGATCGTGATCCGCCTGGTGGTCAAGGTGCGCGCCGGCTCGAAAGACGACGTCGCCCGCGAACTGCGCGGCCGGCTGAAGCGCGCGCTCGATGAGATGGGGGTCAAGTTGCCGAAGCTGAATTCGATCGTGCTGAGCGGCTACGACGGCGCGGCGTCGGTGCGCGGGGCGCGGCCGCCAAAGACAGCCCAACTGCCGGTGGCGATGCGGCCCGCGAAAGAGGCGGCCACGACGCAACGGAACTCCGATGGCTGACCTGACGCTGCGCATGGGTGCGGGCGGCGAACCGGTCGGGGGCTCGTTCTGGGCAGAGGTGGGCGGTCGTGCCACCTTCGAGAAGCTGGTCCGCGCGTTCTACGAGGGCGTGCGCACCGACGAGGTGCTGCTGCCCATGTATCCCGAGCAACCCGACCTCGAGGGCGCGATCCAGCGGCTCACGGGCTTTCTCGAGCAGTACTGGGGCGGCCCCGGAACCTACTCGGAGCAGCGCGGGCATCCGCGCCTGCGGATGCGGCATCAGCCGTTCCCCGTGACACCCGACGCCCGCGACCGCTGGCTGCGCCACATGCGGGTGGCGGTCGACACGCTCGATCTTTCTCCCCTGCACGAGTCGATGCTCTGGGACTACCTCGAGCGCGCAGCCCACGCGATGGTGAATTCCGCCGACTGACGCCGTCTGCGGGACGGGAGAGCCTGCGAATGTGTCAGGATTTTGCCCATGCCCCAGAACGCCGATGTCATCGTCATCGGGGCCGGCCTTGCCGGGCTCGTCGCCGTCGCCGAACTCGTCGAAGCCGGACAGCATGTGATCCTGCTCGAGCAAGAACCCGAGGCCAGCCTCGGCGGGCAGGCGTGGTGGTCGTTCGGCGGGCTCTTCCTCGTCGACTCTCCGGAGCAGCGTCGGCTGGGCGTGAAGGACAGCCACGACCTGGCCCGCCAGGACTGGTTCGCCAGCGCCGAATTCGACCGCGATGATGACGAGAACGGCCGGGAGTGGGCCGAGGCGTACCTGGCCTGGGCGGCCGGCGAGAAGCGGGAGTGGCTGCGCTCCAAGGGCATCCGGTTCTTCCCCGTGGTCGGCTGGGCCGAACGCGGCGGCTACACCGCCACGGGCCACGGCAACTCGGTGCCCCGCTTCCACATCGTCTGGGGCACCGGGCCCGCCATCCTGGAACCGTTCATCAAAACCGTGCGCTCCGGGGTCGAGCAGGGCCTCGTCGAACTCAAGTTCCGCCACCGCGTCGACGAACTCATCGTGCGCGGCGGCGCCGTCGTCGGCGCCCGCGGAAAGGTGCTCGCCCCCGATGACGCCCAGCGCGGCGCGGCGAGCAACCGGGATGAGGAGGCCGACTTCTCGTTCGAGGCGCCGGCGGTGATCGTGGCCAGCGGCGGTCTCGGCGGCAACCACGACCTGGTGCGCAAGAACTGGCCCGACTACCTCGGCGAGCCGCCGAAGAAGATGCTGAGCGGAGTGCCCGAGCACGTCGACGGCCGCATGCTCGGCATCACCGAGCAGGCCGGCGCGCACCTGGTCAACCAGGACCGGATGTGGCACTACGTCGAGGGCATCGAGAACTTCGCGCCCGTGTGGAAGCGCCACGGCATCCGGATTCTGCCCGGCCCCTCGAGCCTCTGGTTCGACGCCACCGGCAAGCGGCTTCCCGTCCCGCTCTTCCCCGGCTTCGACACGCTCGGCACGCTGAGTCACCTGCGCACGCTCGGCTACGACCACTCGTGGTTCGTGCTCACCCAGTCGGTGATCGAGAAGGAGTTCGCGCTCTCCGGCAGCGAGCAGAACCCCGACCTCACCGGGAAGAGCATTCGTGAGCTCGCCCGGCAGCGGCTTTCCAAGGGGGCCACCGACCCGGTGGAGGCCTTCAAGGACAAGGGCGCCGACTTCGTCGTCGCCGACACGCTCGACGAACTGTTCGCCGGCATGCGCAAGCTGCAGCCCAAAGGCATCCCGCTCGACACGCAGGAGCTGCGGCGCGAGATCGAGGCTCGCGACCGCGAACTCGACAACGACTTCACCAAGGACGCGCAGATCACGGCGCTGCGTGGCGCCCGCAACTACCGGGGCGACCGCCTCATCCGGGTGGCCAAACCGCACAAGTTCCTCGACCCCGCGCACCGGCCGCTGATCGCGGTGAAACTGCACGTGCTGACGCGCAAGTCGCTCGGGGGCATCCGCACCGACCTCAACGGTCAGGCGCTGGCGCCCGACGGCACCGCGATCCCCGGCCTCTACGCGGTTGGCGAAGCAAGCGGTTTCGGCGGCGGCGGCATCCACGGTTACCGCGCGCTCGAAGGAACCTTCCTCGGCGGCTGCCTGTTCACCGGGCGTCAGGCCGGGCGGCACATCGCCGGGATCCTCTGAGCAGATCGTCGGAGCGGAGGCGGCCTCAGCGGCTCAGCGTCCACGCCTTGCGCTTGATCAGCACGTGTCCGCGCTGCATGGTGAGTCGCGTCCACGGACCCGTTTCGTAGACCCGCACCTCATCGTCGCCGAGGAACCCGAGCCCGAGAGCGGCGAACCCCGCGCCCGCCGGAACATGCTCGAGACCCGCGATCGGCCGCGACCACACCTCGCTGCGCACCCGGCGCACGATCTGCTCGCCCGCCCCCGACGGCAGCGCCGCCGCGACCTCGTCGATGCCCGCCCGTGCGGCGGCGTCCAGCACCCCCGATGTCGTCGGCCGGCCCGCCTGCCATCCCCCGCGCGGCGGCGAGATCGCCGCCCAGGTGACCGTATTGACCTCCATGGGCAGAGCCACGGTGGTGACACCCGAACGCTGCGCACCCTCGATCCGGGTCAGAAGCGACCGGATCGGCACCACCGCGTCGAACGCGCTCGCCGCGCCGTCCTCCCCCGGAGCGAGCGCCACGGTGCGCAGCCCCAGCACCGTGGGACTCTCATCCAGCAGCCCCACCGGGTAGAACACGGCCACATAGACGGCCAGCACCCCGCTGCCCGCGATCAGGCGCACCGACCCCTCCTCGATTCTTGCGGCGCGCGCAAGGAAGACCTGCAGATCATCGAGAGTCTGAGAGTCGGCGAGAACGAAGGAGCGGCTCATCTGCTCTTAAACTACAACCCATGAGCGACCCCCTGTCCGGCCTGCTGGCAACGCTCGACCTGACAGACACCGGGGCGCGCACCGACGAGGACATCTTCACGGGCCCCAGCCAGTACATGCCGGGCGGCCGGGTGTACGGCGGGCAGGTTCTCGCTCAGTCCCTCGTGGCGGCGATTCGCACCGTCTCGGACGATCGGTTCGTCCACTCCATGCACGGCTACTTCCTGCGACCCGGAGACGTCTCCGAGACGATCACGTTCTCGGTCGACCGCATCCACGACGGCCGCTCGTTCTCGACCCGGCGCACGCAGGCCTATCAGAAGGGCGAGCCGATCCTGTCGATGATCGCGTCGTTCCAGGACGTCGACGGCGGGCTCGACCATCAGGTCGAGATGCCCGCGGATCTGCCCGACCCCGAGTCGCTGCCGAGCACCGCCGACCTGCTGGCTGGCATCGACCACCCGGTGGCTCAGTTCTGGGCGACCGAGCGCGCCTTCGACATCCGGCACATCGGATCCTCGGTGTACTTCATGGTCGAGGGTGAGCACGTGCCGCACCAGGCCCTCTGGATGAAGGCGGTCGGCCCGCTGCCCGACGACCCCAACCTGCACCGCGCCGCCATCGCCTACGCGAGCGACCACACCATCCTGGAGCCCATCATGCGCGCCCACGGGGTGGCGTGGACGACCCGCGGCCTCAAGATCGCCAGCCTCGACCACGCCATGTGGTGGCACCGCGACGGCCGGGCGGACGACTGGCTGCTCTACGTTCAGGAGTCACCCAACGCGATCGGCGGCCGCGGGCTCTCGCTCGGCCGGGTCTACGACCGGGCCGGGCACCTGCTGGCCAGCATCGCGCAGGAGGGCATGATCCGGGTGCCGGTCAGCGAGACCGAGACGCCCGCGCCGTCCTGACCGCAGCATCCGTCGCGCCGGCGACCGCGCCGATGATCACGATGATGACCGCAACGATCGTCACCGCGCCGTTCGGGGCGAACAGCGGCGCCACTCCATCCGGAAGCGTCGCGAGGTACGCAGGGTTCATCAGCTGACCGGTGAGCAGCAGCCAGAGCGCCGGAATCGCGAAGGCGAGTGAGCCGACGAGGTTGACCGTGAACAGCGTCCACGTCCAATGCCGGGTGCGGTAGAGCACCACCCGGAAGACCGCCGCGGCGACCGGCAGCACCGCGAACAGCACCAGCCATGAGCCGAGTGCGGGATCGAAGATCGGCTCGCCGGAGAGCCCCTGCGCCTGCGCCCAGATCATCCCGCCGAGCACAGCGAGGTACCAGACGATGCCGGCGATGGTGTCGGACAGCTTGATGTCGCCGCGCAGCGGAACCTGCGGCAACGTGTCGGGGTTCCACGTCGTGGCCTTGTAGTCGGGCGAGCGCTCGATGAGCGCGAAGACCAGCGTGGTCCAGAACCCGAAGTGCGCCGCGACGGTGATCGTCGCGCCGATCGTCGAGCCGAACGCGCCCCAGACGTCGCCGTTCTTGCCGAGTACCGTCGCCAGCAGAACCGCCCCGAAGGTGATCGGCAGCACGACGGCATAGAGCACCTTGAGCAACCGGATGTAGTCGGGGAACACCTTCGGGCCGATGAGGTGCAGCGGCCGGTCGGCATAGCCCGCAGCGAGCCGATAGGGGTCGCCGAGCTCGGTGATGGTCGCCCGCTCGGCGGCCTCGGCCGTCGCGCCATCGTCGACCTTCGCGTCGATGGTGTCGGCGATGGTGCCGCGCAGCTCGCGGTCGATGTCGTCGCGCTGACGCTCGGGCAGCGAGCGCTGTACCGCCCAGACGTAGCGGTCGGTGAGGGTGGTGGTCATGTCGTTCCTTCGAGGTCGGTGAGGGTGCGCGTCAGAGCGGTCCAGTCGCGCATGAGCCGGGATGCCAGGGCCTGGCCGGCGGGGCTGGTGCGGTAGAACTTGCGAGGGCGCGCCTCGTCGGTGTTCCACTCGCTGGTGACGAGTTGCTGCTTCTCGAGCCGGCGCAGCAGCGGGTAGAGCGTGTTGCCGTCGGTGTCGATCCCGGCGGCGCTCAGGCGCTCGAGCAGCGCATACCCGTAGTCGGGTGTGCGCAGGATCAGCAGGCAAGCCAGCACGACGGTGCCGCGCCGGAGCTCCTGGAGGTGCCCGCTCTCGATGCCGGGATCGGCAGAATCTGACATGCCCCACACGTTACTGTGTGACGCACACCATTGTCAATCGCACATCAGCGTCTGTTGAACTGCACCGGTTCGTCGAGGTAGCGGGACCAGCTGTCGCGCTCACGGTCGGCGATCCGCCGGGGGCGCATGGTGGCAGCGTCGACGAGCACGATCCCCGAGGCCGCGCGGGCGTACACCGTGTGCGGGTCGGTGCCCTCCGGCGAGCAGACCTCGTAGCAGACGTCGAGGCTCGCGCCGCCGATCCGCCCGATCCAGAGCTGGATGTCGAGCGGTTCGCGCCCGTACGGGATCGGCGCGAGGTACTCGACCTCTTGCCGCCCGATGAGGGTGAGGGTGTCGGCTCCGATCGACGCCGTCTCGGCGACGCCGGAGACTTTGAGTTCGCCGTGCCAGAACACCGAGATGCGCGACTCCTCGAGCAGCGTCAGCATGGCCGCATTGTTGACGTGGCCGTACGCGTCGAGGTCGCTCCAGCGGAGCTTGATCGGAACGTGGAGCCGCATTAGCTGCGGGTGAGCTTGCGGTGCACCGAGCGGTGCGGCTTCGCGGCGTCGGGGCCGAGCCGGGCGATCTTGTTCTCCTCGTAGGCCTCGAAGTTGCCCTCGAACCAATACCAGTTCGCCGGGTTCTCGTCGGTTCCCTCGTAGGCGAGGATGTGGGTCGCGATCCGGTCGAGGAACCACCGGTCGTGGGTGATCACCACCGCACAGCCGGGGAACTCGAGCAGCGCGTTCTCGAGGCTCGACAGCGTCTCGATATCGAGGTCGTTGGTCGGCTCGTCGAGCAGCAGCAGGTTGCCGCCCTCTTTGAGGGTGAGGGCGAGGTTCAGCCGGTTGCGTTCACCGCCGGAGAGGACGCCGGCCTTCTTCTGCTGGTCCGGGCCCTTGAACCCGAACTTCGACACGTACGCGCGCGAGGGGATCTCGGTCTTGCCGACGGTGATGATGTCGAGCCCGTCGGACACCACCTCCCACAGGTTCTTGTTCGGGTCGATGTTGGAGCGCGTCTGGTCGACGTAGCTGATCTTGACGGTCTCACCGACCTTCAGCTCGCCGCCGTCGAGCGGCTCGAGGCCGACGATCGTCTTGAACAGCGTCGTCTTACCCACACCGTTCGGGCCGATCACGCCGACGATGCCGTTCGGCGGAAGCGTGAAGCTCAGCCCGTCGATCAGGTCGCGGCCGTCGAACCCCTTCTCGAGGTTCTTGGCCTCGATGACGACGTTGCCGAGCCGCGGTCCCGGCGGGATCTGGATCTCTTCGAAGTCGAGCTTGCGGGTGCGGTCCGCCTCTGCCGCCATCTCCTCGTAGCGAGCCAGGCGCGCCTTGGACTTCGTCTGGCGGCCCTTCGCGCTGCTGCGCACCCACTCCAGTTCGTCCTTGAGGCGCTTGGCGAGCTTGGCGTCCTTCTTGCCCTGGATATCGAGGCGCTCGGCCTTCTTCTCCAGGTAGGTGGAGTAGTTGCCCTCGTAGCCGATCAGCCGGCCGCGGTCGACCTCGGCGATCCACTCGGCGACGTTGTCGAGGAAGTACCGGTCGTGGGTGATCGCGATCACAGCACCGGGGTAGCTCTTGAGGTGCTGCTCCAGCCACAGCACGCTCTCGGCGTCGAGGTGGTTGGTGGGCTCGTCGAGCAGCAGCAGGTCGGGCTTGCTGAGCAGCAGCTTGGTCAGCGCCACACGGCGCTTCTCACCACCGGAGAGGTTCTTGACGCTCGCGTCGGCCGGCGGGGTGCGCAGCGCGTCCATCGCCTGCTCGAGCTGCGAGTCGAGGTCCCACGCGTCGGCGGCGTCGATCTCCTCCTGCAGGGTGCCCATCTCGGCCAGCAGGGTGTCGAAGTCGGCGTCGGGCTCGGCCATGGCTGCCGAGATCTCGTTGAACCGGTCGAGCTTGGCCTTGATCGGGCCGACACCCTCCTGCACGTTCTCGAGCACGGTCTTGTTCTCGTCGAGCTCGGGCTCCTGCATGAGGATGCCGACGGTGAAGCCCGGCGTGAGCTTCGCCTCGCCGTTGGACGGGGTGTCGAGCCCGGCCATGATCTTCAGGATCGTGGACTTGCCGGCGCCGTTGGGGCCGACCATGCCGATCTTGGCGCCGGGGAGAAACGCCATGGTCACGTCGTCCAGGATCAGCTTGTCGCCGACCGCCTTGCGGGCGCGGACCATGGAGTAAATGTATTCGGCCATGGAGCCAGTCTAGATTCGGCGGCGACGCCCGGCTCGCGGCTACCAGTCGATGGGGCGGGTGGCACCGATGAGGCAGGTGCCGGTGGCAAGCAGCGTTTGCGCCGTCCCGTTGTAGCGACCGCCGCCGTACTGCCCGATCAGGCAGGTGCCGTTCAGCCGCACCGAGAACATGACCTGATCTGCCTCGGCGTTCACGGTGGTGCGGTCGGGCGTGACCTCCATCGCCGACTTCGGGAACCCCGACGCGACCAGGTTGTCGATCAGTGAGCGGCCGTCAGTGGCGCCGCCGCCCTTGATCCACGCCCGGTTCACCGCGTTGAAGTAGGCCAGGTTCTCGCCGGCCGTGCCGGTGAGGTTCAGCGTCGGCGGCGTGGCCGACGCCGATGCGGAGGGCTCGGGGCTCACGACCGCGGGCTCGGTGGGCGTCGGAGTCGGCTCACTCGGGGTGCAGCCCGCGAGCGCGATCGCCACCGCCGCTGCCGCGAGCGCGGATCCCCACGTTGTGCCTCTTCCGCGCATAGGCCGAGTCTAGAACGGGGTCGCGATGCCAGCCGTCTGCGGTTCGTACGACGCCTCGGCGACGGCCACGGCATCCGTCGACGCCTCGTCGGCTGCCGACGCGGGTGCGTCGCCCTCGCCCGCCACGCCCTGCCCCTGTTCGGCCGCGTCCGCGGCAACCGCAGCCGCCGCCGACCGGGTGAACACCGAGGTACCCCAGGTCAGGTCGTGGCCGATCGCCTCTGCGTCGACCTCGATCGTGGTACCGGAGGTCTTCTTCTCCTCGTTGTTCCAGTCGCGGATGCGCACCCGGCCGGTGACCACGATGCGCTGGCCCTTGTGCAGCGAGTGCACGACGTTGTTGGCCAGCTGCCGGAACGCGGTGATCGTGTACCAGTTGGTGTCGACGTCGACCCACTCCTGCTTGGCACGGTCGTAGCGCCGCTGATTCGACGCCAGCCGGAACGAGGTGATCGACAGCCCCGCCGAGGTGACGAGGTGCTTGGGTGTGGTGGCCACGAGGCCGGTGAGGGTGAGGGTGTCGGACATGTCGTCTCCTGTGAGTGTCGTGGACTCGGATGCCGGAGGTTCGTGCCGAGGGAATCGCCCCGGCATCCGAGAACCCCATGCTGCGCGTCCGCGCTGCACAGAAAACGCCGCCCGCCCCCTTCCGGGGAGACGGGCGGCGTTGTCAGCCTGTGGAGGATCAGTGCTCGCGGTACTCCGGCCAGTCCGATCCGGGCAGCATGCTGGCGTGCAGCGCGCTCTTGGCCACATCGAGCGTCGGATAGGTGCCGAGCGCGGTGTCGTCCTTCAGCAGCCGCACCTCATAGCCGTCATCGACGCGGTGGATCGACCCGACCGCTCCGGCGGTGCCGAATGCCACCCAGCGCTGGTCGGTGATGGTGCTTCTGTCGCTCATCGTCGAGCTCCTTTCGTCCCATCCCGACCGTACGCCCGGTGCCCGGCGGGTGTCGAGATCACGCAGCCGGCGTTCAGGTGCTGCGCACGTAGGACGCGAACGACTTTCGCACCTTGTTCACCTTGGGCAGAGCGACGGCGAGGCAGTAGCCCTGGCCGGGGTTCTTGGCGAAGAAGTCCTGGTGGTACTGCTCGGCGTCCCACCAGTCCCCCAGCTTCAGGATGGTGGTGACCACCCCACCGCCCCAGATCTCCGAGGCGCGATCACGCGCCGATTCGAACTCCGCCTTCTGCTCATCGTCGGCATAGAACATCGCCGAACGGTACTGGCTGCCGACATCGTTTCCCTGCCGGTTGAGCTGACGGGGGTCGTGCAGGGTGAAGAAGACGTCGAGGATCACCTGCTCGGGGATGACCGTCTCGTCGAAGACGACCTTCACCGCCTCGGCGTGGCCCGTCTCACCGGTGCAGACCTCCTCATAGCTGGGGTTGGAGGTTGAGCCGCCCGTGTATCCCGAGACGACATCGTGCACCCCCTCGAGGGTGCGGTAAACGGCGTCGAGGCACCAGAAGCAGCCTCCGGCGAGAACGAATGTGCGCATGACCGAAACCCTAGGCTGACACCATGCCCTTCCACACGCCGTACGTCGCATCCGCCGACCGGTACGCCGCGATGCCGTACGCCCGCACCGGCCGCAGCGGTCTCGTGCTGCCACGGATCTCGCTCGGCCTCTGGAACAACTTCGGCAACGACCGCCCCCTCGACACCCAGCGCGCGATCCTGCGCCGCGCGTTCGACCTCGGCGTGACGCACTTCGATCTCGCGAACAACTACGGCCCCGCCGCGGGTGCCGCCGAGAGCAACTTCGGCACCATCCTGCGCGAGGACCTGATGCCCTACCGTGACGAGCTGATCATCTCGACCAAGGCGGGCTACGACATGTGGCCCGGGCCCTACGGCGAGTGGGGGTCGCGCAAGTACCTGCTGGCGTCGCTGGATCAGTCTCTGAGCCGCATGGGCCTGCCCTACGTCGACATCTTCTATTCCCACCGGCCCGACCCCGAGACCCCGATCGAGGAGACGATGGGTGCGCTGGCGCACGCCGTGCGGCAGGGCAAGGCGCTCTACGCGGGAATCTCGAACTACGACCCCGACCAGACCCGCGCCGCGGCCGCCGCGCTGGCCGCGGAGGGCGTGCCGCTGCTCATCCACCAGCCCCGCTACAACATGTTCGACCGCCGCCTGGAGCGCGGCCTGCTCGAGGCGCTGGACGAGGTGCACGCGGGCAGCATCGTGTTCTCACCCCTGGCGCAGGGCCTGCTGACCGACCGTTATCTGCGGGGCATCCCCGAGGGCTCGCGCGCCGCGGAGGGCCGCTGGATCAGCGCCGACAACATCGACGAGACCTACCTGACGCGCGCTCGGGCGCTGAACGACATCGCCGCCGGACGCGGCCAGACGTTGGCGCAACTCGCCCTCACCTGGGTGCTGCGGCATCCGCAGGTCACGAGCGCGCTGATCGGAGCCTCGAGCGTCGGCCAGCTGGAGTCGTCGCTGGCCGCACTCGACGCACCCGACCTGACGGCCGACGAACTCGCCGCGATCGAACCGTACGCCGTCGACGGCACCGGGAAGGGCTAGGTGGGCTACGTCTACGCGCTGCTCGCGGCGCTGTTGTTCGGAGCGAACGGGTCGCTCACCAAGCTCATCGTCGAAGCGGGCCTGACGCCGATGCAGCTGACGCAGTTCCGCACGCTGGGCACCGCGGTGCTGGCCGGAGCCGTGCTGCTGATCACCGACCGGAACAGCTTCCGGCTGCGACCGCGCCAGTTGCTGGTAATGGCCGTACTCGGTGTCGGCGGGGTTGCCCTGCTGCAGGCCAGCTATGCGGCCGCGCTGCAGCTGCTACCGGTCGGCATCGCCCTGCTGCTGGAGTACACGGCGGTGCTGATGGTGGCGCTGGTGGCGTTCTTCGGCTTCCGCGAGCGCGTGAAGGCCCGCATCTGGGTCGCCATCGGCCTGGTGCTCGTGGGACTCGCCGTGGTGGCGCAGGTGTGGGCGAGTTCGCTGGATGCCATGGGTGTCGTGCTCGCGCTGGTCGCGGCGGTGACGCTGGCGTTCTACTTCATCGTCGGCGAACGACAGGTCGGAGCCACCTCGCCTCTCGCGGTCGCCTTCTGGACCATGCTGTTCGCGACGATCTTCTGGGCGCTGTTCAGCGGATGGTGGACGCTGCGGCCGGCGATGTTCGCGGCGCCGGTGGACCTGGGCGGCGGGTTGGCGCTGCCGCTCGTCGTGCCGCTCGCGGTGACGGTGGTGCTGGGGTCGTTCGCCCCGTTCCTGCTGTCGTTCTCGGCGCTGAAGCATCTGAGCGCGACCGCCGCCGGGATCGTGGCGTCGTCGGAGGTGCTGTTCGCGTTCGTCGTGGCCTGGTTGTGGCTGGGTGAGCGGCTGTCGCTGCTGCAGGTCGCGGGCGCGGGCGTGGTGCTCGCCGGGATCGTGCTGGCGCAAACGGCGCGCTCGAGCAAGACCGTCGTCGACGCCGACCTGGCGCTGCCCTCTCCCTGATCGCCCGAATGTGGGGTTGATATACTTGACTCACCAAGAATTCCCCGTTATCGTTGGGGTATGGCAACCGACAACCTCCCGCTGAGTCTCATTGAGGCCGTGGTCTACTTCGCGGACCCGGCCAAGGCGTCGGACTTCGTTGCCAAAATGCGGTGGGCTGACGGCAACCCGGTCTGCCCGAACTGCGAGGGCAAGGAGCACTACTACTTGGCGTCGCGTCGGGTGTGGAAGTGCAAGTTGTGCAAGAAGCAGTTCTCGGTCAAGGTCGGCACGATCTTCGAGGACTCGCCCCTGAGTCTGTCCAAGTGGCTCCCCGCCGTGTGGCTTCTCGCGAACTCCAAGAACGGCGTCTCCTCGCACGAGCTGGGCCGCGCGCTCGGGGTCACGCAGAAGACGGCGTGGTTCATGCTGCACCGCATCCGTGAGGCCATGCGCTCCGGGTCGGTGAACAAGTTGGACGGCACCGTTGAGGTTGACGAAACCTACGTTGGTGGCCTCGCGAAGAACATGCACGCCAAGGACCGGCGCGAGCGGATTACGGGCGGTGGCGGTGTCAACAAGACCGCCGTGGTTGGTGCGCTGAAGCGCGGCGGCGAGGTTCGCGCGGAACTCATCACCGACCTGTCGTCGGCTGGCCTTCAGGTTTACGTCCGCGACAACGTTGCCGACGACTCTCTCGTGCTGACCGATTCCGCGTCGGCCTACAAGGGTCTGCGTTGGAACTTCGAACACGGCTCCACCGACCACGCGGCAGGTCAGTACGTCGACGGCATCATCCACACAAACGGCATTGAGTCGTTCTGGGCGCTGCTGAAGCGGTCCATCAAGGGCACCTACATTGCGATCGCCCCGAAGCATCTTCAGGCCTACTTGGACGAGCGCGCCTTCGCTTACAACAACCGCGAAGAGCACGATCTGTACCGCTTCATCTCGGCTGTGCGAAGCATCAGTGGTCGGCGCATCACCTATCAGGAACTGGTGGCCAAAGGATGATCCAGCCCCACGACGACGAATCAGCGGACGAGAAGTTTAAGCGCTTTCAGGAAGCGATGGAGAAAGTGCTAGCGGCACCCAAACCACCGCCCTCTGGGAGTGGGGAGAACTCGAATGAACCCGAAGATGCGCCCAGTTAGGCCATAGCCGGGATGCCGCGGCGAGCGGACGTCCCGTCGGTCGTCTGGGTGTAGCGTCCGAAACCCAGCGACGCCGAAGTCCGGACCTGACGCAAGAAGTCAATCGCCTCGGGCGGCAGGCTGTATCGGTTCGCCAAGTCGGCAAGCGGGAGGTCCAACCTAGGGTTCAACACTTCCACTCCGACCGCGTTCCCATGCGAGTCCAGGTCGACCATCACGCCCGACTCATCGTGAACCGTTTCAGCCACTTCTGCGTCAGCGATTTCGACGTAGGCCGCGCCAACCGTCGTATCAATGGTGAGCCTTACGCTCATCAGCGCCTCCATGCCGTGCTCTTGATTATGACCATACCCGCGATGGGCCAGTGATCGCCCGCAACCCAGACAATCAACGTTCCGCTCTCAGTTTTTGACCCGGAGAGCGCCATCGACTCCTGTTTGGGGTCGTACCAGGTCAATCCGGGTGAGTTGAGGACTGCCTTTATCTGATCCTCTGTTATCCCGCGTTTGCGCATCGCCCTTCGCGCGTGAAGCGTGATGTCATATTCCACTACAACACCGACATCTCGAATGCGAGCCGGCGAACCCGCTGCCCATCAAGGCTGATGAACACTTCGTACAGGCCAGGTGTTACCGGGAGGCCCAGCATGACAGTGAACAGCAACCCGACCTTGCCCTCATAGGGTCGGGCTACGTCGCCAGCC
>DATJFV010000051.1:0-81933 GCA_035495435.1 Pseudolysinimonas sp.
CCCACCGGCTGACGATCAACAGGTGCCGCCCGACCATTGGCCCGGTTTGCTCGACCTCACGGCGCAGCCACTCTGGGGTGCAGACGTTGACATCGAAGCTCTCTTCTCCGGGTCCGTCAGCGGGACCCGCAAGAATTCGAATCCATTGGCTTGCATTGCCGGGATCCGCGACCGAAGCCATTTCGAGCGGATCGCCGTCGATCGTCGCGAGATTGCGGATAGCTGCCCTCATGCCAAATGCCTAACTGTGGCGGAACTCCACGAGCTCAGGCTTCCCATCTAACGTTCTCGAAGCCTCTGCCGACAAACTCTGGCCAATGCTGGCTGATGAAGTCCGCCAGTTGCGCGTGCTCGACCCACTCAACAGACCATTGGCCGAACTGCTGCGCGGATCGTGCATCATCGGGCCAGTACGAGTCCTCGCATTCGAACTCGCCGGTCTCATCCCACGGCTTGTCGTGGAGTTCCCAAATCCCATCGAGTGGCACGACGAGCACGGCTCGTCCGGCGAGTTCGCCGGCACCACCTCGACCGCCTGCCACTGCGCGTGTGGCGAACGGCGAACCTTCCATGACGATCGACTCCAAATACCTAACTGTGCCGGAACTCGACGACGTCGCCGTCCTGCATCACGTAGTCCTTGCCCTCGATCCGCGCCTTGCCGCGCGCCCGCGCCTCGGCGATCGACCCGGCCGCGACGAGGTCGTCGAACGACACGATCTCGGCCTTGATGAATCCGCGTTCGAAGTCGGTGTGGATGACGCCCGCCGCCTGCGGCGCCTTCCAGCCTTTGCCGATGGTCCACGCGCGCGCTTCCTTCGGCCCGGCCGTGAGGTAGGTCTGCAGCCCGAGCGTGTCGAACCCGATCCGCGCCAGCTGGTCGAGCCCCGACTCGGTCTGCCCGGTGGAGGCGAGCAGCTCGGCGGCGTCGTCGGGGTCGAGGTCGATCAGTTCCGACTCGATCTTCGCGTCGAGGAACACTGCCTTCGCGGGCGCCACCAGCGCCGCCAGTTCGGCCCGTCGCGCATCCGAGGTCAGCACCGCCTCATCCACGTTGAAGACGTAGATGATCGGCTTCGCCGTGAGCAGGCCCAGCTCCTTGATCGGGGCGAGATCGATGGCGGATGCCGAGAGCGGCTTCCCGGCGTTCAGCCAGTCCACCGCGGCGGTCGCGCTGGCGAGCACGGCGGGATCGAGGCGCTTGCCCTTCACCTCTTTGTCGTAGCGCGGCAGCGCCTTCTCCAACGTCTGCAGGTCGGCGAGCGCCAGTTCGGTGGTGATCACCTCGAGGTCGGACTTCGGATCGATGGCGCCGGCGACGTGCACAACGTCGCTGTCGTCGAACCCGCGGACCACCTGAGCGATGGCATCGGCCTCGCGGATGTTGGCCAGGAACTGGTTGCCGAGGCCCTCGCCCTCGGACGCGCCCTTGACGATGCCGGCGATGTCGACGAACGACACCGTGGCGGGCAGAATCCGCTCGCTGCCGAACAGGCCGGCAAGTACCTGCAGCCGAGGGTCGGGCAGGTTGACCACGCCGACGTTCGGCTCGATCGTCGCGAAAGGGTAGTTCGCCGCGAGAACGTCGTTCTTGGTCAGCGCGTTGAAGAGGGTCGACTTGCCGACGTTCGGGAGTCCGACGATTCCGATGGTGAGAGCCACGGGGACCCAGCCTAACGACGGGCGCGCCCACGCGACGAAACGATCACGATCCGGTCACATCCCCATCCGACACGCCCGGGAAGTTGCGGCACCCTCACCGTCTTCACTAACGTGGCCGAGCACTCATCCGACGCTGATACAGAAAGGAGCCGCGCCATGATGCTGACCATCCGGTACATCGCACCTGTCACCGCACCCACGGTCATCGCACCGACCCGCGCCGGCTTCATCGGCGTCGCCTCCGTCACGGACTGCTAGCAGCATCTCTGCGCCGCCGTCCGACGACGGTGGCGATGCTCACGAAGCCGGCCCTCCGGGCCGAATCCCCGCCCCGTCCGCGACCCCGCAGCAGTCCATCCGACGCGCCGCCGGTGGTCGATCCCCGGTAACACCCGCTCTCTCACGAAGAGGACAGCATCACCATGAACGCCACCCTGGCGCCCACCGAAACACGCCATCCCGCCCAACAGCCGCATCAGGCTCAGCCCGTGCGCCGCGTCGGCCTCGCCGACCGCGCCGCGCTGCACCTCGGTGTGGCTCTGATCAAATGGGGCCGCCGTCCGGTTCTCGGCACCGCCGAACGCCGCGCGAACGCCCTCGAACGCGCGCTGGCGCGCCGCGCCCGCGACGAACGTGTGCAGGCCCGCCGCGACCGCGCGCTGCTGCAGTACAACCTGCTCCACCGGATCCGTTGACCCGGAATCCCTGATGACCCGGAACCGGGTGGCTCGCCCGCGGCGAGCCACCCACCGGGCGTCGGTGCCTCATGTCAGAGTGAGGGACGTGCCGCTCGACTTCACCGCCATCGACTTCGAGACGGCCAACGGCTCCCCCGCCAGCGCCTGCTCGGTCGGGCTGGTGAAGGTGCGCGACGGCCAGGTGGTCGACCGCATCGGATGGTTCATCCAGCCGCCCGCCGGCCACGACCACTTCGTCGAGTGGAACACCCGCATACACGGCATCACCGCCGACATGGTGCTCGAGGCCCCCACCTGGGTCGAACAGCTGACCGACCTGGTGGCCTTCACCGGCGACGACGTGCTCGTCGCCCACAACGCCGGGTTCGACATGGGTGTGATGAAGTCGGCGTGCATCGCCACCGGCCTCGCCGTGCCGACCTACTCCTATATGTGCAGCCTGCAGGTGGCGCGGCGCACCTACCACCTCGACAGCTACCGCCTGCCCGTGGTCGCCATGGCTGCCGGGTTCGAAGACTTCCCGCACCACGACGCCGTGGCCGACGCCGAAGCGTGCGCGGCGATCATGATCCACGCCGCCGACCGGTACGGCGCCATCGACCTGATCGAACTCGGCGGCTATGCCGGGGTGCGCATCAGCACCACGGTCGCCGCGCCTGCCGCCGCAGCGTCCTGAATCGTTATCGAGCGGTACTCCACCGGCGCGCGCCGACCCGCCACAATGGCGACCATGACCTCGATGCGCCTCATCATCGGCCTCGCCGCCGCCGCCCTCGTCCTCACCGGCTGCGCACCGGGTGGGGGAACCAGCCCGACCACCGACCCGGTCCCGACCGAGACCACCATCGAGACGCCCGAACCGGCAGCCGTGATCCTCTCGCTCGAGGGTCTCACCCTGGTCGACACCAACGGTGACACGCTCGAGGCCACGCAGTTCAGCGACCCGCAGCCGGTGCTGGCGTTGCTGGATGAGCTGCTCGGCTCGACGCCCGACCCCGAGGTCTACCCCGAGTACGACACCACCGCGTACAGCTGGGGCGACGACCTGACCTTCAGCATCCGCGGCGAGGACTACTCGTGGGTGCGCGTCAACGTCGCCGAACTCGGCGGGCTGCCCGTGCAGACCGCCGCGGGCATCCAGGTCGGATCGAGCCGCGACGACCTGCTCGCCCAGGACGTCTACGACCCGCAGTACGACTTCGACACCGACGGCTTCTCCGACTTCTACGGCCTCGAGCCCGTCACCAACAACGACTACGAGTCACTGTCGTTTCCCGGACAGCCGGGCACCGACTACATCGAAGCCCAGCTGCAGGGTGACACGGTCAGCACGCTCGCGTCGCCGTCGAACGACTACACCGACGTCTGAGGTGGCCCGCGCCTAGTTCTGCGGGAACCCGAGGTTGATGCCGCCGTGCGAGGGGTCGAGCCAACGTGAGGTGATCGCCTTCTCGCGGGTGTAGAAGTGGATCGCGTGCGGCCCGTACGCCTTCGTGTCGCCGAACGCCGAGTCCTTCCAGCCGCCGAACGAGAAGTAGCCGACCGGCACCGGGATCGGCACGTTGATGCCGATCATGCCGACCGTGACATCGTGCTGGAACCGTCGCGCCGCACCACCGTCGTTGGTGAAGATGGCGGTGCCGTTGCCGTACGGGCTCGCGTTGATGAGCGCCAGGCCCTCGTCGTAGGTCTTCACCCGCACGATCGACAGCACCGGCCCGAAGATCTCGTGACGGTAGACATCGGATGTGGTGGGCACCTTGTCGATCAGCGTCGGTCCCAGCCAGAACCCGTTGTCATCGCCGTCGACCTCGATGCCGCGGCCATCGACCACGACGTCGGCGCCGTCCGTAACGGCGGTGTCGAGGTAGCCCGCGACCTTGTCGCGGTGCTCCTTCGTGATCAGCGGACCCATGTCGCAGCCGCGGGTGCCGTCGCCGACACGCAACCCCGACATCCGTTCGGTGATCTTGCCGATCAGTTCGTCGGCGACCGGCTCGACCGCGACCAGCACCGAGATCGCCATGCAGCGCTCACCGGCCGAGCCGAAGCCGGCGTTCACGGCCGAGTCGGCGACCAGGTCGAGGTCGGCGTCGGGCAGCACCAGCATGTGGTTCTTCGCGCCGCCGAGAGCCTGCACGCGCTTGCCGGCTGCGGTGCCCTTCTCGTAGACGTAGCGGGCGATCGGGGTGGAGCCGACGAAGCTCACCGCCGCGATGTCGGGGTGGTCGAGGATCGCGTCGACGCTCTCCTTGTCACCGTGCACGACGTTGAACACGCCGTCGGGCAGGCCCGCCTCGGTGAGCGCCTGCGCCATCCAGATCGCGGCGCTCGGGTCTTTCTCACTCGGCTTCAGCACCACCGTGTTGCCGGCCGCGATCGCGATCGGGAAGAACCACAGCGGCACCATCGCCGGGAAGTTGAAGGGGCTGATGATGCCCACCACGCCGAGCGGCTGGCGCAGCGAATAGACGTCGACACCGGTGGAGGCGTTCTCGGTGTACTCGCCCTTGGCCAGGTGTGCGATGTTGCAGGCGAACTCGACGACCTCGAGCCCGCGAGCGATCTCGCCCCCCGCATCCGACAGCACCTTGCCGTGCTCGGAGGTGAGGATCGCGGCGAGCTCGTCCTTGCGTGCGTTCAGGATCTCGCGGAAGGCGAACATCACCGCCTGGCGCTTCGCCCACGACGTATCCGCCCAGCCGGGTGCGGCGGCCTTCGCGACGGCGACGGCGTGGTCGACATCGGCGGCGGATGCGAGGCGCACCTCGCGCTGGACGGTCCCCTTCGCAGGGTTGTAGACGGGGCTGGTGCGCGTCGATGCGCCGGCGAAGGTCGCGCCGGCGACCCAGTGGTCGAGGATCTCAGTAGCCATGCCCCCATGGTGACGGGGCGGCGATCTGCGATCAAGAGTTGATCATGCACCCGCAGTGTGCGTTTTCGCAGACGGCACGAGCTCGGCTCGGCGGCTGCGCACCTCGGCGACCAGGGCATCGCGCACCGCGGCGACCGCGGCGAGCCCGCGGCTCTCGGGGCGGATCGACATGGCGAACTGCAGGCGGAAATCCACCTCGCGCGGAAGCACCGGAACCAGACCCGGTTCGCGCTCGGCGACGAAGGCGTGCAGCAGACCGATACCCGCACCGCTGCGGGTCGCCTCCAGCTGCGCGACGGCGCTGGTCGAGCCGAACCCCACCCGCATCCCGCCGAGCAGCGGGGCGAGGTCGAGCTCGCGGACGGTGAGGAGAGCATCGACGTAGTAGACGAGCAGGTGCTGATCGAGGTCGGCGACCGTGCGGATCGGCGGGTGCGCGTCGAGGTACTCGCGCGATGCGTACAGCCGCACGGTGTATTCGCTGAGCGGCTCGGACGACATCCGCGAGCCGGCGGCCGAGCCGATCGTCACCGCCAGGTCGAACCCCGCACCGCGCAGGCTGAGCGGCCGGGTGCTGGTCACGAGCTCGACGATCAGGTCGGGACTCGAGGCCCGCAGGCGGGCGAGCGCCGGTGCGGCGAAGGTCACGGCGAAACCTTCGGGGGCGACGACCCGGACCGTTCCGCGCAGGCCCGACTCTCCGCCTGCCGCCGCCTCGACCGCCCGTTCGACAGCCTCCTCCAGGGGCGCCGAGCGCATCGCCACGTCGCGGCCGATCGCGGTGAGCTCCCACCCGTCCGCGCCGCGATCGAGAAGCCGCACGCCCAGTGCGGCCTCGAGACGGTCGATGCGACGACGCACCGTCGTGTGGTCGACCCCCAGCAGTGCGGCGGCGCCGACCATGCGCCCCGCGCGGGCGACCGCGAGCAGGGCGCGCAGGTCGTCGGCGCTGACGTCCGGGCGCGTGGGCATGGGTTCACGGTAACGCGCCGCGCGGCGCGCCCGCTGCGGGAATGTCCGGGGCGCTTGCGACACTGTGCGCATGGATCTCACGCTGCTCATCGGCCTCGCCATCGGGCTCGTCCTCGGCGGCCTCGTCGGGCTGCTCGCCGGGCGCGCACGCCGCGCGACCGGCGCCGTCGATGCCGACCCGGCCGTTCTCGAAGCGCGGCACGCGCAGACGCTGGCCGAGGTGCGATCCGAGCTGGGATCGCAGCTCTCCGCAGCACAAGCGACGTTGATGGGGCTGCGCGAGCAGCTCGCGCTCGCGCAGGCGCAGTACCGCGACCTCGACGAGCGCGTCCGGCTCGAGGCGCTCGAGCGCACGAACGCAGCTCAGGCCGAGAGCAAGGTGTTGCAGGCGGTCACCCCGGTGCAAGAAACTCTGCGGGTCATGCAGGCCAAGCTCACCGAGCTCGAGACCCAGCGCAGCCAGCAGCACGGCGAACTCGCGCAGCAGCTGAAGGCCGCAGCAGAATCCGAGGAGCGTTTGCGAGCCACCGCCGAGTCGCTGTCCTCGGCCCTCAAGAACAACGCCACCCGCGGGGTCTGGGGCGAGACCCAGCTGCGCGCGGTCGTCGAGTCGGCGGGCATGCTCGAGCACGTCAACTTCGACGTGCAGTCGAGCATCCAGGTCGAGGGGCGCTCCGCGCGCCCCGACATGATCGTGCACCTGCCCGGCGGCAAGAGCATCGCGGTCGACGCCAAGGTGCCGTTCAACTCCTACCTCGAGGCATCCGAGATCCCGTCGACCGCGCCCCCGGCCGAGCTGGCTCGCCGCGACACGCTGATCAAGCAGCACGTCAAGGCCGTGAGGGATCACGTCAGCGCCCTCGGCGGGCGCAGCTACTGGGACGGACTGGATTCCAGCCCCGAGATGGTGGTGGCGTTCATCCCGAGCGAGTCATTGCTGTCGGCCGCCCTCGAGGCGGACCGCTCGATCATGGACTTCGCGTTCAGCAAGCACGTGGCCCTCGCGTCGCCCGTGACGCTGTTCTCCGTCCTCAAGGCGGTTGCCGTCAGCTGGCGCCACGAAGCAGTGACGAGCGAGGCGAAGGCGCTGTTCGACGTCAGCCGCGAGCTGTACGGCCGACTCACCACGCTCGCCGGTCACGTGGACAAGCTGGGTCGGTCGATCGAGCGCAGCGTCAAGGACTACAACACGTTCGTCGGCTCGCTCGAACGCCAGGTGCTTCCGTCGGCGCGGCGGCTCAGTCAGCTGGACGAGTCGAAGGTGCTGCCGCAGCTGAGCGAGATCGAGGAGGACACCCGGGAGGTGAGCTCCTCCGACCTCACCGCAGCCATCGAAGACGAGCTGGCGGCGCTGGACGACACCGGCGTCGGGCGGCCCGAACTCGACCTGGGTCTGCTCGAACCGCCCGCGGCGCCGGCGAAGAAACCGAAGACCGCCTAGAGCGCCTCCCCCTCCTCGGCGAGTTCCTCGCGCACGATCTCGCCGGCGGTCGGCGGCTGCGCCGCCGTGCCCGCCATCGCCATCGCGAGCCGCGGGTCCACCGCCGCCGGCTCGTCGTCGGCGGTCGGTGCGGCGAACTGCGCCTCGTACAGCCGCGCGTACGCCCCCTGCTGCGCGAGCAGTTCGTCGTGCGTTCCCTGTTCGACGATCGCACCGTTCTCCATCACCAGGATGAGGTCAGCGTCGCGGATCGTCGACAGGCGGTGCGCGATGACGAAGCTCGTCCGGTCCTTGCGCAGCGCACTCATCGCACGCTGCACCAGCAACTCGGTGCGGGTGTCGACCGACGACGTCGCCTCGTCGAGGATGAGCACGCTCGGCCGGGCGAGGAACGCGCGCGCGATGGTGATCAGCTGCTTCTCACCCGCCGACACGTTGCCGCCCTCGTCCTCGAGCTTCGTGTCGTACCCGTCGGGCAGCGAGTGCACGAACCGGTCGACGTAGGCGGCCTCGGCCGCGGCGTGGATCTCCTCCTCCGTCGCGTCCGGCCGACCGTAGGCGATGTTGTCGCGGATGGTGCCCGCGAACAGCCAGGTGTCCTGCAGCACCATGCCGGTGCGCGACCTCAGGTCATCGCGGGTCATGGTCGAGATGTCCACGCCGTCGAGGGTGATCCGCCCGCCGTCGAGCTCGTAGAACCGCATCACCAGGTTCACCAGGGTGGTCTTACCGGCACCCGTGGGGCCGACGATGGCGACGGTCGAGCCGGGTGCGGCCACGAGGGACAGGTCCTTGATGAGCGGCTTCCGCGCCTCATCACCGACCGGGTCGTACGAGAACGACACGTGCTCGAAAGCCAGCCGCCCCGTGGCCGCAGTCGGCGACTCGGCCGGGTCGGCATCCGGAGTCTGCTCGTCGGCATCCAACAACTCGAACACCCGCTCGGCGGACGCCACACCCGACTGCAGCAGGTTGGCCATCGAGCCGAGCGTCGACAGCGGCTGAGTGAACTGACGGGAGTACTGGATGAACGCCTGCACATCACCGATCGTCAGCGAACCGCTCGTCACCATCAGGCCGCCCACCACCGCGATCAGCACGTAGACCAGGTTGCCCACGAAGAACGTCGCCGGCATGATCAGCCCGCTGATGAACTGCGCGCCGAAACTGGCCTGGAAGAGCTCGTCGTTCTTCTCGCCGAACCGCGCCTCCACCTCGCGGTGCCGGCCGAAGACCTTCACCAGCGCGTGGCCGGTGTAGCCCTCCTCGATCTGGGCGTTCAGTGCACCGGTGTGGGTCCACTGCGCGATGAACAGCTTCTGCGAGCGCTTGCCGATCACCATCACGATGCCGAGCGTCAGAGGCACCGCCACGATCGCCACCACCGCCAGCAGCGGCGAGATGACGAACATGATGCCGAGCACCCCGACGACGGTGAGCAGCGAGATCAGCAGTTGACTGAGGGTCTGCTGCAGGCTCTGCGAGATGTTGTCGATGTCGTTGGTGACGCGGCTGAGCAGCTCGCCGCGCTGCATCTTGTCGAAGTAGCTCAGCGGCAGACGATGCAGCTTCGCCTCGACCTCGCGCCGCAGCCGCTGCACGGTGCGCTGCGTGATGCCGTTCAGCACGTACGCCTGCAGGAAGCTGAACACCGACGAGAAGACGTAGAGCAGCAGCACGATGCCGAGGATCAGCGCCAGCTGGTCGAAATCGATCCCGGAGCCCGCGTGCAGGTTGAGGCTGCGCAGGAACGCTGCCTGATCGGGGTCGGCCTGCTCCACGCCGGCCAGGAACTGCTCGACGCTCACCCCCGCGGGAATCTGCGCCGACACCGCCCCCTCGACGATGACGTTCGTCGCCTGGCCGAGGATCTTGGGCCCCAGCACCGAGAGCACGACGCTCACCACGCCGAGCAGGATCACGAAGATCATGCCGGCGCGCTCCGGGCGCAGCCGCCCGATCAAGCGACGGGCCGACGGACCGAAGTTCATCGACTTCTCGGCGGGCATGCCCATGCCACCGAACGGACCGCCCCCGCCGGGACCCCGGCGCATGGGCGGCTGAATGGCAGGACGCTCGGGCGCCTTCTTCACGTTCGCGTCGCTCATCACGCCACCTCCGCCGCGAGCTGGCTGTTCACGATCTCGGCGTACTCCGTCGAGCTCTGCAGCAACTCCTCATGGGTTCCCCGACCGACGATCGCGCCGTCCTCGAGGACGATGATCTGATCGGCGTCGATGATGGTCGACACCCGCTGGGCGACCACGATGACCGTCGCATCGGCCACCTCCCGCTCCAGCGCGGCCCGCAATCTCTGATCGGTCGCGGTATCGAGTGCCGAGAACGAGTCATCGAACACATAGATCTCCGGTCTCTTCACCAGCGCCCGCGCGATCGCCAGACGTTGCCGCTGACCGCCCGACACGTTGGTGCCGCCCTGAGCGATCGGGCCCTCGAGCTTCTCGGGCATGGCCTCGACGAAATCGCGACCCTGGGCGATCTCCAGCGCCGCCCACAGGTCGTCGTCGGAGGCATCCGGGTTTCCATAGCGCAGGTTGCTCGCCACGGTGCCCGAGAACAGGTACGCCCGCTGCGGAACCAGGCCGATCTTCGACCACAGCGTGTCGGGATCGAGGTCGCGCACGTCGACGCCGTCGATCAGCACCTGGCCGCCGGTGACGTCGAACAGCCGCGGCAGCAGGTTGACGAGCGTCGTCTTGCCCGACCCGGTGCTGCCGATGATCGCCGTCGTCTGCCCGCGCTTCGCGACGAAGCTGACATCACGCAGCACCGGCTGCTCGGCGCCCGGGTAGGTGAAGGTCGCACCCCGCAGCTCGACCTGCCCGACCTGGCTGAGCTCGGTGATCCCGTCGGCCGGCGGCACCACCGACGGCTCGGTGTCGAGCACCTCGCCGATGCGGTCGGCCGAGACTGCGGCACGGGGCAGGATCACGGCGAGGAAGGTGGCCATCATGACCGCCATCAGGATCTGGATGAGGTAGCTGAGGAACGCGGTCAGCGAACCGATCTGCAGTTCGCCGTCCTCGATCCGGAACGCGCCGAACCAGAGCACCGCGACGCTGGAGACGTTCAGCACCAGCATCACCATCGGGAACATCAGCGCGAACAGCCGGCCGGTGCGCAGGGCCGTCTCGGTGAGCTCATCGTTGGCGACACCGAAGCGCTCGCGCTCGAACGGTTCGCGCACGAACGCGCGCACCACCCGCATGCCGGTCAGCTGCTCACGCAGCACCCGGTTGACGGTGTCGATGCGGGTCTGCATGACCCGGAACAGCGGCACCATCCGCACGATGATGAACGACATCCCGAGCAGCAGCGCGGGAACCGCGACCACCAGGATCCACGACAGCTGCACGTCTTCGCGCAGCGCGAAGATGACCCCGCCGATGCTCTGAATCGGCGTCGCGATCAGCATGGTGCAGGTCATCAGCACCAGCATCTGCACCTGCTGCACGTCGTTCGTGGTGCGGGTGATCAGCGAGGGTGCGCCGAACTTGGCCACCTCGCGCTCGCTGAACTGGCCCACCCGGCGGAAGATCGCCCCGCGCAGGTCGCGCCCGAGGCCCATCGCCGTCTTCGCGCCGAAGTACACCGCGGCGATCGCGCAGGCGATCTGCACCAGGGTGATGCCGAGCATGAGCGCACCGGTGCCGACAATGAACCCGGTGTCGCCCTTCACCACCCCCTCATCGATGATGTCGGCGTTGAGGTTGGGCAGCGACAGGGCGGCGATCGACTGGCCGGCCTGGAACACCACCACCCCGATGAGCAGCGGCCAGAACGGCCGGAGGAAGCGGACGAGGATCTTGCCGAGCATGGGCTAGGGCTTCTTTCGCGTGGTGGCGGATGTGGTGGCGGATGTCGTGGTCTGGATGTGGGTGCGGGCCGTACCGGGGAGGATGCCGTGCATCACGAAGTCGGTCAGGTCGTCGGTGCTGAAGGCGTGCGGCTCGTTGAACACCGGGATCGCGCTGCCGAACGCGAGCATGCGCAGGTAGAACGCCAGCGCAGGCACCGGGACCGCGATCTCGTCGGGGCGGAACAGCTGCGCCATGATGCCGAGCCACTGCTCGTCGGTGCGCGGCTGCCCGTGCTGACCCGGCGGCGGGCCGGTCATGCCGATCGCTCCCATGAAGCCGATGAACCCCTCGAGCCGGTCGCGCAGCAACTGGATCACCTGCCGCACCTTCTCTTCGGTGGGCTCGTCGGGGTCGATGCCGCGCAGCTTCGCGCGCAACGGCTCGGGGTCCATGAGCCGCTCGATGGCGGCCTGGATGACGCTTTCCTTGTCGCCGAACGCGCGGAAGATGGTGCCTTCGGCGACCCCGGCTGCCTCGGCGATCTCGCGGGACGTGATCTCGCGCCCCCGCTCGCGGATCAGCGGGATGACGGCGTCGATGATGGCGGCGCGCCGCTCATCGGGCGACAGCGGCTTGGCGCGTTCGCGCCCGAGCGCCACGAAACCGTCCGGGCGCACATCGATCACCCGGCGATACTAAGTGAGTGAGCACTCACTCCGCAACGTCATCGAGCCACTTCTTCACCAGGTGATCCGCGAGCACCCGCCGGATCGTGCCCGACCGGGCGCGCAGCACGATCGACTCGGTGCGGATGATCGGTCCCTTGCGCTGCACCCCGCGCACCAGGTTGCCGTCGGTGACCCCGGTCGCGACGAAGAACGTGTTGTCGCCCTTCACCAGGTCGCCGGCCTCGTAGACATGGTCGAACTTCAGCCCGGCGTCGATGCCGCGCTGCTTCTCCTCGTCGGTCCCGGGTGCGAGCCGGGTCTGGATCAGGCCGCCGAGCGCCTTGATCGCGCAGGCCGTCGCCACACCCTCGGGGCTGCCGCCGATGCCGATGCACATGTCGATGCGCCCCTCGTAGCTGGCCGCGTCGATGCCGCCCGCCACGTCGCCGTCGAGAAGCAGCCGAGTGCCGGCCCCGGCGGCGCGGATCTCGTCGATCAGCTGCAGATGACGCGGCCGGTCGAGCACCCCGATCGACATCTCCGAGACGTGCTTGCCCTTCGCCCTCGCCAGTGCATGGATGTTCTCGGCGACACTCTGGCGGATGTCGACCACCCCGATCCCCTCCGGCCCGGTGACGATCTTGTCCATGTAGAAGACGCTCGACGCGTCGAGCATCGACCCCCGATCGGCGGCGGCGATCATCGAGATCGCGTTGCGGCGACCCGCCGCTGTCAACGACGTGCCGTCGATCGGATCGACCGCGATGTCGCAGGCGGGCCCACGGCCGTTGCCCACGACCTCGCCGTTGTAGAGCATCGGCGCCTTGTCCTTCTCACCCTCGCCGATGACGACCGTGCCCGCGAAGTTGACCGTGCCCAGGAACTTGCGCATCGCATCCACCGCTGCACCATCGGCGCCGATCTTGTCGCCCTTGCCGATGAAGGGAACGGCCCGGATCGCGGCGGCCTCCGTGGCGCGCACCAGCTCGAGCGCCAGGTTGCGGTCGGGGTGCAGGAACAGGGTTCCGGTCTCGGTGTCTCTGTTCGCGGCGGTATCTCTGTTCGCGGCGGTGTCTCTGTTCGCGGCGGTATCTGGGGTCACCTGAGCATCCTCGGAAAATCGGGCGGATCGGAGCGGATGCGCTGGTGGCGAAGCGCTCTGCCAGACTAGTCCCATGCCTATCGCAACCCCCGACCAGTACGCCGAGATGCTCGACACCGCGAAGAAGAACGGCTTCGCGTTCCCCGCGATCAACGTCTCGTCCTCCGCGACCATCAACGCCGTGCTGCAGGGGCTGAGCGAGGCCGGGTCCGACGGCATCATCCAGGTGACCACCGGCGGCGCGGACTACTTCGCCGGCCAGAGCGTCAAGGCCCGTGCATCCGGGGCCCTCGCCTTCGCGGCCTTCGCGACCGAGGTCGCCAAGAACTACCCGATCACCGTCGCGCTGCACACCGACCACTGCCCCAAAGACGCGCTCGACGGCTTCGTCATGCCGCTCATCGAAGCCTCCGAGGCGGAGATCAAGGCGGGGCGCAACCCCATCTTCCAGTCGCACATGTGGGACGGCTCGGCCGTGCCGCTGGCCGAGAACCTCGAGATCGCCAAGGGCCTGCTGCCCCGCATGAAGGCGATCGAGGCGATCCTCGAGGTCGAGATCGGAGTCGTCGGCGGCGAGGAGGACGGCGTTGCGCACGAGGGCACCAATGAGGCGCTCTATACCACCCTCGGCGACGTCGAGAAGGCGGTCGAGGCACTCGGCCTCGGCGAGAACGGCCGGTACATCGCCGCCCTCACCTTCGGCAACGTGCACGGCGTGTACGCGCCCGGTAACGTCAAGCTCAAGCCCGAACTGCTGAAAGAGATCCAGGACGGCATCCAGGCCAAGTACGGCACCGGAGCGCTTCCCCTCGACCTGGTGTTCCACGGCGGCTCGGGGTCGACCCCCGAAGAGATCGCGACCGCGGTGCGCAACGGCGTCATCAAGATGAACATCGACACCGACACCCAGTACGCGTTCAGCCGGTCGGTCGCCGACACCGTGATGAAGAACTACGACGGGTTCTTGAAGGTCGATGGCGGGGTCGGTAACAAGAAGGTCTACGACCCGCGCTCCTGGGGCAAGCTCGCCGAGAGCGCCATGGCGGCGCGCGTGGTCGAGGCCACCGCAGAGCTCGGCTCGAAAGGTCACTCGATCAGCGCTCGGTGAGCGCGATCGTCAGTCGGGCAGGTTGAAGCTCAGCTTCAGGAAGCGGTCGCGGCTCCACTGCAGATCCTGAACGGCGGTACCGAGCGTCAGATAGTACGGCGCCAGGTGCATGATGCGTCGCCCCTCGGGCAGCTCCATGTCGAGGCTCACCCCGACGGCGGTGGATCCGTCGTCGGCGCCACGTAGTTCGACCAGCAGCGAACCCGCATCAATCCCGGGCGACTCGAGTACCGCCTTCAGCAGTGCGCGCAGGGCGGTGCGCTGCGGACCGCGCATCTTCGCGGCCCGGCGCTCGGGATCGATCACCACCAACCGCGAGCCGCTCGCGACCGAATCGAGCCAGCTGACGTTCGACTGGGTGACCAGGTCGTCGCGGAGCCGGCGAGCCAGTTGCCCGGCGAGCGCCCGGTCGGTCGCCGACACCGTCCCTGAGGCGATGATCCCCTCCAGGAACGGCACGGCCCGCGCGGTCAGCTCCGCCAGGCGTACCCGCTCTGCGGCCTCGGCGGCGTCATCCCGCGCGACCTCGGGAGACACCAGGGTCTGCGAGCGACGTTCGATCAGCGGCTGCATGCGGCTGACCACCGCGTAGGAGAACACCGCTGTCGCGACCACCCCGGTCAGGATCGGGGCGACGATGATCAGAATGGTCGAGACCGCCCCCCAGTGGTGCACGTCGTCGTTCACGATCAGGTACGCGATCGGGGCGGTCACCGCGATGCAGGCGATCCCCAGCCGCACCAGCGTGCGCGCCGGCAGGTACGGGGCGAGGCAGGCGAACACCAGTGACACCCCGAACGGCGCCCACCACAGTTCGATCGCGAACTCGATGTTCACATAGCCGACGGACGAGATCAGGAACCCGACGCTCGCGACCCCGATGGCGATCGCACCATGGCGCCAGGTCATGCGGGGCCGCAGCGGCCGGGTGACCAGATGCACATACAGACAGGCCAGCGTGCACAGGATGACACTGAAGAACTGCAGCCGCGGGTTGCCCACCTGCACCCAGGTCACGATCGCCATGGTCGATCCGTACACGAGGTTCAGCGCGGCGAACACCAACGGCACCAGCTGGCCGGTGAACCAGCTGAGCGGATCGACATCGTTCGCCGACACACTGGTGAAGCGCCGATTGAACGTGCTCACCGGTGCGTCTCCCGGTGCGTGGATTCCGGATGCGGCGCAACGACTTTGAGGATCGGTACCGTGAGGATCACCGAGGTCCCGCCGCCGGGACTCGACCAGATCCGCGCGGATCCACCGACCGCCTCGAGCCGCTCGATGATCGATCCGCGCACGCCGAGGCGGTCCTCCGGGATGGCAGCCGGGTCGAACCCGCGGCCCTGGTCGGTGATCATCACGGTGACGTCGTCGGCGTAGATGAGCTCGAGTTCGGCGACCGCCGCACCGGAGTGCTTGAGGACGTTGTCCAGCGCCGCCCGGATCGCCGCGATCAGCGTGCGCCCGACATCCGGATCGAGCTTGTAGACCCCACTGCCCGACCCGGTGACATGGATGCTGAGCCCCTGCCACTGGAACGAGCTCACCATGCGCATGATCTCGTTGCGCAGTGACGCGTCCTCGTCGTCGGCGGTGGGGATGGTGGTGGTGTGCGAGATCCATTCGGCTCCGCGCAGCTCGGCCAGATCTTCGGCGAGACGCTGAATGGCCGGCTCGCTCAGGGGCCCGGGCGTGTTCAGCACCAGCGACAGGTCGTTCAGCACCGTGTCGTGCACTGCTGCCGTCGTGCGCCGAGACAGATCCTCTCCCCGCGCCAGGCGCAGGGTTTCGGTTTCGAGCTCTTCGAAGTTGGGGACGCGGCGGCGCTGCACCGCCTGGATCGTCGCGAACGTCAAATAGGCCAGGGTGGCCACGATGAACACCATCGTGGGCCCGAAACCGGGACGAAACGGTACGTCGGCGATCAGCGCGGCCGCCACCGAAACAGATGTGGCCACCAACAGCCCGAACAGCGACCAAAGGACGCCGGCCAGCGCGGTGGTGGCGGTGATGCCCACCGCGACCAGCGCCACCGCCGGCCGATTGACCAGGAAGAGATTGGTCTGAAGGATGCCGGGGTCGTCGCGCAGTACGAGCAGCTCGTAGGCGAGCGTGGCGGCAGCAGCCAGCAGCAGGAACGCCAGGACCACCTGGAAACGCGGCCAGCGGGCCACCGCCCCGATGCCCAGCAGGATGAGCACGAGCAGCGCCATGGGGAGCGGGATGTCGCTGGCGCGGCCGCGGATGATCAGGGTCTCGGCCAGGATCGGCATGGTGAGCAGGATGGTGAGCGCACCGACCGACCAGCCGACAGCGGCGACCGTGCCGTTGATGATGCGGCCGGCGAGATCGCGCGGGAGGACCCCCACTCTCATGGGGGAATGCTAGCCGCGCTGACGCCCTCCGAGTGCGCGATCGTCGGCGTTGCCCGATGCGTCGGTGCGCAGTTCTTTCGGCAGCGAGAACATCAGATCCTCGTGCGCAGTCGTGATCTCCTCGATCTGCCGGTATCCGGCATCGGAGAGATCGTCGAGCACCTCACGCACGAGAACCTCGGGAACACTGGCGCCGCTGGTCACACCGACCGAGCGCACGCCGTCGAGCCACTCCTGCTGGATCTCGCTGGCGTAGTCGACCCGGTGCGCCGCCTTCGCGCCGTACTCGCGTGCCACCTCGACCAGGCGCACGCTGTTGGAGCTGTTGGCTGACCCGACCACGATGACGAGGTCGGCCTGGGGTGCCACCTTCTTGATCGCGACCTGCCGGTTCTGCGTGGCGTAGCAGATGTCGTCCGAGGGCGGATCCTGCAGGTGCGGGAACCGCTCGCGCAGCAGACGCACGGTGTCCATCGTCTCGTCGACGCTGAGGGTGGTCTGCGAGATCCACACCAGATTGTCGGTGTCGGGCACCTCGAGGGTCGCGACCTCCTCGGGACTGTTCACCAGGATGGTGCGCTCGGGCGCCTGCCCCATGGTGCCCTCGACCTCTTCATGGCCGGCATGACCGATGAGCAGGATGGTGGCGTCGGCTTTCGCGAACCGCTGCGCCTCGCGATGCACCTTCGTCACGAGCGGGCAGGTGGCGTCGATCGCCTGGAGCCCGCGTTCCTCGGCCCCGGCCACCACCGCCGGGCTCACCCCGTGCGCACTGAACACGATGTGCGAGCCGGGCGGCACCTCGTCGACGTCGTCGACGAAGATCGCGCCGCGCTTCTCGAGTTCGCTCACCACATGCACGTTGTGCACGATCTGCTTGCGCACATAGACCGGGCTGCCGTAGTGCTCGAGCGCCTTCTCGACGGCGATGACGGCGCGGTCGACGCCGGCGCAGTAGCCACGCGGCGCGGCGAGGAGCACGCGCTTCTCACCGTCGACGGGCAGGTCCTTGAGGCGCCCGCGCGGGCCCGGAACATGCGGGTCGGCGAGGGCGACGTGCCCGTTGGTGATCACGTGACCAGTCTACGGACGCGGGCTGGGCGCGTCCGGCTGCTCGCACTCGACTACTGCGTGCGGAACGAGGCGAAGAAGCCCTGCGCGATCTCCGGGCCGGCGTTCTGGGCGACGAGCTGGTACTGGGTGTCGCCATCGATCGCGATGATGATGCGCAGGGTGCCGCTCGGGACGAGGATGTTGGCCGAGATGCCGGGGATGCCGTCGATCGTCGTGGGGTCGGAGGACACCAGGCGGGCACCCTTGATTCCGGCGACCGCAGAGGTGAGCGATGACGCCAACGAGGCGTTGACATCGGTCAGCAGACCCGCCGGGTAGGTCGCGCCGTTCGAGATCAGGCTGCGGGTGCCGTCGCTCCAGATCGCGGAGGTCAGGGCGACCTGGAAGTCGCCGACGGGCACCGTCTTGGACTGCTCGAGCGGCTCCGAGGGGAACTCGACGCTGTAGCCGTACTCGTCCGAGGTGTACGTGAACCCCGCATCGGTGGAGGTGGGGCTGGGGGTCGGCATGGCTGCGGTCTTCGCGCCGGCAGCCTCGATCAGCGCGCGGACGCCGAAGAACAGACCCAGCGCGAGGACGAGCACGACGGCGACAGCAACGATGATGCGCGTGCGCCGGGTGGGCGGGGCGGGGGTGGTCACCGGGGAAGTCTACGAGGGCCGACGTGGACAATTCGCGCCCTCGTCGCCGGCATCGCGTAGCCTGACCGCGTGACCGACGCCCCCGTCGCCCGCTCGACCGGCGACCAGCCCTCCAGCCCCGACTCGCCCTGGCCCGTCGCGGTCGTCGCGGGCAAGATCAAGGGCTGGATCGAGCGGCTCGGCACGGTCTGGGTCGAGGGCGAGCTGGCGCAGTGGAATGAGCGCAACGGCGCCGTCTTCGGCAAGCTGAAAGATCTCGACAGCGACGTGACACTGTCGTTCCAACTCTGGTCCTCGACCCGCGCCAAGCTCACCGAGCAGTTCGCCCAGGGCGACCACGTCATCGCGCTGGCCAAGACCGAGTTCTGGGTCAAAGGCGGCACGTTGTCCATGCAGGTGCTCAGCATGCGCCACGTCGGCCTCGGCGACCTGCTCGAGCGACTCGAGCGGCTGCGTCGGCAGCTGGCCTCCGAGGGGCTGTTCGATGCGGCCCGCAAGAAGCCCCTGCCCTTCCTGCCCGGGTGCATCGGGCTGATCACCGGCAAAGACAGCGACGCTGAGAAAGACGTGCTGCGTAACGCGCAGCTGCGCTGGCCGGGGGTGAACTTCCGGGTGCGGCACGCGGCGGTGCAGGGCGACCGCGCGGCGGCGGATGTGGCGGCCGCGATTCGCGAGCTCGATGCCGACCCCGAGGTGGAGGTGATCATCGTCGCGCGCGGGGGCGGCGACTTCCAGAACCTGCTGGCCTTCAGCGACGAGACCCTGGTGCGCACGGCCGCGGCGTGTACGACTCCGCTCGTCAGCGCCATCGGACACGAGGCCGACCGGCCTCTGCTCGACGAGGTCGCCGATCTGCGGGCGTCCACCCCGACCGATGCCGCCAAGCGTGTCGTCCCCGACGTCGCCGACGAGCTCGCCCGCGTGCAGCAGGCCCGGTCGCGCATGCTGATGCGGGTCACCGGCATGGTCGGCCACGAGATCGAACGCATCGGCAGCGTGCGCTCGCGGCCGGTGCTCGCCGACCCGAGCCGGATGATCACCCAGCGCTCCGAGGAGGTGACGCGCTGGGTCGCACGCGGGTCCGAGCTCATCGATTTCTGCATCGAGCGCGCCGAGCGGGGTCTCGCCGAGGTCGCCGGGCAACTGCGAGCGCTGTCGCCTGCACGCACCCTCGAGCGCGGGTACGCGATCGCGCAGCGAGCCGACGGGCATGTGCTGCGAGGCGTGGCGGATGCCGCGGCGGGCGATCGACTCCTCCTCACCCTGAGCGACGGGTCGCTGTCCACCACCGTCGACGCCACCGGGGCGCCCGCCGAGCCGCGCGGATAAAGTAGACGCGATGTCCGATTCAGCCCCCACCGAGGTCTCGTCCCTGTCGTACGAAGAGGCGCGCGACGAACTCATCCGGGTGGTGACCGAGCTCGAGCAGGGCGCCGCCACGCTCGAGCAGTCGCTGGCCCTGTGGGAGCGCGGCGAGGCGCTGGCAGCGCGCTGCGAAGAGTGGCTGCTCGGCGCGAAGGCACGGCTCGACGCCGCCCGTGCCGCGTCCACGCAGTCATGACACCGCCCCGCGCGACCGACGAATCCGGCAGGCCCATCGTCGCCGAACTCGGGCGCGCCGAGACCCCCGACGAGATCGCCGACCGCAAGGCCGCGGCGCGAGCGACTCGCCGCTCCAATCAGACGGTCTTCAATCTCGTGATCGCCCTGGTCGCCTCTCTCCTCATCGGCGGCATCCTCGTCTTCAGCTGGGTCAGCCGCCCCGCGGTGTCGCAACTCGAAGCGGTCGACTACCGCTCGGTCGCGGCCGACGCACAGCGATCCGTCGAGGTGCCCCTGGCCGTGCCGCAGCTTCCCGCGGGGTGGAGCGCCAACCGGGCCGAGCTGGTTCCGGCGGGCCCGGATGGGGTGGCGAGCTGGCAGATCGGGTTCCTCACCCCGTCGGGCGAGTACATCGGCCTCGTGCAGGGCATCGATGCCAACGACTCGTGGACCGCCCAGCAGACAGCGAACTCTGCGGCGACCGGTCCGTTCGCGGGTGCTCCCGGGTGGACGGCGTACGACCGGCGCGACGTCGACGATCCGGGCAACCTCGCCTTCGCCCTGGTCGCGAGCTTCGACCGCTCGACCGTGGTGCTCGGCGGCACCGCGGGCGCCGACGAGTTCGCCACCCTGGCCACCGCCGTCGCAGAGGAGCTGACCCCATGACCGAGCGCACTCCGGCCGACGTCTGGCGCGAGATGACTCGCGGTAACGAGCGGTTCGTCGCAGGCGAGCCGCGGCATCCGCGGCAGGACGTCGAGCGGCGCGCCGAACTGGCCGAGGGTCAGGCCCCGCACGCGGCGCTGTTCGGGTGCAGCGACTCGCGTCTGGCCGCCGAGATCATCTTCGACAAGGGCCTGGGCGACCTGTTCGTGGTGCGCAACGCGGGCCAGGTGATCTCCGACTCGGTGATCGGCTCGCTCGAATACGCGGTGGCGGTGCTCGGCGTTCCGCTCATCGTCGTCCTCGGCCACGACGCCTGCGGGGCGGTGCAGGCGGCCATCGACCAGGCCGCACCCGACGCACCCGCGCTGCCCGCCCACATCCGCAGCCTGGTGGCACCGATCGCACCCGCCGTCGCGCGCGTCGCACCGGTCGACGGCGCCCGCGACCCTCAGGAGGTCGGGCGCGAACATCTGCGCGACACCGTCGCCGAACTGGTGGCCCACTCCGAACTCATCAGCGACGCGATCGCCGCCGGTACGCTGGCAGTCGTGGGCGCCAACTACCGGCTGAGCGAAGGCCGCGTCGTGCCCGACGTCATCGTCGGCGCCGTCTAGCCCCACCCCCTCTCCCTACGAAAGGCGCACGTCGCTGTGAGCAGTTCAGAGTTCCGCATCGAGCACGACACGATGGGCGAGGTGCGGGTGCCCGCATCAGCCCTGTACGGCGCCCAGACCCAGCGCGCGGTCGAGAACTTCCCCATCTCGGGCTCCGGTCTCGAGCCCGCGCAGATCGTGGCGCTCGCGCGGATCAAACGGGCAGCCGCGGTCGTCAACAAAGACCTCGGCGTGGTCGCCCCCGAGATCGCGGACGCGATCGTCTTCGCCGCCGACCAACTGATCGCCGGTGAGCACCACGACCAGTTCCCGGTCGACACCTACCAGACCGGCTCGGGCACCAGCTCGAACATGAACATCAACGAGGTGCTCGCAGCGCTGGCCACCCAGAAGCTGGGCTCGGCGGTGCACCCCAACGACCACGTGAACGCCTCGCAGTCCTCCAACGACGTGTTCCCGACCTCGGTGCACGTTGCGGTCACCGGGGCGCTGCTCGGCGACCTGGTGCCCGCACTCGAGCACCTCGCGGTCGCGCTGGAACGCAAGGCCGAGCTGTGGAAGGGGGCCGTCAAGTCCGGCCGCACCCACCTGATGGACGCAACGCCCGTCACCCTCGGTCAGGAGTTCGGCGGCTACGCGCGGCAGGTCCGGCTCGGGATCGAGCGGGTGCAGGCGACGATCCCGCGCGTCGCCGAGGTCCCGCTCGGCGGCACAGCGGTCGGCACCGGTATCAACACGCCGGCCGGGTTCTCGCAGCAGGTGATCCGCATCCTCGCCGAGACCGCACAGCTGCCGATCACCGAGGCGCAGGACCACTTCGAGGCCCAGGGTGCGCGTGACGGACTCGTCGAGGCATCCGGCGCCCTGCGCACCATCGCGGTGTCGCTCACCAAGATCTGCAACGACCTGCGGTGGATGGGGTCGGGCCCCAACACCGGGCTCGGCGAGCTGCACATCCCCGATCTGCAGCCCGGCTCGTCGATCATGCCCGGCAAGGTCAACCCGGTCATCCCCGAAGCGGTGATCATGGTCGGCGCGCGGGTGGTCGGCAACGACGCCACCATCGCCTGGGCCGGCGCGACCGGCGCCTTCGAACTCAACGTCGCCATCCCCGTGATGGGTACGGCGCTGCTGGAGTCGATCCGGCTGCTGACGAACTCCAGCCGGCTGCTGGCCGACAAGACGGTCGACGGCCTCGAGGCCAACCTCGAGCGCGCCCGCAAGTTCGCCGAAGCCTCTCCCTCGATCGTCACCCCGCTGAACAAGCTGATCGGCTACGAGAACGCCGCGAAGATCGCCAAGCACTCGGTCGCCGAAGGCATGACCGTGCGCGAGGCGGTCATCGACCTCGGTTTCGTCGAGCGCGGCGAGGTCACCGAAGAGCAGCTGGACACGGCACTCGATGTGCTCAGCATGACCCACCCGTCCTGACGTCGGCGCACAGTCGGCGTAGCGTGGACCCGTGAAGGTGCTCAGCTACAACCTCGAGAAGAACAAGGCCGTGGGCGAACTGCTCGCCCTCACCGAAGCGCATGACCTCGACCTGATCTGCCTGCAGGAGGCCGACGCCGACGCGCTTCCCACCGAGCTCGGGGGGCTGCACCTCGTCGACCGCACCTACGCCAACCGGCTGGGCCTGGCGATCTACCACCGGCGTGACCGGTACAGCCCGATGCACACCGAAGCCTTCGCCCTCAAGAAGTCACTGCACGACCGCGTCGCCAAACCCGCGCACGAACGGCTGCTCGCGACCCGGCTCATCGACCGGGCGACCGACCACGAACTGGTCGTCGCCTCCTTCCACGCCGCACCGCTGACCGCCCTCAACTCGCTGCGGCGCGCACAGATCGCCTCCGCGCACGAGCGACTGGGCGAGCTCGGACCGGGCCTGCCGCACCTCATGGTCGGCGACTACAACTACCCGCTGTTCCGGCGCGGCCTCGGGCGCAGCATGACCAAGACCGGCCACGACCTCACCTTCAGCGACGGTCGCACCTACACCCGGTACAAGTTCCTGCGCGGCCACTTCGACTTCGCCACCAGCATCGGGATGGCCATCACCACCGTGCAGACCCTCCCCCAGGGCGAATCCGACCACCTGCCGATCCTGGTGTCCGCCACCTACGGCGAGATCCCCGACGTGCCCGACCCCAGCACCCCGGACAGCAGTTCGGACAGCGCCCCGGGCACGAGCGCAAGCCAGACCAGCAGCGCCACCCAGTAGCCGGCCAGCATCGCCGGCCCGAATGCGATCCGCGCCCGCCGGCCGTGACGCATCAGGGCGACGGATGCGGCGGCGCCGCCCAGCAGGAACGCGGCGATGGGTGCGCCGAGGCCCACACCCGCGGCGGGGCATGCCAACCCGATCAGCGCCGCGAGCTTCACATCGCCCATGCCCACTCCGCCCGCGAACGCCAAGACCAGAAGCAGCCCGGCGTAGCCCAGCGCAGCGAGCACCGGCAGCACGCTCGGCTGCAACGCGGCCGCGACCAGCCCGACCACGACTCCGGGTACCACGATGCGGTTCGGCAGCCGATGATCGCGCAGGTCGGAGCGCACCAGGGCCGGGGTCACGGCGACGAGGTAGACGACGGGGACGAGGGCTGCGGCCGGCACGCGCGCCAGAGTAGCCGTGCGCATGAGAGCGGGCGCGCGAGTATCCACAGGGGGTCTCGACACGCCGCTGCGCGGCTACTCGACCGGCAGGGTCGCCGCTGCGCGGCTACTCGACCGGCAGGGTTACGCCAGTTCGTTCGACTCCAGCATCTCGGTGACGAGCGCCGCGATCGCGGAACGCTCCGACCGGGTCAGGGTGATGTGCGCGAACAGCGGGTGCCCCTTCAGCGTCTCGATGACCGACGCGACCCCGTCGTGCCGGCCGACGCGCAGGTTGTCGCGCTGCGCCACATCGTGGGTCAGCACCACCCGCGAGTTCTGCCCGATGCGCGACAGCACCGTGAGCAGCACGTTGCGCTCGAGCGACTGGGCCTCGTCGACGATCACGAACGCGTCGTGCAGCGACCGGCCCCGGATGTGCGTCAGCGGCAGCACCTCGAGCAGACCTCGCTCGACCACCTCCTCGAGCACGTTGTCGCTGACCAGGGCGCCCAGGGTGTCGAACACCGCCTGGCCCCAGGGGTTCATCTTCTCGTCCTTGTCGCCGGGCAGGTACCCGAGCTCCTGCCCACCCACCGCGTACAGCGGCCGGAACACCATGATCTTGCGGTGCTGCTGCTTCTCGAGCACCGCCTCGAGGCCGGCGCACAGCGCGAGGGCCGACTTGCCCGTTCCGGCTCGGCCACCGAGCGACACGATGCCGATCTCGGGGTCGAGCAGCAGATCGATCGCCAGACGCTGCTCGGCGCTGCGGCCGTGCAAGCCGAACACGTCGCGGTCGCCGCGCACCACCCGCAGCTGCCCGGTGCCGACCACCCGCCCGAGCGCCGAACCGCGATCGGACTTGATCACGAGCGAGGTGTTGACCGGTAGATCCTGCACCAGACGGCTCGAGATCACGGCGTCGTCGTACAGATCCGACATCTGCTCGCTCGACACCTCGATCTCGGCCAAGCCCGTGTAGCCGGAGTCGACGGCGAGTTCCGCGCGGTACTCCTCCGCCGCGAGCCCCACCGAGGCAGCCTTCACCCGCAGCGGCAGGTCTTTGGAGACCACCACCACATCCAGACCGTCATTGGCCAGGTTCATCGCCACCGCGAGGATGCGGGAGTCGTTGTCGTTCAGCTGCAGCCCCGAGGGCAGCACCGCCATGTTGGTGTGGTTCAGCTCCACCCGCAGCGACCCGCCACCGTCGCCCACCGCAATCGGGAAGTCGAGCCGCTCGTGCAGAACGCGCAGCTCGTCCAGGTTGCGCAGCGCCTGCCGCGCGAAGTAGCCGATCTCGGGGTCGTGGCGCTTGGCCTCCAATTCGGAGACCACCACCACCGGCAGCACCACCGAGTGCTCCGCGAAGCGGAAGATGGCGCGCGGGTCGCTCAGCAGCACCGAGGTGTCGAGGACGTAGGTACGCTCCCCCTGCCTCTGCGTTTCCTGACCGTCCGGTGACGGTGCGCTGGTCGACTGGGCCTGAAACGACTGGGCGTGAGAGCGAGGCTGAGGCAAATGCCACTCCATCCGTCTGGCGAAGCGGCCGTCATGCACTCGCGGTGCGAACTTATGTGGCCGCTCCGATCGGACGCCGTGTCCGATAGCTGCAACGTAACCCCGGCGGGTGAACACCCGGGAACGACACGCCCGCAGTCGGCTCAGGATGCCGCGGTCGCGTAGCTGACGAACGCCGCCTTGAGCATCGCGAGGGTCTCGGCGCTCGTCGAGGCGTGCGGGCTCAGCCGCACGGCACCCGCGCGCACGGTCGCCGTGATGCCGTGGTTGTGCAGCGACGCGGCGAGCACGGTGAGCCGGTCGGGTTCGGGCTGAAGTACGACGATCCCCGCCCGCTCCGGCTCGGCACGCGGCGAGACCACCGGGATCGCGAACTCGTCGGCCAGGTCGATGATGGCGCTCACCCGTTCCGCAACGCGGGCGTTGACCGCCGGCACCCCCACCTGGGCAAGCTCCTCCAGCGCCGCCGCCAGCCTCGCCTGGGCGACCGGGTCGGGGTTGCTGATCTGGAACTTCGCCGCCGAACGCGTCGGATCCGGCACCTCGTCCATCGGGGTGCCCTCGACGTCGGTGGCGGTGAACCCCGACCACACCGGCGTCAGGTGCTCGAGCGCGCGGTCGCTGAGGGCGAGGAACGCGTTGCCCCATCCGGCTCGTGGCCACTTCTGACCGCCGGCGACGACGATGTCGGCCGCCCCGTACGGTGCATCGACGACCCCGAAGCCCTGGGTGGCATCCACCACCAGCAGGCGATCGCCGATCACCTGCGCGATCCCGTCGAGGTCGGCCAGGTAGCCGCTGCGGAAGTCGACCAGCGACACCGCCACGGCCACCACCGACGCGGGAAGCTCCTGACCGCGGATGCCGCCCGGCGTCACGCGCCCGGGCTCGGTGCTCATCCAGTGCGGCTGCAGCACGCCCAGCGCCTGAGCGGCGCGCGTCGCGGCGAAGGTGAGGCTCGGGAACTCGGCCGCCGACAGCGCGACACCGCCGGTGATACCGAACATGGCGTGCATCAGGCCCTGGCTGGTGTTGGGCTGGAACACCACCTGGTCGGGCCGGAAGCCGGTCAGCCGCGACACCGCCTGCTGCACCCGCTGCGACTGCACCGGCGGCATCATCGGGTCGAGGGAGCCGAACCGCGCCCGCGCCAGCAGCGGCACGAGCGCCGCCTCCTCCTCCACGACCGCCGCACCGATCGGGCCGAAGCGGGCGAAGTCGAGGTAGCCGGGCTCCTCATCGAAACGCGCGGCGTAGTCGCCGACGTTCATCGGCCCGCTCACCGCCCCCAGCGCCGCTCGCGCGAGGCGTAGTCGCGCAGCGCGCGCAGGAAGTCGACCTCGCGCAGGTCGGGGCCCAGAGCCTCGACGAAGTAGAACTCGCTGTGCGCGCTCTGCCAGAGCATGAAGTCCGACAGCCGCTGCTCACCCGAGGTGCGGATGATGAGGTCGGGGTCGGGCTGGCCCTGCGTGTAGAGGTGGTCGCCGATGAGCTCCGGGGTGAGGATCTCGGCGAGATCGTCGATCGAGCCACCCCCCTTGCCGTGGTCGCGCACGATGCTGCGCATCGCATCCGCGATCTCTCGTCGCCCGCCGTAGCCGACCGCCAGATTGACGTGCAGGCCGGTGTTGGATGCGGTGCGGGCCTCGGCGGCGGAGAGCGCCGCGGTCAGCTCGGGCGGCAGGTTCTCGGTGGTGCCGACATGCTGAATGCGCCAGTTCGCGGCGCGGGAGAGGTCGTCGGCCAGATCGGCGATGATCTCGAACAGCTGCGCCAGTTCGTCGGGGCTGCGGCCCGTCAGGTTGTCGGCGGACAGCAGATAGATCGTGACGACCTTGACGCCGAGTTCATCGCACCAGCCGAGGAACTCGCGCATCTTCTCGGCGCCCGCCCGGTGCCCGTGCGCCTCGGTCTCGAGCGCCCGCTCGCGGGCCCAACGGCGGTTGCCGTCGATGATCATGGCCACGTGACGCGGCCGCGGAGCGTCGGCGATCGACCGGCGCAGACGCGCCGAGTAGAGGCCATACAGAAGTCCGGTGCCCCGGGGTCCTCTGCGTTCACGCACGCGACAACGTTACCCGGCGCACAGGGAACCCCCTGGACGCAGGCCGTACTGTGGCTGCATGCCTGCTGCGCGCTCACCCATCGAGGAACCGGCGGTCGGGCGCGACCGCGACCTGCCCAACATCCCGCTGCTCGACGACGCGATCGACCACGAACCGCAGACCGAGCAGAAGCCGACCTGGCGCGGCTGGATCCACGCCGGCACCTTCCCGCTCGCGATCGTTCTCGGCGTGGTGCTGATCGTGCTGTCCGACGGGGCCGCGGCCAAGACCGCCTCGGCGATCTTCATGGCCAGCTCACTGCTGCTGTTCGGCATCTCGGCCGTGTATCACCGGTTCAACTGGAAGCCCTCGACCAAGGCGGTGTTCCGCCGGCTCGACCACTCCAACATCTTCCTGCTCATCGCAGGCACCTACACCCCGCTCGCGATCGACGCGCTGGACTACCCGAAGAACGCGATCCTGCTCTCCATCATCTGGGGCGGGGCGCTGCTGGGCATCCTCTCGCGCATCTTCTGGCTGAAAGCGCCGCGCTGGTCCTATGTGGTGCTGTACATCGCACTCGGCTGGGCCGCGATGCTCTACATCGTCGACCTGGTGAACGCGAACGTCGCCACCATGGTGCTGGTGCTGATCGGCGGAGTCTCATACACCGTGGGCGCGATGTTCTACGCGTTCAAGCGCCCCAACCCGGTGCCGGGGGTGTTCGGATTCCATGAGCTGTTCCACACCTGCACGGTCATCGCGTTCCTGTGCCACTGGACCGGCATCCTGCTGATCGCGATGAACCCGGTCACCGGCTAGCGGTCCTCGCCAGCTGCTTTCTCCTCGTCTGCCGCTTTCTCCTCGTCGGCGAGCTGCTGCTGCACCTGGGCGCGGTAGTTCACGCGGCGGATGCGGCGCACCATGTCGATGATCAGCAGGATCACCGCGATGATCACCGCGATGGTGAGCACGAAACCCCAGATGCCCGGGCCGACCGAGTTCGGGTCGAAACCGGGCGTGGGGGTCGGCGTCGGGATCGCGGTCAGCACGATGACAGACTATCCGGGTGAGCAGCACGCGCCTCGAGGACCGGTACGGGCGCACGCCCGAGCGGCGTCGGCGCACCCGGCTGATCGCGATCCTCGCCGCCGCCGGCGTGGTGGTCGTGGTGGTCGCCTGGGTGCTGTGGGTGGGTCTCTTCGGGCCCGCAGCATCGCTCGGGTCACGCGATCTGGGCTACGTCGTGCAGGGCGACGACGCGATCGAGGTGCGCTACGAGGTGACGATGGATGCCGGGGACACCGCCTCCTGCGCACTGCAGGCGCTGAACTCCGATTTCGGCATCGTCGGCTGGAAAGTGGTCGACGTCCCCGCCTCGGATCAGGGCACACGGCAGTTCCAGCAGACGCTGGTGACCTCCGAAGAGGCTGTCACCGGCTTGATCTACCGTTGCTGGCTGACCTAGGCTTCTCTGTCAACGAGACCGGCCACCGGCCGGTCTCTTCCGTTTGTATTGGAGTACCCATGTCCGACGCACCTGCCACCACCTGGCTGACGCAGGAGTCCTACGACCGCCTGAGCGCCGAGCTCGAGGAGCTGAGCGGTCCCGCGCGCGCCGACATCGCCAAGAAGATCGAGGCGGCCCGCGAAGAGGGCGACCTGAAAGAGAACGGCGGCTACCATGCCGCCAAAGACGAGCAGGGCAAGATCGAGGCCCGCATTCGCCAGCTCACCGAGCTGCTGCGCACCGCCACCGTCGGTGAGGCGCCCGAGAGCCACGGCGTGGTCGAGGTGGGCACCGTGGTGACCGCCAAGATCGCCGGCGACACGAGCGTCTTCCTGCTCGGCAGCCGCGAGATCGCCGACGACGCCAGCGACATCGACGTCTACCCGGCCACCAGCCCGCTCGGCCAAGCCATCCTCGGCCTCAAGGTCGGCGAGTCGGCCAGCTACACCGCCCCCTCGGGCAAAGAGATCTCCGTCGAGATCACCCAGGTCGACACCTACCGCGGATAACCGCGTCTAGAAGTCCACGCGGGGCCGATACCCGGCATCCCGGAGCTTGCCGAGCACCAGCTCGGCGTGCTCCGGGCCACGGGTCTCGATGTGCAGCTCCAACTCCACCTCGCTGATCTGCAGGCCGCCGCCGTGCCGGGTGTGCAACACCTCGACGACGTTGGCGTTCGCCTCGGCGACCAGTTCGGCCGTGCGGGCGAGCTGACCCGGCCGGTCGGGCAGCGGGATGCGGATGCGCAGGTAGCGCTCCGAGGCGATCAGACCGCGGCTGATGACGCGTTCCATCACCATCGGATCGATGTTGCCCCCGGAGAGGATGATCACCGTCGGACCGGTCACCGCATAGGCGCCCACGAGTGCCGCGGCGACCCCGACGGCGCCGGCGGGCTCGACAACCAGCTTGGCGCGTTCGAGTAGGACGACGAGCGCGCGGGCGATCACATCGTCGGCGACGGTGACCACCTCATCCACCGTGTCGCGGATGATGTCGAAGTTGAGCGCGCCCGGGCGCCCGACCAGGATGCCGTCGGCGATCGTCGGGGCCGTGGCGATCGCGATCGGCTCCCCCGCGGCGAGAGACGGCGGATACGACGCGGCGTTGTCTGCCTGAACGCCGATGATGCGTACGTGGCGGCCGAGCTCCGGCTCGAGCTGGGCGAACGTTGTCGCGATGCCCGAGATCAGGCCTCCCCCGCCGATCGGCACCACCACATTCTCGACCTCCGGAAACTGCTCGAGGATCTCGAGAGCCAGCGTGCCCTGACCGGCCACCACATCCGGATGGTCGAACGGCGGGATGATGATGGCGCCGGTGCGCTCGGCGAACTCGGCCGCGGCACGCAGGGTCTCGTCGACGACGTGCCCGTGCAGCACCACCTCGGCGCCATAGTTGCGGGTGGCCTGCAGTTTGGGCAGCGCAACACCCACCGGCATGAAGATGGTGGCGGCGATGCCGAGCTCGCGCGCCGCGAGCGCCACACCCTGGGCATGGTTGCCCGCCGAGGCCGCCACGACACCGCGCGCCTTCTGCTCGGGGCTCAGCTGCGACAGCAGGTTGTAGGCGCCGCGGATCTTGTACGAGCCGGTGCGCTGCAGGTTCTCGGCCTTCAGGCGCACGTCGACGCCGAGCAGTTCGCGCAGGTAGCGCGAGGTCTCCATCGGGGTGACATCGACCACCGCCGAGACGCGCGTCCGCGCCTCGCGGATCTCGGCGAGGCTCGGGCCCGGGAGGGAGCGGGCGGCGGGCTCAGTCGACACGGGCTCAGTCGACACGGGCTCAGCGGACACGGGCTCAGTGGACACGGGCTCAGCGGACACGGGACGCCCGCGCCTTCGTCGGAGGAATCAGGTCGGCGACGCTCGGATGCGGGTGCGTGCGCCACTCGCCACGGGCGATGTAGCCGATCATGACGTTGAGCACCGCGATGAACGGAACCGCGAACAGAGCACCCGGAATGCCGCCGATGAAGCCGCCGGTGGCGACTCCGAGCACGACCGCGACCGGGTGCACCTTGATCGCCGTCCCGATGATCAGGGGCTGCAGCACATGGCCCTCGAGCTGCTGCACCAGGATGACGATGCCGAGCATGATGATCGCCGGAATCGGTCCGAGATACACCAGCGCGACGAACACCGCGAAGACCCCGGTGACGACCGCCCCCACGACCGGGATGAACGAGGCCAGGAAGACGGCGATCGCGATCGGGATGACGAGCGGGAAGCCGCCATAGAACAGGCCCAGGATGAACGCGCCGAGACCGATGCCGACCGCGTCGATGAAGGCCACCAGCAGCTGGACCTGGACGAACGCCTTCAGCGTCACCCACCCGGCCTCCGCCGCGCCGACGACCGCCGCGCGCGAGCGCGCCGGGAAGAGCCGCGCGACCCAGGAGAACATGCCGCGGCCGTCGATCAGGATGAAGAGCGTCGTGAACAACGCGATCAGTGCCCCGGCGAGGACGTGGAGCAGAGAGGTGCCGACAGTGAGAGCACCCGACAGCAGTGTCGACGAACTGGCGTTCAGCGCATCGAGCCCCTGCTGCACGTAGGCGTCGATGTCGGCGTGGCTGAGGCTGAACGGCGGCCCGCTCAACCAGGTCACGAAGTCGTCGTACTTGGTCACCGTCTGCGACTGCAGCTCGGGGAACCCACGGCGCACGAAGATCACGACCACGGTGATGAGTCCCGCGATCACGACCAGGAGGCCCACCTCGCACACCGCGACCGCCAGACCCCGTGGCCAGCGATGCGCCACCAGCCAGTTCTTCAGCGGCACCAGCAGCGCCGCGAGCAGGATCGCGACGAACACCGGCACGGTGACATCGCGCAGCAGCGCCACCAGCAACCCGACGAGCGCGATCAGCGCCGCGACCACCAGGATGCGCCACGACCAGGCAGCGGCCACGCGCATGCCGGGAGCGACCCGGTCATCCACCTCGGCGGCGGACAGGCTCACGGATGTGTCGGGGGACGGCTTCTTGGGGCGCAGCGCCATGCAGGCAAGTCTAGGCAGCGGCGGATGCAGGCGACGCCGCGACGGGGGCGCCCACCGGGTGTCCGGGGTCGTCATTACGCTCGAGCGGTGGACTCTCTGTCGGCTGCGACCGCACGCCGGGTGGCGCTCGCGGCGCAGGGCTTCGGGCGGCCGCGTCCCGGCGCCGACGGGGGCACAGTCGGCACCCGGCACCTCAACCTCGCGCTGCGGCGACTGCAGGTGCTGCAACTCGACTCCGTCAACGTGCTCGAGCGCAGCCACTACCTGCCGCTGCTCGCCCGGCTCGGCCCCTACGACAAGACCCTGCTCGACCGGCTCACGTTCCGGCGGCGCGGGCCCTACCTCGAGTACTGGGCGCACGAAGCGGCCCTGATCCCCGTCGAGGACTGGGCGCTGTTCCGGTTCCGCATGCAGTTCTGGCGCGACTGGATGGAGGCCAAGACGCCCGACTGGTTCCAGGCCCACGACGCCACCCTGACGCGCCTCAAAGCCGAACTGGCGGCGCGCGGACCGCTTCCCGCGTCGGCGTTCGAGCGGGAGGCCGAGCGGGCCCGCGGCCCCTGGTGGGACTGGGATGAGGTCAAACGCGGGCTCGAGCGACTGTTCCGGGTGGGCGAACTGGTGTCGGCGGGCCGCACGGGCTTCGAGCGCGTCTACGCGCTGCCCGAGCAGGTGCTTCCGGCGGAGGTGCTCGAGCGGGAGGTGCCCGAGGAGGAGGCGAAGTACGAGCTGATGCGCCGCTCGGCGATCGCCCACGGCATCGGCACCCTGAACGACCTGGCCGACTATTTCCGCATCAAGCCCACCCGTGCCCGCGCGGCGCTCGAGCGACTCCTCGACGAGGGCGAGGTGCGCCCGGTGACAGTGCCGGGATGGGGGAAGCCGGCGTACCTGCACAAAAACGCCCGCATCCCGCGACGCATCGAGGCGGCGGCGCTGCTGTCACCCTTCGACCCGGTCGTCTGGGAACGCGACCGGGCGCTGCGCATGTTCGGGTTCCACTATCGCATCGAGATCTACACACCGGCGCACAAGCGCGTGTACGGGTACTACACCCTGCCCCTGCTCATCGACGACCAGCTGGTCGGCCGCATCGACCTGAAGAACGACCGCCAGGCCCGCGTGCTGCGCGTGCAGTCGGCGTGGCGCGAGGCGGCGCACACTGTCGACGTGTCACGCGTCGTGCCGGTTCTTCACGAGATCGCCGGATGGCAGGGCTGCGAGTCGATCGAGGTGGTCGATCGCGGGGACCTCGCCCGCGAACTGGCCTCCGAGCTCGGTCAGGGCTTGTCGGGCCAGTAACCCGTCGGATCGTCGGCGTTCGGATTCGGCGGTACGGTTCCGCCGAGCTGCGCCATCTCGGCCAGCTCGCCGTTGTACTCCGGCTGGGCAATGTTGAACCGCGGGTTCGGGGTCGCCGACAGCACCACGACGCCGTCGCCGGAGTAGTTCGAGTAGATGTCGCGCGTCGGGACCTGCGGCGGGTTGTCGGTCAGGATTCCACTGTCGGGGCCCGGAGTGCGCACCGCATCGATGCGCGCCATCACCCTGTTGTAGTCATCCGCCGTGAGCGGCCCGAAGGTCACATAGTCCGGGTCGGACATGCCGTCGCTGCAGTCCTTGGTCTGGCACTTCTCCGTCTTCTTCTGCGGCTCGACCGGGGTCACCGTGCCATCGGAGTTCGTCGTCGACCCCGACGTCTCGGTCGTCTTCGTTCCCGTCTTGGGGTCGGTCGTGACCTTCGTGGTCTGCGACACCGCCCCGGTGATGCGGCCGTCCTTGCTGTAGCCCGTCGTCGTCGTCGTGGTGGTCGTCGTGGTCTTGCCGGTCTTGGGGTCCTTGTCGCTGCTGGATGTGGTGACCGTCTGGCTGACGGTGTTGCCCATCCGGTCGCTGCTGGTCGTCACCGACTTCGTCTGCGTCGACGTCGAGGTCTTGCGCCCCTCGAGGCTGGTGCCGTCGTGCGACCCGTCGGGGTAATAGGTGCTCGTGCCGCTGGACAGGCGGGTGATGCCGTTCTCGGTCGAGACCCGCGTCTGCCCGACCGTGGTCTCACCCCCGGACTTGCCGTTGTTCGCCCCCCACCCGGCGATATTCGGGAAGGTGAACGACGTCGAGCTCGTCGAGTCCATCACCTGCTGCATGTAGGTGAACTGCGCCGCGTCCGACCCCTCGGGCAACGCGTTTCCCGACCCGGGCAAGGTGATTCCGAGGCCGCTCAGGATGCCGGTGAAGCCGTTCTTGCCGAGGTCGCCCAGCAGGTGCGGCGCGTTCGTCGTGCCCCACGACGCCGTGGGCAGATCCATCAGGCCGACGGCGGTCGCGAGGGCCGAGAAGTCGGTCGTCATCTGCGGCAGCACGACCAGCTCGGTGAGGTGACTCTCGAAGGACGGCAGTTCACGCATCAGGGCCGCATCGATCAGCTTCTGGCCGGCGGGGAAACTCGCCGCGTCACGCGGGTCGGTGCCCAAGAAGTCCTCGTCGAGGTCGGTGACCCCGTCGCCGTCGGTGTCGCTCTGCTGCTCCACCACCCGCAGACACACACGGTGGTCGCATGAGGCCGGCTTGCGGCCGTCGTCAGCGGATGCGGTGGATGCGGGGACTGCGGCGGCAACACCGGTGAGGAGCAAGAGCGCGACCGTGGCGATAGGCAGAGACTTCACATCCGGACGCTAAGCGCGCACCCACCGGGCGACAAGGTCGAAACGGGGGTTAAGCCGGTGTGACGCGGGGATGAGGTCGCCCGAGCCTCAGACCGGGAAGTCGGGAACCGCGGTCCAGCCGGCGTGCTGCTGCAGTGCCGCCGCCAGGCGCAACGCCTCGAGCCGCGCCTGGTCTTCGCTGCGCGTCGAGTACACATCGATGGCGAGCGGCGGCGGCTCGCCGAACTTGGGGATCTCGACCTCGGCCCACACCGTGTCGCCAAGCGTGATCCGCGGACGCACGGTTCCGGCGCCCTCCACCGGCCGGTCGAGCACCAGGGCGATCATGGCCAGTGCGTCGAGCTTCGTCACCGCACGGCGCAGCACGAGCGTCGCCGCGAACAGCGTTGACTCGGTGGTCACCGCGACTCAGAACCGCGTCGCGTTGTTGCGCAGCCGGGCGATGCGGTCGGCCAGCGGCGGATGCGTCGAGAACAGCCGCGACAGGAAGCCGGGGCGGTTCGGGTCGGAGATCCACAGGTGCGACATCGAGGTGTTGGTGCGCGCCACCGGGCGGCCGAACTGGCCCAGCTTCTCGAGCGCCGAGGCCAGCCCCTCCGGGTCACGGGTGGTGAGCGAACTCGTGGCGTCCGCCAGGTACTCGCGCTGGCGCGACACCGCCGCCTGCACCACCGCGGCCACGATCGGCGCCAAGATCGCCGCGACGATACCGATCGCGATCACCACCAAGAAGGCCGGGCCGCCGAGGTTGCTGTTGCGGCTGCGCCCGCCCCAGAAGATCATGCGGAAGATGATGTCGGCGATGAGTCCGATGGCCACGACGAGACCGAACACGACGAGCGAAACCCGGATGTCGTAGTTCTTGACGTGACCCATCTCGTGCGCCATGACGCCCTCGAGCTCGCGGTCGTCCATGATCTCGAGCAGCCCCGTGGTCGCCGCCACCACCGCATGCTGCGGGTCGCGCCCCGTCGCGAACGCGTTCGGCGCCGGATCGTTGATGATGTACACCTTCGGCATCGGCAGACCCTCGGTGATCGCCAGGTTCTCGACCACCCGGTAGAGCCGCGGGTTGTCGGCCTTCTGGATCTGCCGGGCCCCCGACAGCGCCAGCGTCTCACTGGTCGCCACGTAGTACTGGAACACGGCGTACAGAGCGGCGATCACCAGCGTGCCGATGGCGATCGCCCAGTTGTCCCAATACCAGGCGACCAGCGACGCGAGACCGCCGATCACCACGAGGAAGATCAGGATGATGAACACCGTGTTGCGCTTGTTGGCGGCGATCGCGGAGTACATGAGGTCATTCTCCTGGATGACGGAAAGAGCCCGCTGGGAACAAGCGGGCTCTTTCGCGGACGTCGGTCGGGGACGATACGCCGCCGGAGGCGGCTACTCGACCACCGGAAGCGTCAGAACTGGACGCGCGGCGGCTCGGCGATCGCCGCCGGCTCGTCGACCTCGAAGAACTCGCGCTCCGTGAAGCCCAGCCCGCGCACGAACAGCGTGTTCGGGAACACCTTGATCTTGGTGTTCAGCTCACGCACGCCACCGTTGTAGAACCGGCGCGACGCCTGGATCTTGTCCTCGGTGTCGACCAGCTCACCCTGCAGCTGCAGGAAGTTCTGGTTCGCCTGCAGCTGGGGGTAGGCCTCCGCGACGGCGAAGATGCTCTTCAGCGCCGACTGCATCATGTTCTCGGCCTTGCCCGCCTCGGCCGGAGTGCTGGCACTCACCGTCGCGGCACGCGCCGCGGTGACGTTCTCGAACACCTGCTTCTCGTGGGCGGCGTAGCCCTTGACCGCCTCGATCAGGTTCGGGATGAGGTCGGCACGGCGCTTCATCTGCACCGTGATGTCGCTCCACGCCTCATCGACGCGGACGTTCAGCCGGACGAGGCCGTTGTACGTCGACCACAGGTAGATGCCGATGATGACAACCAGCGCGACGATGACGAGGATGACGATCAGGAATTCCATGCCGCTGATCATACAGAGCGGCGGCTCGAAAGCACCCGCCTCAGCCAGTGATACGAGGCCTTCGGGGTGCGGGCCAGGGTGTCGTAGTCGACGTGCACGAGTCCGAACCGCTGGGTGTAGCCGGCGGCCCACTCGAAGTTGTCGAGCAGAGTCCACACGATGTAGCCGCGCAGGTCGACACCCGGCACGCTCTCCGCGGCGACGGCGATATGGCGCGACAGGTAGTCGATGCGCCGGGAGTCGTCGACTGCGCCGTCGGTGCCCACAGCATCCGGAAAACTCGCCCCGCCCTCGGTGATGATCACCGGTGGCAGCCGGTCGCCGTACCGCTCCACGAGGTTCTGCAGCACCACCCGCAGATACTCGGGCGCGATCGGCCAGCCGAAACCGGTCTGCTCGAACTCGGGCCAGTCGGTGAGGTGGAACGGCGCCTCATCCATCGCCTCGGACACGCCATCGGGGTTGCCGGTGCCGGGAGCCGCGGACCCCTTCGCGATGCGGGAGGGGAAGTAGTAGTTCAGCCCATAGAAATCCAACGGCCGGCTCATGAGCGCCCGGTCGCGCCGGCTGCTGCGCGACAGGATGCCGACCGCGGCTCCCAGCAGCCCCACACCGCGCGGGGGTGTCGGGTTGGTGCCGCGCAGAACCGGGTCGGCGAACTGGCGGTTGTGCAGGAAGTCGAAGAAGTCGGCGTACGCGGCATCGGCCGGGGTGGCCGGCACGCTCACCGTGTGCACGTTGGTGATGCCGATGCTGCCCGTTACCGGAACGGCGCGCAGCGCGTCGACGGCCAGGCCGTGGGCGAGCAACAGGTTGCGCGCCACCCGCGGGATCGCCAGCGAACTGCCGAGCCCCGGCGCGTGCACGTCGAGCCCGTAGCCCTCGAGGGTCACCGTGCACGCCTCGTTGATGGTCACCCACGAGTCGACGCGGTCACCGAACGCCGCGCCGCAGAGGGCGGCGTACTCGCCGAAGCGCTCGGCGGTGGCACGGCGACGCCAGCCGCCGCGCTGCTCGAGCGCGAGCGGGGTGTCCCAGTGGAACAGGGTCGCCATCGGGCGGATGCCGGCCTCGAGCAGTTCGTCGATCAGGCGGTCGTAGAACGCGACACCCTCCGGGTTCGCCGGGCCGGTGCCGTCGGGCTGGATCCGCGGCCAGGCGATCGAGAACCGGTAGACGTCGAGCCCCAGGTCTTTCATGAGCGCCACGTCCTCGCGGAACCGGTGGTAGTGGTCGGTCGCGACACTGCCATCCGAGCCGTCGAGGATCGTGCCCGGCCGGCGGGTGAACTCGTCCCAGGTCGACTCGCCCCGGCCGCCCTCGTGGATCGCGCCCTCGATCTGGTACGCCGCCGTCGCCGCCCCGATCAGGAAACCGGGCGGCAGCCGGAGCTCGGGGCCGCTATCCGAGGACACGGTTATCCGAGGACACGGTCGAGGTAGGGGTTGGCGAACACCCGGTCGGGGTCGAGCCGGGATCGAAGGGCGCGGAAGTCGCCGAAACGCGGGTAGCGCGTGCTCAGCTCCGCGGCATCCTGGAAATGGATCTTGCCCCAATGCGGTCGGCCGTCGTACGAGCGCAGCAGCTGATCGACGGCACGGAAGTACGGCAGGTGATCGTCGCGGAAGTACTTGTGCACCGCGACGTAGGCCGACTCGCGCTGGTACGCCGTCGAGAGCCAGTTGTCGTCGGGCGCCGCGACCCGCACCTCGACCGGGAAAGAGATGTCCCAACCCGAGCGCTCGATCAGCCCGCGCAGGTCGCGCAGCGCCTGCGGCAGCGACCCGCGCGGGATCGCGTACTCCATCTCGCGGAACCGCACATTGCGCGGCGCGGTGAACACCTCGTACGAGCGGTCGACGTACTCCCGGTCGCCGTAGACCCGGGTCGCCAGACGGTTCAGCGGCCGGATGGTGCCGGGGATCATCGTGCCGAGGCCCGACTTCATCGCCAGCACCACGTTCGACAGCAGCGTCTCCTCGACCCAGTTGCTCACCGGACCGACCGGCTTCGAGCCCGCCTCCAGCGGCAGACGGGTGTTGTTCTTCGTCATCACGGCGTCGGTGTGCGGCCACCAGTAGAACTCGAAATGGTCGGACTCGACGGCGCGCTGCTCGAAACTGTCGAGCACATCGTCGAACGGCTCCGGGTGCTCGACCGCTTTCAAGAGGAACGCGGGCACGCACTGCAGGGTCACCTCCACCACGATGCCGAGCGCCCCCAGTCCCAGCCGCGCCGCGGGCAGCAGGTCGGCGTTCTCGGTCTCGCTGATGGTCATCAGCTCACCGGCCGCGGTCACCAGTTTCAGCGCCACGATCTGGGCGGCGAGGCCCCGGAATCGCGCGCCGGTGCCGTGGGTGCCCGTGCTGGTCGCGCCGGCGATCGTCTGGCGGTCGATGTCGCCCATGTTCTCGAGCGCGAGGTTCAGCGGATCGAGCAGCGCCGGAAGCTCGTGCAGGTGCGTGCCGGCGCGCAGGGTGACCCGGTCGCCGTCGACGCCGACGAGCCCCGACATCGCGTCGAGCTCGACCATCACGCCGATCGTCGCGGCGATGTCGGTGAAGCTGTGCCCCGCGCCGACCGCCTTGACGGTCAGGCCGCGCTCACGTGCGGCGCGCACCACCGCCTGCACCTCGTCGACGCTCGTCGGGCGCGCGCGGAACGCGGGCGTGCTCGACTCGACGCGCCCCCAGTTGCGCCACGGGGTGACCGGATCGACCAGGAGCTCTGCGTTCACAAGAAGGCCTTTCCCTCGCCGCGGTAGGTCGGCAATTCGGCGACGACCGCTCCGTTCTCGACGAGCGCGAACGCGTTCAGGTGCTCGCTCGCCTCCCCCGCTTTGGTGTGCCGCAGCCAGACCCGGTCGCCCACACTCATTGCCCGCGCCGCCTCCCCCGTCACCGGGGTCTGCACCTCGCCCGCCATCTCGCGCGGCAGCATGGTGAGCCCCTGCGGCCACGCCAGCTGCGGCAGACGGTCGGCGCCGGGCGGTCCGGATGCGATCCAGCCGCCGCCGAGCAGCGTCGCGATCGCGGGGGTCGGCCTGCGCACCACGCTGAGCGCGAAGGCCGCGGCCGGAGCGGGCGTGAACTGCCAGTAGCCGTCGAACAGGTGCGGCCCGAACAGCCCCGACCCGGCGGCGATCTCGGTGACGCTGGCGTCGGCGTGCGTCGACTCCAGCGACCCGGTGCCGCCGCCGTTGACGAACTCGAGCTCGGCGATCTCGCGCACCGCCGCCACGGCTGCCCCGCGGCGTTCGGCGAGTTCACGCGCCGAGGTGCGCTGCATCGCCTGCACGATCGGCTTGCCCTTGTTGGTCACCCCGGCGATCTGGGCCTCATACGCCATCATGCCCACCAGCGCGAAGCCCGACCGGGCGACGATCTGCTCCGCCAGCGCCCGCGCCTGCTGGGCCGTGTGCACCGGCGAGCGCCGCACCCCGAGGTGCCCGAGCAGCGGCGCGTCGAACGAGGCATCGAGCTCGAGGCAGACGCGGATCGTCGCACGCTTCGCGGGCGCCGCCACCGCGTCGATGAGGTCGAGCTGGGCGACGTCGTCGACCATCACGGTGACCCGGGACGCCAGGATCTCGTCGGATGCCAGCCGGGCCAGCGCCGCACGATCGGCCGTCGGGTAGCCGACCACCACATCCGGATGCCCCTGCTCGGCCAGCCAGAGCGCCTCGGGCAGCGTGAACGCCAGGATGCCGGCGTAGCCCGGCAGCGCGAGCACCGCGTCGAGCACCCCGCGCACCCGGATCGACTTGCTCGCCACCCGGATCGGGGTGCCCTGCGCACGGTCGAGCATGTCGAACGCGTTGGCGGACAGCGCGCCGGCGTCGATCGCGCCGACCGGGGTGTCGAGGTGCGCAGTCGCCGCGGTGAGCGCACCCCAGTACGCGGCCCGGTCAGCGCGCCAGGGTGCCGACGCCGGACGGGTCAGCGCGACGGGAGTGGTCGTCATTGCACCGATCGGATCGGGGTGATCGTCGCCGCACCGAGCAGTGCCACGAGACCCGACAGCAGGAACAGGCCGGTGAAGCCACCGAGCGAGACGACGACGAACGCGCCCAGCAGCGGCGCGACCGCCTGCGGCACCGCCGAGGCGATGTTCATGATGCCGAGATCCTTGCCGCGGTCGGCGGCATCCGGAAGCACCTGGGTCGCCAGCGCCTGGTCGACGGCGAGGAAGCAGCCGTAGCCGAGGCCGAGCAGCGCACCCGCCACCATCGCCACCGGGAAGCTCGGAACCAGCGCCAGCATGATCGCCGCCACCGCCTGCAGGATCGCCGCGAACGTCACGAACGGCTTGCGCCGACCCCAGCTGTCGCTGAGCCTGCCGAGCAGCAACGCCGCGATCACCACGAACACGGTGTAGACCAGCGACAGGTACAGCAGATCGTCGTCGGGGTTGTCGACCTTCAGCCCGTAGGTCAGGAAGTAGAGCAGCTGCGTGGTGCCGAGGGCGTTGCCGATGTTGATCAGGATGCGGCTGGTGAGCGTCCAGGCGAAGTCGGGGTGTTTGCGGGGCGACACCCACATGCTGGCCAGCACCGCGCGTCCGCTCAGCTTCGGCCGCTGCTCACGCGTGAGCACCGCGTCTTTGGTGACGAGCAGGAACGGCACCACCAGCACCAGCAGCAGCACCGCCAGGGCGAGGTACCCGAGCACCTGGTCGACGATCACGTAGATCAGGAGGAGCAGGGCCAGCACCGTGCCGATCGCCTGCGGCGCCGACACCCAGCCCGACACGAACCCGCGCTGCGCGATCGGCACCTGGTCGCTGATCGTCGCGGTCAGCGCGGCTGTCATCACGCAGAAGCCGGTCAGGGTCAGCGACCACCAGATGCCGAGGCCGACGTAGGTGTTCTGCAGGCCCAGCACCACCAGCGAGACGGCGAACAGCAGCGCACCGGCGGCGATCCAGGGCTTCCGGCGCCCGAAGCGCGAGGTGGTGCGGTCGGACAGCGCGCCGGTCAGCGGGTACGCGATCAGCGCACACACCCCGGCGATGCCGGAGATGATGCCGAACGCCACCACCGACACCAGATAGTCATCGCTCTTGGCGATGTTGCGCACCACATCCACCTGATGGGGCAGCAGCAGCTGCACCGGGCCGAGCTGCGCCATCCAGATGCCGAGCCAGGCGGCGGCGAACGCCGCGATCCAGCCGCCCGTGACGGCCTTGCGCGGTTCGGCGAACGGGTTCAGCGACGCAGCGGAGGTCTGGGTGCCGGTCACGCGGTCACCCCCTGACGGGCGAACGCGGCGATCGCATCAGCGGCGTTCTCGATGGCGCGGCTCGCCGCCGCGTCGTCGCGATCGGCCAGCCAGGCGAGCGTCAGCCCGTCGGCCAGGGTGACGAGGAGTCGTGCGAGATCGGGCACGGGAATGCTCCATTCGATGTGCAGGGCGGATGCGCCGGCCTCCAGGAGGCCGGCGGCGAGTGAGTGATAACTGCGGTACTGCTCGGCCGGGAGGTCGGCCAGGTGGGGGGTCCGGAGGGCGTACTGGGTCAGCTCGAACATGGCCTGCTCGTTGCCCGGATCGGCCTTGACGTGATCGAGGTACCCGGTGAGAGCCAGCTTGATCGCCTCACGCGGCGTGCTCGCCGTCTCGAGGAAGGTGGCGGCGGCGACGCCCTCATCGGCGACGACGAGCTCGACCACATCGCGCAGCAGCTCGTCGCGGCTCGCGACCGCGTAATGGAAGCTGGCCAGCGGCATCCCGGCCTCCGCCACGATGGCGCGCGTCGTCGCGGCCTGCAGCCCGTCGCGGGCGATCACGGTGCGCGCGGCACGCGCCAGAGCGGCACGGCGCTCGGCCGCGGGAATGCGCGCCACCTCGCCCCCCTCTCGCGGTGCTGCACTGCTGCGAAGTGGGTCAAGCGTCCCAGACGCGCGTCCCGGTGCGCAAGAGGAAATTTCGGGTGCTCCCGCTGAGATTCGAACTCAGACTGAAGCGATTTTAAGTCGCCTGCCTCTGCCGGTTGGGCTACGGGAGCTTCGGGGTAAGGCTAGCTCGGGCGCAAGGCGTTCACCGTGGCCACGACCTCGTCGACGCCTCGTCGGGTGAACGACGACAACACGCCGAAGGCCGCATAGCCGGCCGCCACGACCAGCGGCTCGGCGAACGGCTTCACATCGACCGCGACCCCGGGACCCCCGGACTCCAGCCGGGTGAGCTCGATGGTGCCGAGCTCCCCCCAAGGCATCAGCACCAGTTCGCGCGGCTCGCGTCCGACACTCCAGGCCGCCAAGCCGCGGTCATCGATCGAGGCCACCACCCAGCGGTCGCTGACAGCGTCGTAGACGTCACTCTCGCCGAGATAGGTGGCCAGGTCGGAAACCAGAGCCGGCTGCCGGCGGGCGAGCAGCACCGCCCCATCGGGGTTGTGCTCGACCACCCGACGCAGGGCGAGGATCCGCGGGCGGGCGTGCACGACCAGCACGACGGCGCCGGCGACCATCGCGGCGGCGAACACCCACAGCATGAGACCGATCCCGGCATCCGAACGCAGCAGGACAGCACCCACCACGATCAAGGCGACCACCACGGCCAGTCCGGCGGTCACCACGATGGCCGCGCGCCGCCGGAAACGGCGGACGAACGGGTGCCTCACCCCTTCGGTCGTGACGCGAACTCCTCGAATGCAGCGCGCGGGGTGTCGCGCGCCGGAATGCCGACCAGGTCGCGGCGGGTCAGGAAGTTGATGATCCAGTTGCCGAAGACACGGATCTTGCGCTCCCACATCGGCATCGCGAAACCGTGGTAACCGCGGTGCATGAACCATGCGATGAGGCCCTTGATGGCGATGCCACCCGACTGGAACACGCCCTCGTACAGGCCGATGCCGGCGACCGCGCCCTGGTTGCGGTGCACATACTCGCGCGGCGCCTCGCCGCGCATCACCGCCGTCAGGTTCTTGGCCATCAGCTTGCCCTGACGCACCGCATGCTGCGCGTTCGGCACCGTGAAGCCGCCGACACCCTGACCCTCGACCAGGTCGGGGACCGCACACGCGTCACCCGCGCCCCACGCGTCGTCGACGACGCCGTTGTCGTCGACGACGCGGAGATCGGCCTGCACGCGCAGACGCCCGCGCTCCTCGATCGGCAGGTCGGTGTTCTTCAGGAACGGGTTGGCCATCACGCCCGCCGTCCACACGATCAGGTTCGACTCGAAGCTCTCACCCGTCGACAGTTCGATCTTGCCGTCGACTGCGCTGGCCAGCTGCGTGTCGAGGTGCACCTGGGCACCGCGCTGCTCGAGGTTCTTGATCACCCAGAGGCTCGTCTTCAGCGACACCTCGGGCATGATGCGGCCCATCGCCTCGATCAGGTGGAAGTGCGTGTCCTCCATCGAGATCTGCGCGTACTGACCGACCAGGGCGCTGGCGAAACTGCGCAGCTCGCCGAAGATCTCGATACCGGCGAAACCGCCGCCGACCACCACCGTGGTCAGCAGCCGGTCGCGCTCCGCACCCGGCGGCAGGTTCGACGCCTTGGCGAAGTTCTCGGTCATGCGGTCGCGGATCGCCGCCGCCTCCTCGATCGTCTTCAGACCGAACGCCTGATCGGCGACCCCGGGAATCGGGAACGTGCGCGACACCGCGCCCGCGGTCACCACGACGACGTCGTAGCGCTCCTCCCACGCCTCGCCGACCTCGGGGGTGATCGTCGCGACCTTCTGCGCGTGATCGATGTGCGTGACCTTGGCCGTGATCACCTCGGTGTGCTTCAGGTGGCGCCGGTGGTTGACCAGCGCATGACGCGGATCGATCGACCCGGCCGCCACCTCGGGCAGGAACGGCTGGTACGTCATGTACGGCAAAGGGTCGACCATCGTCACGTGCGCCTCGCCGCGGCGGAGCCACTTCTCGAGCTTCTTCGCGGTGTAGAAGCCGGCGTACCCGCCGCCGACGATCAGGATCTTGCGCACTATGGAACGTCTCCTCGCTGGGGAAAAACCGGTCCCAATCTACCGCGCGTTCAGGTCGCGCACTGACACCGGCCAGGAGACCACGTCGCACGCTCGAGCGCCAGGTCGCCGATCGGGTTCACTCCGGGCCCCGCCGCCAGCGAATGCGCGACCAGTGCATGCAGGCACTTGACCCGGTCGGGCATGCCGCCCGCCGAGTATCCGGCGATCTCGGGAACCTGCTCGATGCTGTCGCGATCGAGCAGGTACTGCTCGTGCGCCTGCCGGTACGAATCGGCGACCGCGTCGTCGGCCAACTCGGCCGCGAGCTCGGCCATCACGCCGGTCGCCTCGAGGGTCGAAACGGATGCCGTGGCGGCCGGGTGGGACAGGTAATAGAGCGTCGGGAACGGCGTGCCATCGGGAAGCCGGGGGCTCGTGGCCACCACCGTCGGGTTGCCGCAGACACACCGCGCGGCGATCCCGATCACGCCTCGCGCGGCGCGACCGAGCTGCGCGGACACCACCGCGATATCCGCCTCGGACGGCGGGTCGAACGGCGGAGTGCTCACTGCGTGCCCGAATCGGACTGCTGGGGGCTGTCGACCTGCGCGGGACTGTCGAGCTGCGCCGGGGTCTCATCGGTCAGACCCGCCGTGTAGACGCTGCCCAGCAGCCCGCCGATCCAGTCGGTCTGGGTGGTCTGGATCTCGTCACTGATCGGCAGGTCGCCCTGGCTCGACTGCCCCTGCGGCTGACCCACGATCAGGTAGCTGATGTCGCCGGGGAGGATGTAATAGAGCCGCTCGCGCGCCTGCGCCTGGATGTACGCCGGGTCGGACCAGCGCGCCACCTGCGCGTTGAGGTCGTCCACATCCTGCTGCGCCTGATCGATCGACGCCTGCAGGTCGGCGATCTGCTGACGCTGCAGGACCAGCTCTTTCAGCGGAGCCGCCAGCACCAGCAGGGCCGCGACGATCAGACCGAGAACCGACAGCGTGAACCACGAGAACCGGAAGTTGCGCAGCCACGCAGCCGGACGCCCCTCCTCAGGGAGGGCGACTGGGATGCGTCGAGCGCGGGGCATGGGTTCAGGCTATGTCAGCCTTCTCAGCCGGCAGATGTGAACCGCGGGAAGGCGCTGCGGCCGGCGTAGACCGCCGCCTCGCCCAGCTCCTCCTCGATGCGCAGCAGCTGGTTGTACTTGGCCACCCGGTCCGACCGCGCCGGGGCACCGGTCTTGATCTGCCCCGCATCGGTCGCCACCGCCAGGTCGGCGATCGTGGTGTCCTCGGTCTCACCCGAACGGTGGCTGATGATCGCGGTGTAGCCGGCGCGCTGGGCCATGCTCACCGCATCCAGCGTCTCGGTCAGCGTGCCGATCTGGTTCACCTTCACCAGGATCGAGTTCGCCGCATGCAGATCGATGCCCTTCTTCAGGCGCACCGGGTTGGTGACGAAGAAATCGTCGCCGACGATCTGCACCTTGTCGCCCAGCGCCTGGGTGAGGTGCACGTAGCCGTCCCAGTCGTCCTCGGCCAGCGGGTCCTCGATGGTCGCCAGCGGGTAGTCCTTGACCAGGTCGACCCAGAACTGCGTCAGCGTCTCGCCGGTGTAGGTGGACTTCTCGAACGAGTAGGTGCCGTTGTCGAAGAACTCGGTCGCGGCGACGTCGAGCCCGAGCGCGAAGTCGCGGCCCGGGGTGAACCCGGCCGTCTCGATCGCCTTCAGGATGAAGTCGAGCGCCGCACGCGCACCGGGCAGGTCGGGGGCGAAGCCGCCCTCGTCGCCGAGCCCGGTGTTCTGCCCGGCCTTCTTCAGCTCGCCCTTCAGCGCGTGGTACACCTCGGCGCCCCAGCGCAGCGCGTCGGCGAAGGTGTCGGCGCCGATCGGCAGCACCATGAACTCCTGGATGTCGAGCGCGGTGTCGGCGTGCGCGCCGCCGTTGATGATGTTCATCAGCGGCACCGGCAGCACATGCGCGTTCGGCCCCCCGAGGTAGCGGAACAGTGGCAAGTCGGCCGAGTCGGCGGCGGCCTTCGCGACCGCGAGGCTCACCCCGAGGATCGCGTTCGCGCCGATCTTGCCCTTGTTGTCGGTGCCGTCGGCGTTCTTCAGCTCCTCGTCGACCAGGCGCTGGTCGGCGGCGTCGAAGCCCTCGATGGCGGGCCCGAGCACGTCGAGCACACCGGCGACCGCCTTCAGCACGCCCTTGCCGAGGTAGCGGTCCTTGTCGCCGTCGCGCAGCTCATACGCCTCGAACGCTCCGGTGCTCGCGCCGCTGGGCACCGCGGCCCGGCTCACCGTGCCGTCATCGAGCAGCACCTCGACCTCGACGGTCGGATTTCCGCGGGAATCGAGGATCTCGCGGGCGCCGACGGCTTCGATGGCAGACATGGTCTCTCCTGAACGTTCGTGGGTGGTGGCAGTGGTCCAGCCTAGTGTTCTGGCATGACCTCCCCGACCCTCGCCGCCTGGATGACCGGCACCGATCCGGCCCTCGCCTGGCAGGTGCAACGCGACCTGCTCGGGGCGCCCGAGAGCCAGTGGCAGGCCACCCGCGCACGCGTCGCGACCGAGGGCATGGGGTCCCGGATGCTGGCGCAGCAGGGCGCAGACGGCCAGTGGGCGGGCGGGGCATACCTCCCCGCCGAGCAGGACGGCTGGCAGGACGACGAGGGGCAACCCTGGACCGCCACCACCTGGAGCCTGAATCAGTTGCGCGAGTGGGGGCTCGACGCCGCCGCGCTCGCCGGCACCGCCGAGAAGCTGGCGGCGAACGCGCGGTGGGAGTACGACGACCTGCCCTACTGGGGCGGCGAAGTCGACGTCTGCATCAATGCCTTCACCCTCATGAACGGGGTGTGGCTGGGAGCGGATGTGCGCGAGCTGGCGGAGTGGTTCCCGGCGCACCAGCTCTCCGAGGGGGGATGGAACTGCGAATGGGTGGAGGGCGAGACGCGGTCCTCGGTGCACTCCACGCTCAACGCGGTGCGCGGGCTGCTCTCCTACGAACGGGCGATCGGCGGCGATGATGTGCTGCGGGCGGCGCGGAAGCGCGGCGAGGAGTACCTGCTCGGGCGGCGGCTGATGTACGCCCGCTCGGGCGAGGTGCTCGGCGCGTGGACCACGCGGCTGACCTACCCGCTGCGCTGGATGGGCGACGTGCTGCGCTCGACCGACTACTTCCGCGAGGCGGCGCTCTACGACCAGGTGGCACCCGAGGAGCGCATCCGGGATGCGATCGAGGTCATCCGGTCCAAGCGCCGGCCTGACGGCACCTGGCTGCAGGAGCGGGTGTGGCCGGGGCGGGTGTGGTTCCCGCTCGACGTCCCCGAGGGCGAACCCTCGCCGTGGGTGACCTTCTACGCCACCCGCGTGCTCAACTGGTGGGACGCGGCGACCAGCTAGGCCAGCTCGCGCAGCTCGATCGACTCAGGCGTCGTCGCCGCATCGACGAACGCGAAGAAGGTGAAACCTTCGCCCGCGAGAGCGGCGAGCGTCGGCTTGAGGTTCTTGGGCCGCGACACCAGACGCACCCGCTGACCCCCCGAGACGAGTCCGCGCTGCAGTGCCAGCAGGGTCGTCAACGGCACGTCGGCGTCGTGGACCAGCGCGACCGCCACCGGTTCGTCACCCCCCGCCACGTCGACCAGATCAACCAGACGTTCGAAGCCCAACGAAAACCCGGTCGCCGGCACATCGCTGCCGAGGAAACGGCCGATCATGCCGTCATACCGACCGCCGCCGCCGAGCGAGTAGCCGACACTCGGGTGCGCCAGCTCGAAGATCGGGCCCGTGTAATAACCCATTCCGCGCACCAGGAACGGATCGAAGACCAGACGGTCCACCCCTACGGCGTCACCGAGCGCGACCAGGGCGGCCACCGCATCCGGATCGGGCGCCGCGTACTCGGGCTCGGCCGGGAGCGCCTTACGGATCGCCTTCTCGCCGAACGGGTTCCACTCCATCGTCTGCGGGCGGCGGAAGAACGCCTCGAGGTTGTCGGCGGGCAGCCCCTTCTCGCGCAGCTCGGCGATCACCCCGTCTTGGCCGACCTTGTCGAGTTTGTCGATCGTGATCAGCGCTGAGTCGTGGTCGGCCGCGGCGATGCCGAGGGCGCTGAGCATGCCGATCAGGAGGCGGCGGTCGTTCACCCGGATGGTCGCGCCCTCGAGACCGAGCGCGTCGACCGTGGCGAGGGTTGCGCTCAGCAGTTCGGCCTCGGCGGCGATACCGGGCTCGCCGATGATGTCGATATCGCACTGCACGAACTGGCGGTAGCGACCCTTCTGCGGTCGCTCGGCGCGCCAGACGGGTGCGATCTGGATGCTGCGGAACACCGCGGGAAGCTCGGCCCGGTGGGTGGCGTAGAAGCGCGCGAGCGGAACGGTCAGGTCGAAGCGGAGACCGAGGTCGACCAGGTCGAGCGGCTGCTGGGCCTCGGCGAGATCGTCGCGGGTGAGGCCGCGCTTCATGACGCCGAAGGCGAGCTTCTCGTTGTCGCCGCCGAGGCCGGCGTGCAGGCGGCTGGAGTCCTCCATGACCGGGGTCTCGATCTCGTCGAAGCCGTGCGCGCGATAGCTGTCGCGGATGACGCGCAGCACACGCTCGCGCCGCGCCTTCTCGGCGGGGAGGAAATCGCGCATGCCGCGCGGCGGGTTGACCTGGGATGCCACGGGGTCATTCTTTCAGGGTGCCGGTGATGGGGTGCGTGCGGTGTGTGTGCAGGGGCTTGCCCTCCCCCGGAGGTGGGTTCGAATCTTCTCCACGAATCGCTACTTATGGGTAGCATTCTTGTTCGAGTCGTGGCAGGCTGGATCTCATGACCAGCCCCCTGCACGACCTCACCATCGAGGTCGCGGGCGTGCCCGATCTGCGGGCGCTGGGCGACCCACAACTGCTGGCCAAGCACGCCGAATTGGCCGCGGCGCGTCGGCAGCTGGATGCGCGGGTCGCGGTGCTGGCCGCCGAGGTGGGCCGCCGGTCACAGCGTGAACTCGGGTACGCCGGGCTGGCACAGCGCGCGGGTGATCGTACCCCCGAACGCCTGGTCGCGCGAGTGACGGGGCTGTCGGTCCCCGAGTCGCGCGCGATGATCTCGGCGGGGGCGGCGAGCGAGGCACCGTGGATGGCGCCCGTCGCCGACGCGCTCGCGGGAGGCGAGGTGTCGGTCGGGGCGGCGGCCGCGATCCGGTCGGGGCTCGGTGCGCCGGATGACGTGGTGAGTGCGGATGACCTGCTGACGGCCGCGCGGGCGGTGCTGGATGAGGCGGGTGCGCAGCCGCCGGAGCAGGTCGCTCGTCGGGCTCGGGATGCACGGGATGACCTCGATGCTGCCGGGGTGGTCGACCGCGAGCGCGCGCTGCGCGACAAGAGGTTTCTGAAACTGATTCCGCAGGGAGACGGCATGACGCGGCTGCTGGGCTTGCTCGATCCGGAGTCGGCGGCTCGTATCGGCGACGCCATCGATCTGGTCACCGCGCCGCGGCGTGGCGGTCCCCGGTTCGTCGACGAGGCCGCCCGTGCGCAGGCGCAGCGCATCATCGACGACCCGCGCAGCACCGAGCAGCTGGCGCTCGATGCGCTGGTCGAGATGGTGCGCATTGCCGGGGCGGCCGACGACGGGCGCGTTTTCGGGGCGCGCCGACCGGCGGTGCGCGTGCATGTCAGCCTGGATGCCGTCGAGACCGAGCGCGGGGCGGCGACGATCGAAGGTCAGACGGCATCCGTGTCGGCGGCGAGCGCGCGGCGCATCGGGTGCGCCGAGGGCTTCGTGCCGCTGCTGTTCGACGGCACGACTCCGCTCGACCTCGGGCGGTCCGAGCGGCTGTTTACCGCGGCACAGCGCACGGTTCTGGCGGCGGTGTGGGGCGGATGCGCGATCACGGGGTGCGATCGGCCACCATCGTGGACCGAGGCGCACCACATCGACGAGTGGGACGCGCACGGCGGGCGCACCGATGTGCGCGACGGGGCGCTCCTGTGTCTGCACCATCACCGTTGGCTGCACGACATCAAGGCGCGAATCGTTCGCACGGCGGATCGAGGGGGCGACAGATACTGGCTGCACGTGCCGGGCGCACCACCGGTCGGGCTCGAGAGCAAGAATCCGGTGCGCCGGCGGCAGGCGCGGGTTGCGTGAGGTGTGGGCGCGGGTGCGGCTGCGCGGGTGCGGGTGCGCGGGTGCGGGTGCGCGGGTGCGGCTACTCGGGGCGCTCGGCGGCTTCTGCCCGCTCGGCGGCTTCCACGTCACGCGCGAGGGTGCGCAGTGCGGCTCGCAGCGCGCGCTCCGCGTCGAGTCCGGCCGTGCGGGCACCGGCGACGATCGAGAGCAGTTGCCCACCCAGAGCGGCCTCGTCTGCGGGAACGGGTGCGGCATCCGGCGTCACGCCCACCTTCGCGGCACGCCCCAGCATCTTGTCGGCGAGAGCCAGGGCCGGCATCGCCTGCGGAATGCCCTCCAGCACACTCGTGCGGTGCGCCTTCTCGACCTGTTTGATCCGCTCCCACTGCGCCGCGACAGCATCGGGAGTGTCAGCCACCGTGTCACCGAAGATGTGCGGATGCCGGCCCACCATCTTGCGGGTCATGTGCTCGGCGACATCCTCCAGGATGAACGAGCCCGCCTCCGCCTCGATATCGGCGTGGAACAGCACCTGATAGAGCACATCGCCGAGCTCCTCGATCAGCTCCTCGCGCGTGCCCGACTCGATCGCCTCGACCAGCTCGAAAGTCTCCTCGACCAGGTACTGCACCAGCGAGGCGTGGGTCTGATCCCGGTCCCACGCGCACCCGCCCGGAGCACGCAGGCGCTCGAGCGTCGCGATCAGTTCGTCGAGACGGGGGTGGTGGGCCGCGGGGCCGGAGGCAGGGGGGTCGAAGGTGGCAGCGTCGGGGGTAGCCGGGTCGGGGGCAGCAGGGTCAGCGGCAGCCGGGTCGGGGGCAGCAGTCACCGGAACGCCGCCATGCCGGTGATCGCCTGACCGATCACCAGCGAGTGGATGTCGTCTGTGCCCTCGTAGGTGCGCACCGACTCCAGGTTGGCCGCATGGCGCATCGGCGACAGATCCAGGGTCACCCCGTTACCGCCCAGCAGCGCACGCGCATCACGGGCGATCCGGATCGCCACCCGCGTGTTGTCGAGCTTGCCGACCGAGATCTGGTGCGGCTGCAACGCGCCGCTGTCCTTGAGACGACCCAGGTGCAGCGCCAGCAGGAAGCCCTTGCCGATATCCACCGCCATGTCGGCCAGCTTCGCCTGCGTCAACTGGAACGACGCCAACGACCGCCCGAACGGCTCACGAGTCAACGCGTACTCGCGCGCCTCGCGATAACTGTCGAGAGCAGCACCCATCACACCCCACGAGATCCCGTACCGCGCCTCGTTCAGGCACGAGAACGGACCCCGCAGACCCTCAGCACCCGGCAGCATCGCCGCCGCCGGCACGCGCACATCGTCCAGCACGATGTCGCACTGGATGCTGGCCCGCATCGACAGCTTCGGGGCGATCGGCGTCGCGTGGAAACCGGCCGAGTGCGTCGGAACCACGAACCCGCGGATCCCGCTCGCCGCGCCCGCCGGATCGGTCTGCGCCCAGATCACCGCCACCTGCGCGATCGAGGCGAGCCCGATCCAGCGCTTCGCCCCCGAGATCACCCAGTCATCGCCATCACGCCGGGCAAACGTCGACATGGCGCCCGGATCCGATCCCGACGACGGCTCCGTCAGACCGAAACAGCCGATCGCCTCCCCCGCCGCCATTCGCGGCAACCACTCCTGCTTCTGCTCCTCACTGCCGTGCTTGTGGATCGCGCTCATCGCCAGCGACCCCTGCACCGACACGAACGTGCGCAGACCCGAATCCCCCGCCTCCAGCTCGGCAGCGGCGATCCCGTACTCGACCGCACTGCGACCCGCGCACCCGTAGCCGGTCAAGTGCATGCCCAGCAGCCCCAGCTCAGCCAGACGCGGAACCAGGTCCACCGGGAACACCGCACGCTCGAACCAGTCAGCGATGTGCGGCCGCACCTCGGTATCGACGAACCCGCGCACCCGTGCACGCAGAGCCCGCTCCTCCTCGCTGAGAAGCGAATCGATGGCCAACAGGTCGTAGGGGTCCGCCGACATGCAGATCACGCTACCTTCCGAGCATGGCGCGAAACACTGGCGAATCCGAGAATGCCGCGGACGCGGGTGCCGCGACGAGGCTCGGGCGCGGCCCCCGACCGCTCGACGGGTACCTCATCGCCGACCTCAGCCGGGTGCTCGCCGGACCGACCGCCACCATGATGCTCGCCGACCTCGGCGCCCGCGTGATCAAGGTGGAACGCCCCGGACTCGGCGACGACACCCGCCAGTTCGGGCCACCATGGGCCGGCTCCTCGAGCGCCTACTTCGAAAGCGCCAACCGCACCAAGCAGTCCATCGCACTCGACCTCGACGACCCCGCCGACCGAGAACTGGCGCACCAACTCACCGACCGCGCCGACATCGTCGTCGAGAACTACCGCACCGGGGCTCTGGCGCGGTTCGGGCTGGACTACCCGAGCGTGCGGCAACGCAATCCCCGGGTCATCTACGCCTCGATCACCGGGTTCGGCAGCGCAGCAGGCGCGGGCGAGCCGGGGTACGACTTCCTGGTGCAGGCGGTGGGCGGGCTGATGAGCATCACCGGGCAACCCGACTCGCCCGCGGCAGGACACCCGGCCGGAGAGCCCACCAAGGTGGGCGTCGCGATCGTCGACCTCCTCGCCGCCAAAGACGTCGTGATGGCCATCCTCGCCGCCGCGCTGCACCGCGAACAGACCGGCACCGGACAGCACGTCGAGATCGACCTGCTGTCGTCAGCACTCGCCGCACTCGCGAACCAGGGCTCGTCCTACCTCGCCACCGGACGCTCGCCGGGACGGCTCGGCAACCGGCACCCGTCGATCGCGCCCTACGAGACCGTGCGATGTCGTGACGGATACCTGGCGATCGCCGTCGCGAACGACCGGCAGTGGCGCGCCGTCGTCGCGATGGTGGCCGGGCTGACGTCCGAGAATGCGCGCGAGCTGGCGTCCGAACGCTTCGCCACCAACCCCGGCCGCGTCGAGCATCACGACCAGCTGATCGGCGCCCTCGAGCGGGTGTTCGCCACCGATGACACCGCCACCTGGATCGCGCGACTCCGCACCGCCGACGTGCCCGCCGGCCCGGTCAACGACATCGCTGCGGCGATCGAACTGGCACGGCAGTACGGTCTCGACCCGGTGGCGGATGTCGGCGCCGCCAACCCGCCGCAGATCCGTCACCCGGTGCGCTACTCGGCCTTCAACCCCGTGCCCCCGGTCGCCCCGCCCGCCCTGGATCAGCACGGCGACCAGATCAGGGAGTGGCTGCGCCGGCCTCGGGATCGGGAGCGATAGGCGCCGCGGACTCGGGCAGCGGCGTCCTCGGCATCGCGAAGGCAGCCACCGCCGCAAGCAACGCGGCGACCAGCACCGCCCAGAAGACGGCGCCTGTCGCGGCGACCACCGCATCCGGATTCTGATCAGCACCCGGGAAGCGCGCGATGATGGCGTTCGCGATCGCCCCCAGCACCGCCACCCCGATCGCGCTGCCGACGTTGCGGGCGAACAGGTTCGTGCCGGTGACGACACCGCGTTCGCGCCAGTCGACGCTCGCCTGCGCCGCCACCAGTGCGGGGCTGTTCACCAGACCCAGACCCAGACCCATCACGAAACAGACCAGCGCCACGGTCACCACCGACGGCGCCGACGCCGTCAGCACGAACCCGACAGCCGCCAGCACCACCAGGGCCATGCCGATCAGCACCGTCGACCGGAAACCGATACGCAGATAGATGCGCCCCGACACCGTGGCGGCGATCGGCCAGCCCAGCGTCAACGCCGCGAGCGCGAGGCCGGCGACAAGCGGCACCGCATCGACCGAGCTCTCGAGATAGGTGGGGATGTAGGAGGTCAGCCCGATGAGGAGCGCGCCGATCGCGAGCGACAGCAGGGTGGTGGTCAGCAGCAGCGGTCGGGTGAACGGCCACGACGGCAGCACCGGTTCGGCGGCACGGCGCTCGACCAGAAGGAACACCGCGAAGATCGCCAGCCCCGCGGCGAAGATGGCGAAGCTGGTGATCGACAGCCACTCCCAGGCCTGACCGCCCTCGAGCAGACCCAGGATGAGCAGCGTCAGCGACACCATCAGCAGGGCCGACCCGGCGAAGTCGATGCGATGCGCGTGAGGCTCGACGCGCTCGTGGAAGTTGCGCACGATCAGCGCCCCCGCCACCACCACCAGGGGAATGTTGACGAAGAAGATCCAGGGCCACCCGGTGAACTGGGCGAACAACCCGCCGAGCGTGGGACCCACCACCGACGAGACCGCCCACACCCCCGCCATGTAGCCCTGCACCCGTGCCCGCTCAGCCACCGTGTAGATGTCCCCCGCGATCGTGATCGCCATCGGCCCGATCGCCCCGGCACCGAGACCCTGCACGGCGCGGAACGCGATCAGCGCCGCCATGTTCCACGCCAGACCGCACAGCACCGACCCGACCAGGAACACCGCCAGCCCGAACAGGATCACCGGCTTGCGCCCCAGCGTGTCGGCGAGCTTCGCGTACACCGGCACGGTCACCGCCTGCGCCAGCAGGTAGATCGAGAACAGCCACGGGAACTGCGAGAAGCCCCCCAGGTCGCGCACGATCGACGGGACGGCCGTGGCGAGGATGGTGGAATCGATCGCCACCACCCCGGTCGACACCATCAGGGCAAGGAGGATGGGGCCGCGCTCGGAGCGCAGGCCGACGGCGGTGGTGCTGGTCACTCGTCGATACTGGAGCATGTGACCCTCGCCCTGCTGGCATTGCTGCTCGTGACGATCGCCGTGCTGGTCTGGCGGGCCGTCACCCGTGACCGGCGCGACTACGCACGGTTCAAGCGGCTGCGGTCGACGACCCTGCGCCGGAAGGTCTTCGCGCGCTGGCTCATCGAGTCGTGGGTGGTGCTGGGCGGACTCGCGGCAGCTCTGCTGCTGGCGGCGTCGTCGCTGGTGCCGGAGGCGTTGCAGGATGTGCGCGGCTGGGAGGTGCTGGCACGAGTGCCGTGGGACAGCGAGGGCACCGCGTGGGTCCTCGCCGGCGTCTGCACCGCACTGCTGATCGGGATGGTGCTGCCGGTGCTGCTGCTGCGCGGCAAGCTGGAGGAGATCCCGGCCGTCGGCGACATCCGGGCGCTGCTGCCGCGCGAGCGCGGGGAACTCAAGTTCGGCGCGGGACTCGCGGTCACCGCCGGGATCGTCGAAGAGCTGATGTTCCGTCTGGCGCTGCCCGCGGTGCTGTTCGGTGTGCTGGGCAGCGGCATCCTGGCATTCCTGCTGGCCTGCGTGCTGTTCGGGCTGCTGCACATCTACCAGGGACCGGCCGGCATGGTGTTCGCGTTCGTGCTAGGGCTGGTGTTCACGGCGCTGTACCTGCTGAGCGGCACGATCCTGCTGCCGATCGCCGTGCACGCGCTCATCGACCTGCGGTCTCTGGTGCTGATCCCCGTCGCGCTCGGCGGCGCGTGGCAGGCGGGGCGTGCGGGTCAGACCAGCGCGACGGAGGCCGGGGCGGGGCGTAGCGTGGCGGGGTGACTGCCGCCCTCGCCCGCATCATCGTCTCCGTCGCCTCGCTCGAGAAGGCCCTGCCGCTCTACGAACGCGTGCTCGACCTCAAACGCACCCGTGAATACCCCGGCATCGTGGGCCTAGCGCTGGCGCGCGGCATCGAGCTGATGCTGCACGAGCGCCCACCGACCACGGGGGATTTCGCCATCTCCCCCGCATTCCGGGTGGCGGATGTCGACGCCGCGACCCGCGCGGCCGTCGAGGCGGGCGCCGACGTCATCGATCCCCCCGCGGATCAGAGCTGGGGAGAGCGTCAGGCCGTGCTGCGCGACGTCGACGGGCACGTGATCTGCCTGGTCACACCGGTCTGACGATCACGCCGTGGCGACGCTCGCCGGGAAGACCGCGTCGAGCAGACCCGCGACCCACTCGATGAGCTCGGCATCGGAGACCTCCGCAGGCATCGGAACACTGATCGCCTTCTGCTGAGCGAACAGCCGCGCGCCGGGGTACATCCGCTGCAACCGCACCTGAACGGAATCGGGAAGGTCGGCCGGCGCGACCCGCAGGTTGCCGCCCATCGCCACCACATCCGACAGCCCCGCTTTCTGGGCGCGCCGCCGCAGCCGCGACACGGCGACGAGGTTCTGCACCTGCACCGGCGGCTCGCCGTAACGGTCGGCGAGTTCGTCGGCGACGTTGTCGATCGCGTCGTCCGGGCCGGATGGCGCAGATGCGGTGGACAGCTTCTGGTACGCCTCCAGCCGCAGCCGCTCGCTCTCGACGTACTCCTCGGGGATGTGCGCATCGACCGGCAGTTCCAGCCGCAGCTCGGTCTGCCCCTCGGCCACGTCGCCGCGGAAGGCGCTGACCGCCTCGCCGATCATCCGCAGATAGAGGTCGAACCCGACCCCGGCGATGTGCCCCGACTGCTCGCCGCCGAGCAGGTTGCCGGCGCCCCGGATCTCGAGATCCTTGAGGGCGATCTGCATGCCGCCGCCGAGTTCGTTGTTGGCCGCGATGGTCTCGAGCCGATCGGTCGCGGTCTCGCTGAGCGGCTTCTCGTCGTCGTAGAGGAAGTAGGCGTACGCCCGCTCACGACCGCGCCCCACCCGGCCACGGATCTGGTGCAGCTGACTCAGTCCGTACTTGTCGGCCCGGTCGATGATGAGCGTGTTGGCGTTGGCGATATCGATGCCGGTCTCGATGATCGTGGTGGTCACCAGCACGTCGAACTTGCCCTCCCAGAAGTCGACGATCACCTGCTCGAGCACGCCCTCGCTGAGCTGTCCGTGCGCCACCGCGATCCGCGCCTCCGGCACCAGCTCAGCCAGTTGCGCCGCCACACGGTTGATCGACGACACCCGGTTGTGCACGTAGAACACCTGCCCCTCGCGCAGCAGTTCGCGGCGGATCGCCGCCGCCACCTGCTTGTCGGAGTACGGGCCGACGTAGGTCAGGATCGGGTGCCGGTCTTCCGGCGGGGTCGCGAGGGTCGACATCTCGCGGATACCGGTGACCGCCATCTCGAGGGTGCGCGGAATCGGGGTGGCCGACATGGCGAGGATGTCGACGTTGGTCTTCAGCTTCTTCAGCGCGTCCTTGTGCTCGACCCCGAAGCGCTGCTCCTCGTCGATGATGACCAGACCCAGGTCTTTGAAGGTCACGCCCTCGCTCAGCAGCCGGTGGGTGCCGATCACGACATCCACCTCGCCGCTGGCCAGCCCGGCGAGCGTCTCGCGGGCCTCCTTGTCGGTCTGGAACCGGCTGAGCGCGCGCAGATGCACAGGGAACCCGGCGAAACGCTCGCTGAAGGTCTCCATGTGCTGGCGCACCAGCAGGGTGGTGGGCACCAGCATCGCGACCTGCTTGCCGTCCTGCACCGCCTTGAACGCGGCGCGCACCGCCACCTCGGTCTTGCCGTACCCGACGTCGCCCGAGATGAGGCGGTCCATCGGGATCGGCCGCTCCATGTCGGCCTTCACCTCGTCGATCGTGACCAACTGGTCGGGGGTCTCGGCGAACGGGAACGCCTCCACGAGCTCGCGCTGCCACGGGGTGTCGGGTGAGAACGCGTAGCCGGGGCTGGCCATGCGCGCGCTGTAGAGCTTCACCAGTTCGACGGCGATGTCGCGCACCGCCTTGCGCGCGCGCCCCTTCGCGGCCGCCCAGTCGGATCCGCCCATCTTGCTGAGCGCGGGACTCTCGCCGCCCACGTACCGAGTCAGCAGGTCCAGCTGATCGGTCGGGACGTAGAGCCGGTCACCGGCGTGGCCGCGCTTCGACGGCGCGTACTCGAGCACCAGGTACTCGCGCACCACCTTCGCCGCCGTGACCGTCGTGCCGAGCGGCCCGCGCGGGGTGCGGGTGCCGCTGGCGACCTCGCGCTGGACCAGTTCGACGAAGCGCCCGATGCCGTGGGTCTGGTGCACCACATAATCGCCGGGGCGCAGCTGAAGCGGGTCGACGACGTTCGTGCGGCGGCTGGCGAGGCGCTTCACCTGTCGGGAGTCGACACCGGCAGTGCGGCCGAAGAACTCGGCCTCGCTGATGACGGCGAGTTTGTCGGGCCCGAGCTGGAACCCCGCCTCGACCGCCCCCTGGGCGGTCTCGGCCACGACGCCGCGGTCGGCGAGCACCTCGGCGGCGCGCTCGACCAGCCCGGCACCGGTGGCCGCGACGGTGACGCTCCAGCCGTCGCGGGTGAGGTCGGCGATGTGCTCGACGGCGCCGTCGACCCGGCCGGTGAACCCCGGTACGGGGGTGGCATCGATCCGGATGACGTCGTCATCACCGGAGTCGAACGGGCTGAGCGTCCACCAGGCGCGGTCCCCCGCGCTGGCACGCAGGCCGCTGACGGTCAGGAAGTCGCCGCGCCCCAGATCGATCGGGCTCTGCGCGCCGGCCGTCGCGGCGTTCCAGGCGGCGTCGAGGAACTCGCGGTTGGTCTCGGCGAGGTTGACGGCACGGGTCGCGACCCGCTCCGGGGCGAGGATGGCGATGGCGGCGTCCTGCGGCAGGTACGACGTGAGCGGCACCAGGGTGTCGAGCAGTGCGGGGGCCAGCGACTCCATCCCCTCCACCGGGATGCCTTCGGCGATCTTGGCCAGCATGGTCGACAGGGTGGGGAACTCCGCGAGCATCTCGCGAGCCCGTTGGCGCACCGGCTCGGTGAGCAGCACCTCGCGGGCCGGAACCAGCTCGACCGTCTCGAGCGCCTCGGGCAGCGAGCGCTGGTCGGCGACCGCGAACGGACGCAGCTGTTCCAGCTCGTCGCCGAAGAAGTCGGCGCGCACCGGATGCACCGCGTCGGGAGAGAACACGTCGAGGATGCCGCCGCGCACCGCGAACTCGCCACGCCGGGTGACCAGGTCGACGCGGACGTAGGCCAGATCGACCAGCTGCGCGGCCAGTTCGCCCAGGTCGTAGCCGCGACCGCCGGCGCGCAGTTCGAGGGGGCGCACCCGGTCGAGCCCGGGGGCGAGGGGCTGCAAAGCGGCGCGCACACTGGCGACGACGACGAGAGGCTGCGTGCCGTCCCAGTCGGCGAGGACCCGGATGGCGTGCAGCCGCGCTCCGACCGTCTCGGCGCTAGGGCTCAGGCGTTCGTGCGGCAGGGTCTCCCATGCCGGGAGCGCGAGGACCGCCGCCTCGGGGAGGTAACAGCGGAACGCGGCCTGCACCGCATCCGATTCACGACTCGTGGCGGTGATCGCCAGCAGCGCACGGGATCCCGGCTCGCGTGCCTGCAGCAACGTGGCCAGAAGCGGAACGCGTAGCCCGTCGACCAGGGAGAAATCGGCCGAGACGTCGGCACGCTCGAGGGCGGCGTCGAGGGCGCGGGCGCGCGCCAGCTCCGGAATCAGCGCGTGCAGTCCCACTCGAACCAGCCTACGCGGGCGCGGGGACACCCGCCGGACGCGAGCCGCCGTCGCCGTGCCGGCGAGCGGTCCCGCACCGAACTCAGCGCGGGGCGTGGAAGCGCTGCTGCGCCTCGAGCAGGCCGTCGGTGATGAGCAGCTCGGTGGCGTCCGCGGCGTCGGAGAGCAGCGACGGCAGCACCTCGCGCTCGGCCTTGCTGAACGGGGTCAGCACGAAGTCGGCTGCGTCCTGGCGACCCGGCGGGCGCCCGATGCCGATGCGCACCCGCGCGAAGTCGGGCGTGCCGACCGCGGCCGCGATGTCGCGGATGCCGTTGTGGCCGCCGTGGCCGCCGCCGCTCTTCAGGCGCACGGTGTCGAACGGGATGTCGAGCTCGTCATGCAGCACGATCAGGTGCGACGCATCGAGCGAGTAGAACCGCAGGAGGGCCGCCACCGGCCCGCCCGAGACGTTCATGAACGTGTTCGGCTTCGCCAGCACCAGCTTCGGGCCGCCGGGCGACAAACGTCCCTCGGCGACCGCCGCGTTGGCCTTGTGGCTCTTGAACGACGCACCCACCCGGCCGGCAAGCTCGGCGAGCGCCATCTGGCCGACGTTGTGCCGGTGCGCGGCGTAGCCGGGCCCGGGATTCCCGAGCCCGGCTACCAGCCAGGTGTCGTCGGCCACGACCGGCGCAGAGATGCGGTGACGTGTTCCGCGGACTACTCCGCGGACTCCTCGGCGGGAGCCTCAGCCTCAGCCTCAGCCTCGGGCGCCTCGCCGGCCTCAGCGGCCTCCTCGCCCTCCGCCTCGGCGGTCTCGCCCAGGTCGACCGCACCCGGGACCGTGACGTTGACCACGAGCGTGTCGGGGTCGGAGACGAGGGTCGAGCCCGCGGGCAGCGTCAGGTCCTTCGCCAGGATCTGCGTGCCCTCGCCGGCGCCCTCGATGTCGACGACGAGACGCTCGGGGATGTGCGTGGCCTCGGCCTCGATCGAGAGCGTGTTGGCGTCGAGCGCCGCGATGGTGCCGGGGGCCGACTCGCCCTCGACGTGAACGGGCACGTCGACGGTGACCTTCTCACCCTTGCGCACGACGACCAGGTCGAGGTGCTCGATGATCTGACGCACCGGGTCCTTCTGCACGTCCTTGACGAGGGTGAGCTGGGTCTTTCCGGCGATGTCGAGTTCGAGCACCGCGTTCGCCTTGCGCAGCAGCAGGCTCACCTCGTGGCCGGGAAGGCTCACGTGCTGCGTGTCGCCGCCGTGGCCGTAGATGACGGCGGGGATGCGGCCCGCGGCGCGGATGCGCCGGGCGAAACCCTTGCCGAACTGCTCGCGGACCTCCGCGATGAGCTTGTTGCTGTCGTCAGCCATGCTGTACTCCCTGGTTCGATGGTCGGTTCTTGGCGACGGAACGCACAGGGGAAAGCAGCCCACCGCGTCGATCACGGGTGCCCAAACACCCCTCGCCGAAGTTCAGCTGCCCAGACTACCCCAGTCGGCACGGGTCAGCGTTCCGCCTCAGTAGAACTCGACCGTGTTCACCCGGTTGAGCAGGGTTTCGCCGTCGAGCAGCCGCCGCGCGTTCTCGGCGAACAGTTCCGCGATCCGCCGGGGCTCGTGCGGGCTGATCGCGGCGGTGTGCGGGGCGATGATCACGTTCCGCAGCGACCACAGCGGGCTGTCGGCCGGCAGTGGTTCGACGGCGGTGACATCGAGCACCGCCAGGCCGACGCGGCCGTCCTCCAGGGCCTCGACGAGCGCCTCCTCGTCGACGGTCGTGCCGCGCCCCACGTTCACCAGGGTGAGCCCCGGCCGGGCGGCCGCCAGCACGTCGCGGCTGATCAGCCGGTGGGTCTGCTCCGTGCCCGGCAGGGCGAGCACCATCGCGTCGACCGAGGCCGCCACCTCGGCCAGCCGGTCGATGCCGACGATCTCGGCCACACCATCCGCCTCGACCGGCCGACGGTGCACACCGATGACGCGGTAGCCGAGCCCCGACAGCTTCGTCGCGGTCAGCCGACCGATCGCCCCCAGGCCCACCACGGCGACGGTCAGGTCGGATGCGATGGGCATCACCCGGCGCGGCGCCCAGCGGTGGGCGTCCTGGTTCTCGAGCAGCCAGGGCAGCAGCTTGGCCCCGGCGAGCACCCCGAACACGGCGAACTCGGACAGCGGCTCGGCGTGCACCCCTGCGGAGGTGGTGAACAGGATGCGGTCCAGCGCCGCGCGATCGAGGTGCGCGGCCCGGATCTGCTGACCGCCGCCCGCGGGGATCGTGTGCACCCAGCGCAGACCGGGGTTGGCCGCGACGGTGCGCGCAAGCCCCGCGCCGGACTGATCGGGTACCCCGTAGAGCGCCTCGGCCGAGTCGACATAGCGCTCGAATGCCGCCTGCAGGTGCGCGGGCCGGTCGTAGCGCTCCATCCAGTCGTCACTCGGCGGCCCCGCGAGCTCGGGGTCGTGGATCAGGTCGATGCGCGGCTCCAGCCGGCGCACCCGTTCGGCGTTCTCGGTGCTGAGCGGGGTGGCGACGACGACCCGCAGTCGACTCATGCCGGCTCCGCGGCCGCGTGCTCTCCACCGAGGTCACGCACGACCTGCTCGACCAGCTCGTCCGCCGGATGCGCCACATCCGCACGGACCGCATGCTCGGCCTCATCCGGAACCTCGAGGGTGTCGAGTTGCGACTGCAGCAGGGTGGCCGGCATGAAATGCCCGCTGCGGTGCCCGATGCGCTCGGCCAGCAGATCGGGGTCGCCGTGCAGGTAGACCAGATCGAACGGAGCCACACCACGCAGCCGGTCTCGGTACGCCCGGCGCAGCGCGGAGCACGCCACCACGACGCCGCCCTCGGCGAGCACCGCCCCCACCGCATCCAGCCACGGCCAGCGGTCGTCGTCGGTCAGCGGCACACCGGCGCGCATCTTCTCGACGTTCGCCGCGGGGTGCAGCGCGTCGGCATCCACGAACCGCAAACCCAGCCGCGCCGCGAGACGCTCACCCACGGTGGTCTTGCCGGAGCCCGAGACCCCCATGACGACAACGGAGCGCATCCCCCAACGCTAGCCTGAGTGCATGCCTCAGAACGCCGCAGCCACCGCCAACATCGGAGTCGTCGGACTGGCGGTGATGGGGTCGAACCTCGCCCGCAACCTCGCCAGCCGCGAAGGAAACACGGTCGCGGTGTTCAACCGCTCGTCGGACAAGACCGAGACCCTGGTGCGCGAGCACCCGGAGGCCGGCTTCGTCGCCACCGACAGCTACCGGGCCTTCGCCGACGCGCTGACCACCCCGCGCACCGCGATCATCATGGTGCAGGCCGGCCGGGGAACCGACGCGGTCATCGACGAACTGGTGAAGGTGTTCGAGCCGGGCGACATCATCGTCGACGGGGGCAACGCGCTGTTCACCGACACCATCCGGCGTGAGAAGGCGGTGCGCGAGACGGGGATCAACTTCGTCGGCGCCGGCATCTCCGGCGGCGAAGAGGGTGCCCTCAACGGCCCGTCGATCATGCCCGGCGGGTCGGACGAGGCCTGGCAGACCCTCGGCCCCATCCTGACGTCGATCGCCGCCGTCGCCGAAGGCGAGCCGTGCGTCACCCACGTCGGGCACGACGGTGCCGGGCACTTCGTGAAGATGATCCACAACGGCATCGAATACGCCGACATGCAGCTGATCGCCGAGGCGTACGACCTGATCCGCCGCGGCACCGGCAAGACCCCGGCCGAGATCGCCGACATCTTCGCCGAATGGAACCGCGGCGAGCTGGAGAGCTACCTGATCGAGATCACCGCCGAGGTGCTGCGGCAGGTGGACGCGAAGACCGGCGCGCCGCTCGTCGACGTGATCCTCGACCAGGCCGGATCGAAGGGCACCGGGGTGTGGACGGTGCAGAACGCCCTCGACCTGGGCGTGCCGGTGTCGGGCATCGCGGAGGCCGTGTTCGCGCGGTCGCTGTCGTCGAAGCCCGCACAGCGCGCGGCGGCGGCCGGGCTGCCCGGGCCCGCGTCGGTGCCGGCGGTCAGCGACCCGGACGCGTTCATCGAGGACGTGCGCCAGGCGCTCTACGCGTCCAAGATCATCGCCTACTCGCAGGGGTTCGACGCGATCGTCGCCGGGGCCGCCCAGTACGGCTGGGACATCAAGAAGGGCGAGATCGCCAAGATCTGGCGGGGCGGCTGCATCATCCGCGCCCGGTTCCTCAACCGCATCACCGAGGCGTACGCCGCCGACCCCGGGCTCGTCGCCCTCGTCACGGCCCCGTTCTTCGTCGACGTCGTCACCAGCACCCAGGAGGCCTGGCGCCGCGTGGTGGCGCACGCCGCCGCGGCGGGCATCCCCTCGCCGGCGTTCTCGTCGAGCCTGGCCTACTACGACGGCCTGCGCGCCGACCGGCTCCCGGCCGCGCTCGTGCAGGGCCAGCGCGACTTCTTCGGGGCGCACACCTACGGGCGCATCGACGCCGAGGGCACGTTCCACACGCTGTGGTCGGGCGACCGCAGCGAGATCAGCGCCGTCAGCACGCACTGAGGTTCCGCGCCACACTGAGGTTCCGCGCCGCACGGAGATCTGCGCCGGTTCCGCCGGGGGCGCCTACCAGGCGGGGGCGTCGCTGCCGAGCTCGCGGGGGCCGTGGTCCCAGCTGAGCGGGATCCCGCCGATGCTGATCGGGGAGGGCAGCAGTGTGGCCGCTCCCCAGGGGGTGTCGAGGGGCGCCGGGGCGGGTGCGGGCTCTGCCGGGTGGGCGGCTGCGGGGCGCGCCGGGAGCGCGCGTGCCCGTTCGAGTTCGAGCGCGGTGCGCGCCAGTGACAGACGGAACGTGGATCCGGCTCCCGTGCGCACCCGGCGGGTGAGACCGGCCAGCACCGCGGCGGCCATCAGGTAGCCGGTGGCGTGATCGAGCGCCTGCACCGGCAGCGGCGTCGGGCGCTCCGCGGTTCCGTGCTCGATCCCCCAGCCGGCGATGCCGGTCGACATCTGCACGAGGCTGTCGAATCCGCGGCGGGTGCGCCAGTGCCCCGTCCAGCCGTAGGCGTCGAGGGCCACGTCGACGAGCCCCGGACGCACGGCGGCCCGGACCGCGTCGCCCAGTCCGAGCCGCTCGAGCGCGTCGGAACGGTAACCGTGCACCAGCACGTCCGCCCCCGCGAGCAGTTCGAGCAGGGTCTCGCGGCCCGCCGGGTCGCGTGCGTCGATGCGGGCCGTGCGCTTGCCGAGGGTCATGTCGGGCACGACGCCCGGTTCGTCCCAGCCGGGCGGATCGATGCGCAGCACGTCGGCACCGAGCCCCGCCAGCATCCGGGTGGCGACCGGGCCGGCGAGCACCCGGGTCAGGTCGAGCACGCGCAGACCGGCCAGCGGGCGGGCGGGCGACGCGGGCCAGCCGGGTGCGGATGCCGTGGTGCCGACGGCAGCGCCCGGTGCGCCCGCGATCACGGGCTCCGCGGCGATCACGGGCTCGGCGGAGATCAACGGCTCGGCGGAGATCAACGGCTCGGCGGCGACCGCGACGCCCTGCGGGTGCGCGGCCCATTGCGCAGGGGTCCGCAGCAGCGCTGCGCATCCGCCCTCGGCGACCACCGCATCCTCGAGCTCGGACGCCACCCAGGTCGCGACCGCCGCGGCCACCCGCTCGCGGTCACTCTCCACCCCGAGCACCCGCAGCGCCGCCGCGCGGTGGTGCGGAGCGTTGGTGTGCAGTCGGATCCAGCCGTCGAGCGCCCGGTAGTCGCCCGCGATCGGGTCCCAGGGTGAGGGAAGCGTCCAGCCGACCGGGGTCAGCGCGACACCGAACCAGGCGTCGGCGAGGCCCCGGTCGACCTCGACGATGGGGGCCGGGCCGGGTCCGAGCGCGGCCAGCAGCCCGGAGGCCGCAGCGCCGGCGGTGGCGACGGATGCGGTGGCCAGAGCCGAGACCGGGTACGGCGACACCAAAGTCGCCTCGCCGGTGATCGTCACCGGGACGCCCGGAGACAGCTCGAGCGCGGCGGACATCGCGGCGCGCAGGGCACCCTCGGCGTCGGCGGGTTGCTCGCTCATGCGCCTACGGTAACGCCGCGGCCCAGGGCCGCATGGGACACTGAACCGGATGACCGACGAGTACCACCCGGAACTCGCCGAGTACGACCCCGGCGACTCCCGCCGACCGCACTCGGCCACTCGTCTGCGGGTGCTGCGGGTCATGGTGGTGCTCGGGCTCGTCGGGCTGGTCCTGCCCGGCGTGTTGTTCACCGTCGGAACCCAGGTCAGCACGGCGACCGCCGCCTGCGAGATCGTGGTGCGCGACGCCATCTCCGACGCGGTGGGATCGACCGCCCGATTCGAACCCGGCGGCCCCGAAGGGCCGGGGTGGTACTGCTACGCCCAGCAGTACGGCGACACCGAGGTGCTCCTGCGGTTCCTCGGGCTGATCCCCGGGCTGTGACTTGGCCGTCATTCTCAGCCACCGCGAGGTTCGGCCTGGTATTTTCAGGCACCGGATGTCTGTACGCCTTCTGAACGCCGTCGCCTCCGCCCCTCGCCACCTCGCCGCATGGGCCGGAGTTGCGTCGCGCGCGCTCGGCGAACGGATGAGCGTGCTGGTGCGCCAGCGCCGCGTGCACGCGATCGGGGCGGCGGTCGGCGCCTTCGCCCTCGTGGCCCTGGTCAGCATCACCCCGCCCCCTCCCCCGAGCGACGCGCAGGCACTGAAGGAGTACGTCGCCGCCAACGCCCAGACCGTCACCGTCTCGGGCACCGCGAGCGCACCCGCGATCGACGAACGCGGCGTCTACGGGGCGACCCCCGGCATCCAGACCCTGAAAGCCGAAGGCACCAACTTCGCCTGGGCCAAGATGGTGATGCTGTTCGCCGGCTGGCCGATGTCCGACAACAACATCACCGTGTTCACGCGCTGGATGCGCCAGGAGAACGGCCCTCCCGACTGGTTCAACCGCAACAACCCGCTGAACAACGGCTGGGGCACCCAGGGCGGCACCTTCATGAGCGGCTACGCCAACCTGGTCGACGCGGCCCGGATGTGCGCCGACGCCCTGAAGACCAACCCCGGCTACGCCGGCATCGCCGACGGGTTCGCGAACTCCCGCCCCACCGCGCAGACCGAGGCCGCGATCTGGGCCTCCCCGTGGGCGACCGGTCACTACAACAACGGGGCGCACTGGTCGTACACGCCGGTCACCGTGGTGAAGGCACCCGCCAGCGCCTGGGGCTGAGCCGCGTCGGGCTGAGCGGGGCTGAGCGCGGGCTGCCGCCTACGCCGCGCCGTCGAACATCGACGTCACCGAGCCGTCGCTGAAGACAGCGTCGATGGCGCGCGCGATCAGCGGCGCGATCGGCAGGATCGTCAGCCGGTCCCAGCGTTTCTCCTCCGGCAGCGGCAGCGTGTCGGTGACGACCACCGAGTCGATGAAGTCGCTCTGCAGGATCTCGGTCGCCGGGTCGGAGAACACGGCATGAGTCGCCGCCACCACCACCCGGGTGGCCCCGTGCGCCTTCAGCGCCTCGGCGGCCTTCACGATGGTGCGGCCGGTGTCGATCAGGTCGTCGACGATGAGGCAGGTGCGCCCCTCGACCTCGCCGACGATCTCGTGCACGGTGACCTGGTTGGCCACCATCGGGTCGCGGCGCTTGTGGATGATCGCCAGCGGCGCACCGAGCTTGTCGCTCCAGATGTCGGCGACCCGCACCCGGCCCATGTCGGGACTGACCACGGTGAGGCTCGACGGGTCGAGCTTCGCCCGGAAGTGCTCGAGCAGCACCGGCATCGCGAACAGGTGATCCACGGGGCCGTCGAAGAAGCCCTGGATCTGCGCGGCGTGCAGGTCGACGCTCATGATGCGGTCGGCGCCGGCCGCCTTGAACAGGTCGGCGACGAGGCGCGCCGAGATCGGCTCGCGCCCGCGGCCCTTCTTGTCCTGCCGGGCGTAGGGGTAGAACGGCGCCACGACGGTGATGCGCTTGGCGCTGGCGCGCTTGGCTGCGTCGACCATGATGAGCTGCTCCATGAGCCACTCGTTGATCGGGCTGGTGTGCGACTGGATGACGAACATGTCGGCACCGCGCACGCTCTCTTCGAAGCGGGCGTAGATCTCGCCGTTGGCGAAGGTGCGGGTGTCGGTGTGGACGAGCTCGGAGTCGAGCTCGGCCGCGATCTGCTCCGCCAGCGCCATGTGCGCCCTGCCGGAGACGAGAACGAGCCGTTTCTGGCCGGTGATCTTGATGGCCGACACGCTCCGCCTTCCCCGCGCTGGTCTAGGGCTTCAGCCTAGCCGGTGCCGGATGCATCTCAGTCGGATGCTTCGGCGCCTGCTGCGTCGTTTCCGGATGCGTCGTTGCCGGATGCGTCGGCAGCCGCCTGCGCCGCCTTCGTCCCGGCGCGGTGGGTTTCGACCCACCCCACCGCGTTGCGCTGCGGCGCGACGCTGATCGCCAGGGCGCCCGGAGGCACGTTCTTGCGGATCACCGTTCCGGCCCCCGAGTAGGCGCCGTCGCCGATCGTCACCGGAGCCACGAACACGTTGTGCGATCCGGTGCGCACATGCGACCCGACGGTGGTGGCATGCTTCTCGACCCCGTCGTAGTTCGCGGTGATGGTGCCTGCACCGATGTTCGACCCCTCACCGACGGTGGTATCGCCGATGTACGACAGGTGCGGCACCTTGCTGCCGCGGCCGATCTTGGCGTTCTTGGTCTCGACGAAGGTGCCGATCTTGCCGTCCTCGGAGAGCTCGGTGCCGGGGCGCAGGTAGGCGAACGGCCCGACGGATGCGCGCGGCCCGATCACCGCGAGGGTCGCGTCGGTGCGCGACACGGTTGCATCCTCGCCGACCTCGCAATCGACGAGCGTGGTGTCCGGTCCGATGCGGGCGCCGCGAGCCACGGTGGTGGCGCCGGCGATGTGGGTACCGGGCAGCAGTTCGACGTCTTCCGCGAGGGTGGCCTTCAGGTCGATCCAGGTGGTCGCCGGGTCGCGCACCGTGACGCCCGCCACCTGCCAGCCGCGCACGATCATCGCGTTCAGCCGTGCGGCGGCACGCGAGAGCTGCACCCGGTCGTTGATGCCCTCGACGATCCACGGCTCGGCCACCGGAACAGCGGTGACGGTCTCGCCGGCTGCGCGCAGCATCCCGACCACATCGGTGAGGTACTTCTCGCCCTGGGCGTTGTCGGAGCCGACCTGCGGCAGCTGGGCGCGCAGGTGGGCGGCGCTGAAGACGTAGGTGCCGGAGTTGATCTCGGTGATGCGCAGCTGGTCGGTGTCGGCGTCTTTCTGCTCGACGATGCTCGACATCGCGCCGTCGGGGTCACGGACGATGCGGCCGTAGCCGGTGGCGTCGTCGACGATGGCGCTCAGCAGGGTGGCTGCGGCCGCAGCCTGCCGGTGGGCGTCGAGGAGGCCGCTGAGCGTGCCGGCGTCGAGCAGGGGGACGTCTCCGCTGACGACGACCACATCACCCTCGAAATCGCCGGGCAGTGCGCCGAGGCCGATCTCGACCGCGCGCCCCGTGCCGGGCAGCTCGTCCTGGTCGACGATCATGGCCTCGGGCATGAGGTCGGCGATCGCCGCCGCCACCGATTCGCGCTCGTGCCGGACCACGGTGACGACGTGGGCGGCGGCCAGTTCGCGCGCGGTGGCGAGCACGTGACCGATGAGCGGAACCCCGGCCAGCGGGTGCAGCACCTTGGCCTGGCGGGACTTCATCCGGGTGCCCTGCCCCGCGGCGAGGACGATGACGGCCAGACGGGAATCGAGGTCGCTCATGCGCTCTATTGTCGCGCGTCAGGACGAGCGGGGTGCGCGCAGCCCGTCGATGGCGAGGCCGACGACCCGGTCGCGGTCCTCCGCGGTGGGGAAGGTCACCGCCGCGAGCCCCTGCACGAGACGCATCGCGTCGTCGGTCTGCACATCGCCGCGTGCCGCTCCCGCCGCCTGGGCGCGCGCGAGGATGGGCGCGCCGGACTCGTGCAGGATCGATCGGCACGCGCTCAGCACGGCGGACTCGCGATTGAGACCGTCGATCAGCACGCGCTTGGCGCTGACGTACTCGACCAGCCGCCGCATCCAGAGTTCGAGCGCCAGCCACGCGTCATTGCCCGCCGCGATTCGCTCGGCGTCGCGCACCATCCGCTCGACCTCTTCGACGTAGACCGCCTCGACGAGGGCATCGCGCCGCGGGAAGTGGCGGTAGAGCGTGCCGATGCCGACCCCGGCCCGCCGGGCGATCTCTTCGAGCGATGCGCTGGTGCCCTGCTCGGAGAACACCTCACGCGCGGCGGCGACCAGGGCGTCGTAGTTGCGGCGGGCGTCGGCCCGGAGGGGTCGCGTGATGCCGGCTTCGACGGCGACATCGGTGGTCATCGGAATCCTTGTTCGGTGGGACGGGTCAGCGACGCTTGCGAATCGGAGGCCGCCTCCGCTAAAGTGGAGGCCGCCTCCATTCGGAGTGCCACTTCCATATTACGTCGAAAGCCGTTGTCGTTGTCTGCTTCTCGCCCCCTCCGCACGTTCGTCGCCCTCGCGCTGAGCGTCGCCTCCTTCGCCTCGCTGCAGTCGCTGCTCATGCCGGTGCTGCCGCTCATCCAGCACGACCTGCACACCACCTCCTCCGCCGTCACCTGGACGGTCACCGCCTGGCTCATCACCGCCGCCGTCGCCACGCCCCTCTTCGGGCGCATCGGCGACATGATCGGCAAACGCCGCATGTTCGTCATCTCGGTCGGCGCCATCGCCGTCGGCAGCCTCATCGCCGCATTCGCCCCCAGCCTCGAGGTGCTGATCCTGGCGCGCGTGCTGCAGGGATTCGCCGGCGCGATCTTCCCCCTCACCTTCGGCATCATCCGCGACGAGTTCCCGACCGCACGCGTGCCCGCCATGATCGGGATGGTGTCGGCCGTCATCGCCGTCGGGTCCGGTCTCGGCACCGTGCTCTCCGGCCCCCTGGCCGACCTCGTCGGATGGCGTGGGCTGTTCCTCGTGCCCCTCGCGCTGACCATCGTCGGCGGCACCATGTCGCTGCTCGTCATCCCCGAGTCGCCGCACCGCGCCAGTGGGCGCATCAACCCGCTCGCCGCGCTGCTGCTCTCCGGCTGGCTCGTCGCGCTGCTGCTGCCGCTCAGCATGGCCGGCCAGTGGGGCTGGGACTCGCCCGCGGTGTGGGGTCTGCTCGGACTCGCCGTGGTGCTGCTCGCCGGCTGGGTGGTCGTCGAAACCCGCAGCGTCACGCCGCTCGTCGACATGCGCATGATGCGCCTGCCGGGCGTCTGGATCCCCAACTCCACCGCACTGCTGCTCGGCGCAGCGATGTTCGGGGTGTGGGCGTTCCTGCCGCGGTTCCTGCAGACCCCGGCCGACACCGGCTACGGGCTCGGTGAGACCATCGCCGCCTCCGGACTCGTCATGCTGCCGATGCTCGTCGCGCTCGGCGTCGCCGGGTTCCTCACCGGACCGCTGTCGCGCCGCATCGACCTGCGGGTGCAGCTGACCGGCGCGGGGGTGCTGATCGCTGCGTCGACCGCGTCGTTCGGGCTGTTCCACAGCGCCGCGTGGATGCCCGCCGTCGCCGGCGCGTTCTTCGGCTTCGGTCTCGGCGTCTCGAACTCGGCCATGGCGAGCCTCGTCGTGCAGAGCGTTGCCCGCACCCAGACCGGCGTCGCCGCCGGGATGAACTCCAACCTGCGCACCATCGGCAGCGCCATCGGCACCTCGCTGATGGCGGCGATCGTCACCTCAGGGCTGAGCGCCTCGGGGTTCCCGACGGAGGCTGCCTACGACACCGCGTTCCTGGTCATGGCCGGGTTGGCCGTGGTCGCCGCGCTGATCTCCGGGGTCGCGCCCGTGGTGCTGCGGCGCCGCGGATGGGTGGAGCCGGTCGTGGTGACCAGCCCGATCGCGACCGCGATCCTCGCCGAGGAGGCCGAGGCCGAGGCTGTGGCGTAGGTCAGGCGCCGATCGCCTGGAGGAACACACGTGCCAGGCGGTCGGCGTCGACCTCGAGGGCCACATCCATCGGCACCCAGCCGGGCGCGGTGCTGTGCTGCGTGCCGTGCACCCGATCCTCGCCGCCGCGCGCACGGCGGTCGACGATGGTCTGACCCCGGCCATAGGCGGCCAGCTCGACCCGCACCGGCAGGTGCTCGACCGTGAGGGCATCCGGGTCGATCAGCGCGCACACGGTCCCCGCGTCCCCGATGAGGCCGGAGTACACCGCCTCCTCGTCCGCACTGAACGCGATCCGATGCGACAGGAGGGCACCGGCGAGGGCGACCCCGGCATCCGGATGCTGCGCCAGCTCGTGCGCGTCGGCTTCGGCGATCGCGACCCGCATGAACACATCGAGGCCGTACATGTAACAGGGAATGCCGGAGCCGAGCACGGCGGCGGCCGCCTCGGGGTCGTGCCAGACGTTGAACTCGGCCACCGCCGTCGCGTTGCCGACCACCGCCGAGCCGCCCATGAACACGATGCGCTCGATGTTGTCGGCCACCTCGGGGTGCACCCGCAGCAGCAGCGCCAGGTTGGTCTGGGGGGCGAGCGCCACCAGCGTCACCTTGCGCGGCGAGCCGAGGATCACGCGGCGCAGCATCGCGACCGCTCCGGCCGGGTCGGGGGTGCGGGCGCTCTCGGGCAGCACCAGCCCGGCAAGGCCGTCCTCGCCGTGCACGTGTCCCGCCGAACGCGGAGGCGCGAGCAACGGACGCACCGCCCCGGCGGCCACCGGGACGTCTGCGGGGGCGCCCGCGGCATCCAGCACCTTCAGCGTGTTGTCGACCACCCGCTCGAGCGACGCGTTGCCGGTCACGCAACTGACCGCCAGCAGATCGATGCCCGGATGCCGCACCGCGGCGATCAGGGCCAGAGCGTCGTCGACCCCGGTGTCGACGTCGAGGATCACGGGGATGGTGTCGGTCGCCATGCTCCGCCGCCAGGATTCGAACCTGGACCTCACGGCTCCAAAGGCCGTCGTGCTGCCGTTACACCACAGCGGAATGCGCCAAGGGCGCGTAGTCCAAGATAGGGCCATGGGTGCAGACGAGGTCGACCGGATCGTCGAGGACTGGTCACGCGAGCGTCCCGACGTCGACTTCGCACCGATGCACGTGCTGTCGCGGGTGGCGCGGCTGTCGAAGCACCTCGACCGGGCGCGGCGTCAGGCGTTCACCGCCTCGGGCCTCGAACCGTGGGAGTTCGACGTGCTCGCGGCCCTGCGTCGCGCGGGCGCGCCGTACCAGCTCTCGCCCAAGGCGCTGCTGCAGCAGACGCTGGTGTCGAGCGGCACCATGACGAACCGCATCGACCGGCTCGTCGAACGGCGCCTCGTCGAGCGCCGCACCGACCCGCACGACGGGCGCGGGGTGCTCGTCGTGATGACCGCGCGCGGCGCCGAAGCAGTCGACGACGCGATCAGCGAACTCGTGGCCGGTGAGGCCGAACTGCTCGAGGGGCTGTCGAAGGGCGACCAGGAGCGCCTGGCGGGTCTGCTCAGGAAGCTGAGTCTCGACTTCGACGAGCAGGCGCCGGCCGAGTAGCAGCCGGCGCAGGAGCAGCCGGCGCAGGAGCAGCGGGCGGAGGAGAGCCACGCCGAGCGCGCAGCGGCAGGCGCCCGAACACGATGCTGACCGGCAGCAGCAGCACCCAGCCGTATGTCACCCACGCCCCGAACACCGCCGCGAACGGCACCGAAGCCAGGAACACGATCGGCACCGGCAGCAGGTTGCGCCGCACCAGGCGATAGATGTCGTCATCGACCTCGCTCGACATCAAGCCCGCCCGGTGGGCGTGCACCCAGATCCAGAGCTGCAGCAGCGACAGCGACGCGACCGCGCAGGCGTACAGGATGACGGCGATCCGCTGATCGCCGTACTCCGCGATGACCGCCGTCGGGAACGGCACGAACGTCACCACGAACAAGAACAGCAGGTTGATACGCACCAGCGCGTCGTCGAACGACCCGATGTAGCGGAACTTTCGGTGGTGCGTCATCCAGTTGAGACCGATGATGGCGAAGCTGAGCGCATACGCCAGGAACGAGGGCACCACGCTCACCAGCGCCGCCCCCAGGTCGTCACCCGCGGACTCGGGCAACCGGATCTCGAGCACCAGCAGCGTCATCGCGATCGCGAACACCGCGTCGCTGAAGAACTGGATGCGGTCGGTTCCCTCGCCCCGGCTGAACATGCGGTGATAGCGCTCGTGCACGTCGTTCACACCGCGACGATATCGCCCCGATAGCCTGACCCCATGCCCGTGGCCGAGGATCTCGCCCCGCCCGTGCGGGAACGCCGGCTCTCCCTCCTCACCGACGGTTGGGGCTCGGGGGCGACGGCTCACGAGCACCGGCTGCTGCGGTCTGCGCGCCCCGCCCTGCCCATCCTGAACTGGCTCGGGCAGTTCGCACGCCCCCTGCTGCGGGTGCCCCGGCTCGGCTGGATCACCGCCGACCCGCGCACCGCCCGCGCACTGCTGAACGACGCCGACCACCTCACCCTGCTGAGCGAGGGCGGGGTCGGGCACCTGTGGGCGCAGATCCTGGGCGACTGGGTCTATGACCTGTTCGACGGGCCCGGCCATCACGACCTGCGCACCCGCAGTCGCGAACTGTTCACCGAGAAGACCAGTGCCGCGTTGGTGCACCGCGCCTGGGGCGAGCGACTGGATGCCGCGCGCGCCGCATTCGAGGCCGGCGCGCCGCTCGATCTGGCCGACCTGTCCCGCGTACTGGTGGGCCAGATGGTGACCGCCCTACTCGGGCTGCCGGTCGACGTATCTCGCGGGGACGACGCGTTCCGCGAGATCTTCGCCACCGGCGAAGAACTGGCCGCCACCGCGCTCGGCACCACCGCCGACACGGTGCTTCCGCCGCACAAGATCTCCCGCGCGCGCGAGATCGTCGAGAAACTGACCGGGCACATCGATGAGGTGTTCCCGCACGCGCACCCGGACACCATCATCGGCCGGTGCCGCGAACTGGGCCTCTCGCTGCGGGAGACCAAGGGACTCGCGACGCTGCTGATGGTGGCGGGCACCGAGACTGCGGCGTCGGCGATGGCGCGCACCGCCGCGCTGCTCTTCGACTCCGGCGAACAGCACCGGCTGATCGACGCGCCCGAGCACCTCGATGACGCGGTGCGCGAGGCGCTGCGCGTCACCTCCCCCGCGCCCATCATCGGCCGCTCGGTGATGGCCGACTTCGAGCTCGCGGGGCGACACCTGCGCGCCGGTGACCGGGTGGTCGTGCTCACCTGGACGGCGAACAACCTCGCCGGCGAGTTCCGCATCGACCGGCCCTACCTGCCGCAGAACCGGCAGCTCTGGTTCGGCGCCGGGCGACACCTGTGCCTCGGCGGGCCGCTGGCACGCGCCGAACTGTCGGCGATCGTCGACCTGCTGGTGGGCGACGGGCGGCCGTTCCGCGTGGTGTCGCGCCGCTACGGCCGCCGGGTGCTGATCCCGGCCTACGCCTCGCTGGTGGTGCAGAAGTGAGTCACCAGTGCTCGGCACCAGCCAGGGAGGTCGGCGCCGGACGGTAGCCGAGCCGCTCGCGCGCCGCCGTCAGGTCGAGGGTGCGTTCCATGCCCAACTGCGAGACGGCGTACCGGGTCAACCGGGGGCGGGTCCGGGTGATGCGGGCCGCCGCCTCGAGCGACCCGGCCAGCGCGAACGCCGCACCGTACGGGATCGACGCGAGCCGGGCATCCGCCCCCCGACGCTCCAGGAACTCGCGCAGCACCGCCGACAGCAGCACGGGCACGTCGTCGGCGATGTTGTAGGTGCCGCGGGGCGAGGCGGGATCGAGGCTGCGCCGCACCGCGAGCACCAGGTTGCCGATACCGGTGAGGCTGTGCCGCACCTCCGCCCCCTCGGGCAGCAGCAGGCGGCGCCGGCGGACCGCGGCGAGCAGCCGGGGCAGGAGGGTGGTGTCACCCGGTCCGTACACGGCGTGCGGGCGCAGGATCACCGCGTCGGCTCCGGCCAGCTCGAACTCGGCGAGGGTCTTCGACTCGGAGTAGCTGCTGAGGTGACGGCGCACCGGAGCCGCATCCTCGCGGATCTCGATGCTCGGCTCGAACGCGTCGTACACGCTCGACGTCGACAGGTGCACGATGCGCGCGTCGGGGAAGCTGCGCACCACGGCACGCGTGCCGTCGCGGTTCACCCGCAGGGCGGCGCCGAGCGGCGCCCAGTCGTCGGCGAGGGCGGCGCAGTGCACCACCGCCTGGAAGTCGCGGTCGGCACGCAGCGGACCGGTCGTCAGATCCCAGACGCGGTACCGGGCGTGCGGGTGGCTCCAGGCGTCGGGGCGGCGGCCGAAGCCGACGACCTCGTGGTCGAGGTCGGCCAGAGCCGTCGCGACTGCCCCGCCGATGAAACCGCCGACGCCGGTCACCGCGATCCTCATGACCGAGCGCCCAGCATCGCGGCGAGCCGCGTTCGGTCGAGCTTGCGGCTGCGGCCCCGTCGCGGCAGTTCGTCGAGGGCGACCACGTCGTCGGGCAGGGCGCCGGCATCGATCAGACCGGGCAGGGCGCGGGCGATCCGGTCGGCGAGCCCCGGTGTCGCCGGGGTGACCGCCACCACGATCCGGTCGTCGCCGATCTCGTCGGCGATTCCGACCATCGCCGCGTCGGTCACCCCGGGCAGCCCGGCGATGATCGGCTCGTAGAGCCCCGGGTACACGTTCTGGGTGCCCCGGATGAACATGTCCTTCGCGCGCCCCAGCAGTGTGAGCCGGTCGCCGTCGAGGCGGGCCAGGTCTCCGGTGCGCAGCTCGGTGAGCGGATGCCGCGGCAGCTCGGCGAGATATCCGCGCGCAAGTCCCGGGCCGGCCAGCACCAGCTCGCCGTCGTCGATCCGCGCGGAAACCCCCGGCGCGAGACGCCCCACCGGGTCGCCCGCACCCGGGGCGACCCCCGCATCCGCTGCACGCAGCTTCTCCACCCCGTCGGCGATCGCCACCGGAAGGATCTCGGTCATGCCGTAGACGCACCGGATGCGCGCGGCGGGGAACCGGGCGTGCGCGCGCTCGAGCAGGGGGCGCAGCACGGGGGCACCGCCGAGCACCAGGGTGTCGAGATGCGGCGGGGTGAGGTCGGGGCGGTGCTCGAGGGCGCGCAGCAGGGCGTCGAGCGCGGCGGGGACGGCGAACAGCAGCTCGGCGTCGGGCAGCAGTGCAAGGTACTGCTCGGGCGAGGCGCCGGGGTTCGCGCCGTACGGGGGCATCGTCCAGTGCGCCCCGGCGATCAGTGCGGGGATCCCGACCATCAGCTGGTCGGTCAGGACGCGCTGGCCGGGCCGGATGCCGACCTCGGCGGCGAACCCGGCGAGTCCCGCGCCGAGGCTGGCGCGAGTGTGCACGACGGCTTTCGGGGCATCGGTGGTGCCGGAGGTGAAGATGACGAGCGCGTCGGCGTCGGGTGCGGGTGCGGGTGCGGGTGCGGGTGCGGGTGCGGGTGCGGGTGCGGGGGTAGCCACCTGCGCGGATGAGGAACTTTGCGCGACACGCCGTTGCTCTGAAGCCAGCCCCCGGCGTGTCGGGTGGAGTTCCTCATTCGCGCACGTGGTGCCATCGGCGCCGGCGGTGTCGGCGCCGGCGGCGCCCCGCAGCAGCCGACGCAGCGGCACCGCACCCCGCGGCACCCCCGGAAGCCACGGCCCGGCATACACGTGCCGCGCCTCGGGCACCAGTCGCCCGTACGGAGCAAGCTCCAGCCCGCGGCGCCGTGCCACCCGCCGCAGCAGCCCCGAACTGGCCAGGTACAGCACCGACTCCGCCGCGACGAACCGGGGCGCCGCGAGCGCCGTGCGGGCCCGGAACAGCGCCTCACCCGCACCGGGGTCGGCGAAGACCACCACCCCGCCGGCGTGCACGATGCCCAGGGCCAGCACCACCGCATCCGGCCCGGGACGCACCGAGAACAGCACCCGGTCGCCCGGCGCGAGCCCCTCGTGGCGCAGACCCGCGGCGACCGAGCGGATCGCAGCGGCAAGCTCGCGGTAGCTGAGGGTGCGGCGCCCCGCGGTGAGCGCGGGTGCGTCGGCGTGGCGTTCGGCGGCGGTGAGCACCTCGTGCAGCAGATCGGTCACGCCTGCACCTCGAGCGCCGCATACGACGGGATCAGCACCCCGCGCGCCGGTCGCCGTGCCCGCACCCGCAGCTGCGGGGTCTGCAGCAGTGCGTCGAGCACCAGCCGGATCTGCGCCATCGCCAGCGGCGCGCCGAGGCAGTAGTGCACGCCCGCTCCGAACCAGAGCTGCTTCAGCTGCGCCGCCGGGTTCGTCTGCGGGTCGAATTCGCCGAGCGCCCGGTCGGCGAGGAAGGTGGCCAGGATCACCCGGTCGCCGGGTCGCACCGCGACGTCGCCGATGCGTCCGGGCGCGATCGTGGAGCGCAGCATCACCGGCGACGGGGTGGTGACCCGCAGCCCCTCGGCGATCGCCGGTTCGACGAACGCACGGTCGGCGGCGAGGCGGGGAACGTACGACACGATGGTCTCGGTGCCGGTCAGCACGAACGCGCCCACCGCGCCGAGCGCTTCGCGTTCGTCGAGGCCGAGCGCGCGCATCCGCCCCGGCACCGTCGACTCGTCGCCGTGGTACGCGCGGGCGGCATGGTCGCCGAGCTCGCCCAGGATGCCGCGCGCGACCTCCAGCTGACGTGCGGTCAGGCGCGGGCGGGCCAGCGACACGAACCCGGTCACCGCGGAGACGCGGGTGAACAGCTCGTCATCGAGCACCTCGCTGTCGCCGCCACCCGCACCGCCGCCCGCGCCGCCCGAGAGCCCCACCAGCCGCGCGATCACCGCCGACGCCCCGCGCCGGGCGTGCTGCACGAGGTCCACGCGCTCCCCCGCGGCCATCTGCCGGGCGAGAACCCGAGTGGTCGCCCCGAGCGACTCGGCGACCAGAGCCTCGACCGCGGCGGGGGCGAACAGCGGCGCGAGCCGGCGCCGCAGCGCCAGGTGATCGGCGCCCTCCATGTTGAGCAGCACGCTCGGGCCGAGCACCGGCGTCCAGAGATCGCTGGGGGCACCGGGGCCGTTCTTGGTGAAACCGGCGGTGTCCATCAGCACACCGCGCAGCAGGGCCGCGTCGGTGACCAGCACCCCGAGACCGGGGATGCGCGCGGCCGGTCGGCGCACCGCACGCAGCAGCGGGTAGGCGAGCGGATGCGCGGCGCGCATCACGCGCTCCTCGTTGCGGCGCGCGGTGCGCAGCCCCGTTGCGCCTCTCGCCGCCACCGCAGCCACCCGGTCGCCCCTCATCGGATGTCCACGTGCTCGGGCCGGTAGGCGTGATCCTTGTACCAGAGCAGGGTGTTGCGCAGCCCCCAGGCCTGCACCCGGCGCGACGAGCCCTGCACGACCACGTCGCGGCGGCGGGCGTAGTCGCGGGTGAGGCGTCGCACCGCGTTCACCAGCGCGCGGTCCTCGTGCACGTCCTCGATGCGGGTGCGCGGAAAACCGCCCGCGGCGAGGTACAGCTCCGCGGTGATGCCGACGTTGCATCCCGCGGCCATCATGTAGGGGCCGAGGTACTCGGGGCTGCGGTTGCCGGGCCGCACCCGGCCGAACGCCTCCGCGAGGAACACCGCGGCACGCAGCAGCGCGCGGGTGCCCCGGCCGAGACCTTCGTCGTGCCGGGGAACGAGCTCCCCGCCGACCAGCCTCAGGCCGAGGCCGCCCTCGGCACGCGGGGTGAGGGCACGGCGCACCGACGCGGTCCAGTCGGCACGGGGAAGGCAGTCGGCGTCGGTGCGGGCCAGCAGCTCCGCGCCGGCGGCGATGGCGGCGCGCATGCCGGTGTCGGCGGCGGCACCCGTTCCCTTCTGCGGTTCGGTGATGACGCGCCACCGGTGAAGGCCCCGCTCGGCGGCGAAGCGCGCGACCAGGCCGGCCGTGTCATCGCTCGAGCCGTTGTCGACGAAGACGACGTCGATGTCGCCGTCGCGCTGGGCGGCGAGCGCCTCGAGGGTGGGGGTGATGCCGGCCACCTCGTTGAGCATCGGCACGACGACGGCCAACCGCCGCGCGGCACCGGTCACAGCTGCACCGCCATCAGCCCGAGCGAGATGCCTCCCGCCAGCCCGATCAAGAGCACCCGCGAGCCCGGCCGCACCATCCCGCGCTCCTGCGCCAGGTGCAGCTGCAGCGGCAAGGTCACCGAGGCCAAGTTGCCGTGGTCGGCGATGGTGAGCACGGTGCGGTCGCCGGGGACGCCGAGCCGCTCGAAGATCGGCGGCAGATACGGCAGCGCGACCTGGTGGATGGCGACCAGGTCGAAGTCGTGCCAGGTCCAGCCGTTCTCAGCCAACAGGTCGAGCACCGGCTGCGGCCCCAGCTCGAGGAAGGCCTGCTGCAGCGCGCGGCCGTCCATGTCGAAGAACGCCGCATCCGGGTCGTGCGGGCGCATCGTGCCGCCGCCGGGCAGCGTGCCGACGTCCCAATGCTGCGAGGCCGCCACGAAACGGGAGGCCAGGATGCCGGCCTCGCCCTCGTGGCCCTCGAGCACCAGCGCGGCGCCGCCGTCGCTCATCGTGTAGCCGGGGAACGACCGGATGAACTCGTCGTGATCGCGCAGATCCCAGCGCACCGCGACACTCGGCCCCTCGCCGCTGGCGATCAGCACCCGGCGGTAGGCGCCGGAGCGGATGAGGGCGTCGGCCACCTGCATGGCGTTGACCACCGAGTTGCAGGCGTTCTTCACATCCATCACGGGGGCGTCGATGCCGAGCTTGGCGGCGACGATGTGGCTCGTCGCGGGCTCCACCAGGTCCTGGCTGGCGCTGGCGAACAGCACCAGGTCGATCGGACCGGGGGCCTGGGCCAGCGCCTGCCGCGACGCGGCGACCGCGAGATCGGAGGCCTGCCACCCCGCAGGCCGCTCGTGCACCGTGCGCACCCCCGTCATCCGGGAGATCAGGCCCGTGGCCAGCCGCACGTGCGGGTTGCGTGCGCGCAGCCGGCGTTCGGTGTCGGCCGTGCGACGCACCGTCTCCGGGAGGTAAACGCCGAGGCCGGCGATGCGGGTGGAGACAGGCACGAGCGCGAGCCTATCGGGGGGCCCCACGCACCGTTACGCTCTGACCCGTGAAGAACCCGATCCGCCTGGCACTGTCCGCGACGGCCGCCCTGCTGCTGGCGCTCGCGCCGCTCTCGGCGGCATCGGCCGCACCGGCGGAGGCGCAAGTGCCCGCCGTCTCGGCGTTCGGAGCCGGACCCGACGACTTCACGTTCGACTCGTTCGACGTCGTCTACGACCTCGGACTCACCGGTGACGGGCGCTCGACCGCCGAGGTCACCGAGACTTTGGTGGCCGAGTTTCCCGACTTCGACCAGAACCACGGCATTTTGCGCGCAATCCCGGTGACGTACGACGGTCACCCGATTCGGCTCGATGTGCATTCGGTAACGGACGAGAACGGCAACCGCTGGAACTACGACACCAGCGTCGACAAAGAAAACATCGTGATGCAGATCGGCGACGGTGACGTCTATCTGCACGGTCGGCAAACGTTCGTGATCACGTACACGATTCAGAACGTCACCCGGTACTTCCCCGATACCGGCGACGACGAGTTCTACTGGGACACCAACGGCCTTCTTTGGCCTCAAACCTTCGGCGAGGTGAGCGCCACCGTGAACCTGCGGGACGGGCTCGCGCAGAAACTGCAGAGCACCGACTGCTACTTCGGGGCCGAGGGGTCGACCGACCCGTGCGAGATCAGTGACGGTGCCGACGGCACCGTGACCGCACGGGTGACCGACGTGCCGGCGTACCAGAACATGACGATCGTCCTCGGGTTCCCGCAAGGCACCTTCGCCCCGGCCGACTTCAGCATCTTCGACTACGTGCCCCTCGGCGGCATCGTCGGCATCCTGGGCACGATCGGCGCCGCCCTGAGCGCCCTGGTGCTGCGGTTCACCACGCTGCGCGATGCTCGCGGCACCGGCATCATCATCGCCCA
>DATJFV010000052.1:0-2458 GCA_035495435.1 Pseudolysinimonas sp.
CTGACCGCCCGGGATCTCGTGCCGGTAGACCCGTCCCGTCGGACCGGGCAGGCCCGACTCGAACGGCTTGTACACCTTGCGGACCGCCTCCCAGTACGGCTCGAGGTCGCTGACCGCCTTGAGGCTGATCCCGGTGTCGCGCTCGGTGTGCACCGTGGCCGCGATGAGCGCGCTCAGGCTCGGCTGGCTGGTCGTGCCGGCCATCGGGGCGCTGGCGGCGTCCACGGCGTCCGCTCCGGCGCGGCTGGCGGCGAGCAGCGTCGCGAGCTGACCACCGGCCGTGTCATGGGTGTGCACGTGCACAGGCACGTCGAACCGCTCGCGCAGCGCGCCGACGAGCTTCTCGGCGGCGCCGGCACGCAGCAGCCCGGCCATGTCCTTGATAGCGAGGATGTGAGCACCGGCGTCCACCATCTGCTCGGCCAGGCGCAGGTAGTAGTCGAGGGTGTAGAGCTCTTCTGCCGGGTTGAGCAGGTCGCCGGTGTAGCACAGACCCACCTCGGCGACCGCGGTGCCGGTGGCCAGCACGGCGTCGTCCGCGGGTCGCAGCTGGTCGACGTCGTTCAGGGCATCGAAGATGCGGAAGATATCGACACCCGAGTCGGTCGCCTCACGCACGAACGCATCGGTCACCGCTGTCGGGTACGGCGTGTACCCGACCGTGTTGCGCCCGCGCAGCAGCATCTGGATCGCCACATTCGGCAGCGCCTCACGCATGGCGGCCAGCCGCTCCCACGGGTCCTCGCCCAGGAACCGCAGCGCCACGTCGTAGGTGGCGCCACCCCACGCTTCGACGCTCAGCAGCTCGGGCGTCAGGCGGGCCAGGTGCGGCAGGACGGCGACGAGGTCCTTGGTGCGCACGCGCGTCGCCAGCAGAGACTGATGGGCGTCACGGAACGTGGTGTCGGTGACGGCGAGTGCGGTCTGCGCCCGCAGCGCGGCGGCGAAGCCGACCGGGCCCAGCTCGAGCAGACGCTGGCGGGAACCGGCCGGGGCCGGCGCATCGAGATCGACCAGCGGAAGCTTGGTGGCGGGATCGAGTAGGCCGGTCGCCGGTCCGTTCGGCTGGTTGACGGTGACATCGGCGAGCCAGCTGAGGATCTTGGTGCCGCGATCCTTCGAGACGTGACCGCGCAGCAGGGCGGGCCGCTCCTCGATGAAGCTGGTGCTGAGGTCGCCGCGCACGAAGTCGGGGTCGTCGAGCACGGCCTGCAGGAACGGGATGTTGGTGGTCACCCCGCGTAGGCGGAACTCCGCCAGCCCGCGGCGGGCGCGTGCGACCGCCGCCGGGAAGTCGCGGCCCCGGCAGGTCATCTTGACCAGCATCGAGTCGAAGTGCGGGCTGACCTGCGCCCCCGCGGCGACGGTGCCGCCGTCGAGCCGGATGCCGGCGCCGCCGGGCGAGCGATAGGTCGTGATCTTGCCGGTGTCGGGGCGGAAACCGGACGCCGGATCCTCGGTGGTGATGCGGCACTGCAGGGCCGCTCCGCGCAGCCGCAGGTCCTCCTGATGAAGTCCCAGGTCGGCCAGGGTCTCGCCCGCGGCGATCCGCATCTGGGACTGCACGAGGTCCACGTCGGTGACCTCCTCGGTCACGGTGTGCTCCACCTGGATGCGCGGGTTCATCTCGATAAACACGTGCTGGCCGGCACGCTCGCCGGCGGTGTCGAGCAGGAACTCCACAGTGCCCGCGTTGACGTAGCCGATCGACTTGGCGAACGCGATCGCATCGCGGTACATCGCCTGCCGGATCGAGTCGTCGAGGTTCGGGGCGGGCGCGATCTCGATCACCTTCTGGTGACGGCGCTGCACCGAGCAGTCTCGCTCGAACAGGTGCACTGTCTCGCCGGTCGCGTCCGCGAGGATCTGCACCTCGATGTGCCGCGGCCGCACGACCGCCTGCTCGATGAACATCGTGGGGTCGCCGAATGCGCTGTCCGTCTCGCGCATGGCGGCCTCGAGGGCCTCGCGGAGGTCCTCACGGCGATCGACCCGCCGCATCCCGCGACCACCCCCGCCGGCGACCGCTTTCGCGAACACCGGGAATCCGATCTCGTCCGCTCCGCGCAGCAGCTCGTCGATATCGCCGGTCGCCGGGGTCGACTTCAGCACCGGGACGCCCGCGGCGATCGCGTGCTCCTTCGCGGTGACCTTGTTGCCCGCCATCTCGAGGACGTTGCTGGTCGGACCGATGAAGGTGATGCCGTTCTCGGCGGCCGCCTGCGCGAGGTCGGGGTTCTCGCTGAGGAAGCCGTAGCCCGGATATATCGCGTCGGCACCGCTCTCCTTGGCGACGCGGATGATCTCCGACACGTCCAGGTAGGCCCGCACCGGATGGCCCTCCTCACCGATCTGGTAGGCCTCGTCGGCCTTCAGCCGGTGCAGGGAGTAGCGATCCTCATAGGGGTAGACGGCGACCGTCTGCGCTCCCAACTCGTACGCCGCGCGCATTGCGCGG
>DATJFV010000053.1:0-9580 GCA_035495435.1 Pseudolysinimonas sp.
CGACCACCCAGTCCGCCACCATCTCCCTCCCCGTCGTGCAGACAGACGCGGCCATCAACCCCGGCAACTCCGGTGGAGCCCTCGTCAACTCCGAGGGCCAGCTGATCGGCGTCAACGTCGCCATCGCCAGCGCCGGCGGCAACTCCGGCGGCGGCCAGACCGGCTCGATCGGGGTCGGGTTCGCCATCCCCGCCAACCTCGCCAAGCGCGTCGCCGACGAGATCATCGCCACCGGTAGCGCCACCCATGGGCTGCTCGGCGCAACCGTCAAAAACGCCACCAGCGACACCAGCGACACCGTCGGGGCTGAGATCAACGACGTCACCGGCGGTGGGGCCGCCGAAACCGCCGGTCTCAAGCCCGGCGACGTCATCACCGAATTCAACGGCGTGCCCATCACCAGCAGCACCGACCTCACCGCCCAGGTGCGGGCCCTCGCCGCCGGAACGAGCACCAGCCTCACCTACGTGCGCGACGGCAAAGCGAACACCGCCGACGTCAAACTGGGTCAACTGAAGTAGCACTCACCGCGCGAGAGCGGGAAGGCGCCACGGTGGCTTCCCGCTTTCAGTTGCTAACGTGAGCGCATGGCTACCCCCGGCGTGTCCTACGTCATGCCGGTGCTCAACGAAGCCGGCTACCTCGAATCCGCCGTCCGCAGCATCCTCGCGCAGGACTACCCCGGCGACAGCGAACTGATCCTCGCCCTCGGGCCCTCCACCGACGGCACCGCCGACATCGTCGAGCGACTCACCCGCGACGAACCCCGCATCCGTGTCGTCCAGAACCCCGGCATGGACATCCCCATCGGCCTGAACCTCGCCATCGCCGCCGCTCGGCACCCCATCATCATCCGCGTCGACGCGCACACCGAACTCGCCGCCGGCTACACCAGCCGCGGCGTCGCCGCCCTCGAACGCACCGGCGCCGCCAGCCTCGGCGGCATCATGGTCGCCACCGGCCACCCCGGATTCCAGGCTGCCGTCGCCCGCGCCTACAACAGCCGCTTCGGCCTCGGCGGCGGCGCCTACCACGGCGAAAGCGCCGACGAAGGCCCCGCCGAGTCGGCCTACATGGGCATCTTCCGCCGCGACATCCTCGACCAGGTCGGCGGGTTCGACGAAACCCTCCGCCGCGGCGAAGACTGGGAACTCAACTACCGCCTCCGCACCGCCGGCCACACCGTCTGGCTCGACCCCGGCCTGCGCGTCAGCTACTGGCCGCGCAGCACCCCCGGCAAACTGGCACGGCAGTTCCGCGCCACCGGCATCTGGCGCGGCGAACTGGTGCGCCGCCTCGGCCGCGGCAACTCCGCCCGCTTCTTCGCGCCGCCGCTGCTGCTGGTCAACCTCGTGGTAGCGGTGCCGATACTGGTGCTGCACCTCACTGGCGTGCTCAGCGGATGGCTCGGCTGGCTTTTCGCGCTGGCCTACGTCGGGCCGGTCGCGTACCTCGCGCTCCTCGTCATCGCCGCCGTCAGCTCGACCGGCAGCCTCGCCGACCGGCTGCGGTTCTCCACCGTGCTGGCGATCATGCACCTCAGCTGGGGCGCCGGGTTCATCGTCGGCCTGGTGCGCGGAGCCGGTGACGCCGTCGACACCAGCCGCACCGAGAGCTGACTCCCCGAGACCCGAGGGCGACGCTCAGAGCCAGCCGGCGTCCAGCATCCGGCGGACCACCCGCTCGCCCGCCCGGCCGTCGTCGAACGGTGTGAAGCGCACACGCCACGCCTCAGCACGTGCCGCGGCCGCAGCATCCCGACCGCCGTCCGCCGCCTGCGTGCCCAAAATCGCATCGCGCAACCCGTCGCGGTCGTGCACCACCGGCCCCGGAGCTTCGGCGAGCAGATCGAAGTAGAACCCGCGCAGGTCGGCGCTGTAGTGCGCCAGATCGGGGGTGAAGAACACGATCGGCTTGCCGGTTCCGGCGAAGTCGAACATCACCGACGAGTAGTCGGTGACGAGCACGTCGGCCAGCAGCAGCAGGTCGGTCATGCTCGGGTAACTGGTCACATCGACGAGGCGGTCACCCGCAAGATCTTGCCCGTAGCGCAACGTGCGTGAATGCCCGCGCACCAGCAACACGTGGTCCTCGCCCAGTTCCGCAGCGAACGTCGTCAGGTCGACGTAGTCCACCATCTCGGTGCGGTCGTCGCGCCACGTGGGCGCATAGAGAACCACACGTACCCCAGCCGGAACCCCCACAGCCGCCCGCACCTCATCGCGCCGCGCCGCCCGCTCCGCGTCGGGTGCCTGCAGCACATCGTTGCGCGGGTACCCGTCCTGCCAGATCGGGTCGGTCATCGCATACGCCGACCGGAAGATGCGGGCGCTGTACTCGTTCTGCGCCAGCAGCGCGTCCCAGCGCGCGGCCTCGCGGCGCACCGCGATGCGGGTGCGGATGCCGGGGTCGCGGTCGAGGGCGAGGCGCTTCAGCATCGTGCCATGCCAGGTCTGCAGCACATGCTGACCGGCCCGCCGACGGTAGCGCTTGCGCAACCAGTCGTTGACGATCAGCACCCGCGCCGAGCCGCGCACCCGCCACCACTCGCGGCTGCCCTCGATGATACGCCGGCCGCCGTCCGGAATCGCGACCGAGCCGTCGACGACGCTCCAGTAGCGCACGGTCGACGGGCGCTCTGTCGCCAGCACCCGGTCGATGCCGAGCGGGTTGTCCGACGCGGACTGCCCGTAGAAGCTCTCCAGGAACACCGCGTCCTCGGCTGCGGCTCCGGCACGTCGATACGCGCGCTCGAGCCGCTTCTGTGCCCGCGCACCACGCTCGTCGGCCGCCAGCGGTGCGGTGATGCGCAGCCGCAGACCACCCGCCTCGGCGGACGCTTCCGCGTGGAACAACGCGTGCTCGAGCCGGGACGGCAGGTCGACGCCGACGTCGAGCCGGGTGGATCCGTCGCCGAGCGTGATCCGGTAGTCGCCCGACGGCAGCGCCAGGCCGTCGGCGCCCCAACGCCGGGTCAGCAACGGGAAATCAACTGCCCCGTCGTGCGGCACGCCGTCGACCCGCGCCCGAGCGCCGTCGAGGGTGGCGCCGTCGAGGGGAGCGTCGATGTTCACCGTGAGCATCGGGATGCCGTCGCGCTCACCCAGCGCCAGCGCGGTCACGCGCGGGCGGGGCAGCGGTCGCGCCGTCCCCGGTGCCGCGGAGCCCGCTCCCGTGCGCGCAAGAACCTCCGAAAGCACCCGCCCTGCCGCTCCCGCATCGACGAAGTCGAAGTGTTCGCGCCGCAGCCACGTCTCGTGCGGCCCCGGCGACGTTTCGCCCAACCGCCGATCCAGCACCGCGAGGGCGTGCTCCCAGGTGGTGACGTGCCGGCCGCCGCTGAACGAGCGGTACGACTCGTACAGCCCGCGGCTCTTCGCGTACGACTCCACGTCCGGCGCCAGGAACACGATCGGCCCGCCGACCAGCGCGTAGTCGAACGCGATCGAGGAGTAGTCGGTGATCAGCGCATCGAAGCCGGCCAGTTCGGGGGTGACATCGACCACGACATCGGGCCCCCACATCCGCACCCGCGGCGAGTGCGCAGGACCTGCCGCGTAGTCGCCCTTGCCGAGCGGATGCGTGCGCACCCACAGCTCGGCATCGTGCGCCTCGAGCCAGGCGGCGATCGTGTCCCACTCCGCGCTGCTCGGCGCCGACGGGTCGGGGTGACCGTCGCGCCAGGTGGGGGCGTACAGGATGCGGCGCGGACCCGAGCGGTCAGGGTGCGTCCCGGCGAGCAGGCTGTCGTCGCGGGGGTCACCGGTCACCACGATGCGGTCGCGCGGTACACCGAACGCCGACGCGATGCGCGGGGCGACGAGCTCGGAGGCGACGGGGAAGAGGCCGATGCCGCCCCCGGCGAACCGGTAGGCGCGCGCCACCAGCGCCCGCACCAGGCGGTGGTCGGGCAGGAACGACACACGCAGCGCGGCCGGAGAGTCCAGATGCAGACGCTTCAACGGGATGCCGTGCCAGAGCTGCACCACGAACCCGCCGCGGGTCGCGAATCGGTTCACATCGCCGAAACCGTGCGTCACCACCAGCACCCGGGCTCGTGCGGTGAGCAGGAACCCGCCCCACCCGAACTTGCGTCGCGCCTCGAGACCGAGCGTGCGCGCGGTGGCGAGTTCGGCATCCGTCGACGCCAGCCACACCAGCCGCACCTCGTCGCCCAGCCGCTCGCGCGCCGTGCGATACAGGGCCAGCGCGCCCTCGCCGACGCCGATGCCCGAGCCGAACACCCACAGCGTGCGGGAACGGGGAATCACGAGCGTCGCGAGCGCCCCGAGAGCGTAGAGCGGGATGCGCAGCAGCTTTGCCGCGTTGCCGGCTCCGAAAGTGAAGCTCGCCATGGTCGTTAGCGATTCTGGCACGATGGGGAGCATGCCGGTCATCAGCGATCTGAACGCTGCGCGAAAAGTCGTGCGCAACGCGATCGTCTCGCGCCGCAACCGGCGGCGCATGGAGGAGTACCTGGCAGCCCACCCGGTGGAGCCGGGAACCTTCCGCATCGGGGTGTACTTCGCCGACACGAAGGTGAACCTGTACCAGATCCGGCAGTGGTACGCGCCGCTGGCCGAGCTGGCGCAGACCCACCCGGTGGCGATCCTCACCCGCAGCCCCGGCGCCAGCCTCGTCATGATCGACGAGTCGCCGGTGCCCGTGATCTACAAGCGACGCATCACCGACCTCGAGCAGTTCGTCGAGGAGCAGGACCTGCGCATCGTGTTCTACGTCAACCAGAACACCAAGAACTTCCAGATGTTCCGCTACGGCCGCATGTGGCACACGTTCATCAACCACGGCGAGTCCGACAAGATGTACATGACCACCAACCAGTTCAAGGCGTACGACTACGCGCTGGTGGCGGGGCAGGCGGCACTCGACCGGCTGAGCCGCAAACTGTGGGACTTCGACCTGGCCAAGAAGGCGATCCCGATCGGCCGCCCGCAGGCCGACCACTTCGCGGGCGAGCTGCCCTACACACCCGACGACCGGATCGTGGTGCTGTACGCGCCCACCTGGGAGGGCGACCGGCCGGCAGCCGCGTACGGCTCGATCGCCACCCACGGCGTGGCGCTGGCGGATGCCGTGCTCGCCTCCCCGAGGCACCGTCTGATCTATCGCCCGCACCCGCGCAGCGGCGTGATCGATGCCGAGTACCGGCAAGCGAACGAGCGCATCATCGCCGCCATCGCATCCGCCAACCAGCGCGACGGGTCGGCGCATCACGTGTACGACGACCAGCCGTCGCTGGGCTGGCAGCTCGCGGCGGCCGATGTTGCCATCACCGACATCTCGGCGATGGTCTACGACCGGCTGGCCACCGGCAAGCCGATCATCGTGGCCCGCCCGGTGAGCCCCGAAGCCGAAGTCGATGAGGACGGATTCCTGGGGTCGGCGACCTGGCTGACCCCCGAGAACGCACCCCAGGTGCTGTCGCTCATCGACACGGTGCTGCGCGACGACGAGGCGCTTGCCACGCTGGCGTTCTGGGCGGAGCGGCACTTCGGCGACACGACGCCGGGGTCGGCGACGCAGCGCTTCCACGAGGCGGTCGAGCGTCTGCTGGCGGAGTGGGATCGCCACGCGCAGCTGCATGCCGGCGACCGGCTCTCGAGCGAAGGCGACCCGCTCGACGACGAGGACGACGAAGAGGGTCTGCCGCCGAACGAGGACTAGCTGGGGGCCACCTCGCAATACGTGCCAGCCGTGCGTGCCAGGCGGCGATCGCTGGTCATGAGGGGGATACCGAGCGCTTCGGCCAGCGCGACATATGCAGCGTCGTAGGTGCTGATGTTCTCGCGCATGTCCCACATGCGCTCGGCGAACGCGTGAGCCGGATGGCGCATGATCTCGAGCAGTCCGAATGCCGCCAGGGCCTCACGGCCCGTCACGGGCGCGAGCTGCCCGAGGAGCACGCGCCGCCGCAACGCCGACTGCACCTCGTAATCGATTGCGGTGGGTGCGTGAAGCCGGACCTCGTCACCCGGCGGCGAGCCTCCCCCAAGGAGCCAGTCGAGGGCGGTCGACGCGTCTACGACGAGCGCGTCGATGTCGGGTTCTCGCTCTCTGCCGTGTCGGCTGTGATCCGATCGAGCTTGGCGTCGTTCTCGTCACGAGCAGCCTGGATGGTGTCGGCAGCGGATTCACCGGCTGCCGGAATTTCAGGGTGGCGGCGGCGGAAGTCCTCGATGATCTGCCGGTTGCTGCGGTAGGCGACGTGCTGGGCGAGTTGGTCGGCGACGTAGTCGGAGAGGGACATTCGTGCCTCCGACGCGCGCTGCTTCAGTCGCTGGTGCACCTCGTCAGGGAGGTTTCGTACTTGCAGCATGACCGGCATGTTCGCATGGTACATGTGCTGCACATGCGCTGTCTGGAAGCATCTGTGGATGCCCCACTGGGCCGCAGCCTGGGAAGGAGCGGACTAGGCGGGCGGCAGTTCGCGCTGGCTCGACGACCGGCGGCGCGGGATGCGCGGCCGACGCGGTTCGCGCGGGGGCTGAGCGTCGAGTGACGCGGGGAACACCGCCGGCGCCGGACCGAAGGCCTCGCGCGAGGAGTTCACCACCTTGCGCCCCATCAGGTGGTTACCGGTGCCCCCGATTGCGGCGCCGATCCCGAAGGGCAGCAGCCGGCCGACCACCGAACTGCCTTGCGTCAACGCGAACCGCTTCAGGAACGCGCTGCGCACCCGGTCGGCGAGCATCCCGAAGGCGGGGCCGGGAAGATTGCGCGTGACGAACTCGCCCCAGTACGCGGTGCGCGAGCCGCGACCGGCCGCCTGGGTGGCCAGCTGCTGGATCAGGTCCTGACCCGCGTTGCCGAGCATCAGGGCCATGACCAGGGTGCGGGCGCGCACCGGATCATCGAGGGCGATGCCGTGCAGCTCGGTCACCGACTGGGCGTACAAGGCGCTGGCCTCGAGAAAACCCGCGGTCTCCACGCCGGACAGGGCCAGGGATGTGGCGGTTCCGACCGCGGGAATGGCGGCGGTCGCGCCGACCGCGGCCCCGCCTCCCGTCACAGCGGTCAGGTAGCGCCGCTCGAGAATGCGCAGCACCTGCGCCGGATCGGCGTCGGGGCGACGCCGTCTGATCGAGCGGATGTGGGCCAGCACCACCGGTCGCTGCACCGACAGCACAGCGTCCACGCCGCGCGCGACGCGGGGATGCAGATTGCCGGGATCGACGGGGGTGCGGGCGGCCATCTCAGGAACCGTAGTCGGCGTTGTAGCGGTCCACGACGTCCTTGATGGACGCGTCGAGCACCAGCGCGCCCTTGTCGAGGTAGAGGCCCCGGGTGCAGAACCGCAGCAGATCACGCTCGTTGTGCGAGACGAAGAACAGCGTCCGGCCGCCGGCGAGCAGCTCTTCGATGCGGGTGTAGCACTTGTCACGGAACCCCTTGTCACCCACGGCGAGGACCTCATCGACGAGGATGATCGGCTCCTCCAGACGTGAGATCACGGCGAAGGCGATGCGCACCTTCATGCCGCTCGACAGGTGCTTGTAGGGGGTGTGGATGAACTCCTCGAGCTCGGCGAACTCGATGATCTCGTCGAAGCGCTGGTCGATCTCGCGCTTCGTCATCCCGTGCAGGCCACCCGTGAGGTAGACGTTGTCCTTCACGGTGAGGTCGTTGACGAAGCCACCGGTGATCTCGATCAGCGGGGCGACACCGCCCTCCACCGACACGCTGCCCTCGTCGGGGATCATGACCTGCGCGACCAGCTTCAGCAGCGTCGACTTGCCCTGGCCGTTGCGCCCGACCACGCCGATCGCCTCGCCCGGCTGCACGGTGAAGCTGACATTTCGCAGCGCCCAGAACTCACCGGGACGGGTGCGGCGGTTGCGTCCCGCGAACAGGTCCTTGAAGTTGCGCCGCGAGAGCCGATTGCGCTTGAACCGCACCCCCAGGTTGTCGACGGTGATCGAGCCCTCCATCAGATCTCCTTCAGCACGGCGCTGATCGTGCGCCGGAACACCAGGGTGCCGATCGTCAGGATCACCAGCGAGATGACGACGCTGACGCCGACCGCGTACCAGTCGAGTTGCTCGGGGAAGAACGCGGCCCGGTACAACGTGATCACTCCCGCGAACGGGTTCAGGGCCCCGACCTGCTCAAGGCCGATATCGCGCAGGTCGACGAGGCTGTAGATGATCGGCGAGGCGTAGAACGTGAAGCGCAGGATGAGCCGGACGGCGCGCTCGAGGTCGCGGAAGAAGACGACGAGCGGCGCCACGATGAGTCCGATTCCGAAGGTCAGTGCCGCCTGCAACACGATCGCCAGCGGGAAGAGCACCACCTCCCAGTGCAGCTGCGCCCCCGCGAAGATCGCGAAGACCGCCAGCACGGGGAGGCTGAGGAGGAACTCGATCCCCTTCGACAGCACCAGGCGGGCCACCCAGATGGTGCGCGGGATGGTGGTGGAGCGCACCAGCTTGGCCTCGCGCGTGAAGGCGACCGTGGCATCCGACACCGACCCCGTGAACCACATCCACGGCAGCAGACCGCTCAACAGGAACACGATGTACGGCTCGTGTCCCACCCCGCGGTGGAACACCTGGGTGAACACGAACCAGTAGATCGCCGCCATCACGAGCGGGTCGAGGATCGACCAGAAGTAGCCGAGGAACGAGGTCGAGTACCGCACACGCAGGTCGCGCGTGGTCAGCAGCCACAACGATCGGCGGTAGCGCGAGAACGGGGACCAGGCCCGAGACGAGAGCGCGGGGGAGGTCACAGCGTAAATCTAATGCTCACGGCACAAAGAATCGTCGGCGCGAGGCCAGAGGAACCCGCGCCGACGAAACCGGGTCAGACGAAGAGGTTCGCCCGCTCGAGGTCTTCGGCGAAGTCGATCTCGACCGCATACAGGTCGGAGATGTCGACCGGCGCGAAGCGAAGGCTGTCGTGGGCGATCGCCAACTCGATGCCGCGCTCGAAGTAGTCCTGGTCGCCGACCTTCGACAGGTGGCGCACGAGCGTGCCCTTGTCGCGGCTCGCGACGTAGTTGATGCCGACGGCCTCGCCGAGGCCCCCGACGACGGTCTTGGACAGCTCGGCGATGTAGCCCTCGGAGTCGGTCGTGTACTTGACCTCCTCGTCAGACACCTTGGCCGTGTTGACGCTGACGAACGACCGGTCGGCGGCCACGAGGTCGCCGGCGCGGACCAGCGCCTCGGGGTCGAAGACGACGTCGCCGTTCATCCACAGCACGCCCCCGTCCTTCGAGGCCTGCAGAGCGCGAAGCAGGCTATTGGACGTGTTGGTCTGGTCGTACTGCTCGTTGTAGACGAAGTCGGCGAGCGGGAAGGCCTCGATGATGTGCTCGAGCTTGTAGCCGACCACGATCGTCACGTTGGCGTCGTTGCCGAAGGCCTGGTGGATGTTGTCGAACTGCTGCTGCATGATGGTGCGGCCGTCGCTGAGCTCGGTGAGCGGCTTCGGCAGCGAGCGGCCGAGGCGGCTGCCCATGCCCGCGGCGAGGATCACGATCTGGGTGGTCATCGCGGTTGTCTCCTTGGTGGTGTCGAATGCGGCCCATCGAACCCGGGGATGTTCACCCGGAATT